>JAFYNZ010000025.1 GCA_017547845.1 Muribaculaceae bacterium
GTTTTGACAGCCTGCGATAAGAGTATTTGAAGCAGTTTCGATAATAGCATTGCATCCATTTCGTGAGTCATATTTAGTGTTACCGGCATCAACAACAATGCTTGTCAAGCTTGAGCAATAATAGAACGCTCTATTTCCAATACTTGTTACGCTATTCGGGATTTCAATGCTTGTCAAGCTTGAGCAATGGTAGAACGCATAGTTTCCAATACTTGTGACGCTATTAGGGATTTCAATGCTTGTCAAGCTTGAGCAATCCCTGAACGCCCTCTCTCCAATACTTGTGACGCTATAAGTAGTGCCATTGTAGTTAACCGATGAAGGAATCACAACATCGCCTGCATATTCATTGGAATAACTATCATAGGAATTACCTTTATAGGTGACAGCGACCGTATTGTCGCTTGTTTTGTTGTAAAAGATACCATTAATTTCGAAGTGGTGGGCGAGTGACGGTAGCCAACCGATGAGCATTATCGCTATTGCGACAATGGCTCGATGAAATTTTAATCGTTTCATGTTATTTTAGTTTGTTTAGTTAATATACCTTTTCAGTGACAAAAGTCCACCATCAACAAAAGTTGATTCTGCAAGGCTGTCTCAGCTTTCCCATTTGCTGAATCAGTTGCAAAGTTAACTAAAATTTAGATATGATGTGCAATTTTAAAAATCTTTTTGTCCCCCTCTCAGTCGCACCCGCTCCGTCCATCCATCGCCCTCGCCAAAATCCCCACTCCCAAGCCCCCTTATCATAAGGTGACGACGCACAAAAAGCCTATCCGAAGATAGACTTTCAAGTATAATTGATGATTTATTATCGGAATAATTCAGAATGACTTCCGAGGCGAACGAGTTTGATAATGTTTTCTTCGTCGTCGAGTCAAATCAGCAACAAGTCATTTTCGACATGGCATTCCATAAATCCATTATAATTGTAGGTCAATTTACACACACACACAAACTTTCAACCAAAAAAGTTTGGCATCTCCGTCAAAAGTCGGTTGCTCTATTCGTTCTGCCGAAGGATATGCTGACGGATGAAAAAGCGAAAAGGTGTCGAAATGTCCGACACCTTTTCTATCGAGGGGATTAATCTATATTCCCTTAGTAAAGTCAGCTGCGAAGATTGGTTGTTTAAGCCGTATTACAATGCAGTCAGTGGTTTTTGGAATGCTCTGACGCGATGCTGTTTAAGTCTGGTTTGGCAAGCGAGTGGTCAGAGACTGAAGTCGAGTCGTGTTAAGTGGTGAGTTTAGTTGGCTTTTTTGATGTACATGTATTTCGGGTATTGGCCGAGAACGAAGAGCGTGACCGGGCATAGCCAGATGTTGCGTTCGAATCCCGGAAGGTCTTTGACCTGGTAGGTCGCGCCACCGGTCAAAGAAGACTCCAGTCTCACCAGCTCTGCGTAGCCTTCATGTTTCTCCTGCTTAGATGCCGGAATTACGTTGACATTAGCCGATATGTTGTCGTCGGAAAGGAACTTACATAGTTTGTCAGCGCCACCCACCATGAGCAGATTGCCGTGGTCGAATGGCCAGTTTGGGAAGTCTACATACCAGAGTCCGTCTTCTTCATGGTTGAACTTGATGGTGTACTCTTTCTTTTTGCCGAATACGCTTTTTGCAATTGTTTTAGCACCGTTTGTGAGATCGTTGATTGAATAGTTCATAATGTAATTGATTTAAGGGTTAAAAACTTTGTTGATTGTCAACGTGTAAAAAATACACAAACAACATGCCAAAACAGATGAGCAAGTTGGGTGGATTTGCTAATTGCGTAATAATTAGGCAATTAGAATGATTTGGCATGGTTTGTACAAAGAATCGAGGGAAACTGACAACCTGTCATATTTGTGTCAAAACGACGCAAATATGCAATTTTGGCAGAGTTTTTAGGGGGTGAGGATAGTCAGTGCGTGTTAAGGGTGTACGATAAATAGAAAGGATGACCAGGGGGTTAGATAGTCAGAGTTGGTGTAGGAAGAGGTGAGGATAGTCAGAAAGGGTATTAAAAAATGGCGTCGGAGGGTGGTCCGACGCCGTTGTAGTAAGTTGGTTGCGACAATGTCAGCCTTAAAATCGGTGAAGTCCGGCATACTCCGGAGCGACTGTGTCGTCTTATTGCGTAGGGCGCTTCTATAAATTGTTTTGTCTGTTTTTAGAAGTCGCCTAAAGATTATTGGCTATAGAGGAAGCGTTTGATAGAGCGTTTAGGTGTCTTTTCAAACTCTGTCGGCATGAGCGTAATCTTCTCAATCTTTTCGTAAGGAGCTACGATTTTGTTGAGTTCGAGACGGATGTTCTCCATGGTTGTAGGGAGTTCTGACACAGCAAGTCCCATGCGGTCGACAGCATCGTAGTCAGGGTAAACGAGAGCTACGAGGTGGTTGTCGCGCTGAATGACGAGGCTTTCAGAGACGAACGGCATGTTGTTGAGCTTAGCTTCGATTTCTTCAGGGTAGATGTTCTGACCATTTGAGGTGAGAATCATGGTCTTGTAGCGACCGCGAATGAAGATGGTGCCGTCGGGAGTGCGAGTACCCATGTCGCCGGTGTGTAGCCAGCCTTCGCTGTCGAGTACGGCTTCGGTGGCTTCAGGGTTTTTGTAGTAGCCTTGCATTACGTTTTCGCCGCGTACGCAGATTTCACCCGGTATGTTTTCCGGGTCAGGGCTGTCGATCTTCGATTCCATGATGCCAGGCAGTGTTTGACCTGATGATGATGGCTGGAAGTCTTTCCAGTGGGTGTAGCTGATGAGTGGTCCGCATTCGGTCATGCCGTAGCCGACAGTGAATGGGAATTTGATTTTGTGGAGGAACTCTTCGACTTCACGATTGAGAGGAGCACCGCCGACGATGACTTGCTCGAATTCGCCACCGAATGCGTCGATGAGGCGTTTGCGTATCTTGGTGTAGATGATTTGGTCGAGGAAAGGCACGGCGAGAGTCCATCGCATAGCCCCCTTGGAAATCATCGGGAGAATCTGGTTTTTGTAAATCTTTTCGAGGATCAAAGGCACGCAGATGATGAGGTTGGGCTTCACATCGGCAAGGGCTTTGAGCAGGATTTTTGGCGACGGCATTTTGCACAGCAATGTGACGTGAGATCCGACTGCCAAAGTGGTGAGCATATCGAAAGCGCAACCGTAGGCGTGGGCCAATGGGAGGAAACAGAGTGCGCGTGAGCCACTATAGTGGAGCTTTGATCTCATACCGAAGACAACATTGCCCGCGAGGTTGTTGCCCGAAAGCATTACGCCCTTAGAGAAGCCTGTGGTGCCTGAAGTGTAGTTGAGCACGAGCATTTGAGAATTGTCGACTTCAGGGTAGACGATGTGGTCGGCAGTGAATCCGTATTTGTATTTAGCTTTGAAACGGCGGCGAAGCAGACGCAACTCTTTGCTAAGGTCTGTGCCTTCGGCTTCGGCAAGGAGCTTCTTGGTGTTGAGCGAAATTACACCTTTCACGTTCAGCAGGTTGCTGAATTCGATGTGTTCCCAGATGTGGTCGCTGACGAAGAGCAATTCGGCCTCGCAGTGGTTGATGATATGGGTGATGTCGACAGGGTTGAAGTCCGGCAAAATAGGGACTACAGTAGCACCGTAAGTGATGGTCGCCATGAAAGCAGTGACCCAGACTGCGCTATCTTTGCCACAAAGAGCCACCTTGTCGCCTTGCTTGATGCCAAGCGACTTAAACAGCATGTGGGTCAGAGCAATCTCTTCGGCAAAGTCGCCGTAGGTCAAGGTCTGCTGTGTTGGATACTCTGTCAGACAAGGGAGGTCCCAATTCTGACGAAAACTGTTTTCGTAAAGTTTTATAAAATTCTCTTTAATCATAATAGTCTTATATTAGAGAGGTTAATCATTGTTGGGCTCGTCAAGACGGAACACGATGCGCAGAGTGTCGTCCTGGAAACGAGTGGAGGAGATGCGGAAACGACCGATTTGCGAAGTCTTTTCGACATGAGTGCCTACGCATAGGCATTGGTCGTAGTCGCCGATGTGAACGATACGCACCATTTGCGACGCGCCGTCGGGGAGTCGATTGAGGTCGAAACGGTCGGCTACATCGTTTTGCTCGGCAAACTCCATTGTGACCGGGAGGTCTTGGGCAATGATGGCATTGACTTTGTCTTCAAGGTCTTGGATTTCTTGCTGAGAGAGAGCTCGAGGGAAATCGTAGTCGCACTTTGACTTCTTGCGTTCGATGTGAGCTGATTTGGCGCGGTTGCAGCCGAAGGTCTTGACCATAGTCCCGTTGAGGATATGCTCGGCAGTGTGCATCGGAGGATGCTCTTGCTTGTTGTGTGTATTTAGTTGTGGCGTTTCGTTCATTGATTTTGTCGATTGATTAAGTTTACTACTACTTTGACCATGATATCTTTCTCTTCGGTACGGCTTTCTGCAATCATCAAGGTGAGAGCGACTAAAGTGCCGTCAGCGATGCGTTTGCTACCGTCGCTATTGTATAAGATGCCATTGCGTTCCATAAACCAAAGGAATAGCATTGCCGCAATTCGCTTGTTGCCGTCGCTGAAAGAGTGGTTTTTGGTGACAAGATAGAGCAACATCGCTGCTTTTTCTTCGATGCTGGGGTATAGTTCAATGCCTCCAAATGTTTGGTAAATCTGTCCGATAGAACTTTTGAAAGAGTCATCTTTTTCGTTTGCAAAAAGTGAACTTTCTCCAAACTTTTCCTTGAGCGACAAGATGGCTTCCATTGCGTTCTCATACGTTGCATGGAAGCGTTCTTCTTTTGTTGTGTTGTCTATGGTCAGCTGTTGGTAATCGTATTTGTCTAATGTGTCAAGGGCATAGACGTAGTCGGATATAACAGCAAATAGATTTTTTGACTCATCCGTTGATAATCGTTCTTGTACTTCTATCGTGTGGGACAAGAGTTTGACGGCGGCTTTTAGGTCGTCGTATCGTTGGCGTGTGATACGATCGTTGATGGCATAGCCTTTAACGATATAGTCTTTTAGTACCCTATTTGCCCAGATACGAAATTGCGTGCCACGGATTGAGTTGACTCTATAACCTACGGATATAATCATGTCAAGGTTATAGAATGGTATTTGACGCGTAACTTGTCGCTTCCCTTCTATTCGAACTTGTGCAATTTTTACACAGGTTGCATCTCTTTGTAATTCACCAATCTTATAGACATTGTTTATATGGCGTAAAATAGATGTTCTATCAGTGTCGAAAAGTGTTGCCATTTGGCTTTGGGAAAGCCACACGGTGTCGTTCTCCAATTTCACGTCGAGCGACACGACATTGTCTTCAGTAGTGAAAATCACTATTGATTGAGTGTCGTCATCTGTAGCGTGCAACTGACAGTTGTGTTGTGGCGTTTCGTTCATTTTCGCGTAAGTTTTACCTAAGCATTCTATGCCTAAAATAAAAAATATTGCGTAAAGTTACAAAATAATTTGTGGATAGCATAATTTGATGCCGAAAAATCAGTAGAGTAGCGACATTTAGTGACTGAGGAAGCGATAAAGTGGGAGGTTGGCTCATTTGGCAAGGTGATGAGGTGTAAAGACTTGAAGATTGTCGCAATGATTAATAATTGAGTTTTTGGCTATTTATTTTTGGGCTGACGTTTTGTGAATGCGTTCGAATTGTTGTATCTTTGCGAGTTGATAGCTGATGAGCGAGCTCTTGTCAGTGTCGAAATA
>JAFYNZ010000026.1 GCA_017547845.1 Muribaculaceae bacterium
TAGATACTATAGATAAAATAGATAGCATAGATGCAATAGATGAATAGAAGGGACGGAAGATATAATACTGAGTGTCAAGGACAATGCGGAAGGTGTGACGGAAGGAATAGACGGAATTGAAGGGAAGGATGCGTCGGTGGGTAGAGCAGGAAGATGCTATCACCGGCTTAGGAGTTATGCGGACTCAATGCTCAAAAGGAAGATGGGGCTGCTATTAGATGATGGAATGGAAATTGAAATGAAAGGATAGATGCGATGAAGGGATTGAGGATGGCGATGCTATGATGCCCTCACTGACTGAGGGACTAAACGGGGAGAGGATGCCGGAGGATGAATGGAAGATGTGGGGTTAGAGCATGTCGGGGAGGGGTTTTAGCCAGGTGTCGTTGTCGTCGTGTGGGAGGTCTTTTGGGGTGTCTTGAAGGTCTTCTTCGCTGAAGAGTGATGCTGTAGTTTTTTTGCTTGTATCTGTGTATGACGCTACGACCGATTTTGCTGTGTCGGTAGTCGCTTGGAGAGTCGTGCAAGCAGTGATTTCGCTGTTGTTTAGATAGTGGTTGCGTCGTGATGTGGTGTCGTTGTCGGGGTTGACAGCGCAGTAGTTTTGTCTTGATGAATGGTCGCTTTCGGTGTAGTTGTTTTGTAGATTTGAGGTGCTTTTGCCAGTAATTTGCCAGTCGTTGGCCTGATCGTCGTTTCGATATGGAGTGTTGTCGAGTTCAGGTGTATTGTTGAAGTCGATGGTTGTGAGCTCGTCGTTTGACACATTTGGGTTGTGGGGTTGGACGGATTTGAGTGCACTACGAGCGTTGCTTAGTTCGGATTTGAGTCGTTCGATGGAGTTGCGATAGCTGATGTGTTTTGCTTCGAGTTGCTCTACGAGTTGAAGGATTTGTGCTGCGTGTTGCAACTCTTCGTTTGCTTCGTCGAGGTCTGCTTGAGTCTGCGAAAGTTGCTCATTTAGGCTTTTGATTTGGGCGTTTGCGGTGTCGATTTGCGGACGAGCGTTGGAGAGCTCTTGACGAGTCGAATCGAGTTCAGAGCGTGCTGATGAGAGCTCTGTGCGTGTCTGCGCCAGTTGATCTGACAAGAATTGGTTGACTTCTTTGAGTTGAGAGTTTTCGGTGGAGAGTGTTTGGACCTGCTCATTTTGTTGGGCAATCTGTTGGTGAGCTTCTTTGAGTTGGGCTTCGATGGACTCGGTGTATTTTTCGTATTGGTCGTTGAGTTGAGTCAGCTCGTTGAGTTGGCGAGTGACTTTACCGGCGTTCAGCAGAGTGTAGAGAGTAGAAGTTTTGCCCATAGTCGAATGAAAGGAGAGATTTAGCTATCAGATAATAATATGTAAAGAGGCTGAAAATCTTGCGATTACCAGCCTCTTAGTGCCCAGAACAGGACTCGAACCTGCACGCCTCGCGGCACTCGCACCTGAAACGAGCGCGTCTACCATTCCGCCACCTGGGCATAATGCGAGCGCAAAGGTAGAATAAAATTTTGAATTTTGCAAGTGTGGGTGTTTGATTTTGGGTAAAATGATATTATATGAGAATTTTTGTGTTTAAATGTGTCGTATATCGGAATTTATTGCCTATATTTGCCACATGAAGTAGATTTATCATTATGCGACCGATTTTTCTTATAGGCTACATGGGCAGTGGCAAGACGACTTTGGGTCGTGCTTTGAGCCGTCGCATGGGTGTCGGTTTTATCGATTTGGACCACTATATCGAGGGGCGTTTTATGCGCACTATTGCACAGTTGTGGTCGGAGCGAGGTGAAGCCGGATTTCGCGATGTGGAGCGTCGAATGCTGCATGAGGTCGCTGACATGGAAGATGTCGTGGTGGCTTGCGGGGGTGGCACTCCGTGCTATTTCGACAATGTCGACCATATGAATGAGCGTGGTCTGACTGTCTTTTTGGAGGCGAGTGAGTCGCGACTGTTTGCGCGACTGGCGATTAATCGCAGTCGTCGTCCGTTGATTACGGATCTTGACGATGATGGTCTGCTTCGGTTTATCGGCGAGAGTTTGGCGACACGTCTGCCTCACTATCAGAGGGCTCAGCATCGTTTTTGTGGCGACAGGCTTGAGGATGCGGAGCAGATTTCGGAGACGGTGGAGAGGTTTGTCGCTGAGTTTGGTCCATTATTAGGAAATAAATAATAAAACAATAGATATATCATGGCAAATAATAGTGAGCAGGTTTTTATGCCTGAGGAGAATCCGCAGATGATTCAGGAACGTAAGTCGGCTATCCGTCTGGGTCTTGTAGCGAATGACAGTGAGTCGGAGGAAACGCGCTTTCTCTTGACTCCTGAGGCGAGTGGTATGGTCTCGTCGATGGGTTATGAGATAGTGATGGAGTCGGGTGCTTCGATCGACATCAGTTATAGTGATGAGGATTATGTGGAAAATGATGTTCGCATCGCGTTGCGTGACGAGGTGCTGCAATCTGATATTGTGCTAAGTGTGCGTCCGTTGTCGGCTGCAGATGTGCGCAAGATGAAGTCCGGAGCTACGTTGCTGTGTCTGTTTGACTCGGCATTCTTTGAGCCGGGATTGGTCGATGCGATGCTTGAGTCGAAGGTGACATGTGTCTGCTTGGACAATATGTACAGCTCTAATGGCGTGTCTATTTTTGCCAACATACTTGACGAGATTGATGGTCGTGCTGCGGTGATGTATGCTCAAGAGGGCTTGTCGTTCTTAGGCGAGGGTAAGGGTGTGTTGCTTGCCGGCGTGGCGGGTATCAATCCTTGCGAGGTGCTGATTATCGGCGAGGGCTGCCGTGTGCAGTCGGCGGCTAAGGCGGCGATTGCAGCAGGAGCGAAGGTGACGCTGATGGACAATGATGTCAGCTCGTTGGCTGAGGCTGAGGCATACTGTGGTGATCGTCTTTACACAGCGTGCATTCACCCACGCGTGCTTTATAATAAGGTGAAGTCGGCCGATGTGATAATGCTCGATCGTTGCACTCGCACGTTTGAGTTTCCGAAGCAGTTGTCGGTGGCGATGAAGGAGTCGGTGTATCTGATTGATATCGAGGATACCAAGCCATCGTTGTCGGTGCCTCGCACAGTGGCAATGGCTATCTCCAATGTGATGATTAATTTCCTCAACGAGTGCTTGCTGAAGGGCGGTATGTCGCAGATGATAGCGACGACTGAGGGCGTGAAGGCCGGTGTCGTGATGTATCGAGGCAAATTGGTCGACAAATTGATCGGAATGCATTTGGGTATCCCATGTGTCGATCTCAATATGATGTCGGCAGGGTCAAACTAAGGGAATAGATAGATTTTTTCTTGAACAGTCGGATTTTTCATTTCGGGTGGTCATGAATCGTCTGATACATATCATATCGTCGAAGACTTGGGGTGGCAAGGAGCGTTATGTGCTCGACATCTGCCGTTGTTTCCGTCAGGAGGGAGCATCGGTGAGTGTCTATACGCGCGATGCCAAGGTGATCGACAATGAATTCAGTGCTTACGGTATCGATCTGCGTCATGCTCCTTTGGAGGGGGCATATGACGTGGTGTCGGTCGGCATATTAGCCCGCGACTTGCGTCGTGAGCCGGCGGGCACGGTGGTGCATGTGCATCGTCTTCGCGATGCGTTCCTGGTGTTGATGGCCAAGATGCTGAGTCGTCGCAGAGACATCAGGGTGGTTTTCACTCACCATACATCGAAGGCGGCGCGACGCCAATGGCTTGCGCAGTGGGTCTATCGTCGTGTCGATGCTCATATCTTTGTGTCCGACATCGCTCGTCGCACATTTTTCTCGACAATTGAACCTTCGGAAGCAAAGGTCGGTGAGGAACGAGTCAGCGTCATACACAATAGCATCTACTTCGACCAACCGAGTCGCCGAGAAGAGCCTCAGTCGGGCCCTGTAGTGGCGATGTTTCACGGCAGGTTGTCGCCCGAGAAGGGTGTCGAGGTGCTTATCGATGCGTTGGAGAGCCTGAAGGGAATGAGGACACGACTATGGATTGTGGGCACGGGCGACCCTGATTATGTCGATGTGCTCAAGCGCAGGGCGTTGTCGCGAGGAGTCTATGAAATGATTGACTGGAAGGGGCATGTCAAAGATGTGCATGAGTTGATACCGTTGTGCCACTTCGGGGTGTTGCCATCGATGTGGGAGGAAGGTTTCGGCTTGGCCAATATCGAATATATGTCGCATGGTCGACCACAGGTGTGCAGTAGCAACGGGGCGCAGCCGGAGTATCTCGACAATGAGGTCGATGCGTTGATGGTGTCGGCCGGAGATGCTGAGGCATTGGGCGAGGCATTGGTGAGACTTGCCGGCGACAAAGAGATGCGTCAGACGATGGGCGAGCATGCTCATCAGCGATTCTCGGAAGCGTTGTCATGGGATAGGTTTGCGAAGCGACTTCGCGAGGTCTATCGTTTCTGATTGACAATGTATAGATTATCGGGGCATAATTCGGAGAGAAAATCGCTTGTCAATAGCTAAAATGGTGAAGTATAGGGGGATTTGATGTAGAAAACACCATTAAGAGCAGTTAAAAATCATAAAATCAACGGTCAAAAATATGTTTTACAACATGTTTTTGTAATCTATAGATACTTTTTTCTATCTTTGTACCCGATAAATAATCGATATTACATCACGCTTGAAATAAATAAGAATAACATTAATATTTAACCAAAAAACTTATGAAGAAGCTTTTTAGCATTTGCTTGGCGGCTTTCATGGTGTTGGTAACGATCGGTGTGAATGCACAGAATCACCAACGTCTTGGCGCTAATGGAGTAGTTCCTGCCAAAGCATTTAGTAAGGGTGCTCGCACTCTTTCAGGTAATCCCGACATGAGCCGTGGCATCGTGCCATCCCCGGCAGAGGGAACGTTCTCAGTAGGCACGCCATTCAAGGCTCCTGCAGGTCCACAACGCATTAGTTCGTCAAAGGGTAACATCATCGGTGTGTCTACATTCTTTGATGGTATGGCTTACTACGACCAAGCATCTTACGGCTCGGTAGATGTCAACACGGGTAAGTATGTGGTTTACTCATCAGGTATGGAATTTTTCACTACTGACTCTTACTATAGCGGTTGGCAAGGTGGTTTCGTACGCGATGGTATTCTTTATATCACCAACTACAGCATGGAAGGTGATGGCACAGTGTCAGTCTATTACAACAAAATCGACGTAGCGACAGGTGAATTTCTTGGTCGCATCAACATGGGTGGCAAGCTTGAAGCGTTCTGCTACACAATGACTTACGACTTCATGGAGGACATGGTCTATGGTATGTCATTCGATGCTCAACAAGTGCCTAACCAAATCGTGAAGATTGACCCTAAGACTTGGGAAGTGAAGGCAATCGGTACTAACACTTATAACGCAAACAAGGGTACGTTTATCGCCGGCGTCGCTTACAATCCGCTTGATGGTGGCATCTACGGTATCCGTGTCGATGGTACATTGGTGACTATCGACAAGGAAAGTGGTGATGTAAGCCTTTGGGGTTACTTCGACGATGACTCATGGATGGTGATCAACCCATACTCTCAGCCAATGTGCTACAGCCCTAACGATCGCTGCTTCATCGCAATGGTTCGCGACCAAATGACAGGTGCGGGTGTCTGCTATGCTATCGATCCTGAGTCAATGGAATTGACATACCTTTCTACTTTGACCAATGGACGTCACTGCAACGTGTTGTGCTGTCTTGACGCTTACGCTCCGGACAACGCTCCAGCAATGCCGTTGATGACTATCAACCACACTGCAGCAGAACTTTCAGGTTCAATTGATATCGAAGTGCCTTCTCAGACATTCATGGGCAAGACACTTACTCAAAGCGCTATTCAGCTTGATGTGAAGCTCGACGGCACAAGCCTCTTCAGCGGCCAAGTGGCTCCGGGCTCAGTGAAGACTATCAATTTCTCTACAACAGAAGCCAACCACAAGTTTGAAGCAGTCTGCTCAATTGATGCAGACCTCGTAGGTCCTGTAGCATTACAGATGGAATACATCGGTAACGACACTCCATTGGCTCCAACCAATGTGAAACTTTCGCAAGACAAAGTTGTGACATGGACAGCACCGGGTGCACTCGGCGTATTCAACGGTTATGTCGATGTCGATGCATTGACTTACAACGTTTACATCAACGAAGTGAAGCAAAATGCTGAGCCTATCACAGGCACAAGCTACACCGTAACACTTGGCTCAGACTTGGCTGCATACACTGCTAAGGTAGAGGCTGTCGCTAACGGTCACACATCTGCTAAGTCGGCAGCATCAAACGAAATCCTCTATGGCGATGCAATGGTGCCTCCTTACACATTGGCTCCTACATATGCAGAGTCTCGTCTTTTCTCGGTGGTCGATGCCAACCAAGATGGCTCTACTTGGAAATTCCAAGGCGATGCATGGATGTGCAGCTACAACTATTTGACTCCTACAGTCAACGACTGGTTGTTCCTCCCAATGACAAACTATAATGACAATACTAAGCTCTACAGCGTATCGTTCGACATCAAGAGCTTCTATCCATATCAAGACGAATTCAATGACGTAGAAGTGTTCATCGGCAAGGAAAACAAGCCTTCAGCAATGAAGAAGCAACTCCTCAAAATGGAAAGCCTCTACGCTCCTGAATTTAGAACTCAGACTGCTAAATTTGCAGTGGAAGAAGCAGGCGTATACTACATCGGTATCCAGCTCAAGCGTAATGTCGATGGCTCGGGTGTCTATGTGAAGAACTTCTCAGTCAACAACCTCGGCTCAGGTGACGTTCCAGGCGATCCAATCGACATGACAGTCACTCCTGCTGCTAAGGGTGAACTCAAGGCAACTCTCGCATGGACTGCTCCTACAGAGACTGCAATCGGCAACACTCTCGATGCAAGCAAGGAAATCACATTCAAGGTGAAGAGCCCGGGCGAAAGCGCAGCTAAGGAAGTGAAGGTGCTTCCTGGTCAATCTGCATCAGTGGAAGTCGTTACAATCCAAGGCTTCAACAACATCAGTGTCGTTCCTTCTAACGAAGTGGGCGAAGGTATCAAATACTTGTATCGCATCTTTACAGGTGTCGACACTCCTAAGAATGTGACAGGCTTCAAGAGCGTCACTTCAGAAGACAACTTGACAATGTCGCTCTCATGGGATCCTGTGACAGAAGGTGTCAACGGTGGCTACATCGACCCGGAACACTTGTATTACGAAATCTACAATCACTATTCAATCTACACTGTGAAGTATGGTCGTACAGAAGGCAATGAGACTACCTACGACTTTACTCCTGGCGCAGTGACAATGGAATTGTTCAATGTAGGTGCCCGCGCTGTCAATGGTGCTAACGAATCATCGACTGCCTACAGCACAGACATTACATTCAAGAAAGACATGCTCGGCGTGCCTTACGAAGTGCCAATGCGTGAAGACTTCGTGTCGACAGGTTCAGGCCGTTTCAACACATATCCTTGGACATATGAGACATCAGGCGAATACTCTGCAAGCCAGATTGAAATCTTCTCTGACCTCTCAGGTCTCGGCATGGATATCACCAACGACTTCGAAGGTAGCGCACTCGTAGCATTCGGTACAGGTGGCGTATCAACTCCTTATGAAATCAGCATTCCTAAGGTGAATACTAAGGGTCACAAGACAGTGTCATTCGGTATGCGCTTCTGGAATCATATGAGCATGGGTCAAATCAACATCTATGCTAACCACTATGGCAATGAAGAGCGTCAACACATCGCTCGTATCCTTCCACGTGACTTCGATCGCGGTCAATGGGTTGACTACGCTATCGAGCTCCCTGCAGACTTCGCTGATTGCGGTTGGGTGCACATCTGGGTGGCTGGTGAACTTAGCGACAACTATGATGCATACGCTATCTTCGATAAATTCGAAGTATTCGAAAGCGTCAACAACGACTTCAAGATCTCTTCACTCACAGGTGAGGCTGAGTCTATCGCAGGCAACAAAGCTCAATTCTGTGCTGTGCTCGAAAACTGTGGTCTCGAAGGCGGTGAAGCCGACGTGAGATTTGACCTCGTTGTTGATGGTGAAGTTTCTAAGGCTAAGGGTGCATCTGTCTACTACGACTATGGCTACCTCTCAGCAGGTGAATACGTAGAATGCTACGCTGACTTCCTCGCATCTCCTGAACTTGTAGGCAAAGATGTGAAGGTGCGTGCGACAGTCATTTCTTCTCAAAACGAAGTGACTTCAAACGACGTTAAGGAAATGCAATGGACTATCAACAGCACTGACCAACCTGCTGTCGTAGACTTGACAGGTGAATGGAATGATGCTCACGATGCTGTGACATTGTCTTGGTCAACTCCGGATGCTACATATGGTGATTACGACAGCTTCGAAGCATATGAACATCGTCAATGCACTGAGCAACTCGGCTCATGGAAGAACATTGACGAAGACGGCTTCTTCCCACAATTCGGTATCCAAGGCCTCATTGACGTTGACGACACTCCACGCGCGTGGGAAGTAATCGACGCTAAGGTGCTCGGCACAATGCACGATGCTCGCCTCTGTCCTCACTCAGGCAACAAGTACATCATGGCTCGCTCAATCGCTTACAACGAAGAGACTGAAGAGCCACGTCAGAATGCAGACTGGTTGATTTCTCCTGAAGTAGTAGGTGGCTCAACACTCGGTTTCTGGTATGGCACAATCTCTGCTCAATACGACGAATATGTGGAACTTTGGGCATCATCAACTACCGACGACATCACTTCATTCACAAAGGTACGCACATTCCACAAGCAGGGTTCTGACTCATGGGAATATGTAGAATGCAAGTTGCCTGCAAATGCTAAGTACTTCGCATTGAAGTATGTAGGTTGGGGTCACTTCGGTGCAATGCTCGACGATATCTCATTCGTACCGGTCAACCTCCTCACTTGGGATATCAAGCACTACAACGTATATCGCGATGGCTCAATGATTGAGTCTGGTGTGGCGACAACAAGCTTCGTTGACGCTTGTGGCGACAACAACCACTACTACAACGTGACTACAGTCGTGGAAAAGGACGGCAAGGAATACGAAGGTATCTTGTCTAACACATGGTATGGCTGGAGCACCGACATCGACGACATCACAGCGTTGACAGGCGTATATGGCGACAAGGGTGCTATCGCAGTTAAGGGCCATGCCTCTAAGCAAATGGCTGTCTACGGCACAGACGGTAAGTTTATCCGCCTTGTGACTATCGGTAGCGACAGCGAACGCGTGGCAGCTGATGCAGGTGTCTATATCGTCAAGGTAGGCAACGCAATCGCTAAGGTGATCGTGAAGTAATCCAGTGAGATAAAACAATTCATTTGCTATATAAGCAGTTGGGGAGTATCAGAGATGGTACTCCCCAATTTTTTTGGTGCTGATTGTTTCTGCAATCGGTTGAAAATTAGTAATTTTGTGATTGATTGCCGAAGAATGGTCTGATGTGAGCTTCTGAAAATTCCCGGTTTGGGCTACAAAGCGATTTTGAGAGGTCTCCTGAAGCGAACATTTTTCGAAGGCAATACGAAAGGTTTTTTAATTCAAAGCAAGCGATAGAAGAGATGAATGCGAAGCGAATATGGTCGATGTTGGTGGTCTGGGCATTGTGTGTGGTGTTGAGCCAAGCCGGTGCTCAGAAGACTATGTCGGTGCTCAATACATGGCTCCAACATGATGTGACTGTCGACGACCTCAAGGGAATGATGGTGCACGGCACGCTGAAGGTCGATGGCTATAAGGATAGTCAGATGAAACTGATTGCCTACATCTATCACGCACCAGGAAAAATGATGCCGGACCAAAATGGCAAGTATTGTTCTGCCAACGGTAAGGTCGCTGCCTCTATGGAGTTTACTCCCGAGTCTGACAGCGAACTGTATGGCTCTATGGCAATCTTTTTCCCTTACGATGAAATGCATCTCAATGAGGGTACTCACACCTATTACTGTCGTCTGCATCTGATAGCCCCCGACTATACTCGTGCATATGGTGATTATATGCAGTTTGAGGGCACCGTAGAGCCGCAAAAGAAGACAGAGTTCAGAGACCTCCAAGTGCTTAAAACGAGTTTGGAGCATGGTGTGTATCAAGAGGGTATTCAGGGTATGAAAGTCTGCACTGAACTAAAAATGTTGGGTTGTAAAAATCGCGAATTGGAGATTTCAGCGAAGTTTTTCGATTCCGACAAGCAACCATTGAAGAGTGGCAGCACGATGGTTGATATGGAGGTGAGAAAAGTGTTTATTCCTCACTCAGATGAAATATATCTCATAAAACAGGACTTTTTTGTACCCTATTTGGGGTTGCCGTTAAAGGCGGGAACCAATACTTATTACTGCAGGGTGAGTCTGACGGATTCGGAGTCAATCTACACTGTCGGCGACTATGTGTCGTTTGAGGGTACGGCTCCGGCTCCGGTGAAGAAAAGGGTTGAGGTGCCGAATGTGTGGATTGAGCACGGAGTGACACACAATGGCAAACAAGGTCTGAGAGTTCACTCGCGGATAGAGATCGATGGTTATACCGGTCAAGAAGTGAAATATGTCTTAGGTCTTTACGATGTCAATAAGAATCCTTACAAGAATCCACTTGGGAATCAGGTGCTTACAGCCACCTACGAACGCTCTGTGTGGGAAGATTTCTCGTATTTTGTATCCTACGACGACTTGGGCCTCAAGGAGGGTAAGCATTCCTACTACTTGCTGGTCAATGTCCTGATGGGTGATGGTCAGCGTGGTATCAGCGAATTTGCTTCGTTTGAAGGTACGGTCAGCAGTCCAAGTCAGCCGCAACATAATCACAACCACAATCATGGTCACAACCATAATCATAATGCGCCAAACCATAGCGGAGGCAAGTTGCAGCAAGCACCTGCCTACCATGGCAAGCGAGAGGGTAGTTTCTATTATGTCTCTGAGTCGCTTCAGCATGGCCACTTCCGTTTCTATTTTCATAATGGCGACTACATGGCTCAGGCACCGGGTATGCTCAACCTTTATGGGTCGTTTGTGAGATATGTCTGTGTAGGCGAGTCGGGTGGGTACTACATCTTCAAGCAGGCCAAGGTGAACCTCAATGGCGGCGTTGAATACTTGGACTATGCGCCTAAGATGCGAGTGTCGAAGGCTTGGAACGAGATTATCTGCGAGGGTATTGCCTTGGACAAGTCCGACATTGTCTATGTCAAGGAGGTCAGCGAGGAAGAATATCGCGAGATTTCGCGTCAAAAGGAAGCCTACCTCAATAGTATCGGCATAAATGGCGGCAATTCCGGCAACAATGGCACATCGATCGATATGAGTCCAAGTGGTAGCCATGTCGATAAGGCATGCCAATATTGTGGTGGTGGCGGCGGTTGCAGTTCATGCAATGGCACAGGCCTGAAATACAATCCTTGGGGTGGCGGCTACGACACTTGTCCGTCGTGCAACGGCTCGGGCAGATGCTTCAATTGCCGAGGCACCGGCAAGCAAAGCACTTGGTAGGCGTTTACCCTTTGAAGGACTCAAGTCATATAATTACGATAAAACAAGAAAGCGATAGCAGTGTTGAACGAACGACAATATAGCAGGATAAACGACATTTGTGGTTGGGTGGTGTTTGCAATCGCCTTGGCCACCTATTGGCTTACGCTCGAGCCGACGGCATCGTTGTGGGACTGTGGCGAGTATGTCGCACAAGCGGCTATGCTCGAGGTGGGACACCCGCCGGGCAATCCGATTTTCATGCTTATGGGCAGAGTGTTTTGCAACTTTGCTTCTGATGCTTCGCAGATGGCTCTGATGGTTAATGCGATGAGCGGGCTGCTGAGTGCGTTGACCATATTACTGCTCTTTTGGACCATCACGGCGTTGGTGGTCAAGCATATGCGTAAGGGTGAGACGATGCCTCGCTCGGCTCTTGTGGCGACGATGGGCAGTGGCGTGGTGGGTGCATTGGCCTACGCATGGAGCGATACATTCTGGTATTCGGCTGTGGAGGCAGAGGTCTATGCATTCTCATCGTTTTGCACGGCATTGGTCGTGTGGCTCGCATTGAAGTGGGAGCGACGTGCCGACGAGCCTCATTCCGACCGCTATCTGGTGCTGATAGCCTATGTCATAGGGGTGTCGGTGGCTGTGCATCTGCTCAATCTGCTTTGTATCCCTGCCATAGCACTGATATATGCCCGCCGTCGATGGGGACACTTGTCATGGAAACGCACGATGGTGGTGTTGCTCATGTCGTTTGTGGTGGTCGGCTTGATACTGTTCGGACTCGTGCCTGGCTTTGTGAAGATGGCTCAGGGCATGGAGTTGTGGTGCGTCAACAGTTTGGGAATGCCCTACAATAGCGGGGCGTTGATATATGTGGCAATCGCCGTGGTGCTAATGGCTTGGTCCTTGGTCGAATTAGCAGTGCAACGCTCAGCATGGCGCGTGCGACTATCTGTGGCTTTGGCGATATTAGTGTCAGGGCTGCTTTGCATCGGCGACGGATTGTTGTCGCTGGTGTTGCCTGCCGTGATGTGTCTATGGGTACTCTTTTTCGACCGCCGACTCAGTGTGAGACTCTACAATATGGTGGTGTGGAGCATATTTGTGATATTCGTAGGCTACTCGAGTTATGCTGTGATATTGCTCCGTGCCAATGCCAATCCTCCGATGAATCAGAATGCCGTCGACAATCTGTTTGCCCTATCGTCGTATCTCAATCGCGAGCAATACAAAGCCCATCCGTTGCTATATGGTCCGACTCCCTTCTCGGAGCGTGTCAAACTTGAATACGAGAGCATCGATACGCTTAGCGGCGAAAGTTCCTACACCTATGGTTCTGCTCATAAAAAGCAAGGCAAACCACGCTATGTCAAGGCTGCAGGCAAGGTCGCACCGGAGTTGACAAGCGGATTTGCTACAGTCGACGATTCGCTATCGAATGCCGCGCTGCTTGAGCGTGGTGGCGACTGCTATCTCTTCAACGACTACGACTATGAATATGTCATGACTCCCGAACTCAACATGGTCTTGCCTCGCATCTTCAGCTCGTCTCACATCGATGCCTACAAAGGATGGACCGGCATGACTCCCGAGAATATGGACAGCGTTGAGGTCTCTGATGCTGTCAATGCCGATGGCGACTTTGTGGTGATGGCAGATCCATTGACAGGAGAACGCACGGCACGTCGATTGCCTCGCCCTACCTTTGTGCAAAATATGAGCTATCTCTTTGGTTATCAGATTGGCTACATGTATATGCGCTATTTCATGTGGAATTTCTGTGGCCGACAGAACGACCTGCAGAGTCAAGGACAAGCCGATGCCGGGAATTTTATCACCGGAATATCGTGGGCAGACGATGCGATGCTTGGCAATCAGTCGCTGATGCCCGACGCTATCGGTCGCGACAACAAGGGGCATAATGTCTACTATATGTTGCCGTTGTTGCTGGGTGTGCTCGGCATCATATGGCAGTGCAGACGCTCACGAGATGGTCGTGGACAGGCGTTCATGGTATTTATGCTCTTCTTTATGACCGGCATTGCTATTGTCATCTATCTCAATCAGACTCCCGGCGAGCCCCGTGAGCGCGACTACGCATTTGCCGGCTCGTTCTACGCATTTGCCATCTGGATTGGTATGGGCGTGATGATGCTTTATCGACTGGTGGAATCAGCGACTAAACGGTTGAGGTTGGGCAAAACTGCAGTCGCTTCGGCAGCCGTTGTCATAGGACTGTGTGTGCCGTTGCAGATGCTCTCGCAGACAGCCGACGACCATGACCGTAGCGGTCGCACGATTGCTCGCGATGCGGCAGTCAACTATCTTGAAAGCCTCGAGCCGAATGCCATACTCTTCACCAATGGCGACAACTTCACATTTCCTCTCTGGTATGCACAAGAGGTGGAGGGTGTGCGTCGCGATGTCAGAATCATCAACCTCGCTTATCTGTCGACCGAGTGGTATGCTTCTCAATTGATGCTCCCTGTCTACAATGCCGCTCCTGTGCCTACTACTGCCACGCCTCAGGATATCGCGATGCGTCGTCGCAAGATAGCCTATTTCTTCGACTGCGATGCTACGTCGACCGATGCTGTCGAGTCGTTGCGTGAAATCTATGCCGACTCAGCGTGCGACAATCATCGCCGTCTGCCTCGTGTGGCTCATCCGGTCATCACCGTTCCTCTCGATCGTGAGGCATTGCTCCGTGCCGGGGTGGTGGAAGAGAGTGATACAGCCCATCTGCCCCAAGTGATGACTATCGACATGCGTAAGATGCTGTCGGGCCGTACATCTTATATCCGCATGGACGAACTTTTGATGCTCGACATCATTGCAACCAACGCTGCTAACGGTTGGGAGCGTCCTATCTATTGGATGAATATGTGTAGCGGCAAAGATTTGCTCGGATTCTCACCCTATCTGCGCCAAGAGGCTTTGGCTTATCGGTTGACACCTGTCAACCGCGCCGGTTGCATCTCTATTGACACCGATCGCTCACTCGCTGCCGTTGATAGATTTGCTTGGGGAGAAAAGACCGCCGACCGCCGACCATACTATGACGATATGAATGGCAAGATGCTGTCCTATCAGCGTCGAATGCTTATAGAGTTGGCTACGGCCTTAATCGATGAGGCAGAGATGATGCCTCAGCAGAGGACGCAGAAACTCGACGATGCTTTGCGACTGTTGACAATTATCGCCGACTATATGCCCGCGGAAGCATATCGCTATGTGACCTACACCAAGGACTATGTGCCTCGCTCAGAGGCTGTCGATATCGCCCGTTGCTATATCCGTATCTCAGAATTTACCCACGATGAGTCGCTGAAGACCATTGCTCGCGATCAGCTCACGACCGCTATCTATGAAGGTGCGAAATACTATCGCTACTATCATTCGCTCGGAAGCAAGGCTGCATATACGACTGCCTACACCTCGCTCGCGGCTCGCAATTTCTTCGAGGCAATCGACCTCTATCGCCACTACTTCGGCGACGATGCAGAGTTGAGAGAGAGGTTGTCTTATGTCGATTTCGACAAGGCAGAGAAGTCGTGGAGTCTTTATCACACGCGACAGACCTTGCTGCGCGATGCTCGACCGTTGAGTCGTTACGATGCCCTTGAGTTGTCGCAGAGAGAGCGTGAGTCGCAGGCTCTGAAGAGTGCTGATAGCACCATGTCGCAACGCTTGCAGCGCTTCGTCAAGCTTGGAGGCGATATAGAGACGCTACAGTCGTACGCAGAGTTTGCAGAGTTTCCGTTTGAACGATATATCGACACAATAGGGTCCATCGGCGAGGCTTCGTCTGAGAAAAATTGACTAACTTTGCAAAGCAAAATTCGACTAGGGTTGTTATAACACGGAGCAAACGGCTGTTTGTCCCCTAAATGCGTATGCAAAAATGAGTAAATCATCACTTCAACGGTTAAAGATATGGAATGCCTACAAGGCTGAATATAAGACACTTCTTCGACTTGGGTTGCCGGTATTGGTGACGCAATTGGGCATCATTGTGGTCAGTTTTGCCGACACGATGATGGTCGGCATGTATGGCACAAAGGAATTGGCTGCCGCATCTTTTGTCAACAATTTCTTCATGGTCGCTATCGTCATGCTGATAGGTTTTGCGTCGGGTGTGACACCGTTGGTCGGTGCACTCTATAGCCAGAAGAAAGACCTTGAAGTAGGCCGCACGTTGCGCGTGACATCGCATCTCAATGCAGCTGCCGGAGTTGTGTTTACCATCATAATGGGTATAGCCTACTTTTTTCTCGATCGTATGGGACAGCCCGACGAATTGCTCTATCTCATACGCCCCTACTACCTTATAGTGTTATCTTCGCTTGTGCCTATGGCTATATTCAACTGTTTTCAGCAGACGGCCAATGGCACGACCGACACCGCCATGCCGATGTGGATTATGCTCGGCATGAATGTGTTTAACATCTGTGGCAACTATCTACTCATCTTCGGACATCTTGGTCTTCCGGAACTCGGACTTATCGGGGCTGGTATTAGCACCCTGTTGGCAAGAATTATAGGCATGGTTGTCATCGTGACACTCGTCATGATTCGCCGTCGTTATCGCTCTTATCGCCAAGGATTTTTGCATCAGCCTGCTTTGTCGGGTGAGCATCGAAAGGCGTTGAAAGTGTCATTGCCGGTGATGTTTCAGAGTGGTGTAGAGTGTCTGTTGTGGTCGTTTGGCGCAGTAGTCTGTGGATGGTTTGGAACATTGCAATTGGCAGGCTATCAAGTGGTAGTGACCATCAGTCAACTCGGTTTTATGACCTACCTCAGTTTCGGTATTGCTACATCTATCCGTGTGGCAAACTATATGGGTGTGCGCGACTATGTGGCTGCCGACCGTATCTCGTCGGCAGGATTGCATCTCAACCTTGTGTTGTGCACCATAGCCAGTTGTATATTCTGGTTAGGCTCTGACCATCTTATGGGATTGTTTACCGACGACGCTGAGGTGATAGCAGTGGCGGCGACATTGATATTTCCGTTGATACTCCATCAGTTTGGTGATGCAGTGCAGATCACTTATGCCAACGCTCAGCGTGGCACGTCTCGTGTCACCCCATTATTGTGGGTGTCGATAATCTCCTATCTTATGGTGGGCATACCATTGTTGTTGGTGCTCTCTATCACATTCGATATGCAGAGCGTCGGAGTCTACTATAGTTTTTCGGGCGCACTATTCCTAGCGGCAATACTCCTCTACAAAGCCTTCAAACGCACCATTCGCCGCGCTTCTGCCGCGCACCCCTCTCGCTAATCCGAAAAAGACTTGGAGAAAATGTCTTAAATCACCCTCTCGCACCAAATATTGGCTTAAAGGTGGTATGATACCACCTAAAATGGTAGTCTTTAACACTTACTCCCCAATCTTGAGGTAAGGTTATATAGTAGCAAAGGAGAAAAAGTCTACGGTAGACTCTTTCTCCTTTGTGGTATTGTGTTGAAAGGATAGGTGTTATTTGCGTTTTTTGAATGTGGCTGTCTTGGCAGTGATAGCGATTGTCACCACGTTGCCTTCCGACTCGTAGCTGTAGAGAAGGAAGTCGATGTTGTTGCCGTCGTTGTCGACCACATAGGCCTCGGCTGTCTGTGGGCTGTCAATGGTAGGCAATGACTTGAGAATGATGCGACTGCGGAAGTCTACTCCCTCCATCAGTGCTGCTTTGAATAGTGCCTCTTTGGCTGTCCATGCGATAACGTTGGCCACTACATCGTCGGCAGGGACCATAGCGAGTTCGTCATCGTTGAGGTAGCGTTCGCGCACCTTGAGCACTTGCTTACGCTCCTTTGATTCGACGTCGATGCCGAGAGCTGTGCGTGGAGAGAAGACCGATAGGTCGGCTTCCGGGGTGCGTGGCAATGATGCGACGATAAGCATGTGGCCGGTGTGGGACACGGAGATACGTGAAGACTCGCCGTCGAGGAATGGAGCGCCCGACTCATAGTGGTCGATGACACGATAGGCGTCCTTGCTGTTTTCGCTGAACACCTGCTTGGCAAAAGCGACCCAGTTTGGTCCCGACAATTGCTCGTAGCCTGTGATTTCTTCCACTTGTACACCGATCGGGGTGTTATGTCGATAATAGATAAATTCGGTTTCCATAGTTTGTGTGGGGATTAGAGAGTTGTTGAGAAAAGTTAGTCCTCCGGGTTGCTTGCGTCACTTTGGATTTCGCTCATCACCTTAACGCGGACGGAGATGATGCGATGTCGGCGTATTTCGAGCACCAAGAAACGGCAACGACCGCCGACCACCGACTCGTTTTTGGTCGGGAAGTCGCCCTTGAGCGAGAGGATAAGGCCGGCAAGTGTTTCGACTTCGCCAATTTCGCCAAACTCTTCCTCTTCTACGCCTGTCACACGGCAGAAGTCGCTAAGCGAGATTTTGGCCTCAAAGACGTAGGTGTCATCGGATAGTTGCTGATAGAGTTTGTCTTCCTCATCGTATTCGTCATCGATGTCGCCGACAATCTCTTCCAAGATGTCTTCCAGAGTCACGATGCCTTGTGTGCAACCATACTCGTCGACCACAATTGCGATGTGGGTTTTCTTGCGACGGAAATCCTCGAGCAAGTCGTCGATCATCTTCGACTCAGGGATGAAGAATGCGGGACGCAGCAAATTTTGCCACTTGAAAGAGTCGTCGCGTTTGCCGATATAAGGGATAAGGTCCTTGCTATAGAGCACGCCCTTAATGTTGTCTTGAGTCTTGTCGTAGACCGGAATGCGAGAGAAACCCGATTGAAGGATAGTCTCGACCACCTCGCTCCAAGAGCTGTTCCAGTCGATGTCGGTCACATCGATGCGCGACACCATGATTTCCGACACCTCCTTTTCGCCAAACGAAAGGATACCTTCGAGCATCTCTTTGTCTTGTTCCGACTTGACATCGGAGATTTCGAGTGCTTGAGATAGTTCATCGGTCGAGATGCTATCGGCACGCTTGGTGATGACGCGATTGACGAGCGTCGTAGAGCGAGCCATCAGTTTGGCCAACGGACCGACAATATTATAGACTACGGTCAGCGGACCGGCTGCAAACAACGCCCATTTCTTCTTGCGACCTTTAGCCACCAACTTAGGGAAGATTTCGCCAAAGAGGAGCAAGAGGAATGTCAAGAAGACAGTCTGTAGCAAGAAGTCGACCACCGGACTATTAAACACAACAGTCTGGCTGATGGCAAACGACAGCAAGATGACGAGCGTCACATTGACAAGATTGTTGGATATAAGGATAGTGGCGAGGAGGCGTTCGCTTTGAGAGATGAGGTTGAAAGCCTTGCTATGATTGTCATCGTCTTGGTTTTCTTCCAGTTCTTCAATGTCTTGCGGAGTGAGTCCGAAGAAAGCGATTTCGCTACCCGACACGAATGCCGACATACAAAGGCAGAGCAAAGCTACGCCTACGATAAGAGCCCAACTCAGCCATGAGTCGGGTGCATGAAACTCGATTACTCGTTGGAGAAGTATTGATAAATTCACCGTCAAAGACGGCGTAGGTAAAGGGTCTGTGTCCAAAATTCGTTCAAAAATTGATTTATGTTGCAAAGTTAAGCAAACGAGAGCAGAATACCAAACGAAATCGCAGATTTCAAGTTTGGTTTATGCCGAGTGCCGCCAAACTTATGAAAAGTTAAGCAAACGAAAGCAGACGGACGGTGACTGAATGGGCGTAATTTATGTTTAATGGATATTATAACTTGCCGATAACGGCAAAAAGTGCTATATTTGCACAAAAATTCGTAAATAAACTTGCCGATAAGAAATGAGTGTGAAATATTTTTCGGTAGCAGAGTTCGCTGCAAAACATTGTATCGCAGAACGCACGGTTCGTAACTATTGTGCCCGAGGTGAGCTGGATGGTGCAATACTTGTAGGCAAAACATGGAGTATTCCTGCTGATGCTGAGATGCCGAGTCGCAAGCATCGCAAACTTAAAGCAATGCCATTGCTGACAGTATTACGACAAGAGAAAGAATCAAAACTGAAAGGAGGAGTCTATCATAGAACACAGATAGACTTTACCTACAATTCAAATCATATTGAGGGCAGTCGGTTGACGCACGACCAGACTCGTTGTATTTTTGAAACCAATACCATCGGTTTTGAGGGCGAGAGTGTGAATGTAGATGATGTGATCGAGACAGTCAATCATTTCCGATGTGTTGACTTGATAATAGAAAAGGCTGAAGAGCGACTTACCGAAAAGATTATCAAGGAGTTGCATCTGATTCTTAAGTCGGGGACTTCTGATAGTCGCAAGGATTGGTTTGCAATCGGCGACTACAAACGCTTGCCTAATGAGGTCGGAGGGTGTGTTACGACAGCTCCCGAAGATGTGCATCGACAGCTCAAGATGTTGCTTAAAGAGTATAATGCTATCAAGTATAAGACGCTTGACGATATTATCGACATGCATCAGCGCTTTGAGGCGATACATCCGTTTCAAGATGGCAATGGTCGAGTGGGGCGACTTATAATGTTTAAGGAGTGTCTTGCAAATGGTCATGTGCCATTCATTATAACCGACGAGTTGAAAATGTTTTATTATAGAGGTCTGCACGAATGGCCGCAGATAAAGGAATATCTACGTGATACTTGTCTGACTGCCCAAGATAATTATAAACTGATACTTGATTATTTTAGAATCAAATATTAAAAGGGCTGCTTAGGCATGGCGAAGATGGCCGGAAGACCGATTTTGTGGATTTTTGCAGTAGAAAAGTGTTAAAAATGCATTGTGGGGGGAGTAAATTAAATTATTTTATGTATATTCGCGGTCAGTATTAACCTATAAACCTATATTGATATGAAAACATTAAGATTTTTGGCCATGTTTGCCACAATGATTTGTATGAGCTTGTTAGTGTCTTGTTCCGACAAGAATGATGAGCCGGACGGACCGAGCGATCCACCTGCAGAGCTCTTATATACGTTTAGTCAGAACGACTTAAAACTTGACAACACCTTCAACGAGATGGAGATCCAAGTGGCTAATGCCGACCAATTGGGCGATTGGGAAGTCAATGAATATACCATGAAGGTATACGACCCGAGTGGTGTAAAAGAGTATGTTTTTGAGCATGATAGTCGCTACTTTGGTATCAATAAGATAGATGCTTCGAAATTTGTGTTACGCGTAGGTGCAAATGGAGGCTATGCTAGAACACTCACTTACAAATTTGAAAGCATAGAGAGTGATGCGGTGGGCTATCTTGTCGTAAACCAAGAGATATCCGACAAGCCCGACTACATTTGGGATTATGCGCCACTTTCCCTCTCTTTTTATGTATATGACGAGCAGGGTGTGAATCTCGTAGATAAAATGAGCAAGGAGGAGCTTTTTGCTGCGCTTACAGTCACTTTCCGTGGTAGTGATTTTACTCTCGAAGACGGAAAGCCGATGCCTAAACGAGCTATAGCACCGACATGGACTGGTCTTGCCAGAGCGACTGATAGAGAAGGAGAAGATTATTTGAGTTTTGGCGAGTTTGAAGGTGGTGGTTTCTTTAGAGACGAAGAGGTCGTGATCAAGTGGAGCGATGGCTCGACCGAAACAATTCTATTTAGCTCGCATATTGAGAAAGCAGGGGAAATCGAAAGCTCATACTCTCTCAACGGTGTAGTTCAGGAAAAAGCCAAGTTCCGTTTCGTCAAAAACTTGTGATCTAAAAGGACTTCATAATTGATGTCGACAGATTGTCGCATCGGAAGAAATACATATTCAAGGGTCGGTTTCGATATAGTCGGAGCCGGCTCTTGAGCATTTCTGTGGCTTTGTCATGGGGGAGAATATTGGTGAAATCGGGTGTTAAGAGTCTAAATTTCTTTAATTTAAGGTGTAAATGTGGAGAATTGCACATTTTTTTGTAACTTTGCTCTCTAATATAGTTTTGTTAATCATTTAATCAAAGATATAAGATGTCGTTAGATAAAATTATTTCTCAAGCAGTGTCACGCGCAGTGGCAGAATTGTATGCTGTGGAAGTGAGTGCAGAATCTATTGTGCCTCAAGCCACTCGTAAAGAATTTGAAGGCAACCTCACTGTGGTGGTCTTCCCATTCCTCAAGGCTTCTCGCAAGTCGCCTGAAGCTACTGCGACTGAGCTTGGCGAATGGCTCGTGGCTAACGAAGCGGCTGTCGAAAAGTTTAACGTAGTGAAGGGCTTCCTCAACATCAGCATCAAGTCTGACTTCTGGATTGACGTGCTTAATGACGTGGCTAACGCCGATGATTTCGGTATCAAGCCGGTGACTGATGAGTCGCAGCTCGTAATGGTCGAATACTCATCGCCTAACACCAACAAGCCTCTCCACCTTGGTCACGTTCGCAACAATCTTCTCGGTTATTCGCTCTCTCTAATCCTCAAGGCTAACGGCTACAAGGTGGTGAAGACCAACATTGTCAACGACCGTGGTATCCACATCTGTAAGTCGATGCTCGCTTGGCAGAAGTGGGGCGATGGCATCACTCCTGAAAAGGCAGGCAAGAAGGGCGACCACCTCATCGGCGACTTCTATGTCGAATTTGACAAGCACTATAAGGCTGAACTTAAGGCTCTTAAAGAAAGCGGTCTTTCTGACGAAGAGGCTGAAAAGCAATCAACTTTGATGCAAGAAGCTCGCGAAATGCTTCGCAAATGGGAGCAAAACGACCCTGAAATCCGTGGTCTCTGGAAGACTATGAACGAGTGGGTGTATGCCGGCTTCGACGACACCTACAAGCGCATGGGCGTTGACTTCGACAAGATTTACTACGAGTCAGACACATATCTCGAAGGAAAGGACTTGGTGCTCGGTGGTATCGAAAAGGGCATCATGTATCGCAAGGAGGACAACTCTGTCTGGGCTGACCTCACTGCCGACGGCCTCGACCACAAGCTCTTGCTCCGCGGCGATGGCACATCTGTCTATATGACTCAAGACATCGGTACAGCAAAACTTCGCTATCAAGACTATCCTATCGACAAGATGGTCTATGTCGTTGGTAATGAGCAGAACTACCACTTCCAAGTGCTCGCATTGCTCCTCGATAAACTCGGCTTCAAGTGGGGTAAAGATCTTGTACACTTCTCTTACGGCATGGTCGAACTCCCTCACGGCAAGATGAAGAGCCGCGAAGGCACAGTCGTAGATGCCGACGACTTGATGGACGAAATGATCAACTCTGCTGCCGAAGCTTCTGCCGAACGCATGAAGGATATCCCAGCAGACGAAGCTGCCGAAATCGCTCGCGTCATCGGTCTTGGTGCGTTGAAATACTTCTTGCTCAAGGTCGACCCTCGCAAGAACATGATGTTCAACCCTCAAGAGTCTATCGACTTCAACGGCAACACCGGTCCGTTCATTCAATACACCTACGCTCGTATCCAGTCGGTGTTGCGTCGCGCTCAAGAGCAGGCAGCGGCATTGACAGTGAAGCCTGTGCCATCAGAGAAAGAAGTCACTCTCATTCAGAAGATTGCCGACTTCCCATCAGTGGTCGAAGATGCAGGTCGCAACTATAGCCCGGCTGTCATCGCCAACTATTGCTACGACCTCGCTAAGGAGTACAATCAATTCTACCACGACTATCCTATCCTCAAAGAAGAGGACGAAAACGTGCGTGCGATGCGTCTGCTCCTTTCTTCGGTGACAGCTCGCACGCTCAAGAGCGCAGTGGCGTTGCTCGGTATCGAAATGCCAAATAGAATGTAAAAATCCGTAAAACCGACCAAACGATTGGCACACTATTTGACAGACAAGGTTAAACCTCGACAATGTCGGAGTGTCAAAATAGTGTGACAATCATTTACAAACCATCTAAATAATTAGAAAAATGAATTTTCAAAATCAAAACCCCACAACACCTCCTCCTTTTTACGGGCAGAGGTCAGTAGTCGATCAGACTAATGCTGTACTTAAACGTGTCTATGTGCGAATGTTCCTCGGATTGCTCATCTCTGCATTCTGTGCAGTCGGTGTGGCAAGTTCGCCTGCAGCCTTGAACTTCATCTTCGGCAACCAATTGGTTTACTGGGGAATGTTCATCGCAATGATTGCAATGGCTTGGACTATTCCTGCTCGCATCAACAAGATGTCGACAGGCACATGCCTCATGCTCTTCGCAATCTTCTCGGCATTGATGGGCTGCTCATTGGCTTCAATCTTCGTGATTTATAGCCTTGGCTCAATCGCATCGACATTCTTCATTACAGCCGGTCTCTTCGGCGTAATGAGCATCTATGGCTACTTCACCAAGAGCGACCTTTCGAAGATGGGTACATTCCTTTCAATGGCGCTTATCGGCTTGATTATCGCTTCTATCGTCAATATCTTCCTCGCAAGCTCAGGTCTTGGTTGGATTATCTCGTTTGCAGGCGTAATCATCTTCACAGGCTTGACAGCATGGGATACACAGCAGATTAAGCAACTCGCAGCGATGAATCTCGAACCTTCAATGGCTGACAAATTGGCGACAATCGGCGCATTGAACCTCTACCTCGACTTTATCAACCTCTTCCTCTTCTTGCTCCGCTTCCTTGGCGGTAGCCGCGACTAACGCAAACCACACCTTAATTATACCGAGGGACGTCTCATCGCGAGGCGTCCCTTTTCTTTCGTCCTTTTTTCATTAAGCATCCGACTCTTTTCCGACAGATATTTCTCGTTCTCTTTGCCTACGAGTCCTTCTCGGTAGATGTCGTTTGCACTAGTTCTTCCTCTTCGACAGCCTATGGGCTTGATGTCGGCGACAATGCTTCGAGATGATAGATATAATAGATGGGGTGGATATAACAGACATATTAGATGGGGTAGGAGTAGGATGCGTGACTACGCCATATTGGAACTTGCTATGCCTAAAAAGGCAGGGCTTTATTGTCGTCGGAATTTGCGATTACAGAGCTAAACTGATGAAATTTTCATCGTTTTAGCTCTGCTATCGTCGATTGTAGAGCTAAACTGACGATTTTTTCATCGTTTTAGCTCTACAATCCAAAAATCTTATGTATCTTTGCATATCTTCAACCATTTAAATTAGGAAGTATGGCAAAAATCATAGGAAGAAGTAAAGAAATAGCCACGTTAAGACAATACATCAACTCTGATAAAACCGAGTTTATTGCTGTTTATGGAAGGCGACGTGTGGGAAAGACATTTCTTATAAGGGAAATGTTTAGGAACGAATTTGCTTTTGAGGTTTCGGGAACTATTGATGGAAAAAAGAGTGAGCAAATGTTCAACTTTACACAAGCGTTGGAACGCTTCGGATATGATGGTTCGGAAAAGCCTACCACTTGGAATTCCGCCTTTGCCTTACTCCAAAAATTATTAGAAGAAAAAGCTCGAAGTCAGCGATGTATCATTTTTATTGATGAACTTCCTTGTTTTGACACTCCAAAAGCCGGATTTGTCAGAGCCTTAGACCATTTCTGGAATGGTTGGGCATCTAATTTTTCAAACATAAAGCTAATCGTTTGTGGTTCTGCTACCTCATGGATGGTCGATAACATCATAGACAATCATGGTGGTCTCCATAACCGAATCACTCACGAAATACACCTATGTCCGTTCACTCTTAGCGAAGCAGAAACCTACTTTAAAGAATATGGTTTTGAATGGAATAGACTTTCTGTCCTTCAGGCCTATATGGCGTTGGGAGGTATACCATATTATTATAGTCTGCTCGACAATCGGAGAAGTCTTGCCCAAAACATTGATAGCCTGTTTTTTCAAGAAGGGGGAGAAATGCGTCGTGAGCACGATCGCCTGTTTAAATCATTGTTCAAATCGCCGGATGCATACCTTTCTGTTATTAAGGTATTGTCTGAAAACAAGCAAGGACTTTCCAGAGAGGAAATCGCTACACAAGCTAAACTTTCTAACAACGGATATTTGACCAAGCTTCTAACCAATCTTGTGAATTGTGATTTCATTCGAGTATTTCAAGTAAAGGAGAAGAAAATCAAGGCAAATGCTATGCTTTACCAGTTGACCGACCTTTTTACCTTGTTTCATTATACATTTGCTCAAAAGAAAACGACTGATGAACATTATTGGTCGAATATGCTTGGCACAAGCAAAATGAATTCTTGGTTGGGTTTGGCTTTTGAGCGAGTGTGTATGTTGCATATCCCCCAGATTAAGACTGCTTTAGGCATCAATCGCATACACACGGAATACTATTCATGGCGAAGCAAGTATAGCCAACCGGCTGCACAAATTGATCTCATAATCGAACGTGCAGACCAATTGGTCAATATCTGTGAAGTGAAATATAGCGAATACCCATATAGCATTAGCAAAACGGAAGAAAGCCGATTGCGCAATCGAATAGGGTGTTTCCAAGAAGAGACCCAAACTCGAGGGGGAATCCACTTGACATTTATCACAACTTTTGGTGTGAAGAAAAATGTCCATAGTGATGCCGTAAAAAACGAAATCACCCTCGACGATTTATTCTCTATGCCAAGATAGTCGTTTCTGACACCATCTATATTGTCGTTCGCTTGAGACTGAGTCGCTGACTTGTGGGGGATTAGAGGGGTTGGCGGAGGGAGCGGGGGATGAGGGTGACGATGCGGTCGGTGAGCCATGGTGTCCAGAGGTCTTTGAGGCGTGTCAGCAACCAAGCGGCCAGCCATAGGGCGATGAAGATGCCGAGCAGTAGGCCGACGTAGCCCCAGGAGAAGCCGAGGCTGTCAAACATGGCACGTTGCCAGTTGTAGAGGTATTCGCCGCCGATGCCGTCTTGCAGCAGGTAGACTCCGAATGCAGCGGTCGCCAAGGAGTTGACCCATCGGCTTTGGAATGTGAGGCGTGTAAACCAGCATAGGATTGCCGCTTTGGAGAATATGGTCAGAGGGTTGCTCTGCTTGAAGAAGAATTGTCGCATGCTTTGCTTGAGTGTCGGGGTGTCGAGTATGGCGAGTTCAATACCGATTGAGATGAGTGCCAGCACGATAGATGCGGCGGGAAATACCCATGTCGGTATCTTCTGCAAGGCTGTCTCTTGACGAAGATAGTAGCCGAGCAGGTAGAGATAGATGAATGTGAAAATGCCTGTGCCCATGATGTCGACGCGGTTGCCGATGATGGCCATGGAGTAGAATTCGACGGCTGAGAGTATGAGTATGACAGCACGCAGTTGGGGCAGGGTGAATGAGCGTATACCGCGATTGACTACGGGGCTGACGAGCATTAAGATGAAGTAGGTGGCGATGAACCAGTAGCCGGAGTTGGATAGTGGGGCTTTGGCAAATTCGGTCAGTCGCAAGGCGGGGTTGACGTTGTCGAAGATGGCTGAAGCGACACCGATGTTGACCAAGAAGAAGAATGCCACGGTCAGTGCGAGTCCGACGACAGATTTCCACGACAGTTTGATGCCGAAAAATCCCGATATCATGATGAAGAGGTCGACGCCTCCCATGCTGAAGCCTTCGAGTATTTCGTAGGCGGGGAAGGTGAATTGCTTGTAGAGCATGCCGTGGCACCAGAAGTGGTGGAGCATGATGAAGCTCATAGCGACGATGCGCAGCAGCTCCATGTTGGAGTGGCGGATTTTTTTTTCTTCGATTTTGTTGTCCATGATGCGAGATGTTTATGGAGGGGTGGATTATGCGATGTCTGCATGTGGTCAGATGCCTAAAATGTTTCTAACGATGAGCCATGCCAGAGTCAAGACTATTACGCTGAATATGAAGGGGAGGGAGTAGAAATTGCGGTAGAGTCGGGGGTGATGGAAGCGACGGATTTCCAGCCACACCATGAAGAGTATCACCGGCGACATGGCGAGTAGAAATGCGTTGTAGTGCCATGCTGCAACGATGTCGCCTTGTAGCAGGGCATGAAGCATGCGTTGTGAGCCGCAACCGGGGCATTGCCAACCTGTCAGCTTGAGGAAGAAGCACTGCGGGAAGAGTGCAGAGGTCGTGGGGTCGAATATTGCATAGACAATAATCAACCCCACGATGATGAGTATGATGGCGAGACGCTTGTGTCGACTTTGCATCAGAATGAGCTCAACAGCAATTCTTTAGAGAGCATAATCGGCAACTGAAGTGTAGTCGAAAGCAGACCAAGCACAAACGATGCGATGATCCATGCTTCGGCAGCTTTCGAAGCGCGTTTAGCACCCTCGATGTCGCCGTTGTGGTAGCGTGAACTCACTTGTGCGCTATAGAATATCGCCACGATGCCCGGCACCATGCAGCAGCATAGAGTCATAATGACCGACCACACAAGATGGGTCGATGGCATCGGCTCTTGCTCTCCGACTTGATTCAGAGGCTGCTGAGATGGTTGAGGTTGAGGCGCGTATGGCTGAGTCGGTTGCTGAGGAGCAGCATCGACTTCAGGCGTCGGAGGAGGAGTAGCGGCTTGTGGTTGAGGATCATACTTGATGCTCAACTCGTTGGCCCATTCTTCCTCAGGAGTTGCATTTTTTTTTTCGTTGTCGATGTCGTCGACAGCCATAGCGTAGGAACCGAAGGCCGACTCTTCTTCAAGGTCGACGATAGACGTCGGAGCAGAAGGTGTCTGCTCGTCTATTTTTTTGAGTGCAGCGACTATGGCACGAGGGTAGAGGTCGTATTCGACAGGGTGAATTTTTGCCTCAAGGCTCTCGGCAGTCTCTCCTTCGACGAGGTCGATGGCTTGTTGCATGATGATTTCGCCACCGTCGATTTCGTCGGTGACATAGTGTACGGTCACGCCGCTCTGCTTGTCGCCGGCAGCGATGACAGCCTTATGCACATAGTGCCCATACATGCCTTTGCCGCCGTGGGCAGGGAGCAACGATGGGTGAATGTTGATGATGCGTCCTTTGTAGGCGTTGATGATTGCAGAGTCGATTTTGCGCATAAAGCCTGCGAGAACTACGAGGTCGACCTCATTGCGTTGGAGGATGTCGACCACTTGCTGAGCGTCGTTTTCCCACACAGAGTTTGGCACGTATTGGGTAGGCACGCCGAGTGCTTGCATACGCTCGTGTACGCCTGCCTTCTGACGGTTGGCGAGCACGACTACGACGCGAATCTTATTGCCTTCGTGGAAGAGGCGCACGATGTTTTCGGCATTTGTTCCGCTTCCCGATGCGAGTATTGCTATTTTCTTCATAATCAGATGTTTACTATATGGTTAGAGGGGTTTGACTTATCAAAATTTCTGCATGTCGACCAGACGCTTGTAGTAGCCGTTGAGGGCGAGCAACTGGTCGTGAGTGCCGCGTTCGACAATCTGTCCTTGGTGCATTACGCATATCATGTCGGCATTGATGATGGTCGACAGACGATGGGCGATGACCAGCGTGGTGCGATTCTTCATCAGACGCTCAAGTGCCTCTTGCACAAGTCGTTCGCTCTCGGTGTCGAGGGCTGAAGTCGCCTCGTCGAGGATGAGAATCGGAGGGTTTTTGAGGATAGCGCGAGCGATGCTGAGGCGTTGACGCTGACCGCCCGATAGTTTGCAACCACGGTCGCCGATGTTGGTCTGATAGCCGTCGGCGGTATCCATGATGAAGTCGTGGGCGTTGGCGATGCGTGCCGCGGCTTCGACCTCCTCTTGGGTGGCATTTTCAACGCCGAAGGTGATATTGTTGTAGAACGTGTCATTGAAGAGGATTGCTTCCTGGTTGACATTGCCCATCAGCGAACGTAAATCCTTGACTTTGAAGTCTTTGATGTCGATGCCGTCAATCGTGATAGAGCCCGAATCAATGTCCCAAAAGCGTGGAAGAAGGTCGACGAGCGTTGACTTTCCCGAGCCCGACTGACCGACAATGGCGACCGTCTTGCCGGCCTCAACATGAAGACTGACATTGTCGATGACGCGATGCTCAGAGTCGTAGCTGAAGCAGACATTGTCGAATGCTATCGGCGACTTGTGGGCATCGATTGACTTGATGTCGACAGGGCATGCAGGATCGCAGATAGGGTTTTCGGCATTGAGGATTTTGTCGATACGCTCCATCGAAGCCATACCTTTTTGTATCGAGTAACCGGCTTTGGAAAGGTCCTTGGCAGGGTTGATGATGCTATAGAAAATCACCATGTAGTAGATGAACGCTGCGGCGTCGATGGTGCTGTCGCCCGAGAGGATGAGCGTGCCGCCAAACCATAGCAGCGTGGCGATGGCAGCCGTGCCGAGAAATTCGCTCATCGGGTGAGCAAGCGAGTGACGGCGTTGGATAGCGTTGGAGATGCGGAAAAACTGTTGGGCTTCGGCATGGAAACGACCGGTCATCTTGTGCTCGGCATTGAAAGCCTTGATGATGCGCAAGCCGCCGAGAGTCTCCTCGGTGGTCGATAGTATCTGTCCCCACTGCTGTTGGGCTTCAAGCGATTTGCGTTTGAGGCGGCTACCTACCTTGCCCATGATGTATCCGGCTATCGGAAGCAGCACCAGCACAAAGAGCGTCAACTCCCAACTGACCACAATCATCATCACCAAGCAAGCGACAATCATCACCGGATTCTTGAAGAGCATATCGAGAGATGCCATCACCGACACCTCAATCTCAGTGACGTCACCCGAGATGCGAGCCATCACGTCGCCCTTGCGTTCGCTGGTGAAAAAGCCGATAGGCAGACTCGTAATCTTGTCGTACATCTGATTGCGAATGTCGCGCACAATACCGTTGCGCATCGGAATGATGAAATAGGAACTGAGATAGGTCACACCGACCTTGACGAGCGTCATCACTACAAGCAGGGCCGCCAGACAAGCGAGAGCCACCGACGCACCATGCTGCTCGATGACCTGCTGCGTATAGTAATAGAAATTGTTGATAGCCACATCCTTAAACGACTCGGCGCTCCAATCCATATATTGGTAATGCGTCGTATCGATTTGGAAGAGCATCTGAAGGATAGGCACAATAAACGCAAACGAGAAAAGCGTCATAAACGCCGCAAGGAGATTGAACACGATGTTCAACACCACATTCCACTTATACGGAGCGACAAAACGTCGCAAAAGCACAAAAAAATCCTTCACAACTGCTGATTTCTAAATTATGCAACAAAGTTAGTGCAAGGTGAGCGAAAAAGCAAACAAGTTTGCAATTTTTCCGAACCGCCGCCGAACTTATGAAAAGTTAGAGCAAGGTGAGCAGAGCTGTGAAGGAGGTTTGCTTGACAGCCTTTTGGCCCTTTTAGGCTTGTTGGTCCTTTGTTGGCCTCTCTGTCCACATATCAGCCTACCCTTCGGGGTATCAGATATTGACCTTGAGAGCGGCAGCGAGCGAAAGAGCGTCAAACTTGTCGATGAACGAGTAAGACAAAATGCCGATCAAGCCCACCTCAAAACGGCGGTTGATCTTATAGAAACTGCGACACTCATTGTACATCGTCAGCGGCACATCCATGTGTTGGCAACGATAGATGTCGGAGTAGTGAGTGAGACTGAAACGCTTCCAGTCGTAAGCCCCGAAGATAGTGAGCTGTCCGCCGTGTCCTGCCTGCGTGTCATAGCGGTAGAGAGGTTCGAGAGTGATAGAGCCACACTTGACAGGGATAGTGTAAGCAAGTCCGCCGAAGCACTGAAACGAGTCATAATCGGGAGTGAAATAAGAGCGCACCTCGGCATGCAGATAGAGAGGCATAGTCCAGAACTTTTGTTCCCAGATGAGCTGCGTATAGAGCCAACGGTCCTTAAACCCGACAGTCCCCACCTCGACATAGGCATAACCCAAGTGATTCTTGCCCCAACCCGTCGTTTCCGAGATGAGTTTCAGCTCATTAGCCGTCGAATACGACGTCATAAACACACTCGTAATCTCCGACCTCCCCTCCTCAGTAGTGGCTTGAGAAGTGGCTGCTTTATCAATGCTTAAAGATGATGTAGGCGTATTAATGGAGTCAAGAGTCGTTGCAGACTGAGCGAATGTAGATAACGCATAAAATGCTAAAATAGTAGTTAATATTGTGAGTCTCATGTTGTTAGGGTGTTAATTGACTATGATTTAATGCTGTAAATATATGACAAAGGTAGTAAAAAATGGGGATTTAGCACCTAAAACGGGGTTAATTTTAAGGGAGACGGGGGGGAGGGGGATGGGCGAAATATAGCAAAAAATGGTAAAATTGGGATTGGATTTGGTCAAGTCAGGACAAAGTGTTACTTTTGCTTTTTAAATTAGAAAAAGGATTATTGCTATGGAGGAAATGTTCAAGCCTGAGGTCTTCAATATGGTGCTGATAACGATGTCGGTGATGGCAGTGTTTGTCTTTGTGTGCCTGCTGAAGGTTGAAGCCGGTTATGGCGTGGCTTATACTAAGAAGTGGGGCCCGGCGGTCAATAATAAGTTGGGCTGGGTGCTCATGGAGGCTCCGGCGTTTATCGCTATGGTGGTGTTGTGGCTGCTTAGCGATAGGGCGTGCGATGGGGTGAGGTGCACTATGGCGGCGTTGTTTTTGTTTCACTATTTTCAGCGTTCGTTTGTGTTTCCGATGCTTATCAAGGGAAAGAGTGTGATGCCGTTGTCGGTGATTCTGATGGGTGTCACTTTCAATACGATTAATGCCTATATGTTGGCAGGTTGGCTTTTTTATGTGAGTCCTGCGGATTATTATGGGGGATGGTCGTGGCTTATGTCGCCGATGTTTATCGTGGGACTTGCGGTGTTTGTCGCCGGCATGGCTATCAATTGGCATTCCGACTACATAATCCGTCACTTGCGTAAGCCGGGCGATACGGGGCATTATATCCCACGCGGCGGAATGTTTCGCTATGTGACGAGTGCCAATTATTTGGGCGAGTTCATGGAGTGGTGTGGCTTTGCGTTGCTCACATGGTCGTGGGCGGGCGCAGTGTTTGCTTTGTGGACTTTTGCCAATCTTGCTCCTCGTGCTCGTAAGCTTCATCAGCGTTATGAACGCGAGTTTGGCGATGAATATAAGAAACTGAATAGAAGATATATACTACCATTTATATATTAAGGATATGAAACTGTTTACTCCATATAAAATAGGACCGGTCGAGTTGCGTAATCGCACAATTCGCTCGGCGGCATTTGAAGGCATGGGTAAGGATAATGGTCCTACTCAGAAACTTCGCGACTATCATGTCAGCGTGGCTAAGGGTGGTGTCGGCATGACGACTTTGGCTTATGCAAGTATCTGTGAATCAGGGTTGTCGTTTAAGACGCAGCTGTGGTTGCGTCCGCAGATTGTGCCTGAGTTGCGCAAGATCACCGATGACATACATGCTGCCGGAGCTAAGGCTTCGATTCAGATAGGCCATTGTGGCAATATGACTCACATGTCGACGGCGGGTTGCATACCTGTCGGTCCGTCGACGGGTTTTAATCTCTATTCTCCGACAATAGTCAGGGGGCTGAAGGCTGATGAGTTGCACACGTTGGCGTCGCAGTTTGGTGATGCTGTGGTGACGGCTCGCGATGCCGGATTTGACTGCGTTGAGGTGCATGCCGGCCACGGCTATCTCATCTCTCAATTCCTCTCGCCTTACACCAATCGTCGTCGCGATGAGTTTGGCGGAACGCTCGATAATCGTATGCGTTTCATGCGTATGTGTATGGAGGAGGTGATGAGGGCTGCCGGCAATGATATGGGCGTGCTTGTCAAGACCAATATGTGTGACGGATTCAAGGGCGGGCTGGAGATAGATGACTGTCTGACAGTGGCTAAGGAACTTGAGAACCTTGGCGCACATGCCATCGTTTTGTCGGGTGGCTTTGTGAGCAAGGCGCCGATGTATGTGATGCGTGGCGAGATGCCTATCTATACGATGACTCACTATATGAAGCAGTTGTGGCTCAAATATGGCGTGCGTCTTGTCGGTAAGTATATGATTCCGAATGAGCCGTTTAAGGAACTCTATTTCTTAGATGATGCTCGTCGATTCCGCAGCGAGTTGAAGTGTCCGTTGGTGTATGTCGGTGGGGCTGTGTCGCGTGAGGGTATCGACAAGGTGCTCGACGAGGGCTTTGAGTTTGTGCAGATGGGTCGTGCGTTAATCAATGACCCTGAATTTGTCAATCATCTTCGTCAAGGAGCAGAGCGTTGCGACTGCGATCATGTCAACTACTGTATCGCTCGCATGTACTCGGAAGATATGGCATGTCATAAGCATTTGTGTAATCTTCCTCCTAAGATACTCAAGGAGATAGAGCAAATCAAGCGTAGAGATGAGCAACAAAATCGTCGCTAAAAAGTCGTTGCGAGCCGTGGTGACCGGTGCGAGTTCGGGCATAGGTCTCGAATTTTGCCGTCGTCTCGCCGAGATGGGTCACAACCTTGTGATGGTGAGCAATCAGGAAAGCGAGTTGATACGCTATGGTGCTGAAATATCGCAGAAACATGGTGTCGAAGTGTCGACCTATGCGCTCGACTTGACGGAGGAGAATGCAGCGTCGAAGTTGCTTTATTTCTTGTCGTCGCACAATTTGGTGGCAGATATTCTCATCAATAATGCGGGTATCTTCTCGTTTAACGAGGTGCTTGAGACGCCGATGCAGAAGATAAATCTGTTTACGGACCTACATATCAAGTCGATGACCGAACTATGCTGGTATTTCGGTCGCGAGATGCGCAGCAGAGGGGGTGGCTACATTCTCAACATGTCGTCGATGTCGTGCTGGATGCCGATGCCGGGCATTGCGATGTATTCGGCTACGAAGGCCTATATCCGTGTCTTCTCTCGCGCGTTGCATTATGAACTGAAGGACAGCGGTGTGAGTGTGACAGTGGCTTGTCCGGGTGGAATAGCGACCGACCTTTTCGGTCTGCCTGCGCATCTGAAGAAACTTGCTGTCAGACTGGGTGTGCTCGACACGGCAGAGTCTTTTACACGCAAGGCAGTGAAGCAGATGTTTCGCCGTCGTCAGCAGTATATCAATGGTTGGCTCAACCGTTTCTCGATATTCTTTATCGGTGTAATGCCGACATCGGTCAGAATGCTGGTGAAGCATAAATTGTTGGACAAAAACATACGCAAGCCATGACACCGGTCTTCACAGGATTTTATCTGCTGACCGGTGCGACAGGTGCAATCGGCAAGGAGATAGCACGCGACTTGGCTTCGAAGGGAGAGAAGTTGATACTCGCTGTGCGCAACATGGATAAAGCCAACGAACTCCGTGAAGAGTTGCTCAGAGACTATCCGCAGTGTCAAACGATAGAGACGCTGAAACTTGATTTGGCTGACGAGCAGTCGGTCAGAGATGCTGTCGAGACGCTTGACTGCCGGCATATAGGTGGGCTGAAAGGTGTTATCAACAATGCCGGGGTGATGAGTCGTCGCTATGGCGTTGACTCGCAAGGGAGAGAGCTGACCATGGCCGTAAACTATTGCAACACGCGTCTGCTGGTGGAGCGGCTCAAGGATAGAGTGGAGACCGGGGGCGTGATAGTCTTTACAACATCGTTGACACGCTTCTTACATCGTCGCAAGGACTATCCTATCAGATTTGAAGCCAAGAGATTCTCGCAATTAGGCACCTACGGGCAGTCGAAGCGCATGATAACAGAGTATGCGCGTCAATTGGCAGTGGAGTTAAAGGGCAGAGTAAGAGTGAATTGTGCCGACCCGGGCATCGTCGATACAGGCATGATTTCGATGCAACGATGGTATGACCCGATAGCCGATGCGCTTTTCCGTCCGTTCATACGCAGTCCACGCCAAGGAGCAGAGCCTGCATTGAGAGCGACATATGCTGAGGCGAGTGGCAAAATCTATTGCCGCCGTCGCATTCATGAGATATAATAATCAGAAAATCAGATAAATACAATCATAAAAATCATTGCAGTTATGAAAGCAAAAATATTAATGCTGTTAGTCGCGCTACTTATGGGTAATCTTAGTGTGATGTCTCAAGACGTTATAGAGTCAAATGGTAGTGTTACTGTAGGGAGTCATAAAGATCACTATTGGGTGGACTTGGGTTTGTCGGTGAAATGGGCAACACGCAACATGGGTGCTGAAGATGCCCATAAGGTAGGTAGTTATTATTCGCGTGAGAATGGATCAGACCCGGCAGCTACGATCTGGGGAGGCAATTGGCGTATGCCGACAATCGATGAATGGGTTGAACTTGTCTTGAATTGTGACTGGAAGTGGATTAAGTCAGAAGAGTTTACCGGTGCGTTAGGCACAAGCAAGAATAATGGAGAGAAGATCTACTTGCCAGTCAGTGGTTACAAATATAAAGGTAAGATTATGGAGCCGGAAGTTGGTGACTATTGGAGTAGTAGTCCAGGCTCTTGTCGACCGGCGGAAAGGAGTGAAGCGTTAGTGTTTTTTGATATGAATACTATGACGCTTGTTGGTCCGAAGAAGGGAGAGGTTTATTTTGATGATACTGATATGGAAAAGGTTTATAAATTGCAAATTCGTCCGGTACTTGATAAGTAAATACTTGCAGATGCGATAGCACACGCAGATATTATAATAAAAGCGAGGATTTATGTCTTCGCTTTTTTTGTTGCTTGAGGATAGGGGCTATAGTTTAAATAGAAGGTTTTGGGGTGTGCAATGGTGTGGCAGTGGCGGGGAAGGAGATGGTTAATGAGTGTTAAAGTGGAAAACGGGGAATTAGCGACCTAAGGTGTTGTGTTGTAGTTTGTTGTGATGTTTTTGTGCTTAGGTGTGTCAAAATACAGGTTTGCGTGTTTCAATAAATCATTGTAACTTTGCATTGTCTTAATCAAATGAGACGCGAATTAAGTAATATCTTATTTAAATTATGGAAAAGAATCAAACTGAAAAATTGGTGACCAATGTGTCATCTGATGTACTGACTGACGAGCGTAATTGTTGTGGCGGGGTGCAGTCGGGAGAGTGTAGTGAAGCCCATGATGAGGCAAGTGAAATCAATGGTATGGTCGATGAGGTGAAGCTGTCTTTCGTAGATGAGGCGGAGGTGCAATCAGGTGCTGAAGTTGCAGTGAAGACAGATGATGTCGGCGACAGTAGCGGTGCAGATGCTGACAGTGTAGAAAACTCAGAATCAGCGATAAATTGCGATGCAGAGTTCGGTGATCTCAACGATGTTGTCGGTGAAAGAGTGTCTAAGGAGGAGATCGGGAAGAGCGACGGTGTGAAACTGGTTTATACGCAGGCAGATGTGGAGCGACTGATCGGCGAGGCGTATTTGCGAGGACGCAACGAGGCTGTCGAGCGCAAGATTCGTCAAGACTCATCGCTTGGTCTGGGTGGTCGCAGAAAGGATCGCGTCGGACTCGAGCGATATATCGTAGGTCGCCCATCGGTGTGGCAAGATAGAAATCAATTGTAGTATAGAAAAATATTGAATGCATTGAAAAGATAGGACAGGAGTATTATTGAAAATCAGCGATAATATCAGCAAACAAACAACTTTATTTATTCACTTAAACAAGTTTTTATTTATGGAAAATCAAAGAAATCATTTGACAGATGGTGTGAGCAATGGTACACACCTCAGCGGCTTGCCGTTGACAACTGAGATTGCCGACATTGCGGCACCGGGCTTATTGACCAATGCCATCGACAAGGCGGTGGTGAAGATTCGTCCGATGGCGACACCGATCGACCAAATCAGCCGCATGGGACATGTGCGCAGTGTGGACTCAATGGATGTGGACTACTATTCGGTCGATACACGCGTCGACAGCGATAGCGTCTTGTCGGCTGTGGAGTCATCGGAGTCGACTGACGGCAATCCTCTCTACCTTTTGACGGTGGCTCATCCATCGCGTTTTGAGGCTACAGAGACCTTTGCCTATGGAGAGAGTGGTGTGGAAAATGTCGGTTATGTGGTGGAGAAAAATGCCGATGGCACATTGCTTTGTGCCTCAGTGAAGGGTGACTTGTCCGACCTTTCGTCGGGTGGTCGTATCATCCGTATGGGACGCGCTGCGACACAACTTGATGTGCAGTCGCCACAGTTCTCGGCATTGCCGGTGAAGAACACCAACTATTGCCAAATCTTCAAGATGCAGATTGAGCAGTCGGTGGTGATGAAACTCAGTCACAAGGAGATCGGTTGGGATTTCACCGACCAGCAGGAAGCGGCGGTCTACGATATGCGTATGGGTATGGAGAAGCAATTCCTTTTCGGCAAGAAGGCGAAGGTCTACGATCCACGCAAGCAGGAGACGGTGAAATTCACAGGTGGCATATGGGACCAGGCCGGCAAGGATATCGATGTCAGTCTTGAGGACTTCGATTCTCGAGCGTTGGTCGACTTGCTTCGCAATGCGTTCACCGATAACTCCGGCAGTCGTCGCAAGGTGCTTGTGGCAGGCTCGGAATTGATAACGGCACTCAATCGTATCGAGAACACACATGTCATTACGGCTCGCGACCAAGTGACAGCGTGGGGTATCGACTTTTCAGAATTGCAATCGAAATTCGGACGCCTCTATGTGGTCTTCTCCGATATTTTCGATGTGATGGGTATGCCGGGCAATGGTATAATCATCGATCCGGAATATATCCAGAAGCATGTGTTCATTCCGTTCAATGCCGAGCGACTCGACCTCAGAGGTAGCGGTCAGCGCAATACAGAGGCTATGGTATTGACCGAGGCGAGCTGTCTGACACTCCGTTACCCTGACGCACATGCTCGAGTGATCGGTGCATAGTGTTCCCAATAGTTGTGGCGACTATGTCGTCGGGCGTTGTCGCCACGGCTTACCTTCTTCTTACGCGACTTTTAGATTGTATTACGAGGGAGCATCTGCCAATTCCTTTATTCTTGCTCCCTAAAAATTAATGTAACTGACTATGATTAAACAATTTAGTGAAGATGAAATGCTCCGTATATGGCGTGATAGGGCGGGCTATGTCGATGCAAGATGCGACTGCGTGGTGGAGTATGTCGACGGTGTTGATAACGACCGTCGGTTGCTTGCCGACATCAGGCGATGGTATGCCGACTTGCTACTGAATGCCCCGGTTGACCTATTGCCGACCGAAAATCTTGCCACGGAGGCAACGGTAACAAAGATAAGCGACCATAGTGCTCGCATCGACTTGCCATCGCGAGGCGTGAGACTGCTCGGGCTACGCTTCAAAGGCGAGGAGCAAGAGGTGACGACATTTTACAGTCCCGGTTCAAGAGTGGAGCGTCTATACAGCGATCCGAGCGTGAGGATGTACAGCCGTCAGATTGCTATCGCCTATGGGCGTAGTGTGGAAGTTGTCGGTGGGAAATGTGACGAATTGCTATCGTTGCGCATGGTGGCAAATCCTAAGGATGGCGCGTTTGTGTTTGACGAGTCGTTGTTGCCACGACTCATAGATATGGAGCGATGAGGTGGGTGGCAATCTTGACTGCAGTCGTGATGTTTGTCGGTTGTCGCCCGAGTGTGGAGGTGGTCGAGAGGGTGAGATATGACACATTGCTCGTGATGAGTCGCCATAGCGACACGATAGTCAACGCCGACAGTGTGATAATCCGTGAGCGTCTGCGTGGCGACACGTTGCTGATAGAGAAGGAGCGAATCATCAGGCGTGAACGCATAAGAACAGTGTGCGACACTATCCGCGAGCATCGAGTCGACTCAGTGCCTGTGGTGGTCGCAGCGACCACTGCGACTGATAACCATAGGGGAAACGATAACCTTTGGACAGTGGTGATAGTCGGACTCGTTGTGGGACTGATACTATTAATGATAAACAGGATAAGAAATTGATGGATAATATATTAGACAAAGATAGCGCATTGCTGAAGGTGGCAATGCAAGCGTGGGAGTCGCTCGAGATGCTGCGTCAACGACGCCGAAGATTGAAGGGGTTTGCTTATGGTCGACAATGGTGCGACATGGTGCGCGACTCTCAAGGACGAGTGATGAGCGAAGAGCAATATCTGATAGAGAATGGGCGTGTGCCGATCACCAACAATCTGATACGCCAACTTGTGAAGAGCATCGTGGGGCGTTATCGCTATATGGCAGCCAAGGCTGATGGAGAGGAACTCGCTCAAATGCTCAGCCGCAAGTCGGAAGCCGGAGTCAGGTCGCTTGATGACTATGACGCAAGAGCGCTCGAAGAGTTCTTGATATCGGGGTGTGTGGTGCAACGCATCAGTGATGAGGTAGGGCATGGTGCAGGGGTAGAAAATGTCAGCCCTGAACGCATCTTTCTCCATCGTCTTGATGGCTCGTCGGCCGGTGGCAATAGATTGATAGGTGTGTTGCACGATATGCCGTTGACGACAATGTTGCAGCGATTTGGCGATGGGACAGTAGAGCGTCATGAGGCTATCAAACGCCTCTATGCCGGCAAGGTTGGCGCGGTGAGGCCCTTGGGAGGAGAGTCGGCATCGATAGTGTTTTCGGAGCCGTCGCAAGCAGGGTGTTGCCGAGTGATAGAGGTGTGGGAATACTTGCCGAGCGAGTTGCTGCGATGCCACGACCGACGCAGTGCCGAGTATTTTGTGGAGGACTATAGTGATGAGGTGATGGCGCGACTTGAGACGGAAAACAATCGTCGTCGCAAGACCGGCGAGCCGAGTGTCGACCATTATCTCGATATCACCGAGTCGTGGCGTTGCTCATGGCTTGCACCGAGTGGCGAAGTGCTGAGTCGCTATTGGGCTACCGGCAAGGAGAGTCATCCGTTTGTGACGCGATTCTATCCGCTGATAGATGGCGAGGTGCATTCGATGGTGGAAGATGTGGTCGATCAGCAGAAGTATGTCAATCGACTCATCTCGTTGCTCGACAGCGTGATAGCATCGTCGGCCAAGGGTGTGCTGCTTTACCCGACCGACCAGTTGCCAGAGGGGTTTACTTGGCGTGATATGCGTCGTATCTGGTCAAATCCGAGTGGTGTCTTGCCTTTCAAACGCACATCGAAGACCGTGATGCCTCATCAAGTTCACTCAAGCGGATCGTCGTCGGGTGCTTCCGAAATGCTTCGTCTGCAACTCGAACTGTTTGACGAGATTTCGGGCACTACCGGGGCATTGCGTGGCAAAAGTTCGCACGCCACCGGGGCAGAAATGCTGCACACCGAGTTGGAAAACGGCACAATATCGATGCTCGATATGCTGGCATCGTTTCGTGCGTTTATCGACGAGCGAAATGCTCGCTTGAGATGTGTCAATAGTGATATAAACCGTAATAACTGTCAAGAATTATGATGACATATTCAATGCAACTTGCTCGACATCAGCAAGGTAAACAATTCAGGCGCACTTCCGAAGGCGGGCTTCTTCCGCAGTGTGAAGGCGATGTCGCACTGTGTCAGAATCTTAGAGAACTTGTCGCCGGCGAGTTGATGGCGACAGGCGTGCCGACTCAGGTGGTGGAGAGTGGCGATAGTGTGGTCGGTGTCGATGTCAGAGGCGAGATAACCACCATATTTGTTGTCACCAATGCAGGCGAACTGAAGATAGCCGGCACGCTCGACTATCGCAACGAGTTTACGGCATGCGGCGACATCATCGGTGAGCCACGACAAGGCATCAAGGGGTGTGCATCGGTCGGAGCGTTTGTGGCGTTTCTGCTCGACGACGGCAGTCTCTACTATCTGCTGTGGGACTATGACTTGCTGTGCTACAGGACGCTTGGAGCGTTGCCCGGCGTGCCCGATGTGACGATAGACACGGTCGACCGGACGGAGTTCACGACTACGGTCGAGGGGGTGACATTCAAGGAGGCTGTGGCAGATATGCGTAGTGGCGTGCCGTCGGAAGTGACTGCTCAGGTCGGTAAAAAACTTGAGGAGGCATGGCAAAAGGTGGTCGAGCAGGCTCATGGTGCAGGATTGTGGGTGCAACCTGCGGAAGTGATGCTTGTCTATCGCATGTGGGACGGACAGATATTACACACGACTGCCCCCGCGACAGTCGGGGTGGGCTATCAAGGCTACGACCGTCTGTCGGTGCCATTGCGTTTTGATGCAACTCAAGGCTTTGTGGGCACATCTGATGTGTCTATGCGAGTGAAGGGCTATCGCATTTCGGTCAATGCCGAGCGGATAGCATCTCACTGGAGTGATGTGATAGCACAAGTAGAGGTATGGGTGAGCCGAGAGCAAGAGGTGGTCATGGTCGGAGCGTTGCCGGCGATGAGTCAGACGCAGTCGGGTAGCAACTATTATCTATCGACATTCTTACCGACCTACCCTCAAGAGGATATGCAAGCAGGACTGAGTTTCTGCGAGATGGGCCGACACTCGTTTTATGACTCGGATATGGCATTGCAGACTTCACTGACGAGGACCGGCAAAGTCACTTACAGTGCAGTGCGTCCTGTGGCGAGCAAACTGACTGAGAGGGTGGATTGTCTGCATGGCAGGGGCGACTTTCTGCATGTGGTCAAAGGATTGAGTCTGACGACAATGCGTCGCGGCAATCCGTTGTCGGTGATGTCGACGACGGAAAGTGTCGGTGGTAAGGTCTACGCTATGGCATCGCAGTGCATCGGTGGTGGTGCCTATACGCGTCAGTTTGTCTATCTGTTCACCGACCACGGCATCGTGGCATTGACACACAAGGCTGATGGCAGTCATGCCAATTGTCGTGTCATTTCGCCTGCCGTTGTCGCCGGTGCAGCACTGGTAGCGACCACATCGTCGGGGGTGTATGCTTTGTCGGTCGATGGGACGCTATTGTTGATTCGCGATGCCAAGGTCCACACCTTGCTCACGGGACTCAGCGAGTGTCGACAACTTGGTTGGAACGCTTGTCTCAACGAGTTGTGGCTCGTGCCTGATGCCGATCCGGAATCGTGGCAAGTGTCGATAGTCTTGCAGATATATATGGACTATCGGGCATATCTGTCGACCATTATTCCGCAGAAGATAGTGTCGTCTGACGGCCTATTGCTATATGAGCAACGTGTCGGCGATAGAGTGCAACTGATGAATCTATCGGATGAAGATGTCGACCGAGCGCATCGACCGCAGTGTCGCTGGCTTTCATCAGTAGTGGAGTTTGATCGTCGTGAGCGACCGGTGAGACTTGATGTCGGACTTTCGGGCGACGATGTCTGTACGACAATCTCTGTGATACGCCATCAGGGGTGGTCAAGAGGCTCGGAGAGCGGCTTGCCCTTGATGACGGCTACAGTCGAGGGAAAAGTCTGTCGCCCGATAGCGTTGAGGGCATTGCCGGGTGCCAAATCGTTGGTGTCGTGCCGAGAGCCGCTGCGCTGTAGTGTGTCGGTTTGTGGACGCTTTGATTCGTTGATGGGGTTGCGATTTGATACGCGAGTATCGCCGTAGTCAATGCAGAAAAACCGACAAAAAAGCGTAATATTAGCATTTATTAACAGATGAGTGCAAAAAGACGGCATTGCAAGCATCGTATCTTTGCACTGTCAAACGATAGCAACGCTCTCAGACGACTCAGGTTGAAGGAGACAGTCTCGACAAGAGTAGCGACCGGAACTTGCTTCGTCGGACACAATAGACGAATTTACAAACTTCTAAAATATAATCGTATGAAAAAGCGTGTTCCATTCTCGTTGGTGTTGGTTTACCTCATGGGTGCCACAGTGTTGTTGCTCAATCTTAAGAACTATATTTTGTATTAAATGGCTTAGTACGATAGTATTGCTGATCTTAAGAAATGTAAGTAGTAATAGATGCGAAATCGTCGGTCAGTCAAGGATTAAAGTCTTGATTGTCCGACGATTAGTTGTTTTATAATGCAATATCAGAGTACGGATATCATCGCGCTCCCCAAAGCAATTTATTACGCAAAGTGGTAGCAAAATTGTCGTTGTTGCGACGCATTACGAGCATCGGAAACTCCGCTTTGCGGATGGTGATTGTAGAGCCACAAGGCAGACTGTAGGAGCGTCCGTCGAGACTGATGCGATAGGTCTTGGCTCTGGAGACAGTGCACGCTTGAATGATAGCGTCGGAGTTGATGACCAGAGGACGCATTGTCAGTGAGTGAGGAGCCACAGGCAAGAGCACCCAGTTGTCGATAGTAGGGCGAAGGATAGGTCCGCCGACCGACATGTTGTAGCCGGTCGAGCCTGTCGGAGTAGAGACAAGCAGACCATCGGCAAGGTAGTCGGTGAGGAAGGAATTGTCGACTTTGGTCTGCACCGTAATCATCGAAGCAGTGTCTTGCTTGAGGATGGCCACTTCGTTGAGGGCATACGGCCAGAAATCGTCGGGGATATAGGGTGCTTCGAGTCGAAGCATGGAGCGTTGCTCGATGGTGAGGTTGCGATCGGTGATGTCGTCGACGATCGACTTGGGGTCTTCGATATCGCACATTGAGAGAAAGCCGAGGTGTCCGGTATTAATGCCGAGAATCGGAATCTGTCGGTTGCCCACCCATTGGGCTGTGCGTAGGAATGTGCCGTCGCCACCGATGCTCAGAGCGGCTTCGGCTTCTGACGGAATCTCCATTGCACTAAGGCAAGACTCCGGGATGTCGATTTTGTCGAGAAGATACTTGTAGAGGTTGGGGTGAATGACTATCTGAAAACCATTGTCTTGGAGGAGTCGGAGCAAGTCGGCGATTTTCGACAAGTATTGTTCTTGGCGACGGCTGCCGTAGATGGCTATTGTGCGAGGGGTGGAGTTTGGAGTCATAGGTAGATAGGGTGTTAAACGTTAAGAAACACAGCGAGTTGCGCGAGTCGCTCGGCGGCTATCTCTGCATCGACGCAATTGCGACTATGAGTCGACGTGACCTCGTAGCCGTGGCGCATCAATGATGCTGCGACAGCCGAAGGGTCGGTGTGTCGCACTCGCAGAGTCGCGACGATGTCGTCGTCTTGAGTAGGAGAAGTGAAGAGGTCAACCAGATGGGCATCGGCATCTTCCACGGCTCGAGCGATGTGAGACGCACTATAGTCCCGGTGGTGGCAACGGATAGTAATCACCGAGCTGTCGTCACGCATCACGACCATTGACGCCAATCCATCAAGCAGCGATGCTCGGTCGATGTAACCGATAGTCGTCTGCCCATCAGCGACGGCAAGGATTCCGGTGGGAGTGTCGTTGATTCTGCTGATTAATTCGATGATATGCGTGTCGGCATCAACGGTGCAGAAACTCGCTGATGTCGAGATGTCGCGGGGCGTATCTTGCTGAGATGTAGCCGAAATGCTCAGTGTAGGTGATAGTATATCCTTTGCTGTCATAAAAAATCGTTGATAAAATAGGGTAAAATTGAAATATTTTATCTATTTTTGCACTCCAATAATCAAAGATTATAGAAGCGATAAACCAACCATCAGTCAAAGGTACAATATTTGTGCCATATTGCAAAATAAATGTGTGGAAATCGCGTGGTAAATGTAAATAAAAGATAAATGATGACAAAATTAAGTGTAAATATCAATAAAGTGGCAACGCTCCGCAATGCGCGTGGCGAGAATATGCCTGACGTTCAGAAATTTGCAGTCGACTGCGAGTCATTCGGCGCACAGGGCATCACTGTGCACCCTCGTCCCGACGAGCGACACATCACTCGTCAAGATGTATTCAAGTTGCGTCCTATCGTGAAGACCGAATTCAACATCGAAGGCTATCCAAGCGAGGATTTCATGCAACTCGTGCTTCAAGTGAAGCCGGAGCAAGTGACTCTTGTGCCTGACAAGCCGGGCGACTTGACATCATCGGCCGGTTGGGACGTGATCAACAATATGGAGTTCTTGACAGGTATCGTCGACCGCTTGAAAGAGGCAGGTATTCGCTCATCGATCTTCGTAGGTGCTGATGCTGAGCAGATTAAGGCTGCTGCCAAAGCAGGTGCCGATCGTATCGAACTCTACACAAAGCCATACGTTGACAACTATGCTAAGGACCGCGATGCGGCTGTAGCACCATTCGTCGAAGCGTCTCAGGCTGCTCACAACGCCGGTCTCGGTGTCAATGCCGGTCACGACCTCAATCTCGAGAATCTTCGTTTCTTCTATCAGTCATTGCCTTACCTCAATGAGGTGTCGATCGGCCATGCCATCATCAGCGACGCCCTCTACATGGGTATCGAAGCAACTGTAAAGGCTTATCGTGAATGTTTGAAAGAAGACTAATCATAACGTATTAAAAAATAGTTGAACTATGCCGACAACTGCCCCCGAACAAACCCTCTCGCTTTGGGACTTGACTCTCCAAGGTGGTGTGATAATGATTCCTCTCGCAGTGATGCTATTGGTGAGCATCTACATCCTTGTCGAACGCTACATCGTAATCCGTCGTGCTTCGCAAGAAGATGCGACCTTTATGAAGCGTATCCGCGACTATATCCACGATGGCGAGATCGAGAGTGCGACAAAATTGTGTAAGAAGACCGACACGCCTTACGCGCGTCTTATCCATAAAGGTATCACTCGCATCGGTCGTCCGATGAACGATGTGCTTGTGGCTATCGAAAACACCGGCAACATCGAAGTCTCTGCCTTGGGCCGAGGCTTCACATGGCTGTCTACCACAGCGGCTGCTGCGCCGATGATTGGCTTCTTGGGCACAGTGACCGGTATGATTGAGGCCTTCTTCGATATGTCGAAAGCAGGCACAGCATCTAATATCGCGGTGCTATCCGATGGTATCTATGAGGCATTGGTGACTACAGTTGCCGGTCTTATCGTCGGCATCGTGGCATTGTTTGCCTACAACTTCCTTGTCTCTCGTGTCAATCGCGTGATGAACAATCTCGAAGCGAAGACAATGGAGTTTATGGACCTTCTTAACGAACCATCTGCTTAAGATAAACCGTTTGCAACATGGCACTTAAGAAGCAATACTCATCACAAGCCGCATTCTCGATGTCGTCGATGACCGACGTCATCTTCTTGTTGCTGATATTCTTCATGGTGACTTCGACGCTCATCAATCCTGCCGCTATCGAGGTCAATCTCCCACAAAGCAGCGAGCAGACATCGTTGAAGCCGGTGACCGAAGTCTACATGGACAGCCTCTACAATCTATATATGGTGGAAAACCGTCGCGACTCTGTGGCTGAAAAGAAGGAGCCGCGTCAAGTGTCGCAACAAGAGCTCGTCGCTGCGTTGACATTGATTCAGCAGCAAGACTCATTGCGAGCTGTGGCTCTCTATGCCGACACCAAAGTGGAGTATGGCAAAGTGATCGAAATACTTGACATGGCAGCACGCAGCAATCTCAAAATGGTGCTCGCCACTAAACCATCGCAGCAACTGCCTCAGACTGAGCAGTCGACACTGGTCGATGTGCCTGTCGTAGAGTTCCCGGCTGCAAATTAATCCAAGCACGCAAAGTCGATGAAGTTCACTATCTCTCGCGAAAGACTCATAGCCTTGGCGGTCACAGCAGTGGTCGCCCTCATGCTATTGCTATGGCTCATGGTGGCGACTCTCGGTCGTGACAAAGAAGCACTGACCAAGATGCAGCCACCGATAGAAGAGGAGCAAGAGATATTTATCGACCCGGAATTGCTGACTCTCGGCGAGCCTGACGCTGTGACCAAAGACAAGCCGGCTCCCGCACCATCGGGACAGCCCGAGCAGTCGGAAGCTCCGTCAGACAAATTGGTAGTGCCCGGCGAGAAAACCGAGCCTTCGCAATCGACAGAGAAACTGGTGTCGACCACTCATGAAAGCACACTCCAGACCAAAGAGCCGACCAAGACCGAAGAGCCTGAGTCGAAGATAAACTCTACTATGAAAGACAAGTTCTCCCCTAAAAACGGTAAGACTGAAGGCAACGATGAGTCCGTAGGGGCAGGTGGGACAGGTAGCGGCGTGGCAGGTAGTGTCAACGGACGCTCATTCCTCGGTTGCTCATTGCCATCGGTCAGCGTCAACAAGGCAGTAACAATCTATGTGAGCATCACAGTCGACGAAAACGGCAAAGTGATAGAGGCACGATTTAAGAGCGACAAGGGCGCAGGCGCCGGCAATCAGACACTGCGCAACGCCTGTGTCAAGGCTTCGTACAACGCTCGTTGGTCGGTCAAGAAAGGTGAGCCTCGCGCCACCGGCACAATCACCTGGAATCTCCGCCCCCGCTCCTGATTAATGGCGAGGGGCTAATGATAACAATTTACAGAACTGTTTATGAAAACACTGTTTAGATTAAGACTAATAGTTTTGCTGTTGGTATTGTGTTGTGTGTCAATTGCGGGAGCACAAAGCGGTATCAGCGTTAAGTCGTTTATGGAGTTGACGCAAGACCTCGACGCACGTGTAAGTTATCCTGAGTTGGACCAAAATGGTCATAAATGTGCGCTGGTCAAGGTCTATACTACGGAGAGCAATTTCTCGTTTGACAATGGATTGCTTGGAGTGACAAAGGTGATTCATAAGCCGGATCTCTCTGAGTGGTGGGTATATCTGCCGGCAAAGACTATGAAGTTGAAGATAATGCATCCTCAACTCGGTCATCTAAAAGACAGTGAAGGAGGCTACTATTATTTCCCGTCTCCTCTAAAAGAAGCGACTTGCTATTACATGGAACTTACAACTGCCAAGGTGACGGTGGTTGTGGAGGAAGAGCGCAAGCAGACAGGTTTCTTAATTATAAATAGTCAACCGGAAGGAGCAGATATCTATCTGACTGAAGATGGGGTAGAGAATTATGCCGGTCAGACACCTTTTCAGAAGAAATTGACCTATGGAAGTTATAATTATCGCCTAAAGAAGTCGTTATATCACGACGAAGTGGGAGTAGCTGTAGTAGACAACACCAGAGTAGAGCAAAAGATCGTGTTGCGTCCGGCATTTGGCTCTCTTCGAATCACATCGACTCCGTCGGGTGCAAAAGCTTCACTTCAGAACGATCTTCGTTCCTACACCACTCCATGCACCATTGAGCATATTCCGTCAGGACAACATCAAGTCAGCATAGTAGCCCCACGATATGCCTCGTTTTCTCGTGTCGTGGATATTATCGATGGTCAGCAGACAGAATTGGATGCCACGCTTGATGCTCGCTTTGCAACGGTGACTATCAATTCGCTTCCGGGTGCAACAATTAAGGTAAATGGACAAGAAAAGGGTCGTGGTAGTTATAGTGAAGAACTCGGAGAGGGTATATATGATATCGAGGTTTCTCTCAAAAGTCATCGTAGCGTAACGCGACAGATAGAGGTCGTGGCAAAGCAACCACAAACTCTCACTATTGAGCCGACGCCAATTTATGGCATGCTTGATATTATCACAAATCCAATGTATGCCAACGTGACAATCAATGGCAAGAGTTATGGCGATACCCCATTAAGCATCGAAAAAATGCTCATTGGCGACTACGAAGTAGTACTCAGTAAGGCCGGTTATGCTTCAGTGACCAAGCGAGTTTCAATCACCGAAGGCACTCAATCGACCATCGAAGCCACCTTGCCACAAGGACGCGAAATGACAATAAGCAGCGATGCTTCGGGCGATGATGTTATTGTAGATGGCACAAAAGTAGGCGTGACGCCATTGACTACAAACCTCGCTTTCGGTAAGCATACTATAGAACTTCATCGTGCAGGTAAAACAACAAAGGCAGATGTAAATATCACAACCTCCGGCAATGAGAAGGAGATAGTATTGGCATTTGGATTATTGATGCCTCGTTGGAGTGCTAATGTTACAGCATCGCAGAAAGCAGTCTTGCAAAAATTGATAGACAGCATGGTTAAGGTAGAAGGAGGTACATTCACAATGGGAGCAACTTCCGAGCAAGGTTGGGAAGCTGAGAGTGACGAGAAGCCTACACACAACGTTACGCTCTCAGACTACATGATAGGTAAAACTGAGGTGACTCAGGAGTTGTGGCAAGCCGTAATGGGAAGTAACCCGTCTAATTTTATTGGAAATCAGTTGCCTGTAGAGATGGTGTCATGGAATGATTGTCAGGAATTTATAAAGAAACTAAACTCACTGACGGGGTTGAATTTCCGACTACCGACTGAAGCAGAGTGGGAGTATGCGGCTCGTGGTGGTAATAAAAGTAAAGGCTATAAATACTCGGGAAGCAACGATGTCAATAGCGTGGCATGGTATGATAGCTATTTATCATCAATGACACACACTGTTGCGACTAAGTCTGCAAACGAATTGGGACTCTATGATATGAGTGGCAATGTATGGGAATGGTGCAGTGATAGGTATGGAGATTACAGCAGTGGCTCGCAGACAAATCCTAAGGGACCAACTTGGGACTCTCACCGCGTGAGCCGTGGCGGTAGTTGGTTCGACGGCGCGAGGGACTGCCGGGTGTCGTGTCGCAACAGCGACTACCCAGACGACAGGTACATCACCCATGGGCTGCGCCTTGCCCTCGCTGAAGGAGAAGAACCGGAGACACCGGATGAGCCGGAGTTTGAATACAAGACATACACAGTCAATGGCGTATCGTTTGATATGGTGTCGGTTGCAGGAGGAACATTCACAATGGGAGCGACCTCGGAGCAATGTTGGGATGCTGAAAGTAAAGAAAAACCTGCACACCAAGTTACGCTTTCGGACTACATGATATGCAAGACAGAAGTGACGCAAGAGTTGTGGCAAGCTGTGATGGGTAAAAATCGATCAAGATTTAAGGGTGATAATTTGCCTGTGGAAAATGTGTCATGGAATGATTGTCAGAAGTTTATAAAGAAATTAAACAAACTCACAGGCTTGAATTTCCGACTACCAACTGAAGCAGAGTGGGAGTATGCAGCACGTGGTGGCAACAAGAGCAAAGGCTATACATACTCAGGAAGCTATGACATTGATAGCGTAGCATGGTACACATTTACTACTAATGATAGTGGAACAAAACCGGTAGCAACTAAAGCTCCAAACGAGTTGGGATTATATGATATGAGTGGTAATGTATATGAGTGGTGTAGCGATTGGTATGGCGATTATAGCAGTGACTCGCAGACCAATCCCCAAGGACCAACTTCGGGCTCTTACCGCGTGTGCCGTGGCGGTAGTTGGCGCTACTACCAGAGGCGCTGCCGAGTGTCGTTTCGCGACTACTACAGCCCAGGCCTTAGGTACGAAGGCTTGGGGCTGCGCCTTGCCCTATAGGTTACTTGGCATCCGTCTCATATCCTAAGTCTTTGCAGTGCAATAATGCTCAAGAGTATAAAAGCCTTCGCTCGACTATTCCGGCCGAGCGAAGGCTTTGAAGGGGCAGGCTATTGCTAACTTTAAGGTTTGGTATCCCTTTGGATGAATCGAGGGTGTATGATTGGGTAAAAAATCGTAATCGTTGGCAAATCTTGGTGAAATATCGGGTTAAGTTTGTGGAAATCATCAACAATTTGTAATTTTGTGAATTATTATATTAGGGTAGGTGTCGACCATCGTGTCGTCGCTCGATGCTTGATGTAGTAATCTCTCGCTGCAAGCTGTCATTGGATAGTGAGGTGGTGGGATACAGATAAGTGTGTAAAACAATGTTGTCTAAGGCTTCAGCGATAAGGTCAGTCTCACTTCTGCAGGAGGGACGATGACAATGAAGCAACAGGCAATTGAATTAATTAAATCCGTGAAACAATAGGGATTTCCCAAAATAGCGAATATGGAAGAAAACTATGAAATAAAGCCGGAGGTCTTGACCTATGAAGATGTTGTCGAGATGGCTCCATTTTTTAAGGGACGTAGAAAGTTGGTTAATGCTATCTTTCGCTTGTTGGCGATTGACAAGGTGAATGGCGTGCATTCGCGTCATTACACCAAGCCCGGTATTCCGTTTTCTCACGCCTTGATAGAAGAGGAGTTCAAGATTGGTCTGCGTGTCGATAATGAAGAGGTGTTGGAGCGTTTCAAAGAGGGAGCGTTTATCACTGTGAGCAACCACCCTCTCGGAGCGTTGGACGGCATAACGTTGCTCCATCTTGTCGGTCGTCATCGCCCTGACTTTAAGGTGATGGTCAACATGTTTTTGAATCACATTTCGGCGATGCGTCCGAGCTTTATCGCAGTCGATCCGTTTGCGAGCGACGACCCTGTGAAGAAAGCGACATCGGTCAAAGGGATTCGCGAGGCGATTAAGCGTGTGAAATCGGGCAGTCCTATCGGATTCTTCCCTGCAGGTGCGATGTCAAGAGTCAACAAGGAACTACGCATCATGGACCGTGAGTGGCAGCCGACAATCCTCAATCTTATTCGCAAGTTGGAGGTGCCGGTGGTGCCAATCTATTTCCACGACCGTAATAGTGCGATTTTCAATATCTTGGGCGCTATCAGTTGGCAGTTGCGCACATTGCGTCTGCCGACAGAAGTGTTCTTGCGTCAGGGCAAGCAGATGCACATCAGCATCGGCGAGCCAATCTCGGTCGAAGAGCAGAAGCAATGTGGCTCAATCGAAGAGTTGGGCAAGTATTTATACGACAAAACATATTCACTTAGAAGCTATAAGTAATAATATATGAATGGCAATGTCAACATATCGGCTGAAGTGCGTCAAGCCATGCAGCGATTCTCAATCGTGGGTAACTCTCCGGCACTCATCAATGCAGTGCAGAGAGCCATCAAGGTTGCTCCGATTGACCTGTCGGTATTGGTGACAGGAGAGAGTGGTAGTGGTAAGGAGTTTTTTCCGAAGATTATCCACAACTACGGCTCTCGTAAGCACAACAAGTACATCGCAGTCAACTGTGGCGCAATCCCGGAAGGCACGATCGACAGCGAATTGTTTGGCCACGAGAAAGGGTCGTTCACCGGTGCTATCTCAGCTCGTAAGGGCTACTTTGAGGAGGCCAATGGTGGCACAATATTCCTCGATGAAGTGGCTGAATTGCCGATGACCACGCAGGCGCGACTGTTGCGTGTGCTTGAGACGGGTGAGTTTATCAAGGTGGGCTCGTCGGCTGTACAGAAGACCAATATCCGCATCGTTGCAGCGACCAATGTCGACCTTGTCAAGGCTGTGGCAGAGGGCAAGTTTCGTGAAGACCTCTACTATCGTCTTTCGACCATACAGATTCAAGTGCCGCCGTTGAACGCTCGTGGTGGTGATATTGCGTTGCTTGCCAGAATGTTTGCAAGCAATTTTGCTGAGAAATATATGACTCCTCAAGTCACATTCAGCGAAGATGCACGCCGTGTCATGATGCTATATCGTTGGCCGGGCAATGTGCGTCAGCTCAAGAATGTCGTGGAGCAGATAGCACTCTTCAATGCCGGCGAAGAGGTGTCGGGTGATGTGCTTAAAGAATACTTGCCGAAGACCGGCATGGAAGGCACTTCGCTTGTCGCTGCACCGCGCACTGTCTCTTATGAGGCTGAGCGCGAGATACTCTGGCAGATGATCAGCGTTATGAAACGTGAGCTTGACGAGCTCAAGAGTGTGATGTCGCAGGGTGTCGATGTGAGTACGACTCCCGGCGTAATCGATGATCAACGACCATTCCCGGTTTCACCTCGTGCGTCGATAAAATACCCCGAGGAGGATTATGTGCAGGCAGAAGAGTCGATTTCGCTTGACGACGATGAACGCGACCCACTCATTCGTCCACTCAAACGAAGTGCCGCTGTCAGAAGAAGAGCGTCCGAAGAGCCGATTTCGCTTGAAGACACCGAGCGAGAAGCTATCATTCGCGCCCTTGAACGCAATGGTGGCTCACGCAGAAAGGCCGCAGAGGAATTGGAGATTTCGGAGCGTACGCTTTATCGCAAAATAAAGGATTACGGATTAGACTAAATGCGACTTATGGATATGAAGACAGTGTTGCGTAAGACCTATCTATATATCGTGGCATGCATAGTGATGCTTGCTACGCAAGGGTGTACGATAAGCTACAAGTTCAATGGTACGGCCATCAACTACGACATCTATCGCACAATCGATGTCGGCGAGTTTCCGATTCGTGCGGCGTTGGTCTATCCTCCTTTGCAACAGACATTTGAGAACGAATTGCTTGATGCCATCTCTCGCCAAACGCGTCTGCAAGAGGTGGACTCTAATTCCGACCTCGAGATGACGGGCGAAATCACAGGCTACACCTTGACACCGCAAGCCGTAGGCGAAGATGCTTATGCTACACAGACGCGTCTGACTATCACCATTCGCGTCAGATACACCGACAATAAGAATCCGTCCAACAGCAAAGACGAGAACTTCTCGGCCTATCGCGACTTCTCGAGTTCAGAGATGTTGACAGATGTGCAAGACGAGTTGTGTCAGCAGATTTGCGAAGAGTTGGTCGACTTGATATTTAACTCAACGCTTGGTAACTGGTAGAATACGACTATGGATACAAGATTGAAAGCATCGTTGAACGGAAATGCCACGCTGACAGATGTCGACATCGCTCAGTGGGCGAAGAGCGACCCATATTTTGTGGTGCCTAAAGTGTTGTTGCTCACCGATGGAGAGAAACCTGATGCAGAGAGCCGTCGAAGGTTGATTGCTCAGTTGGCAATCGCTGTAGGCGACAGAGAGGAGTTGGCGTCGGTGGTAGGCGATGATGTGCTATCGTTCGGCGACTTTTATCCCGATGCCGAGGTGCAGAAGGTCAGCACGACGAGCGTGATCGACTCATTCCTCGACACATTCGCGCCGGCAGATAGCAAAGAGACAGAGTTGCTCTCAAAGGTGTTGTTCAGCACCACCCCCGATTATGCGGCACAATTGGCCTACGAAGAGCGTCACAACCCGGTGACTGTCGATGGTCCGAAGAGCGAGGCCGATCGTCTGATAGATCGTTTCATCGATATGGATCGCGGTGGAGAAGCGAAGCCGGAGACCCCTGCTGTCGAGACTCCGAAAAGTGACGAATCGGAAAAATTGACCAATGAGACGGCTCCGACCAAAACTGTCGCTCAAGAGTCGGAAAATACCTCATTGACTGAAAGTTTTGCCCGCGTAATGATAAAAAACGGCAATTATCGCAAGGCTTTGCAAATTATTACCGAGTTAAGTTTGAATAATCCGGAAAAAAGTATTTACTTTGCAGACCAAATCCGATTTTTGAAAAAATTGATTATTAACGAAAATAACTAATACGAAAAATGTACATCTTTTTATCAGTTTTGATTGTAATCGCATCGTTGCTTTTGATTGGTGCTGTGTTGATTCAAAAGTCTAAGGGCGGTGGTTTGGCTTCAAACTATGCAAGCGGCAACCAGATTATGGGTTATCGTAAGACAACAGACTTCATCGAGAAGGCAACTTGGGGTCTTGCTATCTTCATCTGCGTATGCGCTATCGCTTCTGCATTCACAGTTCCTCACGCTGTAAATAAGTCTGGCATCGAGCAAGTACAAGCTCCTGCGACTACTAACACTGCTGCTCCTGCTGCTGAAAAGCAAGCTGCTCCTGCTCCTGCCGCTGAAGCTCCTGCTGCAGAAGCCCCAGCTACTCCAGCTAACTAAGCAATCGATTAGATTAGTCTCATATCACGACTGAGAGTATTGAATCTTCAATGCTCTCATTTGTCGTATCTTGTCGGATGTATACGATAGGGGATGTATCCGATAGAATTTGTTAATAGCGTGAACTAAATTAATTGTCGGTTGTTATTTGCATGCAAGGCGAAAAAGTTTGCCTTGTATCAATGACTTAAAACCGATAATGCTATGAATAAACACTTGTCTGTCACGCTATGCTTGTTGCTGTTTGTTTCTGTCGGCGGAGCGCAAACACTGACTCTCGACTCATGTCGTCGTCTCGCTGTCAACAATAGCAAGACCATCAAGGTGGCTCAGGAAAAAATCAATGCAGCCCGTTATGAAAGGAAAGCCGCTCGGTCGTTATATTTCCCGGCGTTGGATTTTAATGCTATCTATTTTCATAACCAGCATAATGTCTCGCTATTCGGTCATAGCGATTTGTTGCCGGCTATTTCGTCGTTATTGACTTTTGATGTCCGAAATGTTTATGCCGGAGCGTTGACCTTGACTCAGCCGGTCTTTACGGGAGGAAAAATCATGACTTTAAATAGGATGGCAGACAGAGCCGGAAAGATTGCAGGTTATGAATACGAAAACGCAGTTCAAAATATTGTATTTCAGGTGGATGAAGCATATTGGACTGTCGTTTCGTTGCAAAGTAAATGCGTCCTTGCCGATAGCTATGTCTCGCTGCTCGACACATTGTCGTTTAACGTCAATGAAATGTACTTGCAAGGGGTTGCGACAAAGAGTGATTGCCTTTCTGTCGAGGTTAAGAGCAGCGAAGCAAGATTGGCACAACTTAAGGCAAATAACGGGTTGTCTTTGGCAAAAATGGCATTAGCGCAATTGTGTGGGCTTGAGATCACCGACGATTTCGAAATTGCAGATAATTTAAGTTTGGAAGATAAATTGAATGTTATGCCAAATTCGGTTGATATTCTGCACGTTTATGATAAGCGTCGCGATATCAGGATGTTGGTTGAGGCAGTCGATTTATCTCGTCAGAATGAGCGATTGGCGTTGTCGGAAATGTTGCCTAAATTAGTGGTCGTTGGGGCATATGCCTTCACAAATCCTAATTTGATAGATGGATTTGAAAACAGGTTTGGGGGAGGATTCAGTGTGGGAGCGACACTTTCGATACCACTTTGGCATTGGGGTGGCAATTACAACAAATTGCGGTCGGCAAAGGTACAAACCGCAGTGTCGCGATTAGTGCTTGAAGATGCTGAGGAAATGGTCGAATTGCAAGTGCGACAGGCTGAACAGCGACTCAAAGAAGCCGAAACGGCTGTAATGATAGCAGATAAAAATTTATCGTTGGCAGAGGAGAATATGCGTAACGCCAATCTTGGTTTTGAAGAAGGAGTTGTCGCTGTGGATGTGGTGCTGGCTGCACATGCGGCATGGAGGCAAGCTAAAGCTGAGGCGCTTGATGCGCATATAGCGTTGAGGTTGGGGTCTTTGCATCTTCAGAAAGTTATGGGTGAAGAGCTTGACGACAGATAACATTTTTAGGTGTCAAATATTAGCTGAAAAATATAGAAACTCAAAATAAGCAAAAAGTATGAATACGGATAATCATTCAAGACAGGTAGTCAAGAAGAAAGAAAAAGATTTGACAGTTATGGTTGTGGCTATTATAATGGCAGTGGCGCTCGTGTCGATTTTGGGTTTTGTGATGATAAAACCACCACAACCGACTGTGCAAGGTCAAGTGGATGCAGAAGAAATCAGAATATCAGGAGCACTGCCTGGCAGGGTTGAAAAAATCTATGTAAACGAAGGAGATAGAGTGACAAAAGGTGATACGTTGGTGAAAATATATTCTTCGTTGATGGAGGCAAAATTAATGCAAGCAAAAGCAATGGAGCAAGTTGCATCGGCAACAAATAAGAAGGTCGATAGCGGCACTCGGGATAAAATAATAGATGCAGCGCGTGAAGTGTGGCAACAAGCCGTCGCAGCATTATCGATAGCGCAAAAGACTTATCAGCGCATGGAGAGACTGTTTGCTCAAGGAGTCATCAGTGAGCAGAGAAGAGATGAGGCAGAGGCTGCATACGAAGCAGCATCGGCGGCAGAGAAAGCCGCTTTAAGTCAGTATGAATTGGCAAAAGAGGGAGCGCAGAAGGAAGACAAAGAAGCATCAGCGGCAATGCTTTCTGCAGCCAAGGGTGGTGTTGATGAGGTGGATGCGTTTATGGACGACACTTATCTGACAGCGCCCGAAGACGGGGTGATTACAGAAATTTACCCTCGCGTCAGCGAATTGGTTGCGACCGGTGCTCCGATGATGTCGTTGCTGAAAGATGATCTTTGGATAGAGTTTAATGTCAAAGAGACGATGTTGCGAGAGGTCGGAGAAGATAGCGTGCTGAAAGTCTATCTTCCGGCGCTTGATAAAACGATAGAGGCAAAAGTCTTTTATATAAAGGACATGGGGACTTATGCCAATTGGCAAGCGACCAAGGCGACAGGCGACTATGATGTGCGTACGTTCAGAGTGAAAGCACGACCGAATGTGTTAGTCGAAGGATTGCGTCCGGGAATGTCGGCAGTGCTTCGTTAAGGATAGGAGGGGAAGATGAAGAGTTTTATATTGGTATTCAAGCGAAGTGTCAGACCATTGGCAAGTCGGCGGATTTATTGGCTGACGATGGTTGTCATGCCATTGTTTTGCATGATTTTTCTGACCGATTTGCTTCGCGAGGGATTGCCTATAAAGGCGCCGGCTGCCGTGGTGGATTACGATAGGTCAGAATTATCGCGACGTATGATTCAAAGTCTTAATGGCGCGCAAATGTCAAGGATTACAGCCGTCTATGACAATATCGGAGATGCCCGTCGAGCGATGCAACGAGGTGAAATCTATGGGTTCTATCTGATACCGGAAAATTTCCAATCCGACCTTTTGTCAGTTCGAACGCCTACTGTTTCGTACTATACCAATATGGCATACTATGTGCCTGCTTCGTTGCTTTATAAAAATTTTACGGCTTCGGCATTGTATGCAAAGGCTGATGTGCTATCCGGGTTGCTTACGGATGTCGGCGTTGATACAGAAGAGATTGTCCCCCTGCTTCAGCCTATTAATATAGAAGTCAGAGGGTTGTCAAATCCGTGGTTGGATTATGCTGTCTATTTGTGTAATTCGTTTGTCCCTGCGATAATGCAATTGATGATATTTCTAACGACGGCATTTGCTGTCTGTCAAGAGATGAAGCGAGCGACTTCGCCGTTGTGGTTGCGATTGGCAAAGGGGTCGGTAATCAGGGCATTGTCGGCAAAACTTTTACCTCAGACCATTGGCTGGCAGATAATGATGCTATTTATGCTGTGGTGGTTCTATGGCAAGAATGGATTTGTGATGAATGGTTCGTGGGGGTGGATGATTTTGTCGGAGATGATGTTTGTGCTTGCGTGTCAAGGATTTGCTCTTTTTGTAGTCGGAGTGTTGCCAAATCTTCGTTTGGCTTTGTCTGTCGGAGCGTTAGTCGGGGTCTTGTCATTTTCGATAGGGGCATTTTCTTTTCCGTATGAAAGTATGTATGGAAGTATAGGAGTATTCAGTTGGTTGGTTCCTGTCAGATATAATTTCTTAATATATATCGATCAGGCGTTGAATGGCATAGATGTATATTACTCAAGAATTTTTTATGTTGCGTATATAGTGTTTATGCTGCTTCCGTTGTTGGTGATTAAGCGATTGAAACGCGAATTGTTGAATCCGGTGTATGTGCCATGAAATCAAAATGTTATGCGACGTAGAATTAGACTTTTTGTACATAGAATTGTCAGTGAGTTTCGGTCGGAAATAAAAGCAGTGGTCAGCGATTTGGGAGTAATGATATTTGTCGTATTGCTCCCATTGGCATATCCGGTGGTCTATTCGCTGATCTACAATCCGGAAGTTGTCAAGGATGTCAAGGTAGTAGCAATCGACGACGATAGAAGCAGTCTCAGCAGGGAATTGATTCGCAATATAGATGCTTCTCCGGAGGTTGATATAATCGGCTATGCTCCTAATATGGATGAGGGTAAAAATATGATGAATATGCACCGGTGCTATGGACTGCTTTATGTGCCGGAAGGATTTCAGTCGTCGCAGCAAAGAGGCGAGCAGGCGTATGCGATACTATATAGTGACATGAGTCTATTGCTGAGGTATCGAGCGATGTTGGTGGCGGCGACGAATGTTGCACAACAAATGAGTGCAGAAATCACAAGTATGCGCCTTGCCGCCGACGGAAGCGAAACGATAATATTGGGTGATATACAAGACGTCTTTGAGATAAAATCGGTGGCAATGGGCGATACTACAGAAGGTTTTGACTCGTTTGTTATGCCCGGAGTCTTGATTTTGATTTTTCAGCAGTGCATTATTTTGGTCATCGGAATGCGAGGAGGAGCCAAAAACGAGATGTCCTTGTATAAAACGCATGATAAGAAGCGTGGTGGAAAACACGTGACAGATAAATTGATAGGACAAATAGCATGTTATGCGACATTGTTTGTCCCGATAATGATTTATTTGACATACTATGTGCCATTGATGTTTTCGTTTCCAATGATAGGAGATGAGTTTGAGATATTATTGTTTTTGGTGCCGATGATGTTGGCTTCCATATTCATGGGTCTGATACTTCAGCGTTTTGTCAGTGAAAGAGAAGCAGTTTTTATGATATGGGTAGTGACCTCTATCGTATTCTTGTTTTTGTCGGGGTTGACATGGCCACGCTATGCGATGTCGGATTTGTGGTTGGCGTTGGGCTCGTTTGTTCCTGCGACATGGGGCATTGAGGGCTTTGTTTTAATGAATTCCTGTGGTGCTGATTTGAGCCAAGTCGGAAAACCTTATTTTATGCTATGGTTGTTGTCGTTGTTATACGCTTGCGGTGCAATCGCAGTGATGCGATTAAGGCGGAATTAAGACAGAGGAATTAATGGAACCCCCCATAATTCAGCCCATTAAATACTATATTTTGTTATTTTATTTTAAATAGTGGTGGAAATGAGAATATTTGGTTATCTTTGCAAATAGATATTGGTCATATTGCAGATGATGTGATAGACTTTAATAATGGTGCTTTTTGGAACAAATTTTGTTGCAATCTAAATTATGACCCAAGATAAACAAATGTCTCATCAAGAAGAGGAGCACATGATAGAATCTGCCTATCAAGAGGTGCTACAAGCATATATAAACTCTAATCATCGAAAGAAAGTAGAGATTATAGAGCGAGCTTATCGATTTGCTCGAGAGGCTCATAAGGGTGTGCGCCGTCGCAGTGGCGAGCCCTATATTCTTCACCCTATCTCTGTTGCCAAGATTGTGATTTCCGAAATGGGACTCGGGTCGACATCTATCTGTGCGGCATTGCTGCACGATGTGGTGGAGGACACTGAGTACACCAAGGAAGACATCGAGGCAGGGTTTGGCAAAAAGATTGCCGACATTGTCGAGGGTTTGACTAAAATCTCCGGCGGTATTTTCGGCGACAAGGCATCGGTGCAAGCGGAGAATTTCCGCAAGTTGCTACTTTCGATGTCGACCGATGTCAGAGTGGTGCTTATCAAGATGGCCGACCGCCTTCACAATATGCGCACACTCGGCTCAATGCGTCCCGAAAAGCAATACAAGATTGCCGGCGAGACGCTTTATGTCTATGCTCCGTTGGCTCATCGTCTGGGTCTGTTTAAGCTCAAAAATGAGTTGGAAGACCTTGCTTTCAAGTATGAGCATCCACAGCGCTACAAGGAGATTATGGAGTATGTCGACCAGTCGCAACAGCACCGCGACAAGATAGTCGAAGAATTTGTCGCGCCGGTGCGTCGCAAGCTCGACGAAGCCGGATTTACCTACGAGATTGCCGCTCGTGTCAAGAGTGCCTACAGCATCTACAACAAGATGGAGAAGAAGCATGTTTCGCTCGATGAGATTTACGACATCTATGCTGTCAGGGTGGTGTTCGAGAACGAAGACGACGCCCTCGAGAAGATACGTTGCTGGCAGATCTATACTTTCTTTACCGATGGCCACCGCACTCACCCCGACCGTCTGCGTGACTGGCTGAGTACGCCTAAAGCCAATGGTTATCGCGCTCTCCACCTCACTGCTATGGGTCCCGAGGGCAAATGGATTGAGGTGCAGATACGCTCTCGCAAGATGCACGAGATTGCCGAACTCGGTTATGCCGCCCACTGGAAATACAAGACAGGCGACCACGACGATGACTCGGAACTCGACAACTGGATGAATACCATCAAGGACATCCTTGCCAATCCCGAGCCGAGTGCAATCGACTTTCTCGATACTATCAAGCTAAATCTCTATGCATCAGAGATATATGTATTCACCCCGAAGGGTGACCTGCAGACATTGCCGAAGGGTGCGACAGTGCTCGACCTTGCGTTTGCAATCCACACCCAGCTCGGTACGCACTGCATAGCCGGCAAGATCAACCACCGTCTTGTGCCGTTGTCCTATGAGCTTTCAAGTGGTGACCAAGTCGAAATCATCACCTCCGAAACTCAGACACCACAAGTCGAATGGCTGCAATATTGCCACACGGCCAAGGCGCAGAGCAGCGTTCGCTCGATCCTTCGTAAGGACCGCCGCACTCTCATTGCCCATGGCTCACGACTCTTCGCCGACTTCATGGCCAAAGAGGGTATCACTCCGACCAACGAGATTATCTCTAAGATTTTGGGCCGTTTCCACCTTCAAAATCGCGACGAACTCTACGAAATGCTCGCTCGCGACGAGATACTCTTGCCGGTCGACGAATTGCATAAGATGAACGAGGAGAGCAAGCAGTCGCTATTCAGCAAGTTGCTCCGCAACCCATTCTCTACCAAAAAGAAAGAGGAGACCGATAGCGAGCCTCGTCAGAAGATTAATCGCAAAGAGGTCTATGTGCTTTATCCTCACGACAAATCGCCCAACTATCGCATCGACAGTTGTTGCTCTCCGATTCCGGGCGACGACGTGCTCGGTTTTGTCGACGATGAGGAGAGAGTGGTGCTTCACCGTGCCGACTGCGTAGCGGCAACGCGACTGAAGAGCACTTATGGGCATCGTCTGGTGGCGACGCGCTGGGAGGGCTTGTCCGACCGCTTCGTGGTGACTATCAGCATTGATGGCATCGACCGCATGGGTATGCTGGAGGACTTGACCAAGGTGTTGACGCGCGAACTAAGCATCAACATTCGCGGACTGAACATATCAGCCCACCACGATGTTTTCCACTGCGACTTGACGGTGCAAGTCGATTCGACTGCTACGGTCGACTTGATTTGTGCATCGCTTAAGAGGATTGACGGTGTTAAATTTGCAAAACGTATTTCATGATAAATGATTGATAATAAGCAGATAAGATGATGAAAAAGATATTCACAAAACTCAACATGCTCAGAGTGGCATTGTTTATCGGCGCTCTGGCTTTGATACTGCTGTCGTTGCCTCGCACCGACCACAAGACCTACATCTACGAGGTGAATCACCCTTGGAGTTATCCACTCTTGACAGCACAGTTTGACGTGCCTATATTGCCTGACTCATCAGCTATCATAAAGCTTCAGGACAGCATTGACCGACAGTTTGTGCCGTTTGTAATAGAGGAACGCGAAATAGCCGAGCAGAATATCGAGGCATTCCGTAAGGTGGTCAAAGAAAACAATGTGGTGGAGGGGGATTGGCTCGTCTCCATGCTCAGCACGATTTACAATAGGGGTATCCTCGACAATTCTGTCCATGAGCGAGTGGTGCAAGGCGATATGGACCATCTACGCACCACCCACCACGACGAGGCCGACAATTTCATCTCCTCGCTCCCTGCATCGTCGATGCTCACATCTCGTCAGGCTTATCTGCTCATCGACTCCATCTATAGCACCAAAGTCACCAAGGTGGACCTGTCGGTGTCGCAAATCAACAACTATCTCGAGCCTAATGTGCTTCCCGACAAGGAGGCTGACGAGAAATTCCGCAACCAAGAGTATCTTAACGTGACCGGTGCTCAAGGCATCATAAAGCAGGGACAACGCATCGTCGACCGAGGTGAAATCATCACTCCTCAGATTTACAAAAACTTGCAAGTCTACGAGACCATGTTGTCGCAAAACTCATCGATGTCGGGTAGCGAAAACTTCTACATGCTCGGACAGGGTGTCTACATTCTGATAGTGCTTGGCATGTTCTATCTCTTCTTGATGGTCTATCGCAAAAGTTTGTTCAACAATGTGCGACAGATCACGTTCTTGATGACGTTTATCACACTCTTCACGGTGTTTACGATATTCATGGCAGAGTACTTCACGCTGGGATTGTATCTCTCGCCATTTGCAGCCGTGCCGGTCATCATCTTGATATTTTTTGACTCACGCACAGCGATATTCTCACTCATTGCATCGGTATTGCTATGTGTGTTGGTTGCGCCTAACCAGTTCCAATTCATCTTCATAGAGATGGTGGTGGGACTTGTGGCGACATTCAGCATTCAGCAGTTGTCGCGTCGTTCGCAATTGTTGCGCACCGCGCTGTATGCGTTCATCTCCTACTCTATATGCTACGTGGTGACATTCGTGCTCGACAATGGCAGCATAGATGCTCTCAGTTGGCGTGTCTTCACTGTATTTGGCATCAATTCCGTAATCCTCTCGTTTGCCTATGTCTTGATTTTCGTCATTGAGAAGGTCTTCGGTTTCACATCGACTGTGACTCTTGTAGAACTTAGCGACATCAACAATCCGTTGCTTCGCCGTCTTGCAGAGCAAGCGCCGGGCACGTTCCAACACTCAATTCAGGTGTCGACACTTGCAGCCGATGCTGCCAGAGCCATCGGAGCCAATACGCAGCTCGTGCGTACAGGTGCTCTCTATCACGACATTGGCAAGATGGAGAGCCCGATATTCTTCACCGAAAATCAGCATGGTGTCAATCCTCACAACGGACTCGACCCCGATGTCAGCGCGCGCAAGATTATTTCTCACGTTACAGCCGGCTTGAATCTCGCAGCCAAAGAGAAACTCCCGAGAGTGATACGCGACTTCATCTTGGAGCACCACGGCAAGGGTGTGACCAAGTATTTCTACACTACGGCTCTCAATGAGGCGGGCGACCAGCCTGTCGACAAGGCAGCGTTCACATATCCCGGTCCTAATCCTCATAGCAAGGAGACTGTCATCATGATGATGGCTGACGCCATCGAGGCGGCATCTCGCAGTCTGAAGACCTACACATCTGAGTCTATCGGCAACCTTGTCGACAACATTATCGACGGTCAGATGATGGACGGTCTCTACAAGGATTCGCCGATTTCGTTCCGCGAGATAGAGATTGTCAAAAATACGTTCAAAATGCGTCTGGGCACAATCTACCATTCGCGTGTGGAATATCCGACGCTTAATCGCCCTTGAATAGTGGAATTAAGCGGTGTATAACACTTTGAGACTCAGTCGATTGTGCGACTTATTAACATATTAAGTTTGTTTAGCACAAAAAATTGTGAATTCTCGTCTAAATATTATTACTTTGCACTCAATTTCACAGAATAACTGAAAAATGGGTAAAATAATAGCCATAGCAAATCAGAAGGGTGGTGTCGGAAAGACCACCACAGCTATCAACCTTGCTGCCTGCCTCGCGGCCGACGGCAAGAAGGTGTTGCTTATTGATGCCGACTCTCAAGCCAATGCTACATCGGGTCTGGGTATCGACCCTAAAGAGCCGGAAGCATCTATCTACGAATGCCTCGTAGACGACTATCCGATAAAGAGCGCGATGCAGCCGACTTGTGTCAAGGGCTTGAACATCGTTGTCTCTCGTATTGACTTGGTCGGTGCTGAGTTTGAACTCATCAATCGTGAGCAGCGTGAGCGCGTGTTGCAGAAAGCAATCGCGCCGGTAGTAGATGATTTTGACTGCATTTTGATTGACTGTAGCCCGTCGTTGGGCTTTATCCCGGTCAACGCCTTGACGGCTGCCGACTCGGTGATTATCCCTGTGCAAGCGGAATATTTTGCACTCGAAGGTATCAGTCAGTTGCTCAATACTATACGCATCATCAAGAGCCGACTCAATCCGTCGCTCGAAATCGAGGGCTTCTTGTTGACCATGTACGACGCTCGTCTTCGTCTTGCCAACCAGATCTACGAAGAACTCAAGGGCTACTTCGCAGAGATGGTCTTCTCGACCGTTATCCCTCGCAATATCAAGCTCTCGGAAGCTCCAAGCCACGGCCTTCCTGTTATCCTCTACGACAACGACAGTCGCGGTGCGATCAGCTATCGTCAGCTCGCTAAAGAACTCGTCAGCCGCAATCGCAAGGCGAAAGCCGCTGCTAAAAAGAACGCTAACCAATAATCCAATATGGCTCAGAAACGTAACGCACTCGGAAGAGGTCTCAACTCCCTGATTTCGATGGGAGACATTCGCACTGACGGCTCGTCGGCTATCAGCGAAATCAGTCTCGACCTTATCAGTCCAAATCCCGACCAGCCACGTCGCAACTTCGACGAGGAGGCGCTCGAGGAATTGTCGGCTTCAATCCGTGAGTTGGGCATCATTCAGCCTCTATCGTTGAGAAAACTCGATGACGGCACATATCAGATTATTGCCGGTGAACGTCGTTGGCGTGCATCTCGCATGGCGGGATTGACCACAGTCCCTGCTTATGTGCGCACTGTCAGCGATGTCGAAATCACCGAAATGGCGCTGATCGAAAACATTCAGCGTGAGGACCTCAATGCTATCGAAATCGCATTGACTTTCAAGAAACTCATCGACCAATACGACCTTACACAAGACCGTCTCTCGGAGCGTGTCGGCAAGAAGCGTGCGACTATCGCCAACCACCTTCGCCTGCTCAAGCTCCCTGCTGAGATTCAGCTCGGTCTGCGCGATAAAAAACTCGATATGGGCCATGCTCGTGCATTGCTCACTGTCGACGATCCAAAGCATCAGCTCAAGCTCTACAATCTCATTCTCGAAGAGGGTCTCTCGGTCAGAAGAGTGGAAGAGTTGGCCAAGGAGATAAAGGACGCCATGGAGCGTGGCGAGAAGCCTGTCATCAACCGCAAAAAAGCCGCGGCTTCAGCACCCAACCACGACTACGACTTCTTCCAAAAAGAGCTCCAAAACTATTTTGCTACGCCTGTAAAGTTCACTCGCAATGGCGATGGCAAGGGCTCGATCACACTTAAATTTGCTAACGATGATGAGTTGCAACAACTTGTGCAACTTTTCGAAAAACTGAAATAGATTGACACAGACTGCACGACATATCAAACGTTGGATCTGCCGACACGCAGAGATGCTACAGCGAATGGCTGTGGTAGTGCTTTGTTGCGTGATGCTTTATCCGACAGAGGTGATGGCGGCAGTCGAAAACACTAAGCGCATGGATGCTCTGCTTGAGTCGCAACAGCAGCCCGAAGAGCTGGCAAGCGAAGAGGGTGGGGTGTCTCAAGAAGCATTGCCTGTCTCTGAGCAAGAGCCGGAATCGGCAGAAGAAAACTCGTCGGAGGGAAATGCAGAGCCGACGGTTTCGCCTAATCCTTCGGAGTCAGCGGCCGGTGCAAATTTGTACGACCGTCAGCCATTTGTGATTGATGAGAGTGATAACTATGACGCCGAGAATGATTCGGTGTTGGTGGTGGTCACAGCCGATGATGCGCCCGCCGAGTTCAATGGCAAACGAGTGTTCAATCCCGACCCGACTCGCGCTGTGTGGATGTCGGTGCTCTGTCCGGGATTGGGACAAATCTACAATCGTCGTTACTGGAAGTTGCCGATTGTGGTCGGTGGCTTTGTGGGCTTGGGATATGCGACAGCATGGAACAACAATCAGCTTCGCGACTATACTCAAGGCTATCGCGACTTGACAGACTCCGACCCGGCGACAAATTCTTATATGAATTTCTTCCCGCCTAATGCACAAGAGTCTGACTTCGATAAGTCATGGCTTGCCAATACGATGAAATCACGCAAGGACTATTATAGACGCAATCGCGACCTGTGCATCATCGGTCTGGTAGCAGTCTATTTGCTTTGTGTAGTCGATGCCTACGTCGATGCCTCGATGGCTCACTTTGACATCTCCGACAATCTCTCGGTCGATCTCCAGCCGGCAATGATTTCGACTCCGGTCGACAATCAAATGTCGGTAGGGCTAAACTGGGCATTTAACTTTTAAACCGAATAATCGTCTCATATATGATACGAGTAAATATATAATAATATGAAGAGAACTTTAATCCTGATATCAACCCTTTTGGCCTTGACATTCTCGTCGCAGGCCGCTCGTGAAAATGTGCTTGATCTGAAGCATTGTCTGACCGATAGTACCATCATCTATCCTCAGAGTTTCGAGACCGACTCGCAGAAGTTGCTCGAGAATTGGTATGTCCGCAACTACACATCGGTCGACGATTCGCACAGCAAGACCTCTGATGTCGAAGTAGAAGACGAGGTGATTATCCGTCGCTTGCAACAGATGCCGACCATCATCGAGATGCCATTCAACGATGTGGTGAAGAGCTATATCAAGCGCTACACCAAGCATGGTCGTGCTCAACTTTCTGCAATGCTCGGCTTGAGCCACTATTATATGCCGATTTTCGAGCAAGCTCTCGAAGCGGAAGGTCTGCCGTTGGAACTCAAGTATTTGCCGGTCATCGAGTCGGCACTTGACCCTAACGCTGTCTCTTCGTCGGGCGCAGCGGGCTTGTGGCAATTTATCCTTGTCGCTGCCAAGGGTGTCGGCCTTGAAGTCAATTCACTCGTCGACGAGCGTCGCGATCCATACTTGGCATCGGAGAAGGCTGCCGGATTGCTCAAAGACCTCTATCAGATCTATGGCGACTGGCACTTGGCTATCGCTGCCTACAACTGTGGTCCGGGCAATGTCAACAAGGCTATCCGTCGAGCGACTGGTCAGGACGAAAACGCTGTCTACGATTTCTGGTCGATCTATCAATATCTCCCTAAAGAGACTCGTGGATATGTGCCTGCATTCATCGCAGCCAACTATGTCATGACATATTACAAAGAGCACAACATCGCTCCGGTGTTGGCAACCAAGCCTTTGGTGACCGACACAGTGTTGATCTCTGAGCGTGTCCACATGCAGCAGATATCTGATGTGCTCGACATTCCGATGAATGAACTCCGTATCCTCAACCCTCAATTCCGTGCCGACATAATCCCGGGCTCTGATTTGCGTCAATACACGCTTATCCTCCCTGCTCAGCAAGTGCAGGCCTACATCGTCAGCAAGGAGCAGATAATCAGTCGCAACAAGGAGAAATACACTCCTCGCGATGTCGTTCAACCCGGTGGCGATGCTGCAGAACTCTTCGTCTATGACGAAAACGGCAATCTCGTGGCAGGTGATGCTTCGGCAGATCTCTCGGCACAAGACCAGCAGTCGCAGCAAGACATGGACTTCATCAATAGCAAGGTGGCTGAGAAGGATAGTTCTAAGGGGGTCACTATTATTCACAAGGTGAAGGCCGGCGAGACTTTGTCGTCAATCGCTCAAATGTATGACGTGCAGCCATCGGCTATCAAGGAGTGGAACCACCTTCGTCGCAATGCTGTTCGCGCTGGTCAGCAGCTTCGCGTGACTACTACCAAGGTGCCTGAAGGTGCGACATTGGCAAGCCAACCTGCACAAACTCAGAAGGTGGAACAAAAGTCTGCAACTGCTACAACGCAAAAGAAACAGTTGACAACTTCTACATCGCAGAAAAAGTCATCTTCTAGCCAAAAGAAGAAATCGCAGCAGCAGTCTCACAAGGTTAAGTCCGGCGAAAGCTTGGCTAAAATTGCGTCAAAATATGGCGTAACTGTCAACGAGCTCAAAAAGGCCAACAACCTTAAGGGCAACACAATCCATCCGGGCGACAAGATCAAGATCCCTTCAAAGAAGCAATCTAAGTCGAAAAAAGGACGTCGTTAATCGGATAATCAATCGATAAAAACTCAAGGGAGCTTCTATAAATTGCTTTGTGATGATTTATGATTTTTAGGCGAGCAGATTTTTGTTTTTAACGCAAGGAGTATAGCGAGCTATACGACTGAGTTAAAGGCGAAAAGATGCCGATTAAAAACATAGAGCACACAAA
>JAFYNZ010000027.1 GCA_017547845.1 Muribaculaceae bacterium
CCCAATGAGATGCATAGTCAAAATGAAAAAGAGATTGTAACTTATAGAACGAAAAATAACAACACGGCATGCCGTGTTGTTATTTAGAAAACTTTTATTAATTTTGTATCAAATCCTGTAACGTTTTTTCAGGACGACACATATATATTCCTTATGAAGATTTTTACTTCACTTCTTCGAAGTCTACGTCTGTCACTTCGTCGCCGCCTTGGTTGCCGGCATTTGGTTGAGCACCAGGTTGTGGACCGGCTTGTTGTTGAGCTTGATACATTTCTTGTGATGCAGCGTGGAATGCTGTCTCAAGTTCCTTCATTGCAGGCTCGATTGCTGCTACATCTTGTGACTTGTGAGCATCTTTGAGCTTGCTAAGTGCAGCTTCGATAGGAGCTTTCTTGTCTGCAGGAAGCTTATCACCAAGTTCGTTAAGGCTCTTCTCTGTTTGGAAGATCATTGCATCAGCCTTATTGATTGTGTCGATGCGTTCCTTAGCCTTCTTGTCGGCTTCTTCGTTAGCCTTAGCTTCGTCACGCATGCGTTGGATTTCTGCATCGCTAAGACCGCTTGATGCTTCGATACGAATGCTTTGTTCCTTGCCTGTCGCTTTATCCTTAGCCGATACGTTGAGAATACCGTTTGCATCAACTTCGAATGTCACTTCAATCTGTGGCACACCGCGTGGAGCAGGAGCGATGCCACCGAGGTTGAACTCACCGAGAAGCTTGTTGTCAGAGGCCATCGTACGTTCACCTTGGAGAACGCGAATAGATACTTCAGGTTGATTGTCAACAGCTGTTGAGAACACTTGGCTCTTACGAGTAGGGATTGTAGTATTGGCATCGATGAGTTTTGTCATCACGCTACCGAGAGTTTCAAGACCGATTGACAAAGGAATCACGTCGAGGAGCAATACGTCTTTAACGTCACCGCTGAGGACACCACCTTGGATTGCAGCACCGACAGCCACTACTTCGTCTGGATTAACACCCTTGTTAGGCTCCTTACCGAAGATAGCCTTCACCTTTTGTTGGATTGCAGGGATACGAGTTGAACCACCGACAAGGATTACTTCGTCAATTTCTGATGCGCTATAACCGGCATCCTTCAATGCAGTGAAGCATGGAGTTTCCACAGCATTAATAAGGCGTTCAGAAAGGAGTTCAAACTTCGCACGAGAAAGAGTCTTAACCAAGTGCTTAGGACCTGAAGCTGTAGCAGTGATGTAAGGAAGATTGATTTCAGTTGATGTAGAGCTTGAAAGTTCAATCTTAGCCTTTTCTGCAGCTTCTTTGAGGCGTTGCATAGCCATTGGGTCGTTACGCAAGTCGACACCTTCATCATTCTTGAACTCGTCAGCGAGCCAGTCGATGATTACGTGGTCGAAGTCATCACCTCCGAGGTGAGTATCACCGTTAGTTGACTTCACTTCAAACACGCCATCGCCAAGTTCAAGGATAGAGATATCAAATGTACCACCACCAAGGTCGAACACTGCAATCTTTTGCTCCTTATCAGACTTGTCAAGACCGTAAGCCAAAGCAGCAGCAGTAGGTTCGTTTACAATACGACGCACCTTAAGACCTGCGATTTCGCCTGCTTCCTTAGTAGCTTGGCGTTGAGAGTCGTCAAAGTAAGCAGGAACAGTGATGACAGCTTCTGTCACTTCTTGACCGAGATAGTCTTCCGCAGTCTTCTTCATCTTCTGAAGAATCATAGCAGAGATTTCTTGTGGAGTATATTCGCGAGCGTCGATGTCAACCTTTGGCATATTGTTGTTGCATACGATTTTGTAAGGTACGCGACCGATTTCGTCTTTCACCTTTTCGCATGATTCACCCATGAAACGCTTGATTGAATATATTGTGCGAGTAGGGTTGGTTACAGCCTGACGTTTAGCAGGATCACCAACTTTGCGTTCGCCACCATCTACAAATGCAACTACAGAAGGAGTTGTGTTTCTACCTTCACTATTAGGAATTACAACAGGATCTTTACCTTCAAGCACTGAAACGCATGAATTTGTTGTTCCTAAGTCGATACCAATAATTTTACCCATGATTTAGAATATTTTATTGTTGTTATTAATTTCTTTATTTTTGCAGCATATATTGCAATGCTGTCACCATAATAACAAATCATGTGCTAAATGTTTTAATCAAAATTGCAGATTTAGAAAAATTTAATCTAATACACTGAATATCAACGACTAGTATTACAGTTTGTTAAAATCATAGAAACATTTCAACGATGTGACATGTATGACAATTTGCATGAAATAATGTCAGTTTTTGTCCTCAACGATAGAATAATGCACGACATATGACTTGCCTATTCGACATAAAAGACTTAAATTTGCAGAAATTAATCTCTAATATTATGGTAAAGAATATAAAGAAACTCGCTATTTGGTCGTTTGCGTCAATGATGACAATCGGTGCAGTATCATGCGGTGGTCATGACCAACAACCAACATCAAATCCGGTAAATCCTGCAATCGATTGTATCATGACACGCAAAAGCGTACGCCAATTTGCGAACAGAGAAGTCTCAGCAGAAACTATTGAAACTCTACTCAAAGCAGGTATGGCAGCACCTTCAGCCATGAACAAGCAACCATGGAAATTCGTAGTCGTTCAAGACAAACAATTGCTTAAAACACTTGCCGACACAATGCCAAATATAAGAACCTCAACAGCTCCATTGGCAATCGTGGTGTGTGGCGATATGACAAAGGCTCTTGATGGTGACGCACGCGATTTTTGGGTGCAAGACTGCTCTGCTGCAACTCAAAACATCTTACTCGCTGCGCACTCTATGGGATTAGGTGCAGTGTGGAATGGACTATATCCCGACCTTCCAAGATGTAAATTCATCTCCAATCTTCTCCAAATTGAAAACCGATATATTCCTTTATGCGTAGTCCCTGTCGGATATCCTAATGAAAATCCGGAAGTAAAAAACAAGTGGAATCCTGAAAACGTAATCTATAAATAAAACCACACATAAAACAAAAAAAGCCCGAGCAATTCGGGCTTTTCTCTTTATATTAATATAGGAAGTTACTTAATCAATAGTTCTGACAATGGACGCTTAGGCACATAGTGCTTTTGATTTTCGTCTCTATAGTATTTGAAATCAGCATCAGGCTCACCATTCATATCGACCAATTCGATTTCCTCCACAGGATAACCCAAAGCGAGGACATATCTTGGCACCATATTCTTAGGAAGGTTGAGAGACTCCGACAACTTCTGTGTTTTAAACGACTTAATGATACATCCACCCATACCGAGAGCCGTTGCGCCAAGAGTGATTGCTTCCAAATGGATACCATCACAACATAAGCAGTTAGGACCGAAATGAGTGTCGAGACATTGCACGATGTAGGCAGTCGGGCGTTCTTCAGGGATAGGGCCATCCCAATCTTCAAGGTATCCAGCCCACCACAATGTCTGGAAAATTGCATCACACTCGTCTTTATCAGTGACAATTCTGTATTTCAATGGCTGCGCATTTCTACCAGATGCACAGTAACGTGTAAGATTCACCAATTGCTTCAAAGTTTCTTCAGAAATCTCCTTTGAAGCATCAAATCTACGATAACTGCGATTGAGTAAAAGTAGCTCGCTCAATTTATTAAAAGTTTCCATATTGATTAGATTTAAAAATTTGGGACTAAGTTAACTAAAATTTTTGAAATCTCAACCATCAATTTAACATTTTCTGCAATATTTCTTTGCAATTAACATTAAAGCATATAAAAACAATCTTTAATGTATGGTATATTTCGCATGATCCACCATAAAATAATTAATGCTAACACTACTTTTACAACCTTTGGGTGCTGAACATAATAACTCATTTTCGAGACTATTTCTGATTTGCAAAATGTGGTAATTGCAACAGCCCAAAAATAAGGAATAGAAATCAAAAGAAAATAGTTATAGCGCAAAGCAGTCACTACATCTCCATTTAAGAGGGTATGAATCGCTCTTTGAATACCACAAGCAGGACAATCATACCCTGTCAAATATTTAAACATACACTTGGGAACAAATACTGACGTTGTAGGATTTACCAACACTAAGAAGACCAGTACCAGTGTAACCATTACTCCTAGCCCAAGTATGTAGAATTTACGACTCACAACAAGTCCTATTTGTGAGAAAACATTAAGATTATAAACAAAGGATATTCATCAACCTTTTTTCTCTAATATTACATCAATTCGGCAGAAACACCGATTGCAACTAAAATCACATAAAGTATTATATAAAGTAGACTTCCTACCAAACCTACAATTGCAGAAATCTTAGCCCACTTTTTAGCATCATTTGATGCTTGAATTGCTTCGGCATGATTTCCAGCATACCACAACGAATCAACCTTTGACGATTTTACAATTGCAACAATACCAAATGGCAAGCAGCATAACAATGTCGAAAGAATTGCCCAAACTAAGTAAGTAATTGTCAGGCTTTTGAGACATTTGAGGTCCATTAGGATTGATAGGACCTTGATTTTGTAAAGTATCCATATAAAGAATTACAATCACTTCGACCCCATAAGCGAAACTAATTAATAAAGAAAGTGTGAGGTCGATTAGTTTTATTTAAATAGAGGTTCTGGAATACCTTGGAACAAATAAAACAATACCCCACACCCGTATTGGGTATGGCGATATTATTCGCCATAAGATATGCCAATACAAGGTGACGAGTGTGTTGCTTCCCTGTTCCAATGAAATTTTCCAGATTTCTATTTAAAGGTATAGCTAATACACTTTCACTAATATGTAAGAAGCTTGCTTTTGCAAGTTTGTGCAAAATTAATAAAACAAGTTCAATTACACAATATTTTTTACCAATAAATCGATAAAAAATAGGGTAGGAACAAAATTAATTCCTACCCTAAAATTGATATTTTTAACAGATTATTCTGCTTTTTCGCTGTTTTCTTCCTTGATGATGCTGACACAGAGTGCACCGATTGCAAGTGAAATACCTGCGATAATCATCATGATATATTGAGGTGCAAGTTGTCCCGGAGTGCTGAACAATGAGAGAATCCAACCACCAGCCAATGCACCAATGATTTGTGGCAAGCAGATTGAGCAGTTGAATAAACCGAGATAAGCACCGATGTTACCACCCTTCAACGAGTTAGTGAGGATTGTAAATGGCCATGCCAACATCGCTGCCCATGCGCAACCAATGAGGAAGAACGCGATGAACAACATGTATTGATTTTGAATCAAACCTGCAAGCACAAAGCCGACTGCACCAAGAACAAGGCTGAGTGAATAAGAGAATTTACGGCTACGGAAGCGTGGAAGAACGATAGCCCAAAGCACCGAACCGATAGCTTGAACAGCAAACAAGATACCTACCCAGTCACCTGCGGCATTATATTGTGGAGATGCTGTGTTAAGATCGATCTTTGTCTCATATTTGCAAGAGTTTGCATCTGATATCTGATGAACTTCTGCTTCCTCTACGACAGTCTTACCGGTCTTTTTGTCTACTGCTACGATGCCTGCAGTCGTAAGACGGAAACCACCCTTAATCTGAGAGAGGTAATCCTTGATAAACACATCGCCTGTCACAGGAGTTTCAACACCATCAATCACAAGCTTGTCGCTTGGTTGAGCCACCTTTTGTCCGAATGTAGCAAGAGGCTTACCGGTCGCAGGATTGAATACTACAAAATGATTGTTAACAATAGTGTCACCATTAAGTGCGACAGTTGAAGCCGAGTGGAATACACCACCGATTTCAACACCTTCTACAAGTGCCTGACCATTTTCGACAATCTTCACAGTGTCGTTAATGAGAAGATATTTAGCAGAGTAACTCTTTGATCCGTCATTGATAGCTGCAATCTTTTCAATTTCAGGCGTGTCAAATGCGTTCTTTGCAACAGTGCCATTGGTGTATGTCCACATGAAAAGGAATGCAAACCAGCAGAAGAATTGTACAAGACCGACTGTCCAGAATGTCTTAGGAGCATTTACAAGAAGTTTGATAACATTGGTCTTTTCCTTCTTCTCTTGGTTGATGCCATTATATTCAGCATACAATTGTGGAGGCCACTCCTTAATCTTTGCAAGCGAATAGATTACGCAGACCAAAAGAATAGCCGCACCTATATAAAATGAGTAGATTACAGTTTCAGGGACAACACCATCAGGAGCAGTCGACTTAAAACCAATCCATGTCAACACGAATGGGAAGATATAGCCGACGATACTACCGGCATTGCACAAGAAACTCTGAATAGAGTAGGCGAGACCTTTCTGCTTTTCATTTACCATATCTCCGACAAGCATCTTAAATGGTTGCATTGCCATATTGATAGATGTGTCGAGAAGCATCAATGCAAACAATCCGACAAGGATAGCACTTGAGATTGTCAATCCGAAACTACCTGCATTAGGGAGCAAGCACATCACTAAGACAGCGATTGCCGCACCAAAGATGAGGTAAGGAAGACGACGACCAAATCTGTTCCATGTCTTATCACTCATTGTGCCGACAATAGGCTGAACGATAAGTCCCATTAATGGAGGGAGAATCCAAAAGTAACTCAAATCGTGAGGGTCAGCTCCGATAGTCGCAAAAATACGAGATACGTTTGCGCTTTGTAGAGCATAAGCAATCTGAACACCAAAGAATCCGAAACTGAGATTCCATAGTTTCCAGAAGCCTAAATCTGGTTTTGTTTTCATGTTTAAGAATTTATTAGTTAATTTATTAATTTTCTTTTATTTAGCGATCTGTGAATATAGCCAACTGATTTCTTCAGTCCAAATTTCCTCATTAGGTGTCTCAAGTATAAGTGGCATATCGTCAAATCGAGGATCATTGACCAATCGTGTAAAAAAGTCACGCCCTAGAGTGCCTTCTCCGATGCTTGCATGCCTATCGACTCTTGACCCCAATTCTTTTTTGTCGTCGTTGATATGCATACCCTTTAGATAATGAGCACCGATTATATTATCGAAATCTGCCCACACTTTTTGATACTGAGTCTCATCAAGCAGATCATATCCGGCTGAATATGCGTGACATGTGTCTATACAAACACCAATTCTGCTTTTATCCTCCACTTTATCGATTATGTGTGCAATCTGCTCAAAAGTGTGACCAAGGTTGGAACCTTGTCCAGCCGTGTTCTCTATCACAGCTGTCACTCCGGTTGTGACATCTAAAGTTAAATTGATTGACTCGGCAATTCTATCAAGGCAGGCATCTGTATCAATCTGATTCAGATGGCTTCCAGGATGAAAATTGAGTAAGGATAGTCCAAGTTGCTCGCATCGGCGGAACTCATCGAGAAATGCATCTCGCGACTTCTTTAGCGCATCAGCGTCAGGACTACCAAGATTTATCAAGAAACTGTCATGGGGTAGGATATGACGAGATTCAAAGCCGTATTGGATACAATCGGCCTTGAATTTAGCAGCATCTTTATCAGATATAGGCTTTGAAACCCATCGTGACGCATTGCGTGTAAAGAGAGCAAAAGACTTTGCTCCTATTTCATACGCTCGCAAAGGCGTGTGTTGCACTCCACCTGTTGCACTGACATGTGCTCCAATAAACTTCATAAACTAATGACTATTTCACTTGAAAAACAGCACAAAATTAATAAAAAATTTTCGTATCTGAGAAAAAAGATTTACCTTTATTGCTGAAATGGAAATCTCAAAGGCAAAAATCAAAGTTTTCTCCTCGCTATCAAGCAAAAAACACCGAAAAGAGGAGAATTTGTTCATCGTTGAGGGCACTAAATGTGTCCTTGACACGATAGATTATTTCTCGCCCTATGCTATAGTCGCAACTAAGCAATGGGTGGAAACTCATCGTGACAAAATAAATGAAGAAGTCTTGATGACTGCGACACCGACTCAAATCAGTCAGATATCATCATTGTCGACTGCCTCTGACGTCGTTGCAATCTATCAACTTCCGAAATGGGAATTAGACAGCAATCAGATAGCCGACAATCTCACCCTTGTGCTTGACGGAGTCCAGGACCCGGGCAATTTGGGAACTATCATCCGGATTGCAGACTGGTTTGGCATCCACCAGATTGTTGCTTCGCATGACACAGTCGATGTATTTAACCCCAAGACTATCCAAGCCACAATGGGAGCTATATCGCGAGTAAGGGTTATTTATACCGATCTCGAGTCGCTATTAAAGTCGCACAACGACCTTCCTATATACGGCACTTTGCTTGAGGGTGAAAACATATATGAAAAGAGCCTAAAGTCTCCAGCCTTCATCATTATGGGTAACGAAGGCAAGGGTATTTCCCCGGCTATAAGGAAGCTTATCAGCGAAGGTCTTTTCATCCCATCATATCCCGGTGACATTGAGACAAGTGAGTCATTGAATGTCGGCGTGGCCACAGCGATTACAATTGCAGAGTTTCGTCGCCAAGCAATCACAAAATAACTATGGCAAACAAGGTAAAGACAATATATTTTTGTAGTAATTGTGGACAAGAGTCCCCGAAATGGCTTGGCAAATGTCCCGGATGTGGCGAATGGAACACTTTTATCGAAGAAAAAGTATCTGCACCGAAAAAAGCAAGCATCAAGACCCAACGAGATGGCCTTGTAGCAAGTTCGTCACCAGTAAAAATTTCTGAAATCAAAGTCAACGAAGAGGTCAGAATGCACATGCCAAGCGAGGAGCTCAACAGAGTTCTCGGTGGGGGATTGGTAGCCGGATCATTGACACTGATTGGTGGCGAACCGGGCATCGGCAAATCGACATTGATATTACAAAATATCCTCTCGATCAGAAATAAGACTATTCTCTACATTTCAGGAGAAGAAAGTCCAAGCCAACTAAAATTAAGAGCCGACAGAATTGGCAAAGTTGCCGATAATACATATATTTTATGCGAAACAAATCTTGAGAACATTTTCACCCACATCGAAAATGTCAATCCGCAATTGGTCATTATAGACTCTATTCAGACCATAGCGACATCAAGCATTGAATCGGCTGCCGGCAGCGTCAGTCAAGTCAGAGAGTGCGCGGCGTCTCTACTACGCTATGCGAAAGAATCGGGCGTGCCGGTAATCCTTGTCGGACACATCAACAAAGAGGGCTCAATAGCCGGACCAAAAGTGCTTGAACACATAGTCGACACCGTTCTTCAATTCGAAGGCGACAGACAATACCTCTACCGCATATTGCGAGCCATCAAAAACCGATTTGGATCAACATCGGAAATCGGTATTTATGAGATGATACACAAAGGATTGCGTGAAGTGACCAATCCTTCGGAAATGCTATTGTCGCAAAATCGCACAGAGTCAATGTCGGGTATATCTATAGGTGTCAGTGTCGAAGGCATACGCCCATTTCTGATTGAAGTCCAAGCATTGGTCAGCACTGCTGCCTATGGCACGCCTCAACGTTCTGTGACAGGTTTCGATCCTCGACGCATGAATATGTTGCTTGCTGTGTTGGAAAAAAGGGTAGGCTTTAAATTAGCTCAGAAAGACGTATTCTTAAATATTGCAGGTGGTCTCAAAGTATCCGACCCGGCTTTAGACCTATCGGTAATCACAGCCATTCTCTCTTCCAACTTTGACATAATCGTGCCAGATGGTATCGCTTTGGTGGGGGAAGTCGGTCTGTCAGGCGAGATTAGAACAGTCACACGAATTGAGCAGCGAGTCGCTGAAGCACAGAAATTGGGTTTCAATGAGATATACATACCTAAGGGCAACCTAAAAGGAATCAGCGACAAATTTTCTATTAAGATTAAAGAAGTGGTAAAAGTGGAACAGCTGTTCCGCGATTTATTCTCATAACATTACGACTATGATAGAACTGACTCAAGACATCGATTTAATCAATCCCGAGTTTCTTGCTGCGTGGAACTTGATATGCAACACCCATCAGTCTGTCTTCTTGACAGGCAAAGCAGGTACCGGTAAGTCTACATTTCTGCGATACATCTGCCAAAACACAAAAAAGAACTACGTCGTTTTAGCACCGACAGGCATCGCAGCAATGAATGTCGGCGGGGCTACATTGCACTCATTTTTTCAAATTCCATTAAGACCCGTACCACCTAATGATGAGGAATATAGCATACGAAACATAAAGAAAAAGTTAAAGTTTAGTAAAGAGAAAATCAAGATAATAAAGACTCTTGATTTGCTAATCATTGACGAGATTTCAATGGTCCGTCCCGACATAATAGACTTCATCGACCGTGTACTGAGAAGCTATTCCGACAATAAGAAAGAGCCTTTCGGCGGAAAGCAATTACTTCTCGTAGGCGACATATTTCAACTTGAGCCTGTTGTCACTTCCGACATGCGCACAATTCTGAGCTACCACTATGAGAACTATTTCTTTTTTAATGCTAAAGCTTACGAAGAGGTTGACTTAGTACCGATAGAGCTCAAAAAGATATACCGACAAAACAACCCTCGTTTTGTCGAAATTCTCGATCGTATCAGAGTCAACAATGCGACATCTAATGACTTGCAGGCAATCAACTCTCGCTTCGTGTCTCGTCAGTCTGCGCTCGAAGAAGATTTCACAATCACTTTGGCAGCACGAAGAGACACTGTCGACGCCATCAATGACTCCAAACTCGAAGCCATACCGGGAAAAGAATATGAATTTAAAGGTATGATTGAGGGAGATTTCCCGGAGAAACTGCTTCCGACTGATCTTGACCTTGTGCTGAAAGTTGACGCACAAATTATATTCCTAAAAAACGACAAAAACAAACGATGGGTCAACGGAACGATTGGTAAAATCCACGACATATCCTCCAATGGAATCCGTGTGGAATTGGAGTCAGGCGACATCCACCTAATAGAACCATTCACATGGCACAATATCAAATACACCTATGACGAAGAGACCAAACGCATAAAGGAGGAGACGTTAGGTTCGTTCACTCAATACCCAATCAAAGCCGCATGGGCGTTGACCGTTCACAAAAGCCAAGGGTTGACATTCAATAGGGTAGTGATAGACCTTGCTGAAGGTGCATTCAGCAGTGGGCAGACCTACGTTGCGTTGTCTCGTTGCACATCTTTGGAGGGGATCACTCTGCACACACGATTGTCTCAACGAGACATCATAGTCAATAATGCGGTGGTGAATTTCAGCCGCAAATTCAACGACAATCTCCTCATCACTAAAGCTCTGGATAATGCACAAGCCGATGCCCTATACCTTGAAGCGCTTGAATCATTTTACAAAGTTGACATCCCAGATGCAGTAACAAAATTAGCTAAAGCCATCACTTTAAGAAATGACTTGGAAAAACCTTATATTCAACGATTTATATCTTCAAAACTGAATATAATCAACAAGCAAAAATCGGAAATAGACCGACTCAATGGAGTGCTGTCAGATTTGGCAAAAGAATATATCGACATGGGTGGCGAATGTCTTAATATCGAAGGAGCATCGGAGGCTGCAATTGCCAATTTTGAGAAAGCATTGCGACTTGACCCCAACAACCAAGATGCTATGTACGGCAAATCATTGGCATTGCTTGATATGGGTAAATACAACGAGTCGCTCAACAATTTATTGATTCTCTTTAAGATTAATGCTCGTCACTACCAAGCACGATGTCTTCAAGGTCTGTGCCATTTTCGACTTGGAAGCTATGACAGAGCACTGATAGCATACAACGCTGCTTTGAAAATCAAGCGTACAGATCCGGATCTTCACCTTCGTCTTGCTGAATGCTTTGACGCCATCTCCCTTGAAGATATGGCTGACAAACATAGAGAACTCGCAAAAAAATACCGATCAAAGAAGCAGAAATAACTTCTTGATCGGTATATGTAGGTTTATCTGATACTATGGTCTATTCCATAGACTCATTCCACTATTCTGAACGACGCTCAAGGTAGGACTTCACTTCCTTGAAGAGGTGAGAAGCAAACACAAAGTCATTCAGCGACTGACTATCACTTTTGAAGATGGTTTTGCTATCGCCAATCCAGTCACATTTACCCTTGTTGATAAAGACAATATTTTCGCCGATACCAAGCACGGAGTTCATGTCGTGAGTGTTTATAATGGTAGTAATGCCATACTCATGAGTGATATCAGATAGGAGTTCATCGATAAGAATTGATGTGCGAGGGTCAAGACCGGAGTTAGGTTCATCACAGAAAAGATATTTAGGATTCAATGCGATAGCTCTTGCAATTGCCACACGCTTCTGCATACCACCTGAAATTTCAGACGGATATTTCTCATCGGCATTTTCCAACCCTACTCTTTGAATACAGAATTTCGCACGTTCAATCTGCTCCTTGCGAGACATCGAACTGAACATTTTAAGAGGGAACATCACATTTCCGAGAACAGTCTCATTGTCAAACAAAGCCGAACCTTGGAATAGCATACCGATTTCGGTACGCAAGTGTTTGCGTTCACTTGACGACATCTTAGTGAATGGTCGACCATCATAAAATATTTCACCTTGCTCAGGAATGTGAAGACCGATAAGACACTTCATAAACACAGTCTTACCCGATCCGCTTTGTCCGATAATAAGATTGGTTTTGCCGGATTCAAACTTTGCGGTCACATCATACAAAATCTGCGACCCATCAAAATATTTTGATACGTTATTTGCTTCTATCATAACGATAACCTATTTTACATCAATAGTTTAGTTAACACAATATCAAGCAACAATATAAGTATCGAACTTGATACTACAGCAGTCGTAGATGCCTTACCGACCTCCAATGCACCGCCCTTCACATAGTAACCACAATAAGAGGCTACCGATGTAATCACAAATGCAAAAACGTAGGTCTTTATGATACCATACCACACATACCAATCATTGAAGAATGACTGAATACCAAGCAAGTATCTTTCCACAGTAATCATGTCGGTGAATCGAGCGATAAACCATCCGCCAACCAATCCCATCGCCATTGACAAAACAGTCAACACAGGGACAAACAACACGAAACCTGCTATCTTAGGCAATGCTATGTAATTGGCTGAGTTAACCCCCATGATATCCATCGCATCAATTTGCTCCGTCACTCTCATCGTACCGATTTCAGAAGCGATATTTGACCCTACCTTACCTGCCAAAATCAATGCCAAAATAGATGATGAAAATTCCAGCAACAAAATTTCACGCGATGCATAACCCACCGTGTAGGCAGGCATGAATGGCGAAGTAATGTTCAATTCCATTTGAATCACAATCACCGCACCGATAAAAACCGAGATGATCAAAACCAACGGAATCGAATCCACTCCTAACTTGCTAATTTCAAATAGCATATTACGAAAAAACTCCCTCCATTTATCAGGAGCCTTGAACACTTGAGCAACAAACATGCAATAGCGTCCAAATGATTTTATTGACGATACAATCATAAATTTCTTAATTACGATGCAAAGGTACGAAAAATTTTGATTAAATTTGCACTGCTCTTTGTTCAGCAACACTTTTTATTTGGTAATAAACACCTTTGACATAACAAATTTAACATGATAATTATCGGTATAGCAGGTGGAACAGGCTCTGGAAAGACCACTGTCGTAAAAAAAATCGCAGAATCCTTACCCAAAGACAAAGTGGCAGTAATCCCACAAGATTGCTACTACAAAGACAATCATCATATCCCATTGGAAGAGCGTCTAAAAATGAATTACGATGAGCCTGACTCTATCGAATGGTCGCTCTTGGTCCAACATCTCAACACTCTGAAAGAAGGCAAGTCTATCGACATGCCGACATACGAGTTTGTGACATGCTCAAGATTAAAAGAGACCATAACGATAAATCCTTGTGAAGTAATTGTCGTGGAAGGTATATTGGTGCTTTGCAATGAGCAGCTTCGCAACCTTATGGATATAAAAGTTTTTGTCGACACAGATGCCGACGAAAGACTCATCAGAGTAATCAATAGAGATTGCGTCGAAAGAGGTAGAACACCTCAAATGGTTATCAATAGATACCAAGACACTCTCAAGCCAATGCATGAACTGCATATTGAGCCAACAAAGAAAAAAGCAGATATAATTATACCTCAAGGTGGAGATAATGCTGTAGCCATCAAACTTTTGACAGACTATATTAAATCTTTACTTTAATATTGCAACCATCGATAGAATGAAAATATTCCCTCTATTTAAACGCCAAAATTCAGACATCAACTCTGAGCCAATCGACCTTCAAGAGCCAATCGACCATAATGATTCTATTGAAGAGAATTCGTTAGTAGCCGAAGGGAAGGGCGTATTGCGTCCACAGAATCTTGTCAAGAAATATGGCAAACGCACTGTTGTAAATCACGTTTCAATCGAGGTCACACAAGGCGAAATCGTCGGTCTATTGGGTCCCAATGGTGCCGGAAAGACCACATCTTTTTATATGACCGTAGGTCTTATCACTCCAAACGAAGGCGAAATTTGGCTTGACAATCTCAACATCACTAAAATGCCTGTCTACAAACGTGCTCAGAAAGGCATCGGATATCTTGCTCAAGAGCCGAGCGTATTCCGCAAACTCAGTGTCGAAGACAACATTCGCGCCGTGCTTGAGATGACAGACAAACCAAAAGATTATCAACGAGATAAGCTTGAAAGTCTAATCCAAGAGTTTAGCCTTCAAAATGTCAGACACAACCTCGGCGACAGACTTTCCGGAGGTGAGCGCAGACGCACCGAAATCGCACGATGCCTGGCCATAGACCCTAAATTCATCATGCTCGACGAGCCGTTTGCCGGTGTTGACCCTATCGCAGTAGAAGAAATTCAGTCAGTGGTCTACAAGCTGAAAGAAAAAAACATCGGCATTCTCATCACCGACCACAATGCACCTGAGACTCTTAGCATTACCGATAGAGCATATCTACTCTTTGAGGGTAAAATTCTATTCCAGGGCACAAGCGAAGAGCTCGCAGAAAACCCTATTGTAAAAGAAAAATACCTCGGACGCAATTTTGTTTTCAGAAGAAAGCATTTTGATTAAAACACTTCCGATTATGACTAAAAACAATCAATTATTCATACCGATCAGTTACGGCAAGCGTCTGCAGTTACTGACACTGATGTTTTTTGTGATGTCAGTATTAGCATCGTTTTCAGTGCAGTTTGCCAAGCAAATATTCGACGAAGGCACTCGCAACTATATGCTCCTCGCCTCAAGTCTGCAAGCTTTGATAATGTTTGTAGCTCCGGCATTTGCCTCAAGCTTCTTCATCTCTCAGACACCAATGAGAATGTTGGGCCTAAACAAGTCTGTCAACATCAGAAACATTTTAGGCATCATTTTGATGTTTGTTTTGGTTATGCCGGCTCTTAACCAAGTGATTTGGTGGAATTCACAGCTATCGCTACCTGATGCGCTCAAAGATGTTGAGACATGGATGAGGGAAATGGAATCAAATGCGGCTGAAATGCAGAGCATCTTATTGTCATCTACGACAATCGGTGGCTTGATATCATCAATATTAGTGGTCGGAGTCCTTACCGGATTCGCTGAGGAAGTATTCTTCAGAGGTGCATTACAACGCATCATTTCCAGCAACGGTATGAATCCTCATATGGCTATATTTATCGCAGCATTCATTTTCAGCCTCTTACACTTCCAATTCTTTGGTTTCGTACCGCGATTGATATTAGGAATGTTCTTTGGCTACATCTTCTATTGGACAGGTTCTATTTGGGCCTCATCTATTGCTCACGCCATCAACAACTCTATCGTTGTTGTCACTCTTTACCTCACGAACAATGGCTTCGATATTAGCAACATTGAGCAATTCGGAGTAGACACGACAGCTTCATTTCCAACTATAGCAATAATCAGCGCCGTAGCAACGGGATTGCTTATGGTATTTGGTCACAAATACTTTTTCAGCTCATCAAAAAAGAAATAAATGGCTAAGCAGACACAATCTCCCTACAATAGCATTCTTGCAGATATTCGCAAAAAGAAATTTGCTCCCATCTACATATTAATGGGGGAAGAAGCCTATTTCATTGACGAACTCACTAATGCTCTGCAAGAGTTAGTCATTCCTGAAGATGAACGAGATTTCAATCAAACTATTCTTTACGGAGCCGATGCCACAATGGAAATGGTCACAAATACTGCTCGACAATTTCCTGTAATGGCTGAAAAGCAACTCGTCATGCTTAAAGAAGCACAGACACTTCATGATGCCAAACGACAACTTGAAAAGATAGCTCCATATGCAGCAAACCCTGTCATGTCGACAGTGCTTGTCATCACATTCAAGGGCGACTCCTTAAGCGCAACCTCCAAATTAATAAAAGAAACTACAAAAGCAGGCGGTGTCGTTTTTGAAAGCAAAAAGATTCAAGAATGGCAGCTCGAATCTATGATCAAAGACTACTGCAAAGAGCACTCGATTAAGATAGACACCAAATCAGCTGCAATCCTCGGTGAATTTATAGGCACAAACCTTAAGCGTCTCTTTAGTGAAATCGAAAAGCTAATGGTCTCTCTGCCTTCAGATTCACGAGTCATTACGCCGGAACTGATTGAACGCAACATCGGATTTAGTAAAGACTTCAACAATTTCGAGTTAATTAAAGCAATTGCCTCGCGCAACTATGCTAAAACAATGCAGATAGTCGACTACTTCGAAAGCAACCCAAAGCAAAACCCTGTGATAGTTTCCACTTCGATGGTGTTCAATCTATTCTCCAATATTCTGCTTGCTCACTATGCTCCCGATAAATCCGATAATGGATTGATGGCACAACTCAGAGTAAAATTTCCTCGTCAGTTAGAAGACATCAAAGCTGGCATGAGGTCCTACAACGCACGAAGAGCTATATCTATCATTAGTGCAATTCGCGAGTTAGACTGCAAAAGCAAGGGCATAAACTCCCAACAGAAAGACTACTCACTACTTAAAGAGTTAGTTTATAAAATATTCACTATATAGCTAAACATTAATGATTTACTATTTTTCAGGAACAGGAAACTCACGATACATCGCAGAGCAGTTAGCCGACAAAATGACGGATCGTGCGACATTCATTCCTACTGCAGATTTTAATGGATATACAGATGTCATCGGATTTGTCTTTCCTATATACTCATGGGGTGTTCCACCAATTGTGTTGGATTTCATCGAAAGTCTTCCTCACTGCGAAAATCGCAATATCTATAGTTATATGGTGGCGACTTGCGGCGACGATATAGGTCTCTCCACAGAGATGCTCCGTGATGCACTCACAAAGAAAGGCATAACACTTAATGCTGCATTTTCTGTTCAGATGCCCAACACCTATGTGCTACTACCCGGATTTGATGTTGACTCCACAGAAGTCGAAAACAAGAAATTGAAGGCAGCAGAGCAGCGCATTAACGAGATTGCCAACATACTAAACAGTCGTAAAGAGGTGATCGATGTCACAAAGGGGAGCATACCATGGCTGAAGACAAAAGTAGTGTATCCTTTGTTTACAAAATATGGTATTGACACAAAGAAATGGCACACAACCATCGACTGCACCGGATGTGGAATGTGTAGCAAGATATGTCCTGTATCAAACATCAGCATCGTTGATGGTCATCCCAAATGGGGGAAACAATGTGTTTCATGCACTGCATGCTATCATACTTGTCCACATAACGCCATTAAATACGGCAACCTCACTACCACGAAAGGACAATATCGCACGCTGATTAAGAAGTCGTTTAAATAAGTTTTCACAACTTAATATCAAAGCCTCATCAACCACTTATAGCAAGTCATTGATGAGGCTTAATTATGAGTCTGAGTTCTTACTTTGAACGCAAGAAAGTTACAATATCTTTAGGACTGAATTTCTTTCCTTTAAGCAAGAGAGCAGAAGTGTAGATCTTGCCGGCAAATGATAATGTCGTTAATGCAGAGGCATAAAGCACTGCAACGGATATAAGCGACTGCAAGAGCGACAACGAGCCCGATATAGCACCGACTACTGCCACTGTTGGACTTGTGAGAGGAATGTAGTTGCACCATGTTGTCAACATAGAGTCTTGATTATCAACTGCAAACATTCCTATATAGAACGAGCCGAGAAGTATGAATGTCAGAATAGTCATATACTCTTGATTCTCATTGTTTTTATCAGTCAATGCTCCGACAGCTGCAAACATAGAACCATAGAACACATATCCACCAATGAAGTAAATAATAGCCCACATCAATGCCTTGAGAGCATCAAGGTTGAAAATTTCACCGATTGGTATAGAGATAGGAGCAAAGAGATAAAGCACCATTATCATCAACCCGATTAAAAGTCCCCAAAGTAGCAATTGAGTCAGACCAACCAATCCGACACTGATCACCTTTGCGAGCATCATATCTCGTCCGGGAACTGACGCAACTATGATTTCCACAATTCGATTGGTCTTCTCATTCTTTACTTTGTTGAATATCTGTGCTCCATAGACCATCACAAACAATGTCAGAAACATTCCACACAACATTCCGACAATCTGCATTCCCGAAAGATCGTCATGAGGACCGGGAGCAGTAGGAGAGACCGTATTGGTCAACGCATCAGAATCTTGAGCCAAAAATCCAATGAACATTCCGAAACCCAATACCAACACCGGCATCAAGAATGTCGCAATCCAAAAACCTTTACCACGAATGTCCATCATGTATTCGTGATATATAATTGTCTTCAATCTATTCATAATTACAAATTTTTGTTTGGTATTTCACCGACTGTATATTTGATAAAAATATCATTGAGAGAGGGGAGTACCTCCTCAAAATGCAATATCTCAGCTTGCATGCTTATCGCTTGCAGAATGTCGTTATTCGACACATTCGGTCGACGACGAATGCTATATGTTGTGCCTTTACGCCAATCCTTTGAGTCAATCTGCTCTATAGACTCTACTACTTCCGAATCCATTGCTAGACCTACAGACAATGGTGAACGCGTAGTTAACTCAAGTTTGCCGGTTTTATTTGCCTCTTTGATATCTTCGATGCGACCGCTGAGCAACATTTGTCCTCGATTGATCAAAGCAATATCACTACACATTTCTTCAATAGCCGGCATGTTATGACTTGACAACATCACTGTGACATTGCGATTGTGGAGGCGATTGATAAGTTGAGTCAGCAATGCACCATTGATTGGGTCAAAACCGCTAAATGGCTCATCAAGAATCACAAGTTCAGGATCATGCACAAGTGTTGAGATTATCTGCACCTTCTGCTGGTTACCCTTCGACAACTCTTCGACCTTGCGTTTGCCATCAGACGATAGTTCGAAAAGTTCCATATATTCCTTCATATTTTGACGCAACATCGACTTCTCTCCCCCTTTCAAGAGTCCGAAATACATTATCTGTTCCTCGACTTGCATCTTACCATAAAGACCTCTCTCTTCAGGCATATATCCAAGATAGTGAGATGTAGCGAGCGAGACATCCTCACCATTAATTTTAACGCTACCACTATCTTTGACCAAAATACTGTTTATAATACGCAGCAACGTAGTTTTACCCGCTCCATTAGGACCAAGCAAACCAAAAATCGAGCCTCTCGTCACATCTAAATCGACATTATCGAGAGCCTTGAGTTGGCCATACTGCTTATTTAGCGACTTAATTTCTAATATATTCATATCCGTATATCTTTATCTGTTAGACTCAATAACGACGAAAAAACTTCATTATGTCCCAACAATTTATGTTCCACAAAGTTAAATGATTTTTTTAATTTCAACAACTATTTTCCATATCACAACCCATTAACATCAAATCAGACCGTAAAAATCGTATTATCTTATCCGTAAACATGGTTTGCAATACTATCTATAAAAATTAGTCCCTGACGATGAATAGACAATAAAAAAACGTGGACTAAATACTCCATCTACGTTATCTGAGGTATCGCCAAACACCTTGCATTCGTATACGAGTAAAAAGCCCACGGATAGCCGTGAGCATTAACTTTCACTCTTGAATGCTACTTTAATTTTGGCGAAATTTCAGATAACAAGAATAAAGCTAACGCTTATTTATTATATGTCTTTTAATCCTTTTTTGTCACATAGGCATGTTCTGTTTTATGTGGCAAAGTTATAAAAAAATCCTATTGCCTCCAAATGTATTTTGTTTGTAAAATTTTGATTAATACGCTAAACATATAGCCAACCTATTTAAGTTAAAAAAGCACAATTGTCGAGAAAATCAAAGAAAATCTATTTAAACTATTGGAAATATGAGAATTAATCATTAACTTTGCCAATCTCTATGCCTCGTGAGCACATTAATGATTTTAAACCTCAACAAATTCATAGCATTTTATGCTTATTTTTAGCTTTTTAGCATATAGAACTATGAAATATGTCGAGTCATATTATTGTGCAATAACAAAACGAAAATAAAAAGACACTATATATGATTGGTAAATGGAACTATTTACCGCTAACACCATTTCAGCAACAAGAGGCAGAGACGCTACGAAAACATTGCAACGACAACTCCGCAGTGGCTGAGTTAATGATACGTCGAGGTATCAAGACGCCACACGATGCAGATCGTTTTATAACGCCCGCCATCAGTGATCTTCACGATCCTTTCTTAATGCCGGATATGGACAAAGCGGTAAACCGCTTGAATAAGGCGATGGGTGCCAAAGAAAGAATTATGGTCTATGGTGACTATGATGTCGATGGCACAACTGCTGTGGCGTTGGTCTATAAATACCTACAAAACTACTACAGCAATATCGAATACTATATCCCGACTCGTTACGAGGAAGGCTATGGCATCTCGATGAAAAGTATCGAATACGCAGAGCAGAACGATGTCAAGCTGATTATCGTTCTCGATTGTGGTATCAAGGCTATTAAAGAGATAGCTTATGCTAAGGAGCGTGGCATCGATTTCATCATCTGCGACCACCATGTGCCTGATGAAGAAATCCCTGACGCTGTGGCTATCCTTAATCCTAAGATGCCGGGTAGCACTTATCCATGCCCACACCTAAGCGGATGCGGTGTTGGCTTCAAGTTTATGCAGGCTTTTGCTCTCAGCAATGGCTTGACCAACCACAATGAGTTGGAGTCACTCCTCGACCTTGTCGCTGTCAGCATTGCTGCCGACATTGTGCCTATTGTAGACGAAAACCGCATCATGGCTTTCCATGGTCTGCGACGCATCAATTCTAATCCCAACCTTGGGCTTAGAAGCATCATTCGTATCTGCAAACTCACCAACAAGGAAATCACCATCAGCGATGTCATTTTCAAAATTGGCCCACGCATCAATGCTTCCGGACGTATGCAAAGTGGTATGGAAGCTGTTGAGCTTCTTGTCACTCGTGACCTTCATGAAGCATACGAGAAGGGACAGAACATCGACCAATACAATAAGGACCGTAAGGAACTTGACAAACGCATCACCGATGAAGCTAACGCACTTATTGAAAACAATGTCAATATCGTGCAAGGCAAAAAGTCAATCGTTATCTACAACAAGAATTGGCACAAAGGCATCATCGGTATCGTTGCATCGCGACTCACCGAGCTATATTACAAGCCTTCTGTTGTGCTTACGCTCGTGAACGGCATGGCCACAGGTTCTTCTCGTTCGGTGCAAGGGTTTGACATCTATTCGGCTGTCAATTCTGCTCGCGATTTGCTTGAAAACTTTGGCGGACACACTTACGCTGTCGGACTATCAATGAAAGAAGAGAATATCCCTGAATTTATTCAGCGATTTGAGGACTATGTATCAACCCACATCCAACCTCATCAACTTTCACCTCACACCGACATCGATGCTGTCATCGACTTCTCACAGATTACTCCTGAGTTGATCGCTTACCTCAGAAAATTTAATCCGTATGGACCGGGCAACCAAAAGCCTGTGTTCTGGACTAAGAATGTTTTTGACTTCGGTACAAGTAAACTCGTCGGCAAAAACCTCGAGCATATCAAACTTGAACTTGAAGACAATAGCACAAGTCGCGTCATAAACGCTATCGCTTTCAATATGGCGAAATACTTTGAACACATCCATGCTCATAAGCCTATCGACATCTGCTATACTATCGAGCACAACAAGCAGGCAAACCGTAGCGATGCTGTTCAATTAATGATTAAAGACATCCGTCTTTCCGAATAACATTAACTTGAGGAGGTGGTCGTGCCGCCTCCTCATTCACTCATAATACAATGAACAATCAACTGACACTGACATTAAAGAAACACTGGGGTTACGACTCTTTTCGTCCCTTACAAGAAGACATCATCAACTCTGTGCTTGATGGTCATGACACTCTCGGACTTATGCCGACAGGTGGAGGCAAATCCATTACGTTTCAAGTTCCGGGAATGATACTGGAGGGTTTGACCATTGTCATCACTCCTCTCATCTCTTTGATGAAAGACCAAGTCGACAACCTACGACAAAAACAGATAAAGGCTGTCTATTTCCATGCCGGAATGACCCACAAGGAAATAACTCTCGCATGGGAGAAACTTGTGAATGCCAAGTGTAAATTCCTATACGTTTCACCCGAAAGACTATCAAGCGAAAAGTTCTGCATGGAACTCAAATCGCTTCCTGTGAAACTCGTAGTCATCGATGAAGCACACTGCATCTCTCAGTGGGGCTATGACTTCAGACCATCCTACTTTAATATAAGTAAGCTTAGGAAAATCCACCCGGATGCTCCATTTCTTGCACTGACAGCTACGGCAACGCCCGAAGTTGTCAAAGACATCTGCGACAAACTGCAATTCCGTCAAGGTCATAAGATATTTAAGAAAAGTTTTTCCCGACCAAACATTCAATACATCGTACGACCTACCGACTCCAAGATTCAGCAGATTGTTCATATCTTAAGTCGTGTCCAAGGCACGGCTATAGTTTATGTCCGAAGTCGCAAACGCACCAAAGAGATTGCCGAGCAACTCATAGCTCAAGGCATCTCAGCCGCCAACTATCACGCTGGTCTTAGTTTTGAAGACAAGCAAGTGCGCCAAGATGCATGGAAGGATGGTTCGTTGCGCGTAATAGTTGCAACCAACGCATTCGGCATGGGTATTGACAAACCCGATGTCCGCATTGTTATCCACCATGACCTTCCTCCATCACTGGAAGAATATTATCAAGAGGCAGGACGTGCAGGACGCGACGGACTGAAATCTTATGCTGTCATATTACCATCAGCCAACGACAAGGCCCAACTACGCAGAAAAGTGACCGAGGCATTCCCTCCTCGCAAAACCATTTTAAGTATCTACGACTTCCTTTGCGATTACCTCAACGTATTTGATGGCGAAGGCTACAACAAACTATGCGAATTCAATGCCTTTAAATTTTGCGAGACATTCAGTTTGCACGAGAAAACAATGACAGCATCTCTAAAATTGCTGACAGCTGCACGCTACATCGAATACATCGAAGAGACCGAAACTCGCTCACGCGTTATGATTACGGCTCAAAAGGAAGAATTGTATGACATAAAAGCAGTCAACAGTTTCACCGACATTGTGCTTAAAACGGTCCTCCGACTATACCCCGGACTATTTGCCGATTATGTCTTCATCAACGAGACTGAAATCTCTCGCAAGTCAATGCGCACTGAAGAGGAAGTCTACACTGCATTGCTTGAGTTGACAAGACTCGGCATACTTCATTATATCCCTCGCAAACGGACTCCATACATCTATTTCCCTACAGCTCGCGAAAACTCTAAATATCTTCAAATCCCAAAATCGGTATATGAAGACCGAAAGGAGATTATGAGTAAGCGCACTGAGGCCATTATAGACTACACCTACTCGTCAGAAACATGTCGAGTGGAGAAAATGCTCCGTTACTTTGGAGAAACTGATGCTCGTCCATGTGGCACTTGCGATGTCTGTCTAAGTCATAAAAAGACAAGTCTAAGTCTTCGTCAGCAGACTCTTCGTAAAGAAGAATTGCTCGAAAAACTCCTACAATTATTGCAACAAAGCAATTATGGATTGACGCTCAATAAAATATGTATGCACTTCATCTCACAACAAGATGAGGTGAGCGATTTATTGGCATATCTATGCGACGAGGGGTTTGTTAAGTTTGACAACGGATTGTATCACTATAAACGATAGACTATGATTGGACTTGCTGACTGCAACAACTTTTTCGTATCATGTGAACGCACCATCAATAAAGACCTTGAAGGTCGTGCAGTAGTCGTCATGAGCAACAACGATGGCTGTGCCATTGCCCGAAGCAATGAGGCTAAAGCATTGGGTATCAAGATGGGACAACCGATGTTTGAGATTCGCCACCTTGTCAATTCGGGACAATTGGTCGCCCTATCAAGCAACTATGCTCTATATCACGAGATTAGCAATGTGGTGCATAAAATTTTTCACAAATATGCTCCGACTGTCATAGACTATTCTGTCGATGAAGCTTTTTTCGACCTCACCGGTATACCTGTTGAAGCCCTTGACGAGATTGGTGCAAATATCTGCAACGAATGTCTATCAGAAGCCGGCATACCTGTCACTGTCGGTTTTTCGCACACCAAGACTCTTGCTAAGATTGCGTCAGAAATTGGCAAAAAGAGCAAACGTCGGGTTGTCACTCTCGTAGACCCTGTCGAAATCAATGACATTTTGTCTCGTACACCAATCAATGACGTGTGGGGCATCGGACGTCGCACAGCTCGTAAACTCTACTTTGAGGGTATTCACACAGCCAAAAACTACATCGACTGCGACATTCACCACATCAAGCACCTCACCGGTATTAATGGAGTCAAAACCCATAATGAATTGCGTATGATTCCATGCATTGACCTTGATGCATGCAATCGCCCGATTCAAAACTCAATCAGCGAGTCACGCACATTTTCAAGGGATATTTCCGACTACGAAATTATTAAAACTCGCTTGACAACCTACACCACTCATTGCGCAACTCGTCTACGCAATATGAATTCGCAATGCTCTTCTGTAATAGTCTATTTAGCCACCAATCGTTTCCACACAAATGAGTCTCAGCAGTTTCCAAGTATCGAAATCAGACTCAACCAACCTTCCGGATCGACATCTCTGCTTGTAGAGGCTATGATTCAAGGACTTGACAAAATATTCGACCCAGCAATTGCCTACAAAAAAGCCGGAATTGTACTTGCCAACATATCTCCTATTAGAGCGACAACGCCCTCGTTATTTGATCCGATTGAGGATAATACCGTCGACTCAAATCACCAACTAATGCAAGCCATTGATGAAATCAATCATTCATCGTCGGGTGGAGTCTTACGCCTTGCGTCGCAAATGGGCCTCGGCAAAATAGGGGAGTCCAGTGCTCTCTCATCATCTTTCCAGTTCCGTTCCAAGAAATAATCCATCTGACTGACAATGTGACAAAATGAATGGCACAATATGGTCTACATGTGCGAAACCATCACCCTTATGTGATGGTTTAAGCTAAGAACAGCAGCTAAAAGTAGCAAATGGCATAGTATTTGTAAAATGGTGGACAAAAAAATAAAATCAAAACACTTAAAAATATGACAACCGGTAAAATTGGTGTTACTACGGAAAATATTTTCCCTGTAATCAAGAAATTTTTGTATTCAGACCACGAAATTTTCCTTCGTGAATTGGTCTCAAACGCCATCGATGCTTCTCAAAAACTTAAGACACTCGCTTCTGTGGGTGAATTTAAAGGAGAAATAGGGGAGTTATCGGTCAAAGTGAGCATTGACTCTGAAAATGGAACACTTACTGTTTCTGACAGAGGTCTCGGTATGGATGCCGAAGATATCGACAAATATATCAACCAAATAGCATTCTCCGGTGCGGAAGAATTTTTGGCCAAGTATAAGGATACAGCCAACTCCATTATCGGCCACTTCGGTCTCGGTTTCTACTCAGCTTTCATGGTATCAAAGAAGGTTGAAATCCGCTCTTTATCTTATAAAGATGGTGCAAAAGCTGTAGCGTGGGAATGCGATGGTTCTCCTGAATACAAATTGACAGAGTGTGACAAGACAGAACGAGGCACCGACATCATTCTATACATCGACGATGATTCAAAAGAATTTCTCGAAAAGTCTCGCATCGAGACTCTTCTAAAAAAATACTGTCGTTTCCTCCCTGTACCTGTAATATTTGGTAAAGAACAAGAGTGGAAAGACGGCAACTATGTCGATACAGACAAGGATAGGGTAATCAACTCTGTAGAACCACTTTGGGCTAAGAAACCATCTGAATTGAAAGATGAGGATTACCTCAACTTCTATCATGAGTTGATGCCGGGTATGGAAGATCCGATGTTTTGGATTCACCTCAATGTCGACTATCCATTCACATTGACAGGTGTGCTCTATTTCCCAAAGATTAAGAACAACATCGACATTCAGAAAAACCGCATTCAACTCTATTGCAACCAAGTATACGTCACAGACCAAGTCGAAGGTGTAGTGCCTGAATTTATGATGCTTATGCAAGGTGTAATCGACTCTCCGGATATTCCTCTCAACGTATCCCGAAGCTACCTCCAAGCAGACGGTCAGGTGAAGAAGATATCTTCATATATCTCTAAGAAGGTGTCGGAACGTCTTGACAAAATGTTCAAAGAGGATAGAGCTGAATTTGAAAAGAAATGGGACGACATCAAGATTTTCATCGAATACGGTATGCTTTCAGATGAAAAATTCTGCGACTCTGCACGCAAATATGCCTTGCTTAAAGACTCAGAAGGAAAGTATTTCACATTTGAAGAATATAAGACACTAGTCGAATCAACTCAGACCGACAAAGACGGTAATATCATATATCTCTACGCCACAGATTGTGAAGCTCAATACTCTTATATCCAATCTGCTAAGAGCAAAGGTTATAGCGTCTTGACAATGGACGGTCAGCTTGACAGCCATTTCGTATCACTACTTGAGCACAAACTTGAGAAGACTCATCTTGTCAGAGTGGACGCAGACATCATCGACCGCCTGATTGTAAAAGACGATGCATTGAAAGTTGACCTTACTGCAGAGCAAATCGAAATCGCCAGTGACCTCTTTAAATCTCAGTTGCCAACTATCGAAAAAACTGAGTTCTTCGTTCAACTCGAAGCTCTCAGCCAACAAGAAACCCCGGCAATTGTGACTCAAAACGAGCACATGCGCAGATTTAAAGAGATGTCGGCAATGAATCCGGGCATGAACTTCTATGGTGAAATGCCTGACAACTACTCATTGACCATCAACTGCGACAATGCATCAGTCAAGAAAATTATCACTGAGGCATGCTCTGCTATTGAAGAAAAAATTGCTCCTCTTCGCAATGAAATCAATCAGCTTAACTCTTCAATCGAAGAAGCACGCAAAGCCGATGAGAAGGCAGACACATCTGATAACGAAGCTAAGGTAGCAGAACTTCGCAAGCAACAAGGAGACATAATCGCCCAATATGCAACAACAATTCCGACTATCAAGCAGATTATCGATCTATCACTCTTGCAGTCGGGATTGCTTAAAGCACAAAGTCTTGACGATTTCATCCGTCGTTCTTACTCATTGCTCTAACCAATCGGACTGATACACTTACAGTTATACATCGGTAAATAAATCAAATGACCGGGGTCGCATCCAAGCAACTCCGGTCTTTTTTTATGTTTCATAATAATCTGACTTGTAAATAAGAGTCTAAACAATGCCCTGCATGGGGCATGGTGCGTTAGCCGAAACGAGCAATCTGGCGCAACTGATACTCATTAGTGATTTTGATGCGTCTGCCATCTACTACGATCAATTTTTCGTTAACAAAACCACTAAGTGTACGAATAGCGTTAGAGGTAGTCATATTTGACAAGTTTGCCAAATCTTCACGACTCATATATATCTTAAGCGTCTGATTGTCATCTTCTAATCCATAATTATCGCGAAGTATTAAGATAGCTTCCGCAAGTCGACCACGAATGTGTTTCTGAGTAAGATTGACAATCTTAGTATCTGAGCCACCAAGGTTGCGCGACAACTCATGGATGAAAAACATGGCCAAATCATTGTTTTTTCTAATCAACTGCTCAACAATCTTCATTGGAATATAACCAAGCGTAGATGCTTCAAAAGCAGCAACACTCGAAACATATGCTTCTCGAGCGAAATAGGCTCGATAGCCGAAGTATTGAACAGGGCGGAAAAGACGTAGGATTTGAGTTCTATCGCCTACACCATTTTTGTACATCTTCACTTTGCCATCGAGAAGAATCCAGAGATTCATCGGCTCATCATTTTCAGCGTAAATAATCTGATTTTTCTTAAAGCTTCTAACCGAAAAATTTTCCACCACGACACGCTTGTCCTCAGGAGTGAGAACTTTCCATAGTTCGCTTAGGTCCTTCTTAATAATGGCCTCTAATTCGCTTTTTCTTATCATTTTTTCGTCTAAATGGCTGAATTATGTTTTAAAACACAAATATACAACATTATTTTAAAACACACAACACTCAATCTCAGAATAAGCAAAAAATTGGATAAATTGAGAGATTTAGATAGGGGATTTGTCGAAGTTAGTATTTTTTTGTATTTTTGCAGTAACGTAAAGCAACAGTTATCAATGAATGGATTCAAACCTATAATATCTGATGACGGTCAGACACAGCAACCTCTGATCATAGCCGGTCCATGCAGTGCAGAGTCGCAAGAACAAGTACTGCAGACTGCAAGCATACTTAAAGAAGCCGGTATCAGCATTTTCAGAGCAGGAATATGGAAGCCACGCACCAAACCGGGCGGTTGGGAAGGCATTGGATCAGAAGGTTTATTGTGGTTGAGAATGGTTAAGAGTAATTATGGAATGAAGGTTGCGACAGAAGTTGCATGCCGTCAGCACGTGATAGAAGCTATATCATCAGGCGTTGACATTATCTGGGTAGGTGCACGGACATGTGCCAACCCTTTTGCAATGCAAGAGATAGCCGACACGCTTGAAATGCTTGCGGTCGATATTCCGGTGCTTATCAAAAACCCTGTCAACCCCGACATAGAATTATGGATTGGAGGCATTGAGCGCATCTACAATGCAGGTATTAGACGCATCTGTGCTGTGCATCGCGGTTTTAGCGTATATGGTAAGCAAATCTATCGCAATCAACCACAATGGCACCTTCCGATTGAACTTCATCGCCGTTTCCCGGACCTTCCTATTATTCACGACCCAAGCCACGTCGGTGGAAAACGCGAATTTATATCGACACTTTCACAGCAAGCGTTGGACATGGGCTTTGACGGATTGATGATTGAAACACATCCCGACCCCGACAAAGCTCTAAGCGATAAAAATCAACAGATAACTCCCGACCGACTCGTAGAAATATTAGCCGAGCTTCAATGTCGCACCAAGGAACATTCCGACGAGTTGCTTAGTCAACTACGTCACCAGATTGATGACTGCGACCATGAACTGATGGAAGTATTGTCCAAACGTATGTCGATATGCCGACAGATAGGTCGTTACAAAAAGGACAATGGCATCTCTATCGTTCAAAACAAACGATACGATGAATTGCTATCGTCACGACTAACCCACGCTCAAGAGTTAGGCCTGTCAGACGATTTTATAAAAAGAGTATTAGAGTCAGTCCATTCGGAGAGTGTCCGCCAACAATCAGATATATTTAAAAACGAAAAGAATTAATGTCAGCACAACGTATCATAATAGTCGGAGCTTCATCCGGCATCGGCAAGGAATTAGCCATTGGTTTTCTTGAAAAAGGGTGGAAAGTGGGTCTTGCATCACGCAATGTTGCAAGCCTCAAAGAGGTCTGTGAAAAATACCCTAATCAATCAGCTTATGAGCAAATCGACATCACATCAGAAGATGCCATCAACAACGTTGAGAAATTGGTTGATAAACTTGGAGGTATCGACATCTATTTCCATTGCTCGGGTATAGGTTCTCAAAACACAACTATCGACATTAAAGTGGAAGAATCCATCTGCCAGACCAATGTTGTAGGATTTACTCGCATGATCGATTGGGCCTACAATTACTTTAAGAAATCTGGCAGAAAAGGACAGATATGTGTCATCTCTTCAATTGCCGGAACTAAAGGATTGGCAGTTTCCCCTGCATATAGTGCTACAAAACGCTACCAAAATATCTATATCGAGTGTCTCGAACAATTGTCCCACATGCAAAATGTCGACATCAGTTTTACAGATATCCGCCCCGGATTTGTTAAAACAGCATTGCTGAATGATGGCAACAACTATCCGATGCTCATGACTGCACCATACGCAGCCAAGAAGATTATACGAGCAATCATCAAGAAAAAGAGAGTGGCGATAATCGATTGGAAATATGCTATTTTAGTAGGTTTTTGGAGATTGATTCCACGATGGTTGTGGGTGAGAATACCTGTGAAGACAAGTAAAAAATAGAAGCATTGTCTCAATCAATGTTGTCGATAACTTTTTTTGCCATTAACCATTAAATTACTTAATTTTGTAGCGACAAATAACCACACCGCATGGTTGATTTTGTTGAAAAATTTCACTTACAATTTTCAATGACATGACACAATTTACACATTTACATGTCCACTCTCAATACTCACTACTTGATGGCCAAGCAGCCATCAATAAACTTGTGGACAAAGCAATTGCTGACGGCCAAAGAGGTATTGCATTGACTGACCATGGCAACATGTTTGGTATCAAGGAGTTGTTCAACTACGTCAAGAAGAAAAACAAAGAACTTGATGCCGACAATCAATTCAAACCAATCTTGGGTTGTGAGATGTATGTTGCTAAAAATTCACTAAAAGATCGTGACGATAAGTCAGACAAAGGTTATCACCTTATAGTATTAGCGAAAAACAAACAAGGCTACCACAACCTTGTGAAACTCGTAAGTCAAGCATGGACAGAAGGATATTACTACCACCCACGAACAGACAAAGAAGCCTTGGCCGCTCATAGCGAGGGGCTTATCATCTGCTCTGCTTGTCTTGGTGGTGAAATTCCCCAATACATCATCAACGGCCAATACAAAGAAGCCGAAGAGAGAATGCTATGGTACAAAAGCATATTCGGCGAAGACTACTATGTGGAACTTCAACGCCATCGCACATTTAAACATAATGCTAACACAGAGGTTTACGAGGAGCAGGTAAAGGTAAACGCAGTGCTTATAGAGATGGCTCGCAAACACAACATCAAGTTGATTGCAACCAATGATGTCCACTTCGTTAACGAAGAGGATTCTGAAGCACACGACAGACTCATCTGTATATCTACAGGCAAACGATTTGGCGACCCATCGCGTATGCACTACACCAAGCAAGAGTGGCTTAAGTCGACAGCTGAAATGAACGAAATCTTTGAGGATATACCGGAAGCATTGGCAAACACCAACGAAATCCTTGATAAAGTCGAGGTTTACTCAATCGACCACTCGCCAATCATGCCCAACTATGAAATTCCTGCAAATTTCGGTACAGAAGAAGAATATCGCAATCGCATCACAGAAAAAGAACTCTTCGATGAATTTACCCAAGATGAAAACGGCAATGTAGTCCTCTCTCAAGAAGATGCAGAAAAGAAGATCAAGACCCTTGGTGGATACGACAAACTCTACCGTATAAAGTTTGAAGCCGACTATTTGAAGAAATTGACTCTCGACGGAGCTCGTGTTCGCTATGGCGACCCTCTACCTGATGATGTGGCAGAACGTCTCAATTTCGAACTACACATTATGAAGACAATGGGTTTCCCGGGTTACTTCTTGATTGTGCAAGATTTCATCAATGTGGCACGCAAGGAGCTCGGTGTCAGCGTAGGTCCGGGTCGTGGTTCTGCAGCAGGTTCTGCAGCAGCCTACTGCTTGGGTATTACACAGATAGACCCTATCAAATATGACCTCCTTTTTGAGCGTTTCCTTAACCCCGACCGTATCTCTTTGCCTGATATCGATGTCGACTTTGATGATGATGGTCGTGGAGCTGTGTTGAAATATGTCACAGAGAAATATGGAGAAGAGAAGGTGGCTCACATCATCACCTATGGCACAATGGCAACCAAAATGGCTATTAAAGACGTGGCCAAAGTGCTTGAATTGCCACTTCCTGAATCCAACAGATTGGCGAAACTTGTACCTGACAAAATGCCTGAAATAGATGGTAAAGCACCTAAGCTCAATTTCGCAAACTGCCTTAAATATATCAAAGACTTTGCCGCAGAAGCCCAAAGTTCGAATCCTGTGATACGAGAAGTAATGAAATACGCAGGACAACTTGAAGGCAATGTCAGAAACACCGGTGTGCATGCTTGTGGTGTGATTATCGGTCGAGACGATATCACCGACTGGGTGCCTGTGAGCGTAGCGACAGACTCTGATGGTTCAAAGATACTTGTGACACAATACGAAGGTTCCGTTATCGAAGATACAGGCTTGATCAAAATGGACTTCCTTGGTCTTAAAACGCTGTCTATCATCATGGAAGCAGTGGAAAACATCAAGCGTCGACACGGAATCGAAATCGATATGGACAATATTCCTATTGATGACGAAAAGACCTACAAACTATATTGCGAAGGTCGCACTACAGGTACATTCCAGTTTGAATCTGCCGGTATGCAAAAGTATCTTCGCGAACTTCAACCATCAAAATTTGAAGACTTGATTGCGATGAATGCCTTGTATCGTCCGGGTCCGATGGCCTACATCCCGCAATTCATCGCTCGTAAACATGGTCACGAACCAATCGAATACGACATTCCGATCATGGAGAAATATCTCCAAGACACCTATGGCATCACGGTCTATCAGGAGCAAGTCATGCTTCTATCGCGTCTTTTGGCCAACTTTACTCGTGGTGAAAGCGACGTCTTGCGTAAGGCCATGGGTAAGAAAATGATCGACAAGATGAACGAGTTGAAGAAAAAGTTCCTCGATGGTGGTCAAAAGAATGGACATAAGCCTGAAGTGCTTGATAAGATTTGGGCTGACTGGGAAAAGTTTGCATCCTATGCATTCAACAAGAGTCACGCGACATGCTATAGCTGGGTGGCTTACCAGACAGCTTACTTAAAAGCAAACTATCCGGCAGAGTATATGGCCGGAGTCTTGAGTCGTAACTTGTCAAACTTGGCTAAGCTGACAATCTTCATGGACGAATGTAAAGCCATGAATATCGATGTTAAAGGTCCGGACATCAACGAATCTGTCCACAAGTTTGGTGTTACCGAGAATGGAGAAATCCGTTTTGGCCTCGAGGCGATTAAGAGTGTCGGCTCGAATGCTGTCGCATCTATTATTAAGGAACGCGAACAAAATGGACCATACAAGGACATCTTTGACTTCGTCGAACGTGTCAACCTCTCAGCTTGCAACAAGAGCACGATTGAAAGCTTAGCGTTTGCAGGAGCATTCGACTGCTTCCCGGAAATCAGACGAGAAATGTTCACAACAAAGATCAACGATATCCCTTGGTCGGAAATTCTCGTAAAGTATGGTCAACGCTATCAGGCAGACATCAACTCGTCTCAAGCAAGTCTCTTTAGTGAATTCGAACAGATCGAAACAGCTCGACCTCCAATCCCTGTAGCTGAAGAGTGGAGTCAAATCCAATTGCTGGAGGAAGAAAAGAAACTTGTCGGCATGTATCTTTCAGCTCATCCACTTGACCAATATTTTATAGAATGGAAATATGGTTGTAACACGACAGCATCTACATTCAAAGAAAAAGAAGCTGACGGACAGCACATTACTATGGCCGGATTGGTTTGTGGTCTTCAGGAGCGAATGACCAAGAAGGGTTCTCCTTGGGGATTGCTCTCTATTCAAGACTATACAGGCACTGCAGAAATACGTTTATTTGGCGAAAACTACATAAAGTATAAACCGCTATGTATCGTCGGCCTACCGATTTTCATTAAAGCCAGTTTCTCTGCAGGGAAATACAATTCTGATATGCTTGATTTCAACATTGAGCAAATCACCCTTTTAGAGAATCTGCAAGGGACTGTAGTTAAGCACATCACGCTGCACATTGACTCAGACTTCAATGACTCAACTCTTTTTGAGGAACTTGATAATTACATTGCTAAAGAGGGCGACAGTGGATGTGATGTGTTTGTTTCAATTTCGGATTTAAAGAATCAACAGATAATCAAAGTCAGATTTGCTCAACAATTCAATGTATCATTAGGATTGATAAAATGGCTTGATTCCAAGGGTATTAAGTATTCAATAAATCAAGATTAATCATTTTTATGATGAATTGTTTGGCAGAATGAAAAATAAGAACTAATTTTGAATTGGAATTTAAACTCTAAAAACAGAATATACTTATGGCAGTACAATTTACAGATCAAACAGCTAAAGAAGCTATTGAATCAGGCAAAGTAGTAGTTATCGACTTTTGGGCAGAATGGTGTGGTCCATGCGTAAAATTGGGCCCTGCAGTAGAAGCAGTTGCTGAAAAATACGAAGGTAAAGCTATCGTTGGTAAAATGAACGTTGACGAAAACGATGAGGTAAGCTCTGAAAACCGTGTTCGCAACATCCCTACAATCCTTTTCTTCAAGGATGGTGAATTGAAGGATCGTACAGTAGGCCTCGTATCTCAAGCAGACATCGAAGCTAAGCTTGAAGCTCTTCTTTAATCAATAGTTTTAAGTGATTAATCTACAAGGGGTTGCATTAATATTTTGCAACCCTTTTGTGTAAATACCCATTAACAATGAGACGCTATAACACACTCTTAAAAAGTATTGCAATTGCAGTCATGGCATTAACCTCAATGATATCTTTCGATGCTCAATCACAATATAATCGACCACAAACTCCGGTTCCTCCATATCCATACGACACCTTAGAGTATGTGGTCAACAACACCAAAGCCAATGTGCAATTATCGGGCACTTTGACCATGCCTGACAATCCGAAGGCTGTGATTGTGATGGCAACAGGCAGTGGCTCGCAAAACAGAGATGAAGAAATGTTTGGCCACCGACCATTCAAAGTTATTGCCGACTATTTGTCGCGTAATGGGTATGCTGTGTTAAGAACTGACGATCGTGGCATCGGTCAGTCTACAGGTGACGCGACACTCGCTACTACCGATGACTTTGCAGAAGATGCTAAATATGCAGTCGAAAGTCTTAAAAAACTTGATGCTTTAAAAGACCGACCAGTCGGAATTATAGGCCATTCAGAAGGTGGTAGCATCGCTATAAAGTGTGCACCATCAGTCGACTTCATCATTACACTTGCAGCACCAGCAATCCAAGGCGATTCGATCATATTGACGCAAACCAAAGCAATGCTTGATGCTTCAGGTCAAGGCTTTGCATGGGATTCGTTGTATCCTACACTCAGAAAACGATATGACACTGTGATGTCAAATCTGCCAACATCATTATTAAAGATCCAACTATATAATGATGTCGTGAAAGATATACCACCGGCAATGCTCACCGATCAACTTATAAACCAAATTAATGCGGAAATATCTGCAATGTGTTCTCCATGGTATCGCACTTTCTTACGCTATAATCCGGCCGAAGATATACGCAATATTGACATTCCTTGGTTGGCATTGAACGGCACAAAAGACTTGCAAGTGCTTTGCGAAGACAACACATCGACCATTAAGCAACTTAATCCAAATGCCACTGTAGTAGTCTTTGACGGTTTGAATCATCTGTTTCAGCAATGCAATAGAGGCACAGTAGATGAATATGCCATCATAGAGCAAACAATATCTCCTCAAGTATTGGAAACTATACTAAATTGGTTGAATACATCAATTGCAACTGATTGACACCACCGCAGCATCGTATTTCGCCATGTTGATAGATTTCTTTATCAACTTGGCGGATTTACGACCTATCAGAGGCTCAAGATATTCCCAAAAAGTCTTCATCTTGACCAATAATTGCGAGTCACCTTGAAGACGAGCAGAATAATGCTCCAACAGATGAGCATGGAGCTCTAATATTTTCGCAATCTTCTCTTTGTCGGATAATTGCACATTATTGACATACTCGTAAGAAAGACAAGGGTCAGACAATAGACCACGACCAATCATAATTGCCGACAACGTAGCATACCGGCAATCAATGCTATTTATTTCGCCTAAGTTAGTAATATCTCCATTGTATATCAGTGGGTGAGTAATCTCGCCGGAAATACGCTCAAATGACAGCATATCGACATTTCCCTTGTATTGCTGTGTTGCGACACGCGGATGCAATGCCACATGATGCAAGGGTGCATGGTTGATTATGTCGATCAACGGATAAAATTCTTCTGCACTCGACATTCCGAGACGCATCTTCACCGAATAGTGAATATCATCATTATCCTTAATTGCTTCCATCAACTCTAGCACTTTTTGTGGATCACTGAGTAGGGCAGCACCTCGCCCTTTCTTTGTCTGTAATGGGAAGGGACAACCAAAGTTGATATCAATACGACTGTACCCTAATTCTCTAATCTTCGCTGACAGAAAATCAAGTTCATCTTTGCCGTTAACTATGATTTGAGGTACAAGATTCAGGCCCTCATTATTCTCCGGCAATATATCTCGCAAATCCTTCGCTCTTATGTCTGACTTCTCAATTCTGATAAAAGGGGAGTAGTAGCAACTCACGCCACCTATCAACCTATTATGCCAATAGCGATATGCAGCATCGGTATAACCTTGTAAAGGTGCAAACTCAATATTTGTCATTACGCAAAGATATTAAATGGTCGTATATTATAAAGTAATAGCTTGAAAACCCGGTTTCAAGCTATTACATATCATCTATTTAATTTATTACCAAATGATTACACGTTCATTTTCAGGCATCCACATCTTGTCGCCTTCTTTCACACCAAATGCTTCATAGAATTCAACAATGTTTCTCAAAGTCGCATTTACGCGCAACTTACCCAATGAGTGAGGGTCAGTCATTGTGCGGTTGAGAATTTCTTCTTCACGGATATTACCTGCCCAAAGGTTGGCATAAGCGAGATAGAAGCGTTGGATAGCAGAGAAGCCATCAATTTCCTTCATTTCCTTACCCTTCATTGAATCAAGGTAAGCAGTCAAAGCGACACGGAGACCACCTTGGTCGGCGATATTTTCACCTAATGTAAATGTACCATTAGCATTCACTCCAGGAGCTACTTCGATAGCATCAAATTGTGAAATAAGCACTTTTGACAACTCTGTAAATGCTTTAGTATCTTCTTCTGTCCACCAGTCTGACAAGTTACCATCTTTGTCGAATTGGCGACCGGAGTCATCAAATCCATGAGTCATTTCGTGACCGATAACGACACCGATTGCACCATAGTTTTGAGCATCGTCAGCGTTAAGGTCGAAATATGGTGGTTGGAGAATACCTGCAGGGAAACAGATTTCGTTTGTAGTTGGATTGTAGTAAGCATTCACAGTCTGAGGAGTCATGTGCCACTCATCACGGTCCACTTCCTTACCGAGCTTCTTATAGTTGTCTTGAGAATACCACACTGAAGCCATGTAGACATTTTCCAAATAACTCTTAGATGGGTCAATTACGATGCCTGAGTAGTCTTTCCACTTATCAGGATATCCGATCTTCACTGTGAATGTAGCAAGTTTCTGGCGAGCCTTAGCCTTTGTTTCATCGCTCATCCATGTAAGGTTGTCGATATGCTTACCAAGTGCTACTTGAAGATTGCTGATAAGCTTCTTCATATATTCCTTGCTTTCTTCAGGGAAGTATTTAGCGACATAAAGTTCGCCGACAGCTTCGCCAAGCATAGAGTTTGGAAGATTCATCGCACGTTTCCAACGTGGCTCTTTCTCTTCGATACCACTCATCACACGGTCATACATTTCAAAATCTGCATCGCTGAACTCATCGCTAAGCAAGCCGGTAGCATTGCTGACAGCAGAAACTACCATGTAGTCCTTAATCTGTTGCAAAGACAATGTTGGCAACAATGCATTCATTTCTTCCATGTAACGCAAGCTTGACACGTTGGCAGCATCAAGGTTCTCGATACCTAAAAGTCTGAAATATTCGTCCCATGCAATATTGGCAAAACGAGTTCTAATCTCGTCCATTGAGAGCATATTATAACGTAATTGTGGGTTACGACGCTCTTCGCGAGACTTTTTGAAACGTGCCATTTCAGTTTCGATTGACATGACGTTTTCAAACACACGCTTCTGAGCAGCTTCATCATAACCGATGAGTTGCATCAATCGTTTGATATAGATTTCATAAGCTTCGATGATGCGACGATTGTTTTCGTTGTCTTCTAAATAATAGTCTCTATCACCAAGACCAAGACCGGCTTCACCGATGTGCATGATATTCATTGTAGAATTTTTGGCATCAGCACCGACACCTGTAGAGAAGAATACTGATGAAATACCATTGTGCATCCATGCCATAGTGCTTGTGAAGTCTGCCTCTGTCATTGCATTAATTCTTGCGATTTGAGGCATCAATGGTGCTGCACCCTCACGATTAAGACGAGCAGAGTCCATACCCATAGCATAAAGGTCGCTGACCTTTTGAGCATTGGTGCCTTTAACCTTGCTTTGTGGATTATTAGCAAGAGTTGTAATCAACTCTTTCAACTGCTCACGAGCATTTTCACGAAGCATGTCGAATGTGCCATAGCGTGAATACTCAGGTGTGAGTGGGTGAGCCTTCATCCAGCCACCACAAGCATACTGATAGAAATCTTCACAAGGGTCGGTAGTCTTATCGAGATTTGCGACCTCGATACCCTTTCCGTTAGTCGATGCATTCATCATCAACGGCAAAGTGATTGCAGCACTTGCCAACAATTTTTTAATGTTCATATCATTATAATTTTGATTGTTATCATTCATGAGTTAAGAGTTTAGATTTTCATATTCCATTTGAGCCTCTTCCCAAGCAAGCATAGCCTCTTCGCTTTGCTTCTGCACTTGGGCATATCTATCAAGCAGTGAAGCATCCGACTGACCTTCCGATAGTTTCTGCTCCAACTCCGCCTTCTCTTCATCGAGTTTTTCGACCAACAGTTCGGCATCCTTGATGGCTTTAAGAGCTCGTTTTAAAAGCTTTTCATGCTCCTTCTGCTCTGCATATGAAAGTTTGCGTTGTTGCTTTTCTTCATCTATTGCAGGCTTCACCTCATCGACAGAAGCACTTCGATATTCGAGCTCATTGAGATTTGACATTCTCTTCCTGTTGAGGAAATCATAGATGCCACCGATATTTTCAATCACACGACCTCCGCCAAACTCATAGACTTTCTCCACAAGACCATCAAGGAACTCGCGGTCGTGACTGACTACTATCACCGTGCCGTCGAATGCCTTAATAGCCTCTTTGAGCACATCTTTGGTTTTCATATCGAGGTGATTGGTCGGTTCGTCGAGGATAAGCAGATTGACGGGTTCAAGCAGAAGACGAATCATAGCCAATCGAGTTTTCTCTCCACCCGACAACACCTTCACCATCTTATCACTTGCTTCACCTCCAAACATGAATGCACCAAGGATATCACGAATCTTTGTGCGAATATCGCCGACAGCGACGCGATCAATGGTGTCAAACACGGTTATATCTTGATCAAGCAATTGAGCCTGATTCTGAGCAAAATATCCTATCTTGACATTATGACCGATTGTCAGATCGCCCGTGAATGGAATTTCTCCCATTATACACTTAACAAGTGTCGACTTACCTTCACCGTTTCGTCCGACAAACGCCACCTTTTCGCCGCGCTTAATACGGAAATTGGCCTTATCGAATACTTGATGATTGCCATATGCCTTACCGACATCTTCGATTATTACAGGGTAATCACCCGATCTGGGAGCCGGAGGGAATTTGAGATTGAGATGCGAATTATCCACCTCATCTATTTCGATTGGCACTATCTTCTCGAGCTGCTTAATGCGACTTTGCACCTGCACAGCCTTAGTCGCCTTATATCTGAAACGCTCAATGAAGTCAGTGATATCTGCTATTTCTTTTTGTTGATTTTCATATGCACGACGTTGCTGCTCTATACGCTCACGACGAAGCTCCACGAAGTGACTGTAATTTGTCTTATAGTCGTAGATTCTGCCACACGAAATCTCAATCGTACGATTGGTCACTTTATCAATAAACGCGCGGTCGTGACTGACCACAACTACAGCCTTCGCTTTTGCGACAAGAAACTGCTCAAGCCACTGGATAGACTCAATGTCAAGGTGGTTGGTCGGCTCGTCAAGTAGTAAGACATCGGGACGACGAAGCAAAAGCTTAGCCAATTCGATACGCATTCTCCATCCGCCACTCAACTCTGCAGTAGGGCGAGGAAAGTCTTCACGATTGAATCCGAGACCTATAAGTGTGCGTTCGATTTCAGCCTCCATATTGGAGCTCTTCTCCATCTCGATACGCTCATTGACCAATGTCAATCGGTCGATCAACTTATGATACTCTTCGCTATCATAATCCTCACGCGATGCGAGTTCCAAACTCAGTCGTTCTGATTCTTGCTCTAAGGCCAATTGAGAGGCAAACACTTTTCTGACCTCTTCGATGATAGATGTCTCATCAGATATCTTCATCTGCTGTGGCAAGTATCCTATGGTAGTGCCGTCAGATGCTGCGACTTGACCTGTGGTGGCAGTCTGCAACCCGGCTATAATTTTCAACAATGTAGATTTACCCGCGCCATTTTTTCCGACCAATGCTATTCTGTCGCTCGGATTTATAACAGCACTAACTCCGCTAAACAAAGGTTTAGCAGAGTATTCCACACCGATTGCTTGCAAAGTTATCATCCCTTACAATTTTGATTTACTGATTTAATTCTACAAAATTAGTTCTTTTTCTGCACTTCAGCAAATCTGTAGGGATTAGAACATCGGAGGCGGTGGTGGAGGCGTTCCACCTCTACTCATACCGGGTGGCGGACCTTGAGGAGGGAAATCTCCATCAAATGGAGGCATATTTCTCTGCGATTTTTGAGAAGACCCTAATGTTGAGAACTTCCATGTCACTGTCAACATCAAGTAACGGGTCAAGTCGTTGTATTCTCTATCAAGAATGTAGTTGGCTGTGATTGTGCGTGATATATTCTTGCGTTGTTGCAGGATGTCGTAAGCCTTCAATGCGAATGTCAACGATCGAGATGGCAGTGTAGAGTAGGAGAGTTGTGCATTCCATAGCCACTGTTGTGAATCGTAGCCATTTGTGTAACCAGTCGACGAACTATAATTGAGGTCTGTCTGGAAGTCAACACCAAATGGTAGATGTACTGTCACATCTGCTTTCGCACCATAGGAGTGAATCATGCTTGATGACAAGTCAGCAAGTGAGTTGTGAGCATGTTGCATTCCATATTGAGGCGACAGACTTACTTGGAGGAACGATGTCGTAAATGTCACACCGATTTGAGGACGAAGCATCAAAGAACCACTACGATTGAGTCGGGCATTGTTATAGCCCAAAGTGCTATTGTAGTGACCAAATACCTGCGCTGACACACGCCATGGCGACACACCTATCTGCTGATTATAAAGCATCATACCCATCAAACTCCAAGCACCATCGACGTTGGCATAAGTTGTCGTCTGGCGACCGGTCGTAGAGTCGTAGATAGTATTCGACACGATAGAATTCATCGTGTACGAACCGTTAATCATAGCCATAATCGAGCGCTGAGTATCAACATTGAAATCGTTGAAACGAATTGACAGATTCTGATTAAATGTCGGCTTAAGATTCGGATTACCGATGACAATGTTCAATGGATCGGATACGTCTGCCACCGGCTGCAATTGACGCACTGATGGCTGAGAAGTGCGAGCTCGATAGTCGGAACTGAGACTCATGCGATCGGTAAACTTATATCTAAAACGCAGATATGGAGCAAAATTATAAACCCATCTTTCTGGGAGATTGCGGTCGGGGTTGATGAGGTCTTCACTTTTCGACATCGAAGGAGTAAAGAGTAAGCCTGCATCAAGATTATACATCTTATGCACTTTCTTAAATCCGACTTGCAACTCTTGATTGAAAAACTCGTTACGGAAACTGTTGGAGTTAGCCTCATCAAGCACAGCATCGAAAGGCAATGTCTTCAAAGACTCAAGAAGCGACAAGGTCCAGTAATCCGAATCCAGATTATAGGTCAGACGGTCGGCATTATTCCAACGATAAGAGAGTCGGTAGGCTACATTGAGAAAGTTTCCATTGGCGGCATCACCCAGCGGCTCGGTCCAAGTGAGACGCGTGTTGATCATATTCGACCAATCATGCGAATCGATGAATTGAGACAATGTCTCATTATCGTCAGATGCAAGATAGTAGATGATGTTGCTCCACGATGTGCCTTTTTCGCGAGTATCACTGAAGGAATATTTGGTCTGAACACTCATTGAACGACCTGGACGTGAAACAAATTTGTGATTGTAAATCAAGTCGCCTGAGGCCTCGTAGCTTGTGCCACGATTGCGCTCGTGGTTGATGCTTCTATTGACCTGAGAATGCAATGCATCGCCTGTGAAAAGGCTTGTAGAGTCGGCTCGATTTGACGAATTGGAATTAAACGAGAAGCGTGGACGGAAATCAATCGTGTTGTTAGGATCGATGTTCCATTGCAAGCGAAAATCGGCTCTCACATTGTGGCCATTGTCGCGAGCTATCTGACGAGCAGTCTTTTGGCTTGTAGAGTCGGCAAAGAGATACTCCGTCGTGCTTCTCTGACGCGAATCTTGATTGCGATGAGCATACATGACATTACCACCAAAACGCAAGTCATCACCCTTACCAACATTGAAGTTGATACCGATACTTTGTGTGGTGGTGATACCATTCTGTCCACCAAATCTGCTAAATCTACCTCGACCTTGGTCGGTGAAGGTCATGTCATTGGTATTATTCGCGCTGCCTAAGATAGTAACCTGATTTCCATCCTTAAAATGATTGACATTAAATCCACCGGCATATCTGTTGTCGGTGCCATATCCACCCTGAACATTACCAAACCATCCGTTCTGCATACCCTTCTTGACAGTCAAGTTGATGACAGTCTCTTCTTCGCCGTCATCTACACCGGTCAATCGCGCCAAATCGCTCTTGCGATCTACAATTTGCACCTTGTCGACCATATCCGATGGCAAATTCTTGGAAGCCATTTTAGGGTCGTCACTGAAAAACTCCTTGCCATCTACAAGAATTTTCGTAATAGTTTTGCCTCCCGAAGTAATCTTTCCGTCTGAGTCAACCTCAACACCCGGCAATCGCTTCAAGAGATCTTCCACCATAGCATTCGGCTGAGTGTGGAACGAACCGGCATTATACTCTATCGTATCTTGTCGTGCCGTCACTGCTGTCTGCACACCCTTTACCACTGCTTCATCAAGTGTAATACTACTTTCAGAAGCGACAATTTGCCCCAAGTCCACTTGCTGGTCTTTACTTTTGATATCGACGGTCTGACTGATGGTATTCATACCGATCATCGACACACTGAGCAGATACTTACCTTTGCCTATCTTATCAAATGAAAAAGCACCATTCTCATCAATCATCGAAGCCGACACAAGCGTGCTATCCGTAGGATTCATAAGTCTGACTGTAGCACCCACAAGTGGTTGATTACTACTATCCACAACATTTCCCTTAATCAAAGCTGCATAAGCACCGGTTGCTATCGTCATCAGCAACGCCCATATGATATATCTTCCTTTATTCATAAAATTAACCTTTTACTTAAAAAGACATAAATCACGCCCCTAAGTTTAATTCCCCCTCGACATTACATTGCATTGCACACTCTGAAAAAGTAGGGATACCTCCATTTATGAGATACCCCTACATCATCATTATAATTAAATATCTGACTTACAAGTTCGTTGCGTTTTACTTCACCATTACTTTGGAGGTCTGGTCGGCGAGTGTGACAATGTAGACTCCGGCTTGAGGAGCAGCAATCTCGTTGCGGCCTTCGTTGAGGGTGTATGTGCGTGATACGCCGTCGACGCTTGAGATTGTGGCTTGCTGGTCGCATGGTGAGATTATCACGATGTTCTGATTTTCTGCATAGACTACGCAGTCCATATCTGTTGCCGATACGCCTGTCGCAAGATTTACATTGGCTACGCTATCGTAGAGACGATATTCATTCTGACCACGGTCTGCAAACAATATGTTTTCCACCACGATTTCTCCGCCTTCAAAGCGATTGTCGGTCGTTGTGCGTAGTCTGATGATGCCCTCTTCGCTATCCGGCAATGTACGGCATGTCAATGAGTATACTATTACTCTCACTGCACCATCAGGCAATTCACGATATGCTACCATGTGGTCTGTCGCTGCTGATGCCAATTCACATTCTGCAATGCTCATGCCCTTTGGAAGACGGATATCCATCTGGCATGCCGAGTAGTCTGAAGCATTTGTCATCTCGATTGCCACTTGTTGCGACTGATTCTTGCCCGTAGCAAACTCTTCTATCTTGATTGAGTCATAAGAGTTTGGAGCACATCTCTGCGCTAATACATTACTTTCAGAGCCACCATTAAGGATAATGCTTGCTATGCCTACGATGTCTGTCACATTGATTACTCCATCCTTGTTCATATCAGCGGCTTCAAAGATGAATTTCTTTGTATCAAGTCCCAAAATGTAGCTTGCTGTTGCGACAACGTCTGTGACATTGATGCTTCCATCATTGTTAACATCCGCCGGTACATACGCTTTGACGTTGAAATCAATGATAGCAGCAGACGATTTGTATCCGTTTTGAGCCTTATCGGTCAATACGATATTGTCTATTAAGACTTGATAATTGCCTTCTATCTCTTTTGAGATATTGAAGTTGATATCAAACAATTCTCCTTCGTTACCGCTGAATGTAGCCAATGACATTGAGTAACATAGCAAACGGATTGAGCCGTCGGATTGCTCTACACATGAAAGTGAGTGGCTTGATTTGGCACGGCTTGAGAGATTGATGTCATATTCTCCATCGATGGTTGCAACAGAGATGCCGTCCGGCAGATATATATCGCATTGGAATGCTGTGATAGCTTGCTCATTTGTCATCTCTACGGATACTCTTTCCGATGCTCCGGAATATGGGTTGACAGTTTTGCCACTGAGGTAATTAGCATGAACGATTACTTTGCAAGACGCCGAGAGATTTGAGCCATCATTAGTCATAGCAGTAATAATTGCTTCACCGATAGATACTGCTGTCACCTTACCATTAGCATCAACTGTTGCCACGGCTTCGTTTGACGACTTCCATGTCACTGACTTGTTGGTAGCATTTTCCGGCAGTACAGTTGCTTTAAGAGAAATTTGTTCGTCTACTATCAAGTAAGCTTCGGATTTGTCAAGCGTGATATTGTTTATATTTCTCACCACCTTAACTGGTATAATAACAGGAGCCTTGAATTCTCCCCACTTATGTTTAACAGAAACATAAAGAGCAATGTAGAAATCTTTTTCAACATTGAGAGCACCGGTGTTTTTATATATCAATTGAGAACCATTATGAACGAGTGACATGTCAGCGGTGGCTGCTTGACCAATAATAGTTGTGATTGCTGTATTGATTTCGCCGTCAATAGTTAGCATCTTATCTTTTGACAATACCACACCATCAGAAGTGATACCTACGCGTGCTTCTTCAACATGCCATACAACTTCTTCTAAACCATAGTAATCATAAAGACCATTATTAGATGCCTTTGTCACAGGTTGATTGCGGAAATCGTAAATTAAAAATTCGTAATTTGAGATGTCAATGATTGAACCTTCTTCGCCTACTATGTCACCATCTTTAAATGAATCATAAAATTCAAATGGTCGAATATAGAGTGGCTTGACGAATTCTAATACATATGATTGAACAGGAAGCACTTGACCATTTGGATATTTAGCTACGAATTCAACGTTTGCATTTACACCTTGGTTAAGCAATGCCTTGGCTGCATCGCCATTTCTCAAAGTGATATAAGCACTGTGACCTTTAGCACTTGTTTCATCCCATACGAAATGTTCTACATTACCAACATTAGACCAGCGAATGACTGCAGCTTCACCTAAAGTATTCGCAAATACATATGAATTAACATTGTTGATACCATCTTGAGCCTTAGTTGCAAAATATTCGCCTTCTTGTTCAGTGCTAAATCTAAAGTCCCATGCTACACATTCGAGAGCGTTATTTACTACCACTGGTTGTTCCGTAAATGCCTGGAATACTGGGAAGTAATATTCACACTTATCGAGCACCTGGCCTGTAGCAGGATTTGCTGTACCCTTTTGGATTGGAAGAACGCGAAGAGTTGTTGCATCTTTCCAGTACGCTTGGTTGCGAATCACCATTGTTGACAGATATTCTCCAAGCGGCTCTATGGTAAGATTTGTATTAACTCTCAAAATGGGGTATGATTTTTTGTTTGCTTTGGGGGTACAAAGGACTTGGATATCAAGATTTGTTGCGTCATTAACATTAAGAGGAAATACTTCAGCAGGGATATTATCGTAGAAAGTGAAACTCCATGCATAAATATTATCAGGATTCAAAGATGCGTCAAAAGAAGCACCTACATACTGAGTTATATCCCTACCATTATAGCTGTAAATAACCTTTAGATTTGATTTATCATAGACATTTTTGAAGTCTTCTACACTTGAAAAAGGAATATAATCATTGTACAATATTTCTGCAAATTCTCTCCACGAAATACCGAATGAGTAATCATCTTGGGGATTACATGATATTGCCGATGTATGACCTACAAGACCGAAACTAATTTCTTCAGGTATATCGATAATATTACTGAAGTTTTTCCAGCGAAATGCGGATTGATAAGCGGATTTACATCCGACTAGCACATATAACTCGGCAGAATAATTTGAGAATGTATCTGGTCCTATTGTTGGAGGATTTGTTGCCAAGCAAGTGATTTTGGTCAAATTGTCGCAATTATAGAACGCATAGTCTCCAATACTTGTGACGCTATTTCCAATTACAATGCTTGTCAATTTTGAGCAACCTGAGAACGCAGAGCCTCCAATACTTGTGACTCTATTAGGGATTTGAATGCTTGTCAAGTTTAAGCAATCGCAGAACGCAGAGTATCCAATACTTGTTACACTATTAGGGATGTCAATGCTTGTCAAGCTTGAGCAAGACTGGAACGCATAATTTCCAATCCTTGTGACGCTATTAGGGATTTCAATGCTGGTCAAGCTTGAGCAACCACAGAACGCCCATTCTCCAATACTTCTGACCCTATTAGGGATTTGAATGCTGGTCAAGCTTGAGCAACCATAGAACGCTTCGTCTTCAATACTTGTGACGCTATTAGGGATTTGAATGCTTGTCAAGCTTTTGCAATAATAGAACGCACTGTCTCCAATACTTATGACGCTATTAGGAATTATAGTATTTTGACAGCCTATGATAAGAGTATTTGAAGCAGTTTCAATAATAGCATTGCATCCATTTCGTGAGTCATATATACTATTACCGGCATCAACTACAATGCTTGTCAAGCTTGAGCA
>JAFYNZ010000028.1 GCA_017547845.1 Muribaculaceae bacterium
ACCGATCCTTATTCTTCTTGGCAAAAAGGTCTGGTTGAATATACTAATAAGCTTATCCGACAGTACATCCCTAAAGGTTCTGATTTTGACGATATTAGCCCTCATGAATTATTCGCAATTCAAAAAAAATTAAACAATCGACCTCGTAAAAAATTAAATTTTAATAATCCAAAGTGTGCTTTCTTCAGCCATTTTAATTAATTTCGCACTTGCTTGTTTAATCTGCGGAGCATCGTAAGTTGTTCAAAAATTGCTTATATTCTAATTTTTGACTATCTTTGCACTTTGAAATAAAACCGAGTAAAAATTTTCTAAACAGATAATTCAAAATGATTAACTCACAAGACATTAAGAACGGAACCTGCATTCGCATCGACGGCAGACTCTATTTCGTAATCGAATTCCTTCACGTTAAGCCAGGTAAGGGCAACACATTCATGCGTACAAAACTCAAAGACGTTGTAGATGGTCGCGTACTTGAACGCCGCTTCAACATCGGTGAAAAGCTTGAAGACGTTCGCGTAGAACGCCGTCCATACCAATTCCTCTACTCTGAAGGCGACGACAACATCTTCATGAACAACGAGACTTTCGAACAAATTCCTATCGCTAAGGACCTCGTGACAGGTGTAGACTACATGAAGGAAGGCGACACAGTGGAAGTAGTGTCTGACGCATCTACAGAGACTGTGCTTTACGCTGAAATGCCTACTAAGACTGTCCTCAAGATCACTTACACTGAGCCGGGTCTTAAGGGCGACACAGCTACCAACACACTCAAGCCTGCTACAGTAGAAACAGGTGCTACAGTGCGCGTGCCTCTCTTCATCAACGAAGGCGAACTCATCGAAGTTGACACTCGTGACGGTTCTTACGTTGGTCGCGTAAAAGCTTAATACATCATCGTTGGAGTAAGTCTGCTTATGAAACCATATTTTTCGATTATCGTTCCGGTCTATAATCGTATAGACGAGGTCAGCGACCTTCTTGAGAGCTTGACTCATCAGAGTGACAACGACTTTGAGATCGTCTTGGTCGAAGATGGTTCGACTGAGCCTTGCAAGGCGGTGGCCGATCAATATGCCGACAGACTCAACCTCCAATACTATCACAAATCCAATGAAGGGCGAAGCATCGCCCGAAACTACGGCATAGTCAGAGCCAACGGAGATTATTTCGTCTTCGTTGACTCTGATTGCGTTCTTCCACCCGACTACATCGAGCAGCTTCATCTCTCGCTTCGCAACGACTACTCAGACTGTTTCGGAGGTCCTGATGCAGCCCACGAGTCGTTTACCGACATTCAGAAGGCCATCAACTACTCGATGACATCGTTTCTCACTACCGGAGGCATCCGTGGCGGCAAAGTGCAACTTGAGAAATTTGTGCCACGCACATTCAACATGGGTTTCTCTCGCAAAGTCTACGAAAAGGTCGGCGGTTTCAGAGAAATGTTTAGCGAAGACATCGACATGAGTACACGCATTCGCTTGGCAGGATTTGGCATCAAGTTATTCCGCAATGTCAGCGTCTACCACAAGCGTCGTGTCGACTTCAAGAAATTCTGGCGACAAGTCCATGTCTTCGGCATGTCGCGCATCACGCTTAAGCTCCTCTATCCCGGCTCAATGAAAGCCGTTCACACCCTCCCTGCACTCTTTGTGATTTTCTCCATCTTTATGGTGTTGGGCACGATATGGTGTCGATGGAGCATTGTGCCACTGGCGTTTTATCTGCTATGTGTCTGGATAGCCGGCATCATCAGCACTCGAAGTCTGAAGATCGGCTCTATCGGTGTCATCACCAGCTTGATCCAGCTTTTCGGCTACGGCACCGGTTTCATTAAGGCATACGTCTGGAAAATACTTCTCGGCCATGGTCGCAACGAAGCAGAAGAGATCGAGATGCGCAGAGGCAAATGATGCAGTCGTGGCATAACCTCATCACCTTTATCCCTCACCTACCACACAAATGATTGTCAAAGAAATCGACGCTCCATTTGCCGATGGCTCTGATGACGGCGACAACCGCCGAGCCTACCACTACCTCCCCATCAAGGACATGGATAAGGAGGACACTCCTCGCGAAAAAGCAGAGAAATTCGGGTGTGGCGTGCTTAGCGTCGCAGAATTATGGGCATTGATTCTTCGCACCGGCACTGTCGGAATGCCCATCACCCAGCTTTGCCGTGAACTGATGCAAAACAACGACAATCGACTGACTACTCTCGAACGCCGTGACCGCAAAGAACTGCTCGAAATCAAAGGTCTCGGACGCACCAAAGCCATACAGATTGAAGCTGTCATGGAGATTATCCGTCGCTACAACCGCGAAGGTCTGGGCGACAAACCGACCATCAGATGCTCCGCCGACATCTATGAACTCATGCACACTATCATCGGCAACAAACCTCATGAGGAAATATGGGCTCTTATGCTTAATCGCCGCAATCAGGTCGTCAAGCGTTATCAAGCATCGCGCGGTGGAACCAATGCGACAGTATTTGACACTAAAATGGTGCTTAAAGAGGCTATCCTCGAAAACGCCTCATCGCTCATCCTTTGCCACAACCACCCTTCGGGCAACATCAACCCCAGCCCTCAAGACGACCAGATTACACAGCAGTGCAAAGCAGCTTGCCAAGCAATGGACATTCGCATGCTCGACCATGTGATAGTGACCGCCAACGGCTACTATAGCTACAATGACCAAAACAAACTTTAAGTTCCCCAATAAACAAAGCGTTTAATAGACTTTTGAAAATTTAGAGACTTTAAGAGACCTAAGGACTTTAAGGACCCTAACTTTTAATGCGATAGAGATTGCGACATTCGGCGACGAAGGTCGGCGTCACGGATAGAGTCAGAGATCTGTTGCGATGCGTCAGTCGTCTTGGGCAATGCAAAACGATATTTATAAAGCAGTACTCGACGACATTTCTCCTTGATAAATTCCACCGACACCTCCCCCTTCAATACACTTCCGACTACGATTGCTATATCCTTTGACGTATTTTCGGGTGCTATGACAATGTCGGCTCCGGCTTTCAGAGCCTCCAGCGAGAGCCGGTCGCTGCCGGTCGCACCTTTCATATTGATAGCGTCAGTCATAATCAATCCGTCAAAACCGATGCGCTGCTTGAGATACTCAGTAGTCACCACAGGCGAAATAGCCGATGAACGATGCACCTCATCTATCGACGGCACATAGAGATGACCGACCATGATAGACGACAACCCTGCCGCCACATACTCGCGAAACGGACGAAAGTCGACACTATCCAAATACGCCACGCTTCGCTCAACTGTCGGCAGCATATCATGCGAGTCGCCTACGGCACTTCCATGCCCCGGAAAGTGCTTTCCGACACTCATCACTCTGCCATCTTCGAGACCACGCGCATACGCCACTGCCAAGTGTGCCACCTTCTGAGGGTCGCTACCGAAAGAGCGACTGCCGATAGAGCCTGCACCACGATAGCCTACCACATCGAGCACCGGCCCGAGTATGACATTGATGCCCAACAGTCGCGACTGACGAGCCACCTCGTAGCCATATTCGTACATCAATTGATCGTCGGAAGTCTTTCCCAGTCGACCATTCATCGGATAAGTCGGTGCATCTTTGAGACGCATACCAAGCCCCCACTCAGCATCCATAGCCACAAACAGTGGCACTTGCGAAATCTTGCGAAGCGTGTCGGACAAGACTCTCTGCGACAATGTGTCACCCTGCAAGAACAGCACCCCACCGACATTGCTGTCAGCCACATATCTCACGAGTTGACGAATGGTCCAATAATCAGTCGCGGCGTAAGATGCCGGCATAAACAGCTGTCCGACCATTTCCTCAAGCGACATTCGCTTCATCACCGAGTCTGCCCACTGATTGGCACTCTCGGTCCAATCGCTGACTATAGCCACCTCGTCAGAGTCTCGCACCTGTCGCTCATCTGCTCGACCACAATAAACAAAAACGGCCGATAGGAACGTTGCCCCTATCGACCATAATATGCTATTGAGTCGGCATCTCATGACTATTCTATGCTGATAAATCTACTATTGTCGTCGCTGACGATCGGCATACCCATCTCGGTGAGCCAACGCACATATGCCAGCACTCTGACCGACATGTCGACCGTGTCCGACCACACGATTTCACCCTTCTTAAACGAGACAAGGTCGTCGTTGCCCCATGCCAGGTAGTCGATGGTGCAGACATGATAATCTCTATCCTTCTGCAACTGCTCGCCATCAATCAAGACATTGAGCAAGCGTCTATCCTTGTCGACCATCACTCTGACCTCATCGCTGAGCGACTCGCCACCCTTGCGTGCCATCTCCTCAAAGATTGACCAAAGGTCAGCACCTTTAATCTTTACCATCACCATACGATTGGAGAATGGATAGATCGAAAGTATTTGACCTTCCGAGACTCCACCTTTATATATAGGCTGACGGATACCACCCACATTCATGATTGCCAAGTCGGCCTTTGGGGCTTTGCCCGATGACAATGTATCAAGCATACGATGGGCGAAATGCATGGCATAGTCGGCAGTCCAGTTGGGCAATGCTCCGCAACGCTCCTCGTTGGTCATATCAGTCACGGCACGAGCTATCGCGACATTATTGACCGAGTCAACCACTTCGGCATATGGTGCCAAAAACCGGGCCATCTCTGCATCGACCTTGCCGTCAAGGCGAGAGTCGACTGAAAGCAGACGATATGTCGGTGTCTTATCGGGATTGTCAAGGTCCACCTTTATATAACCCAACTTTTTGCCCCACTTACCACACTGAGCGACAAGCACCTCCTTGCCATCAGCATTCTTAATCAAGTGAGGAAAACTATCGGCTTGAGTCGGGTCGAGCATGGTGTGAGAGTGACCACCGATGATAATATCGATGTCGCGACTGGCTTGCGCCAACTCCACATCAGAGGTCTTCGCATTGCTCTTCTCGTAGCCGATATGAGTCACTGCTACGACAAAGTCGCACTTCTTTTCGCGCTTAAGCATTGCAGCGAGGTCGTTGGCTGTAGCCACCACATCATGCCACACAATCCCCTCGACATTCTGCTCGGTAATGAGACTTTTTGGGTCGATGTTCAGGCCGATAAAGCCCACTTTGTGGCGACCTATCTTCTTGATGTGATATGGCTTGAACAGGCCCTTCAGACCGGAGCCGGCGACATCGTAGTTTGACGACAGAAGCACCGACTTCGACTTCTCGAGATTGGCACGAAGTTCCTCGATACCGTTGTCAAATTCATGGTTGCCTACGACGCGAATCTCATAGCCCATCATGTCCATCAACGGATTCTCCACTTCGCCTCCAAAGAATTTGAAGAACAACGTACCCTGCACAGCATCGCCGGCATCGATAAGCACCACGTTCTTCTCGGCATTGCGCACACTGTCGATCAAGACCTTACGTCGCTGCACGCCACCAAGGCCATCTTTATCGGGGAAGATCATCGAGTGAGTGTCGTTGGTGTGTAGAAGCACGAGACTATCAGCCCACACAGCCACAGCTGACATCGCACACAACGATGCAACCATCAAATTTCTAAGGTTTAGTTTCATATCACATATGATTTATTTTCACAAAACTACAAAAAATCACGCAATCGACAAACCATATCACAAAAAAATTTGCGTATCTCAGAAATTTCTTGTAATTTTGCACCGCTTTTCGCAATCTCTGGTAAGACATAGCAGCTTATTATATTGCATATTAATAACTTAACAAACGAAATAACAAGAAATGGACTTAATTAAGATTGCTGAGGAAGCTTTCGCAACAGGCAAAGAACATCCTCAATTCGGTCCCGGCGATACAATCACTATCGCGTATCGCATCAAAGAAGGTAACAAGGAACGTATCCAGCAGTATCGCGGTGTTGTAATCCGCATCAACGGCGAGGGTACAAAGAAGCGTTTCACTGTTCGTAAGATCTCTGACGGTATCGGTGTAGAACGTATCTTCCCACTTGAGTCTCCATTCATCGACTCAATCACTGTTAACAAGTATGGTAAAGTACGCCGTGCTAAACTTTACTACCTCCGCAGCCTCACTGGTAAGAAGGCTCGTATCAAAGAACGTCGCGTAGTGAAGTAATCCACGCCTCAAACGTAAAACGAAGGTCGCATCTCTCAGAGTTGTGACCTTTGTTTTTTTATATATAAACCTCTAAGAGAGACCTAACTGCATTGAGTCAATGCGCTCTACCAAATCCTCGCTCACCCCCAAGAAAAAAAAATGACAGATAGGAGAATTGCCTATGTGGCAAGGGGTAACTTTAAGGCGCACTCGCTCGGCAAACCGAACGTGCACCCGACTGCATCGGACTTGCACTGCTCCATCGCCTCTAACTTAGACAAATATTGCCTATGTGGCAGAGGGTAACTTTGAGGCGTTCTCGCTCGGCAAGCCGATCGTGCACCCGACTATCGTCGGACTTGCACTGCTCGACCACCTCGAACTTAATCAAATATTGCCTATGTGGCAGAGGGTAACTTTGAGGCGTTCTCGCTCGGCAAGCCGATCGTGCACCCGACTATCGTCGGACTTGCACTGCTCGACCACCTCGAACTTAATCAAATATTGCCTATGTGGCAATTTTTGACTAACTTTGTAGTCGCAAATATTGTTAATATAAGATAGGGGTGCTTTCGCGATATGGCGTAGACACCCGATAGTTTCAAAATCAATTTAAAACAGATAAAACATATCATGGCAAAAAAAGCATTATTGATGATCCTCGATGGATGGGGTATCGGAAATCAAGGTAAAGGCGACGTAATCTTCCACACTCCGACTCCTTACATCGATAGCCTTGTGGCACAATATCCAAACTCTCAACTCTTCGCTTGCGGCGAAGATGTAGGTCTTCCTAATGGTCAAATGGGTAACTCTGAAGTGGGTCACCTCAACATCGGCGCAGGACGCGTTGTCTACCAAGACCTTGTCAAGATCAACAAGGCTATCGAAGACAAGTCTATCCTTGCCAATAAGGAAATCGTCAACGCATTCACTTACGCTAAAGAAAACGGCAAGTCTATCCACTTCATGGGCCTTGCTTCAAATGGCGGTGTGCATAGCTCACTCGTTCACCTCTTCGCTCTCTGTGATATCGCTAAAGAATACAACCTCAACGATGTCTTTGTGCATTGCTTCATGGATGGTCGCGACACCGACCCACGCTCAGGCGCCGGTTTCATCGCTCAAATCCAAGATCACTGCGCTAAGAGTGCCGGTCAAGTGGCTTCTATCATCGGTCGCTACTATGCTATGGACCGCGACAAACGTTGGGAACGTGTCAAAGAAGCTTACGACATGCTCGTAGACGGCATCGGCAAGAAAGCTACCGACATGGTGGCAGCTGTCGAAGAGTCGTATGCAGAAGAGGTCACTGACGAATTCATCAAGCCTATCGTCAACCAAAACGTAGATGGTCGCATCAAAGAGGGCGACGTTGTCATCTTCTTCAACTATCGCAACGACCGCGCTAAGGAACTTACCATCGTTCTCACTCAGCACGAAGAAGGCGGCATGAAACCTATCGCCGACCTCCAATACTACTGCATGACTCCTTACGATGCTTCGTTCACAGGCGTGCATATCCTCTTCGACAAAGAAAATGTCAACAACACACTCGGCGAATATCTCTCTGCCAACGGTCTTAAGCAACTCCATATCGCAGAGACCGAAAAGTATGCACACGTCACTTTCTTCTTCAATGGCGGTCGCGAGAAAGAATACGAAGGCGAAGAACGTATCCTCGTGGCATCACCTAAGGTTGCTACCTACGACCTTAAGCCTGAAATGAGTGCTTACGAAGTGAAGGACAAACTCGTCGAAGCTATCGCAACCGAGAAGTTCGACTTCATCGTTGTCAACTATGCCAACGGCGACATGGTGGGCCACACAGGCGTGATGGAGGCTATCGAAAAAGCAGTCGTGACTATCGACAATTGTGTCAACGAGACTGTAGAAGCCGCTAAGGCTCACGGCTACGAAGTAATCATCATTGCCGACCACGGTAACGCCGATGATGCTCTCAATCCTGATGGTTCGTCACAACCTGCACACTCACTCAACCCTGTGCCATTCATCTACGTCACAGAGCGTAAAGACGCGACAGTCGAAAACGGCCGTCTTGCAGATGTCGCTCCGTCTTTGCTCCAGATCATGGGATTGCCACAACCGGCTGAAATGACAGGTCGCTCACTCATCCACTAATCAGAAATCAACATCGACCTCAAAAGTCGATTACTCCCCTATAACCAAGGCAGTCGTAATCAAATCGGCTGCCTTTGCTTTTTTACCCCACATTTTTGGCGTAATACTATCAATGCTAAAGAAAAAAATAGTTAACTTTGTGGTTTCAAATTGAGATTATATGCAGGATATAAGGAATATCGCAATCATTGCACACGTCGACCACGGCAAAACGACTCTTGTCGATAAAATGCTTCTTGCTGGTCACTTATTTAGAGACAATCAGAATACCGGTGAATTAATTCTCGACAATAATGATTTGGAGCGAGAGCGCGGTATCACAATCCTATCCAAAAACGTATCAATCAATTATAAAGGCACCAAGATTAACATCATTGACACTCCGGGTCACGCCGACTTCGGTGGTGAGGTGGAGCGTGTGCTCAATATGGCCGACGGCTGTCTACTTCTCGTCGATGCATTCGAGGGCCCTATGCCTCAGACTCGTTTTGTGCTACAAAAAGCCATCGAAATGGGCCTCAAGCCGGTGGTCGTTGTCAACAAGGTAGACAAACCAAACTGCCGTCCTGACGAAGTCAATGAGATGGTGTTTGACCTGATGTTCAACCTCAACGCTACCGAAGAGCAGCTTGATTTCCCTACCATCTACGGCTCTGCAAAGCAAAACTGGATGAGCACCGACTGGAGCAAACCGACTACCGACATCTCTGCCCTGCTCGATGCCATCATCGAATTTATCCCAGCACCGACACAGCTTGAAGGCGACCCACAGATGCTCATCACATCGCTCGACTTCTCTAATTATGTCGGTCGTATCGCTATCGGTCGCGTTCATCGCGGCACAATCCGCGAGGGCATGGACATCGCCCTATGCAAGAAGGACGGCTCTATCCAAAAGCAACGCATCAAAGAACTTCACACATTTGAGGGTATGGGACGCAAGAAAGTCGACAGCGTAAGCAGTGGCGACATCTGCGCTCTCGTCGGCCTCGAAAGTTTCGAAATCGGCGACACAATTTCAACCATCGAAAATCCTGAGCCTCTCCCTCGCATCGCTATCGACGAGCCTACAATGTCGATGACATTCACCATCAACGACTCACCTTTCTTCGGCAAAGACGGCAAGTATGTCACTTCTCGACACATAGCCGAACGCCTCGCCAAAGAACTCGACCGCAACCTTGCACTTCGCGTCAGCAAATCGGAGACCGAAGATGTGTGGACAGTCTATGGTCGTGGTGTGCTTCACTTGTCGGTACTCATCGAGACCATGCGTCGCGAAGGCTACGAACTACAAGTCGGTCAGCCTCAGGTTATCATCAAAGAGATCGATGGCGTAAAATGCGAGCCTATCGAAGCCCTCTCTATCAACGTGCCTGAAGAATACTCGTCAAAAGTGGTCGATATGGTGACTCGTCGCAAAGGCGAAATCATGTCGATGGAGACTCAGAACGACCGTATTCAAATCGAATTCAGCATACCATCACGCGGCATCATCGGCCTGCGCAACAATGTCCTCACTGCGACAGCCGGCGAGGCAATTATGGCTCACCGTTTCGCTGAATACCAACCATGGAAAGGCGACATCGAACGACGCACCAACGGCTCACTCATCGCACTTGAAGCCGGCACTGCCTATGCCTATGCCATCGACAAACTTCAAGACCGCGGTCGCTTCTTCATCTTCCCTCAAGAAGAAGTGTATGCAGGACAAGTGGTCGGCGAAAACGCTAAGGACAACGACATCGTAGTCAATGTCACCAAGTCGAAGAAACTCACCAATATGCGTGCGAGCGGTGCTGATGACAAAGCGCGTATCATCCCTCCTATCGTATTCTCGCTCGAAGAAGCTCTCGAATACATCAAGGAAGACGAGTACGTAGAGGTCACTCCTAATCACATCCGTCTACGCAAAATCATACTCGACGAAATCGAACGTAAACGCGCCAACCGCACATACTAACGCCCAACCATCAACAACCATAAAGGCTTCCCACCACACGAGTGAGAAGCCTTCTATTTTTTTCTTGACAATCAGTCGAAGTCTATTATATCAACTGATAGATGAAGATGGAGATGATGAGCAGTGGTGCTACATATCTGACAAGAAATCGCACGACAGGGTAGACACGCTTGGCAATAGTGCCGAAATTGGTGATCTGATTGCGAAAAAATTCCTCCGGCACAATCCAACCGACATAGATGCAGGTCAGCAACGCAGCCACCGGAAGCATGTAGTAGGTCGTAGTCGAATCTAAGAAGTCGAAGATGTTTTTGCCCATGATAGTGAAGTCGCTCAGTACGCCTTGCGACAATGAGCATAGCGGACTAAGCACAAGCAACGGTAGCACTACGATAAGCACCGACTTAACGCGCGAAAATCGCATTTTCTCTTGCAAGAATAGGATTGACACCTCGCAAATTGAGACTGTCGAAGTCAGAGCGGCAATAGTCAACAGCAAGAAAAACAGTGCCGACCAGAGTTGCGTAAGCGGCATCTGCGCAAACACTTGTGGAAGAGTGACAAAGACCAATGCTGTGCTTTGCAATCCCGATCCATCATCGGCGAGACCGAAAGATGTCACCGCCGGGAAGACGATAAATCCCATCAGGAATGCCACCAAAAAGTCACAGAAAGAGACCGAGAAAGCAGTAGTCGTAAGATTGTCCTTCTTCGGGAAATACGAGCTATAGGTCACCAATATGCCCATACCCAACGATAGCGAGAAAAACGCTTGCCCAAGTGCCGAGACAAACACGCCGGCATTTAGTTTGCTGAAGTCGGGATTGAGGAAGAAGTCAACGCCCGCGGAGGCATTAGGCAACGATAGCGACACACCGCACAACACCAACAATATCACAAAAAGCAATGGCATCAACGTGTTGGACATCTTCTCTATACCACCTTTGACACCCTTCAAGAGTATGAAAAGGTTGATAGCCAACACGACTGCAATCCATATCAGAGGCGAAGCGACCGATTGCACCGAGTCGGCAAATGTCGCGGCAAACACCTCCTTCATCTCCAACGCCGATGTTCCGGCAGTGATGCCGGCGTAAAGCGACCCGTCCAAAGAACGCCAGAGATATTCGACCGTCCAAGCTGCCACCACCATATAGAAGCAGACTATCATGTAGGAAGCAAGCAGGGAAATTGCTCCCACGCCCCACCATGGCTTGCGTGGCGTAAGGCGGCGGAATGCTCCTACTGTGTCGAGTCCCGTGCCACGACCGAGCGAGAACTCGGCAAGCATCACAGGGATACCCAGCAGCAAGATACACCCGATGTAGACCACAAGAAATGCCGCGCCCCCGTTTTCGTGCACTTCGTTGGGGAATCGCCACACATTACCTAACCCTACAGCCGACCCAACGGTCGCTGCAATCAATCCTAATTTACTACCAAATGTCGCTTTATTACTCATAATTATTTGTTTTACAATGAATTACCAACCTCATCAAAACGGATAACCGATGGCAAGATGGAATGCAAATGCGTTTTTAAACGGAATATTGAAATAGTGGCCCGTGCCGGTGTCGTATGGGACATGAAGGCCGTAGCCAAGGTCGCCACGCACCACAATCATACCCATATCGAAACGAAGTCCGATACCTGTACCTAAAGCCAAGTCCTTGAGGAAGCGTGAGCCGACGAGTTTACCACCCGGACGCAACGGGTCATCTTTGAGCAACCAGATATTTCCGGCATCGAGGAAGACAGCGCCATGCAGATAACCGAAAAGAGGGAAACGATATTCGGCATTCAGTTCGACCTTGAATGTACCCGTCTGGTCGAAATAACCGTTGGCCTGCGACTGCGGAGCACGATAGCTACCGGGACCGATAGAGCGTACGGTGAAGGCTCTGATAGAGTTTGCCCCACCTATATAGAACTGCTCTGCATATGGCACTTCGACTGAATTGCGATAGGCATGAGCAATGCCGAGTGCCGCTCTGACAACGAGCCAATGCTCAGTCTTGCGGATAAGTCTGCGACTATAGGTGACTTGTCCGTGTCCCTTGATGAATTGCGAGAACGGAGTGCCAAACATATGCTTCACTCCTTTAGCACCACAGAGGGTGTAGATACCATCGAATAGATTGCCGGCTTCGGTCAGCGTAGCCGAGAAATTTATCTTATTGATATGCTCACGTTCGAGGAATTTGTCGAGCGTATAGGTGTAGCTCAACTTTGGTATGTACTGACTTTGGAAACTGAGGGCAATTGCCGGGTTGCTCTGCATGATAGAGTCGAAAGAGGCAGTCGTCGAGAGGAGTTTGGTATAAGAGAGTTTGAATGGGGTGAAGATGTGACGAGTGTTGCGTGTGGCTCGCCATTCGTAGGAGATACCTGTCTCAAACTCCACCATTTTGAAGTAATGAGGACGATTGAGAATACTACCACTCAGCACAATGGTCGACCAGTTGAGGTCGCGCTGACTGCGTGGGATAAACTTCGGAGCAAGCAGTCGTGGGAACGATAGTGTGCCGGTCACTCCAAACTCGTAGCTATTGAATAGCGATGACTTGTTGCGACCTGTCTGCCACTCATATGCAGCATCGAAAGCCACCGATAATTTTTCGGCTCCACCAAATAGGTTGTGATGTGTAATCCCCACATTGAGCCCCGGACCAAGGTAGCTATTGGACTTGGAGACAACATTTAGCTCCAACATGGTCTCAATCGGTCGGTCGAAACGGCAGGTAATCTGCAAGTCCAGCGTGTCGACATTGAGGGCTGAGTCGCGCGGGACAGCCTGAATGTCGATGCTACTGAATATGCCCAGACGAGAGAGTCGCGTCTGAGTGCGGTCCATATCACGCACCGTAAAAAGTCGTCCTTTGCGGAAGGATACACACTCCGGCACAAGGTCGTTATCGAGAGTCGCCGGACGCATTACTATCACCTTAGCCTTTGGATTGTCGATAGTGTCGGGAGTCCCCGGCTCATTAATATTGGAACGCAACACACGGACTGTCACATCACCGGCATGATACTGACGCAGAGCCGATGCAGGAGTCGACGATGCATATACGGCTTTGATGGTGATACGACCGGGGTGGATAGTGCTATCGGCAAGAAACTCGATATACTCCGGACGGAAGAAATAATAGCCACGGTTGCGCATACGATTGGCAACGTTGACACGCACTGATAGCAAAGAGTCGGTCACAAATCGCTCGCCTACCTTGAGGTATTCGCTACGGCGCAGAAGCGTATCAATGTAGAGACTTGTAGGGTTGCTTCGGTCGTTGAAATATATGATGGAATCTATCAGATACGGCTTTCCCACATTGACCTCATAATTGATGCGTGCCTTCTTGGGGTTCTTGGCATTCTGCTTGATTTCGTAGGTAGCAGTTGAGCCGAAGTAACCGTTGTTGTCGAGGATATCCTCTATCATCTTGGTACGGACATCGGGGCGTACATCGCTCACAAGTACAGGCTGAGCCACGAGCTTATCGTAGATCCAGCCACTGAGACCTCGGGCTGAGTCACTCCAATTGTTGTAGACCCACAGACCGATTGGCAACGGCGTACGCACATAAGGCGACATAAATGGCATCGGATTGTTGGGGGCAACGTTCACTGCCTCCTTGATATTGGCCACCATTTCGCTGTTAAGTTTCTCGCCATCAGTCGGATTGACATGAATATAGTCGACACCTGTATAGAGTTGTTCGCCCGGGTCGATGCGTCGCGTTGTCGAACACGCCACCGCCATACACGCCACTATCAACAGCGTCAAAAATCGCCATATGTATCTTCTAATTGAGCTCATCATAACCATCATTTTCAGGTATTTCATCACCAAGTATCGAGTCCGGAGAAGTCTTCAGTGCCTCATGTTTCAACTCCTTGAGACGAGAGTCGATGCTATCGTCAGGAGCAGTAGTCGGCTTGTTGCGCTTCACAGGTCGGAATAGGTGATAGAAGTTAGCTATGCGATGTTTCAACACAAAACCGGCACCCATTTCAGTGATTTCACCCTCAAGGATACTTTCGAAATCGGAGTGACGGAAGAGTTTGAAATACATGTTCAACGTGCTTGTCTGACGGAGCGTGTACTCAAACGATATGTCGGAGATAAGATTCTGTGCAAAGTTCTCATCGGCCGATGCATCGGTGGTGTAGTTGCCACCTACGACAATCTTAAACTTATTGTCAAACAACGATTTAGACACCTGATAGGAGTAGCTCATTGACGACGAATTGCGGCCATCGATAGTCTTGTTGTACTGGTCGATACCAAACGAGAGGTCGACACCGCGGATATTGCTTGCCGCCCACGAGTTGAGTTTTGATGTCAAGAACGAATAGAGTGCATTTTCACCCAACGATGCCGCAGAGGCCGCCACATTGCCCGAGTAGGTGTTGGTGATGAGCATATTCATCGCTTGAGTCGAACGTTGGTCATCGCTCATCGTCTTTAGCTGATTCTGCACAGTGGCATCGTCATTGGTCGAGACATCGAAGAGAATACCCATGTTGCTCAACGTGTTGGTGACAGCAAGAGTGATGTCAAAATTGACCACACGCGAATTTTGACCATCCATATTGACCGTAGCCTTCATCTTATTGACAGCCTTGAGGTTGAGTATAGGATTCATCATCTCGCCGTTCCATAGGATATAGCTATCCGGCTGTATCTCAAACAATTTTTCGCCCATAATTGGCGGAGTATATCTCACCGTTCCACCGCCGATATTGAGTTGACCATTCAGACGCGTGTCGCCCATGTAGCTCTGACTATACACAAGTGAGCCGCTTGGAAGCACCTGCACCCTATCCGAGCCGCTTGCAGAGAGATTGACCGTCGCTTTTGCTCCATTGACGATATCCAACGCAGCATTGATACGCATCGCCATAGCAGTCGAAACAGAATCAGCGACAACCTTGGTGGTGTCGGAAAGTTGCACAAATCTGACCACATCTTGTGATGTCTGCTCGCTAATCATAGCCTGCGCGTCAGGGATAGTGTAGTAGACATCGGTAGCTGGAAGCACCGAAGCCTTAGCATTGATATCCAACTGATTAAGGCGACCTTTAGCAGTAGCAGACAACGACATGAACAGCTTGCCATAGATATCGCTCTTGGCACGCTTATCGTTGTTGATGACTTGCAATTCGTTAGCACTCAACCTAAGGTCCACGCCTATATTGGTAAAGTCTCGAGCATCGACCGTTCCATCGACCACGAGTGGATTGTTGTTGGCTGCTTTGACCTTAAAATGGTCGAAGTGTATGATATTGTCCTTGACCGGCACATCTACACTGTCCAATCGCAATGAGCTACCCATAATCGGTAGAAAGACCGATGCATCGTGGAAACGTATATCGCCATTGAGCTGCGGCTTGGTCAACGAGCCATCCATGGTCATTTCGCCATTGACCACACCTCCGAGTTTTGCCACATCTTTGCCCAAGAAAGCATTAGCTAATCGCAGTGGGAAATCGGTCAATGTCAGTCCCATACGAGTCTTATCCTCGGCTATTGAGTCGTTGAGGTTTGCGATACCATAACCGGTGAGTACCTTCTGCTTGTCTATCAATAGCGACACACGCGCTCCGGAGCGACCTTCGCTACCCATGCCTGCCATAAACTCGAAATCAAAGTCACCGATACGCTGACGATCGTAGGTCAAGCCTTCGACTCCTATCTCACCCTTGCCGCCGATACCTTTCTGACGGAACACCAGTTTCATGTCTGAACTCAACGAGCCTTTCACCGGCGGAGCAAAAGCATAGAGTTGGAGGAAGTCCTCTATATGAATATTTGAGAGATTAACTTGCAATGCATTGCCATTCTCTTCGCTGACACTATTCAGACGAATGTGGCTATCGTTGCTCATCGCCTCAAGGTTGGCCTCAATGCGATGGTCCTTCATGTGATAGTCTACATGGTTGTCGTCATTTAGCATCCAAGGCATGTAGCCGATGGTAGCATTCAAAGGTGTAAAGTGAACTGAAACGACAGAGTCACGCAAAGCCGCTGTGGCGCCGAGTCGATAGCCCATTTCTCCGGCGATATTCTTCTGCGTCAACGATACAGAGGCACGTCCGTCTCCTAAGTAACCCTTTACATCTACTTGAGCAAACTCATCGAGCGTACCCCTCTTGTTGCCCACATGGATGCCATAGTCCAACATACGACCGCGATCCTTGACTTGCATCATGACCGTATCGAATGTGATTGAAGCGACACTTATACGCTTGACAGCACCATTCATCGTAATACCCTCTGCCTTGCGTAGACGCACATCGATTGAGTCCATTGCCACGCCTGCCAATCCGAGCATCTGACCAAAGAGACCCTTACCCTCCGCATTGAGCGAGAGATTAAATTGTGGTAAATGACGACGCAAATCTTCGACCGACACATGCTTTCTATCGACTTGTCGCATCAGCGTGTCTGAGGCTACCATCACACGATTGACCAAAGTGTCCAAAGCGTATGGACTGTCAAACGATGCCCGCATATTGGGTGCAACGACATTCATATTGACACTCTGCTCTGCTGAAGCAAAATGAAGCGATAGTCCGTCGGGAAGGTGTATATAGCGATCGGGCAACGACCATTCGATATCATTGAGGCTCAGATCAATGTCATAAATGCTTCGTGTCGGCTCGGCAGTGCATTGCAGAGAGATATTAGCTCCGCCGGCACTCTGAAGGTCCGATAGTCCCAATGCTTGCATATCCACATGATTGAGAGCAATGTCTACATCAGCCGAATAGACTTTGCCGACAATGTTCCCCACGGCTCGCAGGTCGAAATCGGCATATGGGTCGTAGCATATGATATCGGCATCAAATCGACCATCTTCAAGGCTCAGTGAAGCTTCAAGTTCGCCATAGTGATGCCCCTTAAATTCTGCTTCTGTGACATCGAGATTAATTGATGTCCATGTCTTTTGATTCAGTGGATCGAAACCACTACCCTCTGCCCTAAGTTCGGCAGAGATAGTGCCAAGTTCCAACGCCGGCATTATGGCACGCATCTGCAGACTGTCGATCGACACTTCTGCACGATACGATTCGCTACCGAGCATCAGTGCACCATCGACCACCACATCGCCTCGCTCGGTCAGCAACGCAAGGTCGGCGGCATAATTACCACCGCCAATCTCCACTCTGCCATCAATGCTCAATGCCGGTAAATCTACACCATAGGAGTGCACCAGACGGTTGACAAGCGACGTATTATCGAGTCGGCCCTGCATTTCTACAAAGCCCGACGATTTGGCTATATCCATTGGGTGGGTCACTTCGCCGTGGGCCATAAGCGAGAGATAGTCACGCATCTGCAAATCTATATTCTTGACATCTATCTGCTGAAGACAGCCTTCGACATCGATGTCAAGTTGCAATGGATTATGGGTAGGGACTCCCTCAACTAATTTCTGCAACATTGGCATCACACAATACAAGTCGCCAAAACCGACACTCGCTTCAGCCATTAACTCAAACGGTGCATCTTTCTGCATTACCATCACACCGTTCGACATATCAGCGTCGATAGCAATCTGCGAGTTGGCAGTAGTCAGTCTAAAACCCTCGGCTTTAAAACCATTGTCAGTCAGACTGATTACACCATGAGCATCAGTCACCTCGAGTCCGCAACGCTCTTTGACTGTCAGCCTTCGAAGTGGCACACGGATATCGCTCCCTTTCATGCTGAAATCTGCCACACCTACCCCTAAATCACTAATCGCAATGTGCGACACATCAAGACCTTGACCGGGTCGATACCCATTGACAGCATAGACTCCGTGATAGTCATCGACAGCGATGCTATCGACCTCAATTGTTATAGGAGGTGTCTTGACCACTATAGTATCCACCGGCAACGGTGCAGGCAATTTATAGTCAGACGGCGGCAAGAGATAGCTAAAGTCTCCGCCACTGGTCGCTATGTATCCGACTTTGATCTGATTGTTGACAAGATCGACGACTCCATTACGCATCACAGTCTTATCAATAGCCACTTTCAGTGTGTCAATGGTAGGCAGCATAGTCATAGCAAACTTCACATCTTCCACAGCCACACTTCCGGCCTTAACAATCCATTTTGCAGCAGTAGTGTCGCTCTCCTCCGGCTTGGCTTTCCAGACATCCATTGCCAGACTGACATCTCCACCCTTCACAATGATATCACCGACATCTATACTACTACCTCCAAGGTCTACAATACTCTGACCGCCGACCTTCACATAGTCTACGTTAGCCTTTAGAAGCATTGACGAGTCGGCAGAAAGCATACGATAACGGCAATCATGTAGTTGCAACTTCTGCGGCACTACTTGCATATCCAGCAACGGAATCAATTTCACATCGACCACAGCCTCTCCGACATGCAACATCGTGTCGCCACTCTGCTCCACTACGGTCACTCCGCAAAGCGACACATCAAGAGGAAACTTCAGTCCAAATCTATCTATCGTGATGTCCATCCCGGTGGCATCTGAAGCCACCGAGCAAGCGATTTCCTTGAGCAACGACTGCACCGGAGGAATATAAACCACCAACGGCAATAATATCAGAAAGACAAGCAGTCCGACCACTATCCGCGAAACTCGCTTCAATAGCCCGACACGCTTCTCTTTAGACTGCACGGCAGCATCAGCTCCGACACTTTTTGAGCCGTCGGAGACATCGTTCTGCAAGGCTTCGCGCCTTAAATCAGGTTCTTGCTCGTGCATGTTGTGGAACGAAGATTATTATTAGAATGTAAATTTACAACAAATTGTTGACATTCCCCACACCTTTAACCGAAAATATCAAGCATCTCACACTTTTAATGGTCAACATGACGCAAAATCAGTCGAAAAATAAGCGTTCCGACTAATGCTCCTACAGCATCTGCTATCATATCTTCTACCTCAAAACTGCGTCCTGTGGACATATAAAGTTGCATAAACTCCACTGCCACACCGATAATAGAAGCGACCGCAAACACAAGCACCGACCTTGTCCATGAGATGCAGTGCGACCAATCTGCTCGTTGCAAATCAAGACACAACACAACACTCAGCCCGGCAAACATTATCGCATGAGCCACCTTGTCGCTTCCTTCAAAGAGACCGACTTCGACACCCATAGCATCGCCATCAAGCGTAAGACACAGGATCGCTATCAGCACCACGACCGACAACATAAAGCGCGGCCACTTATCAAACAAATGCAACAATCTCTTCATAACTGCAAAATTACTAAAAAACCGGCGTATAGGTCAAATAAAATCTCCGGACCTCTCTTCTCCCACCTCATCACAAAGCAGTAAGCGAGTCGTACTAATACAACAATTGGCAGCCCATATGGACTGCCAATTGCTATTTATTTTGAAGAATAATAATGCTTACCAGTTGACCTTTGCCACCTTTGAGCCGGCTTTAACGATGTAAAGACCTGCCTGTGGAAGTTGGTACTGACCTACAACATTGAGTGCCACAACACGACCATCTACAGTGTAGATGTTGTAGCTTTGTGTCGCATCGCTGAGACTCACAAGACCGTTGTCGACTGTCACTGCAAGACGGTTTTCAGATGTCACTGCATCGATAGAAGCACTGTCGATTGTCACAAAACTGATTGCGCGTGAAACCTTAGACTCTTCACCATTACCGACGGCCTTAACATAAGCCACATACTCTGTATTCTCTTCTAGACCGGTCACCTTGCAAGACGTAGCATCGACACGAATATCATCATAGCCATCGACAGCTACATCGTTAATGTCGCCTATAAACTTCACTGTGATATCGTCCAAATAGAGGATAGCTTCCTTAGAAGCGAAATAGTAGTTGATTGACACTTGACGTGTGCCATATGGAAGATTATCGATTACGAGGTTAGTACCCTCCTCTGTGCCGTCAATCTCGGTGATAGTTGCCACATGATATTTCGACATACCGTCGCTACCATACACCTCAAGACGTGCGCTAACGTTTTCACGAGAGAGACGAGTCCAAAGGTTTATAGAGTGAATATCCTTATCGTAGACAGGAGTTTCAATCAAGTCGCCTTGTGACGAGAATTTCAACGAAGGAGCAGCCTCACCGAAATAACCTGTGCGAGTTTCCCAGCCACCAAATGTGTACCATTGAGATGAAGGGAGTTTCTTGTTGTCGAACGAAGCTACTTCTTTATCATCAGACTCAGTCACTGTGCGTGTAGCCACTGTCAGCTGATAGTGTTCTGCATCAGGAAGCGATGTCCACCAAAGTTCTGCTTCTGTAGGCAACACCTTACCGACATTGAGCATTGGAGCCGAATCAGCCAAGTCGCCTGAGATAGTAGAAATATTAATCTCTTGCGCCGCCGACATGTTGTAGCGATTGTATGCATAGAGACGAGCCACGTAAGCCTGTTCAGAGTCGAGATCGGTGATTTCGATAGATGTGATATTACCGAGGTCCTTAGTCAAGTAGTCGCCTACGTGACCATATAGTTCTGCTCCGTCTGTGTCTTCAAACGCATAGACTGTCAACATGTAACCATCTGCATTTGCCACAGCGCCCCACTCCATTGTAAACTTATCGCTATCGATAGCTGTCACCTTAGCCGATGGAGAAGCAATATACATAGGAGACTTCTCGTCGCCTCCACCTTTCACTTTCATAGAGATAACACCATCGACCGACTCATAAATCTCAGTGATAGGATAGTCGATAATCTCGTTTGCCCAGTTGCGGAACGCAGGACGAGACTTGCCGGTAAATTCATAGACACCCGATGTGCCAGGGAATGGGTCGCCGGCACGAGTCTGTGCACTTTGAGCATTGTCAGCCTCCTCGATATCGACACCTTGGTGAGTAGCAGAGTTATTCACAATGTTGTAAAACCATTTATTAGCATCGTAGTCAATGTGCCATACGAGCATACCATGACCAGGGATATAAGAGTCCCAAGACTCTTGTTGACGGTTTTCAAACATGAAATACTCCTTAGCATTCTTATCGCTTGCAGGAACCTTGTAAGCCACATTGGCACGAGTCATCGGAGCCATGTTAATTGTCATCGGCTGATCGATAACGACTGGGTTCAACCATTCCAAAGCGTAACGCTCATAGCATGAGAATGTAGGAGGCACATAACCATCACCATTGTAAGGACCCGAGTCCATTGCCGAATATTCGCCTGGAGTAAACGCTCCCGATGAGTAAGATGTCTCATACAAGTCAGGAAGACCAAGCACGTGAGCAAACTCGTGGCAGAACGTACCGATACCATCAAACGAATCATTACGATTCAACTCGTTTGATGTAGCATACTTATCGACTTTCACACCATCTACCTCAATAGGAGCACCCAAAGCATATTGCAATTGGTAAGAGTGTGGCCAGATCACATCGTCCAAACCTGTATCTGCCTGTCCGTAACCGGCATAGAACACATAAATATTGTCGACATAACCATCATTATTTCGGTCATATTGTGTAAAGTCTACATCTGGGTCAAGCACTGTCAATACGTCTTTGATCATCTCAGCAGCACGGAAGTCAATTTCCGAGCCACGGTCAGCTCCATAGTAAGAATATGAACTTGACAATGTCACAGGTCCATAAACGTCAAACTTAGGGATAAACTGACCTGCACTTGAACTAGTGTAGAAGTCAAACGCACTACCCGATGCGCCATATTCAGAATAACCGACCTCATTCATCATGCGAGTCATCGCAGCGTGTGGATCTGGGTCGAAGCTAAATTTCAAGTCTGAGAAGTTGACACACACCACAAGCACGTTTTGCTCACCTGAAGTAGGGAACACACGAAGGTCGTGACCATCTGCATTGTCATATTCATCGCCATTAGCACGTTGTGGAGTCAACTTGCGCTGAGCCTTCTGAGTGTTCCACATCTTAGAAGTTGCCAATGTAGAAGCCTTTAGTTCTGCAAATGTCTGAGCAGGATTCAATGCAAGCAACGCTGTCTTTACTGACTCAGAGCGGTCAGCAGCATTCGCTGCACGCAATGACATCACTTCACCATTGTCGTCGATATAATTGTAGCCGCCATCAGATGCTTTCTTCACAAGATAGCCGTCTTCAGTCATCAAACAATGGAAAAATTCGTCACCCACAATGCGAATTGTGAGCGTTGTGCCATCAGGCTGTGTCACTGTGAACGGACGTGGGTCGGCCGGCACAGCATATGCTGCAGAGACACCCAACATCCCTGCGCATACTAAGGTCAATACTTTTTTAAACATACTTTTGCTAAGTTAATTTTGACGCAAAATTAAGAAAATCAACGCATAACACAAAATATTACTCTCCTTTTTATAGTTAATTCTTCTAAATACCACCTTTTCACCTCCTCTTACAAACTCTCCAATGCACCAATTTATCTTAAAAAATCAAAATTTAGTCAGAAAATTTTACAATACACTCTATTTTTGCTATCTTCGCACTTAGTTTTATGAATCACTTATCAATCAACATAAAGGGCTCGCTCCACCACTTCCACAAGCCGTGGGTGATGGGCATTCTCAACGTTACGCCCGACTCTTTCTTCGCCGAGTCTCGCACCATTGAGACCGACGACATTCGCCGTCGCATCGACGACTTGATATCTCAAGGCGCCGACATCATCGACATCGGCGGATACTCTTCTCGCCCCGGAGCTCCCGAGGTCTCTGCCGATGAAGAATATTCTCGCCTCGCTCGTGGACTTGAGGCAATACGCAAATATCACCCCGACACACTCATTTCCGTCGACACTTTCCGTGCCGATGTCGCACGCCGATGCGTATCCGACTGGGAAGCCGATATTATCAACGACATCTCCGGAGGCAACCTCGATGCCGAAATGTGGCCAACTGTAGCAGAACTGCAAGTGCCTTATATCTTGATGCATATGCGTGGCACACCATCATCTATGCAGTCTCTCTGCGACTACAATGATGTGACGGCCGACGTAATCCGCGACCTCGCATTCAAAATCGATGCTATGCATCAGCTCGGAATCGCCGACATCATAGTCGACCCCGGATTTGGATTTGCGAAAGACATCAATCAAAACTACCAACTCATGGCAGAGCTCGACCAGTTTAAACAACTCAATACTCCTCTACTTGTCGGCATCTCTCGCAAATCGATGATCTACCGTCCTCTCGACATCACCCCTCAGACTGCAATCAACGGCACTACAGTCCTCAACACCTTCGCCCTGCTCCACGGCGCAAACATTCTGCGTGTGCACGACGTCAAAGAGGCTGTCGAAGCAGTCAAAATTATAGACCTCATCAAGCAAAACACTCCATAAACACCTCTACTTCACAATGATAGACTTCGGAATAAAAGATATTATCGATATCCTACTGGTGGCACTACTCCTTTATTACCTTTACTCGGTAATGAAAAAGAGCGGCACCATCAACATCTTCGTCGGTATCCTTTCGGTAATCGGCGTATGGATTATCACCTCAGGAATATTCGACATGAAATTGACGGGTACGATACTCGACAAATTCATGAACATCGGTCTGATTATCCTCGTAATCCTCTTCCAAGACCAAGTCAAACGATTCCTCGTTGACCTCGGTTCGCAAAACAAATGGAGAGCTATCCGACGACTCATCTTCCGCCAAGAAGACACCGGCGAAGACAATCACGCCCATATCATGCCGATAGTCTACTCATGTATGAACATGTCAAAGACCAAAACCGGCGCATTGATAGTCATTCAGCGCAAAATGCCACTGACCGACTACGAAAAGACCGGTGATGAAATCCATGCTGACATCAACATGCGACTTATCGAAAACATCTTCTTCAAAAATTCTCCACTTCACGACGGAGCAATGATTATAGGCCAACGCAGAATCACAGCAGCCGGCTGCATTCTCCCCGTCAGCCACGACATGAACATTCCCAAGAGTCTCGGTCTACGCCACCGCGCAGCACTTGGTATGTCGCAAGTCACCGACGCAGTCTGCATCATAGTCAGCGAAGAGACCGGCAACATCTCTGTAGCCAAAGACGGCGCACTTTCTGTCAAAATCTCAGCTATCGACCTCGAAAAAATACTCTCACAAGCCCTCAGCTGACATCCCCACAAACATTTAGCCAACCCTCAACAAAATCTCTCCTCCCTCCAACTACTTTCTCAACCACTCAGCTGACGCCTCGCAGCCGCGTCTGATTGCCACGTTTCCCCGTGGCAAATACTTCAGCCCCTATCGGCATATAGCCTCACCACCTATTACATCTATCGGTCTATTAGTCGAAATAGTTGGTAATTTTTTTTAATATTATACCAAATAGGCTTAATAGACAAGATTAATACTACCACAACTCGTCTTTCTTATTAAATTTCAGCCACCCATAAGCTCTTTTTCCCGCTTTTAGATTACAAAGCTTCAACTTACTACCACTAAAGTTCATAGGGATATTACGTTGATACGAAAAATCATAATAGTTTCCATGTATAATAAAATTAGCTGATATCAGATTCTTTTCCGACAAGTATTTATAAGTAAAGCTCTCAATTTCAAGCTTACCTCCATCTACATAAGTAAAATAGCCTCTATTATTAGAATAGAAACTAATAACAAGTTGCTCCTTTGCACACTCCCAACTTCCAACAAGTTTCTTAATATCATTTGGCTCATCATACTCATCTGCATTGCAAGCTCCCAACGCACAACAACCAAATAATACAACAATTAGCATTCCTATCAATTTCATTTGTCTCATATTCTCACAAAGTAAAAATTCGCACTAAAGTTAATACTTTTTTCAAAAAACGACAACGCCATCAATAAAAAAAATAGGACAAAGCATAACTTTGTCCTATTTTAATTTCTTTAAATCTGCAATATTAGTTAGCAGCGTGTGGCTCAACGTTGATGAACTTGCGTCCTTCCTTACCGGTAGTGAACACAACAACACCATCGATGAGAGCGAACAATGTGTGGTCCTTACCCATACCCACGTTCAAACCTGGGTGGTGAACTGTACCACGTTGACGCTTGATAATGTTACCTGCTTTACATTTAGATCCACCATAGATCTTAACACCAAGTCGTTTGCTTTCTGATTCGCGGCCGTTCTTAGAACTACCGACACCTTTTTTATGTGCCATATCCGAGAGTGGTTTTTAATTAAGCTTTAACAATTGATTTAACTAACACTTTTGAGAAGCTTTGACGGTGACCGTTCAAACGACGATAACCTTTGCGTCTTTTCTTCTTGAAAACGATTACCTTTTCACCCTTTACAAGTGATTCGAGTACTTCGCAAGTTACTTTTGCGCCTTTAACGGTAGGCATGCCAACTTCTACATTACCGTCGGTGTCTACGAGGAGTACCTTTTCGAAGTCGATAACTTCACCTTGCTTTACTGCCTCACCGAGATAGTGGACATACAGATACTTTCCTTCTTCAGCTCTGAACTGTTGTCCTTGAATTTCTACGATAGCGTACATTGCTAATTTTTAATGTTTTTACAAGTTAATCCGTTGGGCGGCAATCTCCTTGAAATTGCGCTTATTCGTGCCTTGGCGGAATGAGCGGTGCAAAATTACTACTTTTCCCCGAATTGACCAAAATTTTCAGTGTTTTTTACTCGTTTTTTGCCAATTTCATCTTTTTTTCATCTTTTTTGAAATTTTTTCGCCGAAAAATTTGGTGGTTCCAAAAATAAGTCGTAACTTTGCATCGCTTTTGAGAGGAACACCTCACAGAGCTTAGGATAGTCTTATGGTGTAATGGTAGCACTACAGGTTTTGGTTCTGTCTGTCCAGGTTCGAATCCTGGTAAGACTACAAGAAAGGGTTGGGATTCCAACCCTTTTCTTTTTTACATATCTACCCCTCTCCTCTTCTACTACCGACACGACATCGAGCCATCCTACCCTCACCTCAACCGGCATCTCATTCCCATCACTCCCACAATCACCACATCAGCCATAGCCACCATATATAGTTACTATAAATACTATGGCTACTATAAACACTATCCCTTTCCATCCACCGGCTACCCAAGCATATATACACAAAAAAGTCCAATCTCGCAATGAGACCGGACTTTGTTTCTTTCTTCGCTTACGCCTAAGATTACTTACGGATACCGAGTTCCTTCTTAGCGATGATAGCACGGTAGCGGTTGATATCCTTGCGGATGAGGTAGTCAAGAAGGCTACGACGCTTACCTACGAGTGCTTTCAATGCGCGAGCTGTAGTATGATCCTTGTGATTTGACTTAAGGTGTTCAGTCAAATGAGCGATACGGATAGAGAACAATGCTATCTGAGCTTCTGGTGAGCCAGTATCAGTCTTACCCTGACCGTATTTCTCGAAGATCGCTTGCTTGTCTTCAGAACTTAAGAACATTCTTCAAAAAATTTTTAATTGTTAATAATTCGGTTTACTTTATTTTGAAAAAGACCGAAACGCCATGAAGTCTACCGTCATAACATCGCGGGCTTTCGTCAAAAAGCGGTGCAAAATTACTACTTTATTTCGACTCCACAAAATATTGCAGCGTTTTTTCTCTCCAAATCGCTGATTTTTCGACATTTCCACCACTTTAACACCCTTTTCACCTTTATTATATATAGAGAGATTTGCTGTCCAAAGTTTTTTTCGTAACTTTGCATCATGACTATCCATCTCATAGATGGCTAATCCTCAGAATTTTATTAACTAATAAATTTTTACATACAAGAATGAAAAAGCCAATTTTCGCTTATTTTATGGCAGCTACTATGTTATCAGCATCTATGGTCGCTACCTCTCAAGATGCGTCGGCTCAAAGCAACTACGATGCTCAGTTCGTCGACTACCCTTCTTACGCAGGCGACGACCTCGAAATGCGCGTTGACAAGTCGGGCACTCACTTCAAGCTTTGGAGTCCTAAAGCCGACAAGGTCAACCTCCATCTCTACAACGATGGTCGCACCGGCGAAGCCTACAAGACCATCGCCATGACTTTCAATAGCACAGACGGCACTTGGAGTGCTTCGGTTGCCGAGCAACTCTATGGCAAGTTCTACACTTTCCAGATTGAGCAAGGTGGCAAACTATACGCTGAAACTCCGGGCGTCTGGGCAAAAGCTGTAGGCGTAAACGGCAAACGCGCTGCTATCATCGACTTCGCCAACACCAACCCTGAGGGCTGGACTGAAGACCGCGGTCCTAAAGTGGACTATTTCACCGATGTCATCATCTACGAAATGCACCACCGCGACATGTCGGTTCACACCAACTCAGGCATCGCCAACAAGGGTAAATTCCTCGCTCTCACCGAAGAAGGCGTACGCTCTCTCAACGGCGAGAAGACAGGCATCGACCACCTCAAAGAGCTCGGTATCACTCACGTGCATATCCTCCCTTCTTACGACTACAACTCTGTCGACGAAACTCAACTCCCATCCAATGTTTACAACTGGGGCTACGACCCTATGAACTACAACACTCCGGAAGGCTCTTACTCTACCAACCCTTCCGACCCTGAAACTCGCATCCGCGAAATGAAGGAGATGATTAAGGCACTCCACGATGCCGGCATCGGCGTTATCCTCGACGTTGTCTACAACCACACTGCCGAAAACGATGGCTCAAACTTCAACCTCACTGCTCCGGGCTACTACCACCGCCATTGGGAAGATGGCAACTATAGCGACGCTTCAGGTTGTAACAATGAGACAGCATCAGACCGTCAACAAATGCGCAACTACATCATCAACTCTACCAAATATTGGGTTAACGAATACCACATCGACGGCTTCCGTTTCGACCTCATGGCTATCCACGACATCGAAACGATGAACCAAGTCGCTGCCGAACTCAAGAAAATCGACCCACGCATCTTCGTTTACGGCGAAGGTTGGACATGTGGCGACTCTCCTCTCAAGGTCGAAAAGCGTGCACTCAAAGAGCATGTATCGCAGATGTCGGGCATCGCAGTATTCAGCGACGACCTACGCGACGCAGTCAAAGGCCACTACTCTAATGCTGCCGACCGTGGTTTTGCATCAGGCAAACCGGGCAATGAAGAGACTGTCAAGATTGGTATCGTAGCTGCTACTGCTCACCCACAAGTTGACTACAGCAAGGGCCAAAACTCAAAGTTCCCTTACGCTGCATCACCACAAATGATTGTCAACTACGTATCATGCCACGACGACCTCTGTCTCACCGACAAGCTTCGCCTCTCAATGCCTGACGCTACAGATGCTGAACGCATGGCTGTCGCTAAACTCGCACAGACTATCGTCTTCACATCACAAGGCACACCGTTCATGTTCTGCGGCGAAGAAATCTTCCGTGACAAGAAAGGCATCCACAACACCTACAATCAGCCTGACCACGTCAACGCTATCGACTGGAACCTCAAAGCGACAAACAAAGACCAATTCAACTACTACAAAGGTCTCATCGCTCTCCGCAAGGCTCACCCTGCATTCCGTATGCCGACTGCCGAAATGATTGCAAAGCACATCGTTTTCGACAAAATCGACTCTGAAAAGCAACCAAACCTCATCGCTTACTCTCTCGTTGACAACGCCAACGGCGACAGCTGGAAAGAGATTAAAGTCGTGCTCAATGGTGCAGCCACAGCTCAAGAAGTGAAGATTAAGAAAGGCGACTGGATGATCGTAGCACAAGACGGCAAAATCTGCCCTGAAGGCCAACTCGGCACTACCAAGGGTGGCAAAATCACCGTTGCTCCTTACTCAGCACTCATCATCGCCCGCACAAAATAATCGCCACATAAGTCAATTAGATTACACAAAAAATACACTACTCAGTGTAAACTATCAAAAGAAAGTATCTTTCCCTTAATAAAAAAAGTCTCGACACAACTCTGTGCCGAGACTTTTCTATATCATAAAGATTATAACTCAATAAATACTATCTATACTATCTATACTATCTATACTGTCTATACTATTGCTACTATAAATACTATCCCTCAAGTTTACTGCTTGAAGAGCTCTTTGATTGAGCCGATTGAGCCGAGCACGCCTGATGCTTCGTATGGCACATAGACTGTCTTGTTGTCCTGACCTGATGTCATCTCCTTGAGTGTCTCGATGTATTTCATTGCGAGCATGTAGGTCGCAGGATCGGTCTGCGATTCTTTGATGGCTTCTGCGACACGACGGATAGCTTCTGCTTCTGCTTCTGCCACAAGCACCTTGGCGCGTGATTCACCTTCAGCCTTGAGAATTTCTGCTTGCTTCACAGCTTCTGCTTGGTTGATTTGCGACTGTTTTTCACCTTCCGAACGCAAGATGAGCGATTTCTTTTCACCCTCAGCATTAAGGATTTCAGCACGACGATTACGTTCTGCCTGCATCTGTTTTTCCATGGCTACGCGCACACTTTCAGGAGGCGTAATATCTTGAAGTTCAACACGGTTTACCTTTACACCCCACTTGTTGGTAGCTTCATCAAGGATAGCTTGCAACTTAGAGTTGATGGTGTCGCGTGATGTGAGCGTTTCGTCAAGTTCGAGTTCACCGATGACGTTACGAAGCGATGTCTGTGTCAACTTTTCGATTGCGTTAGGGAGGTTTTCGATTTCATAGACCGACTTTTTCGGATCGACGATTTGGAAGTAGATCAAGGCGTTGATTTCTGTCGTCACGTTATCCTTGGTGATCACTTGCTGAGATGGAAAGTCATAGACTTGCTCACGAAGGTCGATTACGGAAGTCGACACGATGCGTGCATAGTTGCCCACCATGTTGCGAGTGTAGACCATCTTCGGCTTATCGATAAACGGCCAGATGATGTTCAAGCCCGGAGGCAGCACTGCATGAAAGCGACCAAGACGCTCGATAACGCGTGTTTCAGACTGTGGCACTACCTTAACACCGGCAGACACCAACGCTATCACTATAAAGGCCAGTATGCCTAATAAAACCATAGAACTTGTCATAATATACTGATTTTTAAAAGTTTGTTTCTACATCTAATATAATGCTGTCATAGCCGACTACTCTCACTTTGTCGCCTACTGAAAACGCACAGCCATCGACACTGCGAGCCTGCCAACGGTCGCCATCAACGCGTACTCGTCCGCAACCGCCGTCAGACGGGATTGCCTCCACAACCTCTGCCACGCGACCTCTAAGTGCGTCCATGTTGCTCACTCCTCTGTCATCAGATTTTCCACGACGGCTCTGCAAGCGTCTGATGAACGGAGCGAAGAAGATGAATGCAAGCACTGTGCCGAGCACCAACGCACCCAACTGCCATTCCAATCCGCCACCAAGCAGAGAGGCAACCATTGCCAACAATGCTCCGACAGCCAAACAAAATGTCGCGATAAAACTTGTCAGCAATTCTACCAGAATTAGTAAGGCCGTAATAATAAGCCATATCAACCAACTGTCCATAATGTATTCGTATTAATTTGATAGTGCAAATATAGTGAATTTTTGCAGATTTCACAAATCCCGAAATCATTTTTCAAGCGTTTCACTATAAAAACATCCAAAAACACCAAATTTCAGTAAAAACCGCACCCTTTTTCATTAATAAATGTTAAGGTGTGGAAATTTTCCATTTACACTATTCGCAGTTTCAAAATTTATTACTAACTTTGCATCGAGTTTTTCATGGTATTAGATTTTAAGGTTAACAATGAGATTGGTTGTCGAGAGACAATCAATTTTTTTTATTTATACCCCAACCCTCAATTTAAACCCCTATCCTATTGCAGAATCTTATATATGGATAGTGAGGTTGTTCCACTTCTTGACCGACTCCTATAAAAAATCGACCGCCTTGATTATCCAAGACGATCGAGAGAAATCTGATGGTACGCCCATGGGGAGTCGAACCCCAATCGAAGGAACCGGAATCCTTTATTCTATCCATTGAACTATAGGCGCATAATATGCTAACGAGTAGCAAAGTTAGTGATTTTTTGCGTAATGTGGAATTTTTTGCCTAAATTTGTGCTATGAATGTAAGAATAGAAGAGAGTTGGAAACGACAACTGGCCGATGAGTTTGAAAAAGACTACTTCTACCGGTTGACGCAATGGCTACGCAACGAGTATGCCACTCAGACCATCTATCCACCGGGCAAAGAAATCTTTGCCGCTTTTGACGCATCGCCTTTTGATGCCACCAAGGTGGTCATCATCGGCCAAGACCCATACCACGGACCGGGTCAAGCCAACGGCCTTTGCTTCTCTGTGCGCGAAGGCATCGACATGCCTCCATCGCTGGTCAACATATTCAAAGAGGTAAGCGCCGATACAGGTGCTCCTATCCCTTCCAACGGCGACCTTTCGCGTTGGGCAAAGCAAGGCGTGCTGCTACTCAACACCACGCTGACAGTCAGAGCCCACACTCCGAAATCGCATAGTGGCAAAGGTTGGGAACGCTTCACCGACCGAGTGGTGCATGAACTCGCCGAAAATCGCGACAATCTGGTGTTCATCCTTTGGGGAGCCGATGCCAAGCGCAAGTGTGATTTCATCGATCGCTCGCGCCATCTGGTCCTCACTTCTGCCCACCCGTCGCCACTATCCTCCTATCGCGGATTTTTTGGCAACCACCACTTCTCTCTCGCCAACGATTATCTAATTAAACACAATAAGCAACCCATAATCTGGTAAAACAATATGACACTCAACGAACGTATAGAAATAGCGCAGAAGCTTCGCGCACAAGGCCTTAATTGCTCTCAATGCGTAGCAATGGCATTTCCCGACATCCACAACCTCCCTGATGAAGTCATCGCCAAGCTGTCGATAGGTTTTGGTGGCGGCTTTGGTGGGCAAGGTGAAGTGTGCGGAGTCGTGAGCGGAATGACGATAATCGAGGGTTTCCGCAGCAACGGCGGTGCTAAAGACAAAATCACCGTCTACCCACGCGTTTCAAACCTTTCGGAGATTTTCAAGTCTAAACATTGCTCTATCATCTGTCGCGAGTTAAAAGGAATGACACCTCCTCGCCCATGCAACGAGCTCATCCTTAGCGGAATAGAGATCCTTCACAATTTTATCAACGAGACAGAATGAAGCGCTTCTTCGCCATCAGCATCGTCACAACTCTCCTAAGCATAACCCATCTGTATGCTCAGAAGATGAACACCGACACGCAAATTTTCCACCCCGATTTTCGCACACTGAAGGTCCAGGTGGAGAATGACTTCATGTCGCCACCTATCATTCATCTCAACGGCAACGATCGCATCACCATCATGTTCGATGAGTTGTCTGACGATGTCCGCTACATGCAGTATCGACTGGTACATTGCAACGCCGATTGGCAACCATCGATGCTACTCGACAGCGAGTTTGTCGATGGTTTCAACATTGCCAATGTCGACGACTACGCCTTCTCGAGCAACACCTTCATTCACTATGTCAACTATCTCATAACCATACCCAACGACAATATCGCGCCACTTGTATCGGGCAATTATCTGCTACAAGTCTTTGACGAAAGCGACCCCGACGAGACGCTGCTTCAGGCACGTTTCTGCGTCGACGAAGCTCAGGTCACCGTCACAGGCGAAGCGACATCTCGCACCGACTTGGGTGTCAACGACATATTTCAGCAAGTCAATTTTTCGGTTGCACAAAATCAGTATAAGATAACCGACCCATTCTCCGAACTTATAGCCGTCGTCGAGCAGAATGGACGCACCGACAATAGCGTCACTCTTCGCAATCCCCAACGCATTCAAGCATCTCAGATCATCTATGAGCACTTGCCACAATTGATATTCAAGGCCGGCAACGAATTTCGACGATTTGAGACCGTACGCACCAACTATCCGGGCATGCACGTCGACTCCACACGCTACATCGGCAACTCCTACAATGCTTTCTTGCAAGTCGATGAAGAGAGAGCATCTGCCTCCTATCTCTTCGACCGCACGCAAAATGGTCGCTACTGCATCGACGAATACAATTCCACCGACCCCAACCTCGGTGCCGACTACATCATGACACACTTCGCTCTCGATGTGCCTCAAGTAATGAATGCCGACATCTACATCAGTGGCGAACTATCGCTCAACCATTTTGACGATAGCAACAAGATGGAATACAACTACGACACCGGCCTCTACGAAAAAACGTTGCAACTCAAGCAAGGTTCCTACAACTATCAGTATCTTGCCGTGCCCCATCGTTCAGCCACGCCGATCGGCGACACTTCGCTGATAGAAGGCAATCACTACGAGACAATCAACGAATACGTTATAAAAATTTATCATCACACTCCGGGCAGCCGTGCCGACCGACTCATTGGCTCATGCGTCGTCTACTCCGGACTATAAATCAACCCTTTTTCATCAAATGATACAGATTAAAGACACTCTCGTAACTCTCGACCTCATAGAGCAATTTTTCCTCTGCGACCTTGACTCGTGCAAAGGCGAATGCTGCATCGAAGGAGATGCCGGCGCCCCAATCAGCAAAGAGGAATACGAAATCCTCAAGTCGCTCGTGCCTACCGTATGGGACGACCTCACTCCGGCAGCCAAGCAGATTATCGAAGAGCAAGGCGTCGGCTACATCGACGAAGATGGCGACCTCGTGACATCAATTGTCAATGGTCGCGACTGCGTTTTCACTACCTATGCACCAAACGGCATGTGCTACTGCGCTATCGAAAAAGCCTATCGCGAAGGACGCACAGACTTCTATAAACCGATATCCTGCCACCTCTACCCTGTCCGCCTCAATCGCTATCCCGATTTCACTGCCGTCAACTATCATAAGTGGAACATCTGCAAGTGTGCCGAAGTGCTCGGACGCAAAGAAAAAGTCAGAGCCTACCAATTCTTGCGCGAGCCTCTCGTGCGCCGATTCGGTCAAGAATGGTACGACGAGCTTTGCCTTGTCGCTAAAGAATACTTAGAGCAAAAAGAAGCAGGCAAAATATAAACTGCTGTCATCATTAAAACGACAATTAACAGGATTGCATGGAATAAAATTGGTCTAATTTTCGCTTGAAAAACATATTATCACTATCTTTAAGATTTATTAAGCAAAAATTATAAGACAAAATGTGAAAATATCGCTAACTTTGCAAGCGATTAGACATAGTTATTAACTGTGAACCTAGCATGTAAGAATTTATTTAGTTAAGCTAAAAAGGAAGCGTGAAGATTGTGAAATTATCCCGCTTCCTTTTGTTTTATACAATTTTCGACAACTCCAAAACCTACCAAGTCTTTGAATCATAGACCTTTCAGCATCATTCCGTGGATTTTTAAAGCCAATTATTATTGCCATATCCGAAAAAATCACTACCTTAGTCGCGAATATGGATTTCTGGAGCGACATAACTATCAATCAATGGATGACCTACATCTGCTTCGCAATCTACATTGCGATTATCATCAGTTGCATCTATGTCGTTCTGACCGAAAATCGCAACCCAATCAAGTCGCTTGCATGGGTAACGGTTTTGATTTTCCTTCCTGTAGTCGGATGGATTTTCTATCTATTCTTTGGACGCAGCCTCAAGGGTATGCAACTCATCTCTCGACACAAGAAACGCAAGCTGCTCAACACTCAGACTGAACATTGCCAAGACATCAGCACGCTCGACATCTCCGACCATAGCCGACAGATTATCAAACTCGCTCACTCCCTTTGTGGAGCAACGCTCTACGACCACAATGACATCGCCATTTATCACTCCGGCAGTGACAAATTTGATATGCTCAAAGAAGACTTGCGTAATGCTCAAAGATACATTCATCTACAGTACTACATATTCTCGAATGACCGAATAGGGAGAGAGATTGCCGAGATCCTGATTGACAAAGCAAAGCAAGGAGTGAATGTCAACGTCATCTACGACCATGTGGGCAGCTTCAGCATCGACAGCAAGTTCTTCAAATCGCTATCTAAAGCCGGGGTTAATATCCATCCGTTCTTCCGCGTAACCTTCCCTCAACTTGCCAATCGCATCAATTGGCGCAACCACCGAAAGATTACAATCATAGATGGAAAGATAGGCTATATCGGAGGCATGAACATCGCCGACCGATATGTATATGGCGCTAAAATAGGCAAAATATGGCGTGACACCCATGTAAGAACTACGGGTGGTATCGTTAAGGCATTGCAGCAATCGTTTGCTACAGACTGGAACTTCATCAACGACATTCTCCTTCTCGATAACGAGTCCGACACACGTCGCCAGGACACACCATCAAAGTTGCCGATGCAGCTCATCACCAGTGGACCGACATCGACATGGCCCAACATTGCCCTCGTATTCCACAAAGCAATCGCTGGAGCAAAAAAATCCATCTACATTCAGACTCCTTATTTCCTCCCAACGGAGGCACTGATGCGTGCACTACTGACTGCCGCCCTTGCAAAAGTCGATGTTCGCATCATGATTCCGCGCAAGAGCGACTCCAAGATACTCAACTATGCATCATTCTCCTACATCGAAGAATGTCTTAAAGCCGGCATCAAAATCTACCTCTACGACAAAGGCATGATGCACTCCAAAAACCTAATTATCGACAACGAATTTGTATCTACCGGCTCGACCAATTTTGACTTCCGAAGTTTTGAACACAACTTCGAGGCCAACCTTCTGATCTACGACAAAGAGACTACTACTCGAATGAAAGAAACATTCTTCGAAGACATAAAGGACTCCGTCAAACTATCGTTGTCGGCATGGCAACAACGTCCGAAAACTCAAAGCCTGATTGAGTCGATAGTGCGACTCTTCGCTCCGATACTCTAATACATCCAGCCTCACAAAAGCAACCATCAGAAATTAGCGACCTAATGGTCGAAATTACAAACTTGTCAGGACTGTCCAAGCATGGCTGGTCCTTTTGTATGCATCTCAGACTCACTTTTGGGAACAGTATCCAGTATCTCCTACTGGGTCTTTTCTTAGTGTAACACTATATCAGGACGGGACATCCATAACGACAAAAAAGACCGCCCCATGGGACGGTCTTCTATATCTGATGTCGTATGACTCAAGATTATTCTGCAGTTTCAGCTGGAGCTTCAGCAGCAGGAGCTGCCTTTTTGCTGCGTGAACGGCGAGTCTTAGGAGCCTTCTTCTCAGCCTTATCCTTGAGCATAGCTTCGTTGAAGTCTACGAGCTCGATGAAGCAAGTTTCAGCGTTGTCACCAAGACGGTTGCCAGTCTTAAGAATACGAGTGTAACCACCGTTACGTTCAGCGATCTTATCTGCCACTACACCGAAGAGTTCCTTCACAGCTTCCTTGTTTTGGAGGTAGCTGAACACGAGGCGACGGTTAGCCATGTCATCTTTCTTAGCGCGATTGATGATAGGCTCAGCGAAGATACGGAGCGCCTTTGCTTTAGCAACAGTTGTATTGATTCTCTTATGCATGATAAGAGAGATAGTCATATTAGCCAACATCGCGTCACGATGTGCCTTCTTACGACCTAAGTGATTGAATTTTTTATTGTGTCTCATCGTTTTTAGTCTTTATCTAATTTATACTTTGAAATGTCCATGTCGAAAGATAAGTTCAAGTTTGCGAGCAACTCATCAAGCTCTGTGAGTGACTTCTTACCGAAGTTGCGGAACTTCAACAAGTCTTGCTTGTTGTACTTCACCAATTCGCCAAGAGTTTCCACTTCAGCAGATTTCAAGCAGTTGAGTGCGCGTACAGAAAGATCCATATCGACAAGCTTGCTCTTAAGCAATTGACGCATGTGAAGCACTTCTTCATCGAATTCGTTTGATGCATCTTCTACTGGCGACTCGAGTGTAATCTTGTCGTCGCTGAAGAGCATGAAGTGATGGATAAGTATCTTCGCTGCTTCTTTGAGAGCATCTTGAGGTTGAATTGATCCGTCTGTAGTAACTTCCAACACAAGTTTTTCGTAGTCGGTCTTTTGTTCTACACGGAAGTTTTCGACTGCATACTTCACGTTCTTAATAGGAGTGTAGATTGAGTCGATTGCAATCGTGTTGAGCTCATCACCGCAATACATTTCGCGATTTTCATCGGCTGGAACCCAACCACGACCCTTGTTGATGCAGAATTCCATTTGGAAGCCTGCCTTAGAGTCGAGGTGGCATATTTCCAATTCCGGATTCAATACTTCGAATCCTGTCAAAACTTTGTTGAGGTCACCGGCTTTGAACACATCTTGACCCGACACGTTGACTGTCGCCTTTTCGGTCTCTGTCTCTTCAACAATCTGCTTGAAGCGGACTTGCTTAAGGTTTAGGATGATGTTTGTCACATCCTCTCTAACTCCCGGGATAGTTCCCAACTCGTGTGCAACGCCATCGATGCGGATTGTGCAGATTGCAAAACCCTCCAATGAAGAGAGCAATATGCGACGCAATGCGTTACCTACGGTCTGACCATAACCAGGCTCCAAAGGCCTAAACTCAAACTTACCGTAGAAGTTATCAGCCTCCAACATTAAAACTTTGTCAGGTTTCTGAAATGCTAAAATAGCCATGGATCTCTATAATTTATTATTTAGAATACAACTCAACGATCAACTGTTCCTTAATTGTTTCAGGAATATCTTCTCTTTGTGGAAGATGGAGGAATTTACCACCCTTTACGCTTTCGTCCCACTCGATCCAAGGATACTTGCTGTGGTTGAAGCCTGCAAGGCAGTCTGCGATTACTTCGAGTGACTTAGACTTTTCACGTACTGCTACTACGTCACCAGGCTTTACCTGATATGATGCGATGTTCACTACTGCACCATTCACTGTGATGTGCTTGTGAAGTACGATTTGACGTGCTGCTGGACGTGTAGGTGCTATACCCAAACGATATACAACGTTGTCGAGACGGCTTTCGAGCAATTGCAAAAGCACTTCACCGGTAATACCCTTTGTGCGTGCTGCCTTGTCGAAGAGGTTGCGGAATTGACGTTCCAATACACCGTAAGTGTATTTTGCTTTCTGCTTTTCGCGCAACTGAATACCATACTCAGATGTTTTCTTTCTACGGTTTACACCGTGTTGACCAGGAGGATAGTTTTTCTTGCTGAGAACCTTATCCTCGCCATAAATAGCCTCGCCGAATTTGCGGGCGATTCTTGATTTTGGACCAGTATATCTTGCCATTGTTTTTGCTTTTAATTTAAATTAAAGTCTAAAGTGTCGCTCCTTAGCGCAGCCGCGACTATCGAGAGAAAGCTGATCAGATAGTCTATTCGCATTCAGAGCGCACTATAAGGTTTTAATCTAAGAAAAAATTAATTTGTTATTAAACTCTTCTTCTCTTAGGAGGACGGCAACCGTTGTGTGGAAGTGGTGTAACGTCGATGATTTCTGTAACTTCGATACCAGCACCGTGTACTGTACGAATTGCAGACTCGCGACCATTACCTGGACCCTTAACATATGCCTTTACCTTACGCAAACCAAGGTCGAAAGCAACCTTAGCGCAATCTTGAGCTGCCATTTGAGCTGCATACGGAGTATTCTTCTTTGATCCGCGGAAGCCCATCTTACCAGCTGAAGACCATGAAATTACTTGACCTTCTCCATTTGTCAAGCATACGATGATGTTGTTGAAAGATGAGTGAACGTGAAGTTGACCCATTGCGTCAACCTTAACATTTCTCTTCTTTGCTGCGACTGTCTTTTTTGCCATACTTTAATTTTATTTAGTAGCTTTTTTCTTATTAGCAACTGTTTTCTTACGTCCCTTACGTGTACGTGCGTTGTTCTTTGTGCTTTGTCCACGAAGTGGAAGACCGATACGGTGACGGATACCACGGTAGCAACCGATATCCATGAGACGCTTAATGTTAAGCTGGATTTCTGAACGAAGGTCACCTTCTACCTTGTAGTTAGCTTGGATCACTTCACGAACTGCTGCTGCTTGGTCGTCTGTCCAGTCTTTTACTTTGATATCACGGTCAACGCCTGCCTTAGTCAAAATTGTGTTGGCTGCACTGCGTCCAATACCGAAGATATATGTCAAGGCTATTTCACCTCTTTTGTTTTGCGGCAAATCTACGCCGACGATTCTTACTGCCATATTGTCTGATTACAATTTTTTAAGGAATAAAATTATCCTTGACGTTGTTTATATTTTGGATTCTTTTTGTTGATCACATACAATCTACCCTTGCGACGAACAATCTTGCTGTCTGGGGTACGCTTCTTTACTGAGGCTCTTACTTTCATATCTTGTTTCTTTTATTATTTATATCTAAAAGCGATTCTTCCCTTTGATAAGTCGTAAGGCGACATTTCGACTCTTACCTTATCGCCAGGCAAAATTTTAATGTAATGCATACGCATCTTTCCTGAGATGTGAGCGGTGATCACGTGACCATTTTCCAACTCTACCTTAAACATTGCATTTGACAATGCTTCAAGGATTACACCATCTTGTTCGATTGCAGCTTGTTTTGCCATATAAGTTGTTTGCGTTAAATAAATCTATCTCCGAGTGCTTCTTTTATATAATCAAAGGTTGTCAAGATCTCTGTCTGTCCATCTACGATTGCAATCGTATGCTCATAGTGAGCTGATGGCTTTCTATCCTTGGTGCGACATTGCCATCCATCACGCTCGATAACGATATTCTTGCTTCCAAGATTAATCATTGGCTCGATTGCGATACACATGCCATTGCGCAACACCGGTCCGATACCTCGACGACCATAGTTAGGCACTTCAGGATCTTCATGCATCTTCTTGCCGATGCCATGACCACACATCTCACGAACCACTCCATAACCGTGCTTTTCGCAGAATGTCTGGATAGCATTTGCAATATCACCGATGCGCTTTCCTTCTTGTGCTGCTGCGATGCCCTTGTACAATGACTCTTTTGTCACACGACAAAGCTCCATCACCTTTTCGTCAACTTCTCCGACAGCGAACGTATAACATGTATCGCCGTGGAAGCCGTTGAGTTCTACAACACAATCCGTGCCAATTATATCCCCTTCCTTCAATACATATGAACTTGGAAAACCATGTACCACTGTTTCGTTGACCTCAATGCAAAGAGTGCCAGGGAAACCACCATATCCTAAACATGCAGGTTTACCACCATTGTCCAAGATGAACTCGCGAGCAATAGTGTCGAGCTTCAGAGTAGTAACTCCCGGAGCCACCCACTTGGCTACTTCACCAAGTGTCTGGCTCACAAGAGTGTTTGCTGCTCTCATCAACTCAAGTTCTTCTGATGTTTTGAGATAGATCATTTACTTTTTATATAGTTTAAAAAGTTACAATTAGAATGCTGCATTACCGGTTGTACGACCTTTGATTCTGCCGTCCTTCATCAATCCATCATAGTGACGCATCAACAAGTGACCTTCGATAATACGAAGAGTGTCGAGAATCACGCCAACCAAAATAAGAAGAGACGTACCACCGAAGAATTGAGCAAAACTGCTATTAAGACCACACACTGTAGCGATCGCTGGAAGGATTGCCACGATGCCAAGGAAGATAGATCCAGGCAATGTGATGCGCGACATAATAGAGTCAAGATAATCCACTGTCGGCTTACCTGGCTTAACACCAGGGATAAATCCGTTGTTACGCTTCATATCTTCTGCCATCTGAGCTGGACGCACTGTGATGGCTGTATAGAAATATGTAAATGCCACAATCATCAAGAAGTACACGAGGTTGTACCAAAAGCCATACATATCTGTGAATGCACGTGCTACTGCGCTTTCACCACCTGTGAAACCTGTAAGTGTGATTGGGATGAACATAATCGCTTGTGCGAAGATGATTGGCATAACGCCGGCTGCATTTACCTTCAATGGGATGTATTGACGTGCACCGCCATATTGCTTGTTGCCGACAATGCGCTTAGCATATTGTACAGGCACTTTGCGAGTACCTTGAACCAACAATACTGCGCCTGCGATTACAGCAAGCAAGATGATGATTTCAACCAAGAATACGATAAGACCACCAGCCTCTGAGTTGAGAAGACGACCTGTAAACTCTTGGATGAATGCTTGTGGGAGACGAGCAATGATACCCACCAAGATGATGAATGAAATACCATTACCGATACCCTTTTGATCGATGCGTTCGCCAAGCCACATGATAAACATAGAGCCTGCAGCCAAGATGATAGTCATATAAGCTATCGTCCAGAAACCAAGTTCTACGTTACCACCTGCAGACATAACTTGATACTTCAAGTTAAGAAGATAAGCAGGACCTTGCACCAAGAGAATCAACACTGTCAAATAGCGAGTGTACTGATTCATCTTCATGCGGCCACTTTCTCCTTCGCGCTGCATCTTCTGGAATGCCGGCAATACCATACCCAACAACTGAATCACGATAGACGCAGTGATGTAAGGCATGATACCCAACGCAAAGATAGAAGCTTGAGCAAATGCACCACCCGAGAACATGTCGAGGAGTTGCATCAAGCCATCTTTGGTGAAGTCTTTGAGTGCCATGAGTTCGTTAGGGTCGATACCCGGGAGAACTACGTAGCAACCAAAGCGATAGATAATCACAAGCAAAAGGGTGATACCGATTCGCTTGCGAAGATCTTCGACGCTCCAGATATTTTTAACTGTTTGAATAAATCCCATTGTTTATTATTTTTTAGTTACTGTACCACCTGCTGCAACGATTGCTTCTTCAGCTTTCTTAGAGAAGGCATTAGCCTCTACTTCGAGAGCGCGAGTCAAAGCGCCATTACCAAGCACCTTAACAAGCTGATTCTTAGAAACCAATCCTGCTGCCAACAAGTCAGCAACTGTAATCTTGCTCAAGTTCTTAGCTGTAGCCAAGTCTTCGAGCACATTGAGATTAATAGCTTTGTATTCAACTCGGTTGAAATTCTTGAAACCGAATTTAGGAACACGACGTTGCAAAGGCATTTGACCACCTTCAAAACCTACTTTGTGCTTGTAGCCTGAACGTGATTTAGCACCCTTATGACCACGTGTAGAAGTGCCACCGTAGCCTGAACCTGGACCGCGTCCTATTCTCTTCCTGTCTTTGTTGCTGCCAACTGCAGGTTGCAAATTACTTAAATCCATATTCTTATACTTTTTTAGGCGTTGGTCACTTCAACCAAGTGACGTACTTTGTTTACCATTCCCATTACTGCAGGAGAATCCTCCTTAACCACTACTTGATTCATCTTTCTCAATCCAAGAGCATCAAGCGTTCTCTTTTGAACGGCCGGACAATTGATGCGGCTCTTAATTTGTTTAATCTTAATCTGTGCCATGTTCAATATTATTTGCCGTTAAACACTTTTTCTACTGATACTCCACGGTGTTGAGCGACTTGAGCTGGGCTACGCATTTCGCCAAGCGCTGCGATAGTCGCCTTAACCAAGTTGTGAGGGTTAGAAGAACCCTTAGATTTTGCAAGTACGTCGGTGATACCAACACTTTCAAATACGGCACGCATCGCACCACCAGCCTTTACTCCGGTACCGGTAGATGCTGGCTTCATCAATACGCGTGAGCCACCGAATTTTGCAACTTGCTCGTGTGGAATTGTACCTTTGTGAACAGGTACACGGATAAGGTTTTTCTTAGCTGCTTCTACGCCCTTTGCAATTGCTGCAGTGACTTCATTAGCCTTACCAAGACCCCAGCCTACGATGCCATCTTCGTTACCTACAACTACGATAGCCGCGAAACTGAAAGCACGTCCACCCTTTGTAACCTTAGTTACGCGGTTGATGGCTACAAGACGGTCCTTCAATTCCAAATCATTTGTTGACTTTACTCTGTTATTCTTATTTGCCATGATTTCAATTAAAATTTAAGACCGGCTTTGCGTGCTGCATCGGCCAATGATTTTACTCTACCATGGAAAAGGTAACCATTTCTGTCGAATACAACTTCTGTGATACCCATTTCCAATGCTTTCTTAGCAATTACTTCACCCACCTTTTCTGAGATTTCGCATTTTGTACCTTCTGCAATACCCTTTGAAGATGCTGCACAAAGTGTCTTACCTGCTAAGTCATCGATGAGCTGAACATAGATTGCCTTGTTACTGCGAAATACTGTCATACGTGGACGTTGTGCAGTGCCTGAAATTTTACCGCGGATGCGGGTTTTAATTTTTTGTCTTCTTGCTATCTTAGATACCATGATTTCTTAATTTTAATTATTTAGCACTTGCTGATTTACCCGACTTACGACGAATAATTTCACCAACAAACTTGATACCCTTACCCTTATATGGTTCAGGCTTGCGCAATGAGCGGATCTTTGCACATACTTGACCAAGCAATTGCTTGTCAGCAGACTCAAGAATGATAAGTGGGTTCTTATTTCTTTCAGTCTTAGCCTCAACCTTAATCTCTTTAGGCATCTTAATATAAATCGCGTGAGAGAAACCGAGAGCCAATTCAAGTACTTGACCAGTAGATGTCGCACGATAACCTACGCCGACAAGTTCCATTTCCTTCTTGTAGCCTTCTGATACACCAACCACCATGTTGTTGATCAATGCACGATAGAGACCGTGAAGTGAACGGTGTTCGCGGTTGTCGCTTGGACGAGTCAACTCGATAACGCCATCTTCAATTGCTACATTGATTTCTGGGTTAACATATTGTGAGAGCTCACCCTTAGGGCCTTTTACTGTTACTACGTTGTCCTTAACCTGGATGCTTACGCCAGCAGGTACTGTAATCGGTGCTTTACCTATTCTTGACATATCAATACCTCCTTCCGATTAATAAACATAACACAATACTTCGCCACCAATCTTTCTCTCTTTAGCTTCCTTGTTGGTCATAACGCCTTGAGAAGTAGAAATGATAGCAATACCTAAACCATTCAATACGCGTGGCATTTCTTTGTAGCCAGTGTATTGACGAAGACCTGGACGAGATACGCGACCAAGTGCCTTGATTGCGTTCACCTTGTCTACTGGATCATACTTAAGCGCAATTTTGATTGCACCTGAAGGAGTGTTGTTCTCAACAAATTTGTAGTTGAGGATGTAACCCTGTTCGAACAGGATCTTTGTGATCTCCTTCTTCATTTTTGAAGCAGGAACTTCTACTACACGGTGACCCGCCTTGATTGCGTTCCTGAGTCTTGTTAAATAATCTGCTATTGGATCAGTCATTTTTTTGATGTTTTAAATTGATTCAGATGTACTGAACAATATTTAATACTCTCTTTATTGATTTCGATGTAAAAATTACCAACTTGCTTTCTTCACACCTGGAATAAGGCCTGCTGATGCCATTTCACGGAATTGAATACGTGAGATGCCGAATTGACGCATGAAACCTTTTGGACGTCCGGTGATTGAGCAGCGATTGTGAAGACGCACACGTGAAGCATTCTTAGGAAGCTTTTGGAGCTTTGTAAGAGCTTCGTAATCGATGTTGCCGTTTTCGTCTGCGAGGGCAGCCTTCTTAAGCGCAGCCTTACGTTCTGCGTATTTAGCCACCATTCTTTGACGCTTCACTTCGCGGGCTTTCATTGATTCTTTTGCCATATCTTATTTCTCGTTTTTAAATGGTAAGCCAAATTGTTTAAGGAGAGCGAAACCTTCTTCATCTGTGTTAGCTGATGTAACGAAAGTGATGTTCATACCCATCATCTTTGATACGCTATCGATGTTGATTTCAGGGAAGATGATTTGCTCTGTGATACCGAGTGTGTAGTTGCCACGGCCATCGAGCTTCGCATTGATACCCTTGAAGTCGCGGATACGAGGCAATGCCACGCGTACCAAACGTTCCAAGAATTCATACATGCGGTCGCGACGAAGTGTCACCATTACACCGACAGGCATTTTCTTACGCAACTTAAAGTTAGAGATGTCCTTACGTGAAAGAGTTGCTACAGCCTTTTGACCTGTGATAGCAGTCAACTCGTTGATAGAAGTTTCGATCAACTTCTTGTCTTGAGTCGCAGCACCGATACCTTGGTTGATAACGATCTTTTCAAGTCTTGGAACCTGCATCACTGTAGTGTAGTTGAACTCTTTTTGAAGTGCAGGAACGATTCTTTCCTGATATTCCTTGCTAAGTGTTGTAGCCATTACTTAATCTCCTCTCCTGATTTTTTTGAATAACGAACTAATTTACCTGCATCATTCAACTTACGACCGATACGAGTAGGCTTGCCGCTCTTAGGGTCTACAAGATTAAGATTAGAAATGTGTACAGGAGCTTCAATTTTCACGATTCCACCTTGTGGATATTTTGCACTGGGTTTAGTGCTCTTAGAGACGATGTTTACACCCTCAACAACTGCACGGTTTTTCTTTACTTGCACTGAGAGTACACGTCCTGTTTTGCCCTTATCATCACCTGAAAGAACATAAACAATGTCACCCTTTTTGATATGTAATTTTGCCATTACTTTATTCTATTAGCTGATTAGAGAACTTCAGGAGCAAGTGACACAATCTTCATGTTAACGGCACGCAATTCACGAGCCACTGGACCGAAGATACGGCTGCCACGGATTTCACCTGCATTATTCAACAAAACACAAGCATTATCATCAAAACGGATGTAGCTACCATCTGCACGACGAATTTCCTTCTTTGTGCGAACTACGATCGCTTTTGATACTGTACCCTTCTTTACATCTGATGAAGGGATAACGCTCTTAACCGAAACAACGATAATGTCGCCTACTGATGCATAACGACGACCTGTACCGCCAAGCACGTGGATACAAAGTGCTTCTTTTGCACCACTGTTATCTGCTACTGTCAAACGTGATTCACTCTGTATCATAATTACTTAACTTTTTCGATTATTTCAACAAGTCTCCATCTCTTAGTCTTGCTCAATGGACGAGTTTCCATCAAACGCACTGTATCGCCGATTGAACACTCGTTGTTTTCATCATGAGCATGATACTTCTTTGTCTTATTGACAAACTTACCATAAATTGGGTGTTTCTCTTTCCACTTAATCTCAACAGTGATTGTCTTATCACCCTTGTTGCTAGAAACAACCCCAATTCTTTCTTTTCTCAAATGTCTTTTTACTTCCATTTTCTTAAATACTTAATAGGGTTATTCAACTACTGAAGCTTGAGCTTCGATTTCTTTAGAACGCAACACGGTCTTCAGACGAGCAATCTCGCGACGATCACAAGTGATCTTCGCGGGATTGTCTATAGGAGATATCGCGTGCGTTACTTTCAATTCACGATAAGCCTTCTCAGCGACCTCGATTTGGTCCTTGAGTTCTTTAATGCTTAATTCCTTGATTTCTTCCTTTTTCATTGTTAAAATTATTTATTATACGTTCTGAGATGGATCGTAATCTCTTCTCACAACGAACTTTGTAATAACAGGAAGCTTCTGTGCAGCAAGACGGAGTGCTTCTTTAGCGATGTCATAGCTTACACCTTCTACTTCGATGATGATACGTCCTGGAGTTACAGGTGCTACGTAACCTTCTGGGTTACCCTTACCTTTACCCATACGTACTTCTGCAGGCTTCTTAGTGATTGGTTTGTCCGGGAAAATACGGATCCAAATCTGACCTTGACGCTGCATGTAACGAGTCACAGCGATACGGGCTGCTTCAATTTGGCGACCTGTGATCCACTTAGCTTCAAGAGTCTTGATACCAAATGAACCGAAAGCCAACTGATTGCCACGTTGAGCCTCACCTTTCATGCGGCCCTTTTGTGATCTGCGATATCTGGTTTTCTTTGGTTGTAACATTGTTCTGTAGATTCAGTTAATTAACGATTGTTGTTTTTCTTATTACGGAAACCACCCTTACGAGCACCACCACCTTGACGTGCATTTTCCTTAGAATTTGCAGTGTATTGTGGAGTGAGGTCGCGCTTGCCATAAACTTCGCCACGGCAAATCCAAACCTTGATACCGATAATACCCACCTTAGTGAGAGCTTCTACCAAAGCGTAGTCGATGTCTGCACGGAGAGTGTGAAGTGGAGTACGACCCTCTTTGAACATTTCTGAACGAGCCATTTCAGCACCGTTCAAACGACCGCTCACTTGGATCTTGATACCTTCAGCACCTGCACGCATAGTTGAAGCGACAGCCATCTTCACAGCGCGACGATAAGCTACCTTGCCTTCTACTTGGCGAGCGATGTTAGCAGCAACGATCTCTGCATCCAATTCAGGACGCTTGATTTCGTGGATATTGATTTGTACTTCCTTTTCGGTGAGCTTCTTGAGTTCTTCTTTGAGAGCATCGACATCCTTACCACCCTTACCGATAATCATACCAGGACGAGAAGTGCAGATAGTCACAGTCACCATCTTAAGTGTACGTTCGATGATAATTCTTGAAACGCTAGCTTTAGCAAGACGAGTTTGGAGATACTTACGGATTTTGCTGTCCTCAAGAAGAGTTTCACCAAACTTCTTACCTTTCTTGCCACCATACCAGTTAGAGTCCCAACCACGGATGACACCGAGGCGATTTGCAATAGGATTTACTTTCTGACCCATTTTATTTATTAAGCTTTAGCGTTATTATCTTTAGTATCCACAAACAATGTCACATGGTTAGAGCGCTTACGGATTCTGTAGCCTCTACCTTGTGGAGCTGGACGAAGGCGCTTAAGCATTGGAGCACAATCTACGAAGATAGTTGTGATGAAAAGTTCTCCTTGCTCAGCCTTACGCTCGTTCTTTTGCTCCCAGTTAGCGATTGCAGAGCGGAGGAGTTTTTCCACGCGCTGTGCAGCCTCTTTATTTGAGAATTTAAGGATGCCGAGAGCCTTGAACACTTCTTGACCGCGAACCATGTCAGCCACCAAACGCATTTTGCGAGGTGATGTTGGCACATTGCGCAGCTTAGCGAAGCTCTGTGATTTGCGGGCCTCCTTTATCATTTCAGCTGATTGTCTTTTTCTTACACCCATTGTATTTTATTCTTTATTTTTTCTTGAATTAATATTACGGGCCATTATTTCTTCTTGTTACCACCGTGACCACGGAAGTTACGAGTTGGAGCGAATTCTCCAAGCTTGTGACCAACCATGTTTTCAGTTACGTAAACAGGAATGAACTTGTTACCATTGTGCACTGCGAAAGTGTGACCTACGAAGTCAGGCGAAATCATAGAAGCACGGCTCCAAGTCTTGATTACAGACTTCTTGCCTGATTCTTCCATAGCAGCCACTTTCTTTTCGAGCTTAACGCTGATAAATGGTCCTTTTTTTAATGAACGACTCATAGTTGTTTAATTAATCAAATTTACTTTTTTCTTCTTTCAATAATGTACTTAGAAGACTGTTTCTTAGGAGCACGTGTCTTCAAGCCCTTAGCATACAAGCCTGTACGTGAACGTGGGTGACCACCAGACGCACGACCTTCACCACCACCCATTGGGTGATCGACTGGGTTCATAACAACACCACGGTTGTGAGGACGACGGCCGAGGTGGCGAGTTCTACCTGCTTTACCTGATTGCTCGAGAGCGTGATCAGAGTTACCGACAACGCCTACTGTTGCTTTACAAGCAGCGAGGACTTTACGTGTTTCTCCTGAAGGCAATTTGATAATCGCGTAATCACCTTCACGCGATGTCAACTGAGCGAACGTACCGGCAGAGCGAGCCATAGAAGCGCCCTGACCTGGACGAAGTTCAATACAATGGATTACTGTACCTACAGGTATTTTGCTTAGTGGGAGAGCGTTACCAACTTCTGGAGCTGCATCTGGACCACTCATGACTGTAGTGCCAACTTCAAGACCGTTGGGTGCAATCATGTAAGCTTTTGTTCCGTCAACGTAGTAGAGCAATGCGATACGAGCCGAACGGTTTGGGTCGTATTCGATTGTTTTTACTACCGCTGGTACACCGTCTTTAGTTCTCTTGAAGTCGATGAAACGATATCTGCGCTTGTGACCTCCACCACGATAGCGTGTTGCGAGGTGACCTTCGGCATTACGACCGCCAGTAGAACGCTTTCCTACTGTAAGAGATTTTTCTGGTGTAGTAGCAGTGATTGTTCCTTTAAATACACCAATAATTTTGTGACGTTGCCCCGGTGTAGTGGGCTTAAATTTTTTAACTGCCATTCTATTTATTAAATATTGCTATAGTAGTCAATTGATTGTCCTTCAGCCACCATAACCAATGCTTTCTTGAATGCAGCAGTTTTACCCTTGAGCAAGCCGCTCTTAGTGTAACGTTGCTTTCTTTTGCCGGCATAGTTAGCTGTGTTAACTTTAACCACTTTGACGTTGTACAACTTTTCTACAATATCCTTGATTTGAAATTTGTTTGCGTCTGGAGACACAGCAAATGTGTAACAATTGAGCTTTTCAGTCACTGCTGTAGCCTTCTCTGTTACGATTGGTCTGATTTGAATATCCATAGTTTTCTATATCTCCTTGAATTAAAGTTCATTAATTTGATTTACGCTATCTTCTGTCAATACCAAAGCATTATTGTTCAATATTGCGTATGTATTGAGGTCGCGTGCCTGCATCATTTTAGCGTTTGGCACGTTTCTAAGGGACAAATATACGTTATTATTTGCTTCTGACAAAACTAAAAGCACTTTTTTGTCCTCAATTTTAAGATTTTTAGCAAAATCGATGTAATTTTTGGTCTTTGGAGCCTCGAAAGTGAAGTTTTCCACCACAATAAGCTCATTGTTCTGAACCTTTGAAGTGAGTGCAAGTTTACGAGCCAACATTTTCACTTTTTTATTGATTTTGAATCTATAGTCGCGAGGACGTGGACCGAATACTCTACCACCACCTACGAGTACTGGAGAGTTGATATCACCACGGCGAGCACCGCCACCACCTTTTTGGCGACCGAGCTTGCGAGTAGATCCAGAAACTTCACTACGTTCTTTGCTCTTGTGAGTTCCTTGACGTTGGTTAGCGAGGAATTGTTTTACGTCGAGATACACTACGTGTTCTGGATTAGCCTCGTTACCTGCTTCGTAAGCAAAAACGTCATCATTGAGGGTAATTTTACGACCTGTGTCTTGTCCTTTGATGTTATATACTGCTACTTCCATTATTTCTCAACAATTACGATTGAACCTTTACTACCTGGGATAGAACCCTTAATCATCAACACATTGTGCTCTGGGAGAACCTTGATCACTTGAAGGTTTTGCACAGTCACGCGTTCGTTACCAGTCTGACCGGCCATGCGCATGCCCTTGAATACCTTTGCTGGGTAAGAACAAGCACCGATTGAACCTGGAGCGCGGAGACGGTTGTGCTGACCGTGTGTACGTTGACCTACACCACCGAAACCATGACGCTTAACTACACCTTGGAAACCTTTACCCTTAGAAGTACCAACTACGTCTACGAAACCACCTTCTTGGAAGATGTCGACAGTGATAGTTGCACCTAATTCAGGCACTTCTGTGAATGATTTGAACTCGGCCAAGTGTCTCATTGGAGCTACTCCTGCTTTCTTGAAATGACCTGCTTCTGGCTTAGTTGTGTGCTTTTCTTTCTTTTCTTGGAAACCAAGTTGCACAGCTGCATAGCCGTCATTTTCTACTGTCTTGATTTGAGTAACTACACAAGGACCTACTTCGATAACAGTGCACGGAATGTTCTTACCGTCGGCACTGAAAACGGATGTCATTCCGATTTTCTTTCCTAATAATCCTGGCATTTCTACTAAATTTTAAAAATTAAACGAATCACACTTTAATTGATACATCTACGCCGCTAGGCAATTCAAGCTTCATAAGAGCGTCTACAGTCTTAGAAGTAGAGCTGTAGATGTCGATAAGACGCTGGAATGAAGACAACTGGAACTGTTCGCGTGACTTCTTGTTTACGAAAGTCGAGCGGTTAACAGTAAAGATACGTTTGTGAGTGGGAAGCGGAATTGGACCGCTTACCACTGCACCTGTAGCCTTAACTGTCTTTACAATCTTTTCAGCTGATTTATCAACCAAGCTGTGATCGTAAGATTTCAATTTAATTCTAATTTTTTGGCTCATATATTTTTTAATAAAATTATTTCAACAAATCAACACGGCCTTGACATTCTGTGAGAACGTTCTTAGCGATTGAAGAGCTAACTTCTGCGTAGTGAGAGAATGTCATTGTAGAAGTTGCACGACCTGAAGTGATTGTACGGAGTGCAGTCACATAACCGAACATTTCAGCAAGTGGAGACTTAGCCTTGACGATACGTGCACCGCTGCGGCTTGTTTCCATACCTTCTACTTGACCACGACGCTTGTTAAGGTCACCGATTACGTCACCCATTGATTCTTCTGGAGTAACTACTTCGATCTTCATGATTGGCTCTTGGAGCACTGGACCTGCTTTTTCGCAAGCCTTCTTGAATGCTTGGATAGCACAAAGTTCGAATGAAAGTTGGTCAGAGTCGACTGGGTGGAAGCTACCATCAAGGAGAGTAACCTTGAGTTGTTCTACTGGGTAACCAGCGAGAACACCATTCTTCATAGCTGTTTGGAAACCCTTTTGTACAGATGGGATGTATTCCTTAGGAACGTTACCACCCTTAACTTCGTCAACGAATTGCAAGCTACCTTCGAAGCCTTCGTCTACTGGCTCAACGCGTACGATGATGTCAGCGAACTTACCACGACCACCAGTTTGCTTCTTAAATGTTTCACGAAGTTCAACTGCTTGTGTAATAGCTTCCTTGTAAGTAACTTGTGGACGACCTTGGTTACATTCTACCTTGAACTCACGACGAAGACGGTCGATAATGATATCGAGGTGAAGCTCACCCATACCGCTGATGACAGTTTGACCTGTTTCTTCGTTAGTTTCAACGCGGAATGTTGGGTCTTCTTCAGCAAGCTTTTGGAGACCAACACCGAGTTTATCAAGGTCTTTTTGTGTCTTAGGCTCTACTGCGATACCGATCACTGGATCTGGGAATTCCATTGCTTCGAGTACGATAGGAGCGTCTTCAGCACAAAGAGTGTCACCTGTGCGGATATCCTTGAAACCTACGCCGGCACCGATATCACCGCAGCCGATCATTTCCTTAGGGTTTTGCTTGTTAGAGTGCATTTGGAAGAGACGTGAGATACGTTCCTTCTTACCTGAACGGCTGTTGAAGCAGTAGCTACCTGCAGCCATTTCACCAGAGTAAACGCGGAAGAAGCAGAGACGACCTACATATGGGTCGGTTGCAATCTTAAATGCGAGAGCAGCCAATGGTTCGTCTGCGCTTGGCTTACGAGTGATGATAGTCTCAGGATCGCCAACTTCGTGACCTTCGATAGCACCTTGGTCAGCTGGAGATGGAAGGTAAGCACATACGTTGTCGAGCAATGCTTGTACGCCCTTGTTCTTGAATGAAGAGCCACAAGTCATTGGGTTAACGTGCATACCAAGAGTTGCTGTACGGATAGCTGACTTGATTTCGTCTACTGTGATAGTAGATGGGTCATCGAAGTATTTTTCCATGAATGCTTCGTCAAACTCAGCGAGAGTTTCGAGCATCTTGTCACGCCATTCTTCAGCTTCGTCGCGAAGGTTAGCAGGGATTTCTTCAATAGAGTATTCAGCACCCATAGTTTCATCGTGCCAGAAGTAAGCCTTCATAGTCACGAGGTCAACTACACCCTTGAATGTTTCTTCAGCACCGATTGGAATTTGGATTGGAAGTGGGTTAGCACCGAGCACTTCGCGCACCTGGCGAACCACTTCGAAGAAGTTTGCACCAGAGCGGTCCATCTTGTTGACGTAACCGATACGTGGCACGTTATATTTGTCAGCTTGACGCCAAACTGTTTCTGACTGAGGCTCAACACCACCTACTGCACAGAATGCAGCGACAGCACCGTCGAGTACACGCAAAGAACGTTCTACTTCTACTGTAAAGTCAACGTGTCCAGGAGTGTCAATAAGATTAATCTTGTATTGAGTATCGTTGTATTTCCAGAACGCTGTTGTCGCAGCAGATGTAATTGTGATACCACGTTCTTGCTCCTGTTCCATCCAGTCCATAGTAGCACCACCATCGTGTACTTCACCGATTTTGTGAGTAAGACCTGTATAGAAGAGGATACGTTCAGAAGTTGTTGTCTTACCGGCATCGATGTGAGCCATGATACCGATATTTCTGGTAAGTTTAAGATCTTCTTTTGCCATTGTGAAAAGTATCTATCAATTATTAAAATCTGAAGTGAGCGAAAGCACGGTTAGCTTCAGCCATGCGGTGCATATCTTCTTTACGCTTGAAAGCACCACCTTGCTCGTTGAATGCGTCAACGATTTCAGCAGCAAGCTTGTCGGCCATAGTTTTACCACCACGCTTACGAGCGAAGATGATAAGGTTCTTCATTGAGATAGACTCTTTACGATCCGGACGGATTTCAGTTGGAACTTGGAAAGTAGCACCACCGATACGGCGTGACTTAACTTCCACTTGAGGAGTAATCTTTTCGAGCGCTGCTTTCCAGATTTCGAGAGCAGTCTTCTCCTCGTTAGGCAATTTAGACTTCACAGTCTCAAGAGCTGTATAGAAAATAGTGTATGCAGTGTTTTTCTTACCGTCATACATCAAGTGATTTACGAATTTAGTAACTCGTACATCGTTAAAAACAGGATCCGGAAGGATCACTCTTTTTTTTGGTTTAGCTTTTCTCATTTTAAAATAATTGTGTTTTTGTTTTTGGCTGCTTTTTACATCTTCAACGACACACTCTTGTGTCATTTACTCAACCTGTAGCCATCCAATAAATCAAAAACTAGTTTTAAATTGTGATTTAATTGAATCTGCAGTTCAGGAATAATTATTTCTTAGCTGCTTTAGGACGCTTCGCACCGTATTTAGAGCGACGTTGTGTACGGCCGTTTACACCTGCAGTATCGAGAGTACCGCGAACGATGTGATAACGAACACCCGGAAGGTCTTTCACACGACCACCACGTACCATTACGATTGAGTGCTCCTGAAGGTTGTGTCCTTCACCTGGGATGTAAGAGTTGACCTCTTTACCGTTAGTGAGGCGCACACGCGCAACTTTACGCATAGCCGAGTTAGGCTTCTTAGGAGTTGTAGTGTAAACTCTCACGCAAACGCCACGACGTTGTGGGCATGAATCCAATGCCGGTGATTTGCTCTTATCTTGCAAAGCCACACGTCCTTTTCTTACTAATTGTTGAATTGTAGGCATTCTTTGTCTTTTTTACTTTTATTTTGTTAATAGTTCTCTCTTGTTTTACGAGTGGCAGACCACGTCTACACACCCAACAAACGCCACTAAAGTCCTATTTATCAGGAAATTAGCAACATCAGACTTTCAAATTCTCTCCAAAAGCGATGCAAAGTTACTAATAATTAGCGAATTACGCAATATATCGCCTTATTTTTTTCGTCGCAACTCGTTTTTTTCGTCTAAAGGAACTTCTAAAAAATCCACAAACACTACGAAGCAATTTGCAGAAACCCCTCAAGAAAAGCAGTCCACACCTCGAAGGTGCAGACTGCTGTATACTTCAGAATCTATCATCTCACTATCGCCACGCCGACATTCGCTCAAATGCCACTCATGCGTATTCACGCACAATACTGCCACAATTGTCGAGCATTGAGATTTTATCGCACGACTGTCGTAATCGCGACTTTCTGCGACACCACAATCCGACGACCTATTTATATGTGTCGGCTATCTTATAGATTTCTTCAAAGATTTCGTAATCAAGGTCGGTAAGCAACAGACCACGTCGTGCCATTGCACGGTTGGCTATATCGAAGAATTTCTTGAGTTGGACATCCGTAAATCCTCCGACAGGCGAACCCTCGCTGAATGACGGAATAAACGTGCGAGGAAAACCTGAGCCATGAATGTTTACGCCGACTCCGACTACCGTCGCTGTGTTAAACATGCAGTTGATGCCCACCTTGGAGTGATCACCCATTATGAGACCGCAGAATTGAAGGTCGGTGCGCATGAACGTGTGGTCGGGATAATTCCATACGCGAATCTTCGAGTAGTCGTTCTTGAGATTGGAAGCGTTTGTTCCGGCACCAATATTGCACCACTCTCCTATCACGGCATTACCCAAGAATCCATCGTGTGCCTTATTACTGTAGCCGAATACCACAACATTGTTCAACTCTCCACCCACTTTAGACCATGGACCGATAGTGGTGTCGCTATATATCTTCGACCCCATATTGATATTGGAGTGTTCGCACAATGCCATCGGACCACGCACACAGCTTCCCTCCATGACTTGCGCATCTTTACCTATATATATAGGACCGCCGTTTGTATTCAAGAAAGCACCTTCGACATAAGCGCCTTCTTCGACAAACACCAAGCCGGGATCGCCTATTACTGTGTTTGAAGCCGACAAAGCACAACTTGTTCTGCCCTTGGTAATCATCTCGAAATCCTGCTTGATGACAGCACCATTATTAAGGAAGATATCAAACAGATAGTGCAACACAAGGCATTCGCCATTGTATTCCTTCTTCATATAGTTATCGGCATGCATATCGGGCGACACACCTCTATAGGCAATAAAATCATCACCTTTAAATAATGCTTCACCGATTTCGAGTCTTAGAACTTCTTCGACCAAAGTCGGATTAGGCACCACATTGCCGGCGATAAACAAATTATCGTCAATCTCTTCTGCTTTATATTTCTTGACGAGAAAACCGACTGTGCGATAGCCGTAACGACAATCTTGAGGCAACATCATTGCCCATTTCTCACGAATGGTCGTGATACCGATTCTGAAATCAGCCACCGGACGCGTGAATGTCATCGGCAAGAGGTCGGCATGCACTCGCGGCAAATCATAAAAGATTACATTTATCATAGTCTATTTCTTTCTGAAATTTCACTAAAACATCTATCTTAGACCACAAAAGTAATCTTTTTTTCACAAACAAACGCTACATAAGTCACTAAATCAGCCAAAAAGCGAAAAATATTTGCATATAACATCTAATTTTACTATCTTTACACCATAAAAATTACAACAAACAAAATTTGAATCATGAAAAAGAACTTCGAATATCTGACACGACTTCGTCAAGTCATGAAAGAACACAATGTCGATGCCGTAATCATCTCAGGCACCGACCCTCACCAAAGCGAAAATCCTCCTCACCACTGGAGAGACCGCGAGTGGCTTACAGGCTTCTGGTCGACCAATGGTACTAATGGTACTGCCGTAGTGCTCCAAGACCAAGCTTACTGCTGGACCGACTCTCGATATTTCATCCAAGCTGAGGAGCAACTCGCCGACACCGGTTTCAAGATGATGAAAGAAGATGGTCCTGAAGCTATCGACTTGGTAGGCTGGATTGTCGACAATATGCCAAGCGGATCGACTGTCGCTATCGACGGCATGACATTCTCTACAGCACTTGCAGAAAAGATCGAACAGCAACTCAGCGGCAACGGCTTAAAGCTCATCACAGACTTTGCTCCATTCGACACTATCAACCCTGAACGTCCAAAACGCCCTCTTAACGTGCTCTTTGTGCACGATGAAAAGATCGTAGGCGAAACCGTTGACTCTAAGGCCAACCGAGTGATGGAACAAGTGCGCAACGAAGGTGCAGAAGCTATCATCATGTCGTCACTCGACGATATCGCTTGGACAACCAACCTTCGCACAGCCAACGACATCTCTTACAGTCCGATGTTTGTGTCGTATGTCTACCTTTGCAACGACCGCCGCATCCTCTTCATCGATGAAGAAAAGCTCAACGATGAAGTAAAGGCTCACCTTGCAACCTACAAGTTTGAGATTATGCCTTACGATGCAGTGCTCGACTTCGTAGCAACACTTCCGACAGAAACAAAGATCCTCGTTGACCCTGACAAGGTGTCACGTGGCTTGTTTGACAAGATTTCTTGCTGCCCTGTATTCGGCGGTTCGAAGGTTGCTAAGCTCAAGAGCATCAAGAACGAGTCTATGCTTCGCAGCATCGACATCGCTATGGAAAAGGACGGCGTAGCATTGACACGCTTCTTCATGATGGTCGAAAGAGATCACCCTAAGGGCGAACTCACCGAACTTATCCTCAGCGAACGTCTTCGCGAAATCCGTCTTTCCGACCCAAGCTGTGTAGACGAAAGCTTCGCATCAATCCTCGGCTTCAAGGAACACGGTGCTATTATCCACTACGAAGCGACTGAAGAAAGCAACATTCCTGTCGTAGGCGATGGTCTTCTCTTGGTGGACTCAGGTGGTCAATACATCTATGGCACAACCGACATCACTCGCACAGTAGCATTGGGCACTCCGACTGCTGAAGAAATCCACGACTATACACTCGTTCTCAAGGGCCACATCGCAATTGCAAACGCCGTATTCCCTGAAGGCACAACAGGTCACCAACTCGACGCAATGGCTCGCCAATACCTTTGGAAAGAAGGTAAGGCCTACTACCACGGCACAGGCCACGGCATCGGATTCTTCATCAACTGTCACGAAGGTCCACAAAGCATTCGTCTCAACATCAACCCTACTCCACTCGAAGTCGGCATGGCGACAAGTAATGAGCCGGGCGTTTACTACGAAGGCAAGTATGGTATCCGCACCGAAAACATCATCATCACAGTTCCTGCGATGGAGACAGAGTTTGGCAAATTCTTCAAGTTTAAGTCAGTGACACTCTTCCCATACGATCGTCGTTTGATCGACACAAGCATCATGAGCGACGACGAAATCCAATGGGTAAACGACTACCACCAAATGGTGAAATCACGCCTCACTCCGCTTCTCAACGAAGAAGAAGCTGCATGGCTCGAAGCTAAGACACAACCATTAACACGATAAAGACCATGGCATTAATCAAACCAGTCAGAGGTTTCACACCTGTCATCGGCAAAGATTGCTACCTTGCCGACAATGCGACTATCGTGGGCGACGTGACCATCGGTGACGAATGCAGCATATGGTTTGGCGCAATCCTTCGTGGTGACGTCAACACCATCACTGTCGGCAACCGTGTCAACATCCAAGACGGCTCTGTGCTTCACACCCTCTATCAGAAATCAACTATTGAAATCGGCGACGATGTATCAATCGGCCACAACGTAGTGATCCATGGTGCTAAGATCAGAGACTTTGCTCTCATCGGCATGGGCGCAATCGTGATGGACGACGCTGAAGTCGGCGAAGGTGCATTGGTAGCTGCAGGCTCGGTAGTGTTGGGCAAGACAAAAATCGGTCCTAACGAAATGTGGGCAGGCGCACCGGCGAAGTTTGTCAAAATGGTCGAACCGGAGAAAGCCAAAGAGATGAATCAGAAGATTGCACGCAACTATCTGATGTATTCTAAGTGGTATGACGAAGACAACCAACAAGAAGGCTAATACACCTTAATTATATAGTGACAGGGGCAATTCATCACGGATTGCTCCTGTCGTAGTTTTCAAAGGTCGGCAACCGACAGCAACGATGACACGCCTCCGGGTAGAGGAATGTATTGCAGCCGGAAATGCGCCGAAAATCATTGCAATAAGACGAATAGAGGGCGAAAAGAGTTAAAATATGCCCCAAAACAAAATATTTTCGTTAAAAAATTTTGCTATTCGGATAACATTGCCTAATTTTGCACCGCTAAATCTATGGGGTAACACCATTTACCTCAGCAACAACTTGATTAATAACTAAAACAACAATAAAAAACATGATCATTGTACAAGTAAAAGAAGGTGACAACATCGAAAAAGCACTTAAGAGATTCAAACGTAAATTTGAAAAGACAGGCATCGTAAAAGAATTGCGCAGCCGTCAGGCATTTGAAAAGCCATCTGTAGCAAACCGTAAGAAAATGATGAAGGCGGTTTACGTTCAGAAGCTTCGCCAAGTAGAAGAATAAAAAAATTTTCAGATTTATTTGGATAATTCAAGAAAATAGTATATCTTCGTAGGACAAAACCGTTGTGGCGTTCACAAGGGTGAAAATGCGAAGATTATGACAGTTGACAACTTCTTGAAATATATACGGTATGAGTTGAATTATTCGACTCATACCGTTTCGTCATATTCTCTCGACCTCACCCAGTTTGTCGACCACATCACCGGCGGAGCAACAGAGACTTTTGTAGCGCAAGAAGTGACCGTCAACGATATCCGCAATTGGCTCGGCAGAATGGCAAAAGCAGGTCGCTCGCCACGCACACTGAGACGCAAAGCGCAGTCACTCAGAGCTTTCTATAATTATCTGCTTAGAAACAAGGCAATCGACCACAATCCGGCAGCAGATGTAGTGTTAACGAAAGTGAACAAACCGCTCCCCGAATTTGTTAGAAATAATGAGATGCAGAGCATCTTGGAGGAGATGCAACCGACGACAACCGATGACTTCATCGCACATCGCGACCACTTGATAATTACACTGCTCTACTCGACCGGCATGCGACAAGCAGAGCTATTAGGCATAGCCGACTCCGACATCGATTTCTCAAAGTATGAGATAAAGGTGACCGGGAAACGCAACAAGCAACGCATCATTCCGATAGCCCGAGAGATGAGCGAGGAAATACGCCGATACCAGCAGCTACGCGATAAGCAAGAGGGCAACATCGAAGGCCGGCCGTTGATAGTGCACAAAGGCAAAGCGATGACTCGCAACGTGCTTTACAACCTGGTCAGCAAACGACTACGCGACTGCTCATCTCATCAGAAAGGCGCCCATGTGTTGCGACACACGTTTGCGACATCGATGCTCAACAACGGTGCGAAAATCAATACGGTGAAAGAGATTTTGGGACATAGCTCTCTGGCTACAACCCAGGTCTACACACATATAACATTACGTGAGTTACAATCTAATTATGAACATGCTCATCCAAGAGCACAAAAACAGGAGGTTTAATTATGGAAGCAAAGATTAAAGCCATTCATTTCGACGCATCTGAAAAGCTTGTTGCATTTATCAACAAGAAAGTAGAAAAGATCACTCGCAGATTCGAAGCTGTGACAGAAGTAGAAGTGACGTTGAAAGTAGTTAAGCCGGAAACAGCCATGAACAAGGAGGCTGCTATCCAACTCGCAGTTCCACCTACAGACGACCTATTCGCATCTAAGACTGCCGACACATTCGAAGAAGCAGTCGACCTATGCCTCGACGCACTCGAAAAACAGCTTGAAAAAATCAAAGCTAAGAAATAACACGCTATAAATCAAGACAATAACATTCAACAAATATGCCGGCATGAAGCTTTTCATGCCGGCTATCATACAAACACCAACCATCGTTCAATATGTCTTTACTCGACCAAGTAAAAGTATTTGAATTCCCCAAAATCAGCGATCCACGCGGCAACCTATCGTTTGTCGAAGGAGCTCGTCACATCCCATTCAGCATCAAACGCGTCTACTACATATACGACGTTCCCGGCGGAGAAACTCGCGGAGGACACGCACATAAGACATGCTCAAGCGTGCTCATCGCCCTTTCAGGCTCACTCGACGTCAGACTCACCGACGGCGAAAACGAAGTGACAATCACCCTCAACAGAGCCAACAAGGGCGTACTGACACCTCCCGGACTATGGCGCACGATGCACAATTTCACCACAGGCACCGTGGTGCTTGCCCTCGCTTCTCACCTCTACGAAGAGGAAGACTACATTCGCGACTACGACGAGTTTCTCGAATATGTTAAAACACTGAAATAGAATGAAATACCCGTTTCTTCAACTCAGCGATGTAAACGCCCCATACGCAGAGCAACTCAAAGAAGCCGCAGCAAGAGTAATCGACTCGGGATGGTATCTCAACGGCAACGAGACCAAAGCCCTTGAGAGAGGATTGGCACAAGTGTGCCAGACCGCTCACGCCCTGACAGTCAGCAACGGCCTCGATGCTTTGCGTCTGATTTTCAGAGCATATATCCGATTGGGACGACTCCATGAAGGCGACGAAGTGATCGTACAAGCCAACACCTATATCGCTTCGGTGCTCGCAATCCACGACGCCGGACTGACACCGGTGCTTGTTGACCCCTCCGAATCGACCTACAACCTCGACTCTTCACTCATCGAGCAAGCCATCACTGAGAAGACACGGGCAATCCTCGTGGTACACCTCTACGGCACACCATGCTGGGATAGCAAAATAAAAGAGATAGCCGAGCGACACGACCTGCTTGTAATCGAAGACAACGCACAAGCCATCGGTGCACTTGCCGACACCCCGGGACTCAACGGCACTAACCCGACCGGCGGACTCGGCCACGCAGCAGCCATCAGCTTCTACCCCACAAAAAATGTCGGTGCACTCGGCGATGCAGGTGCCATCACCTCGTCCGACACTCAACTTATCGACACAGCACGCGCACTTGCCAACTACGGCAGCGACCGTCGCTATCACAACATCTATCAAGGCTTCAACTGCCGCATGGACGAAATCCAAGCAGCATTCCTACGCGTAAAACTGCGCCACCTTGATGATGAGTCACAAGCTCGTCACCTCGCAGCATGCGCCTACGACGAAGCCATCACCAATCCCCTGATACGCAAGCCCGAAATCTTTGAAGGTATGCGTCAAGTGTGGCATCAATATGTCATTCGTTGCGAAGAACGCGACCGCCTACGCCAACACCTACTCGACAACGGCGTCGGCACCGACATCCACTATGCCACCCCACCGCACATGCAACCATGCTACGAAGGCACATTCAGCAATCCTCTACCGATGACCGAACGCTTGGCCGACCAAATCGTCAGCCTCCCAATCGCCACCATCACCCCATCTGATGCCCAAGCCATCGCCCAGCTCATCAACACCTTCAAATAACCCTCCCACCCCAAGTGCTTACATTTTAGTAACTTTGCACTATAAGAAACAACGATAACGTCGAAATACTAAACGCCCGCCTGGTTGTGATTTGCTTACATTTTAGTAACTTTGCACTATAAGAAACAACCGACGCGCCAACAGTCGCAAGGCAGAGAGCGTTGTGATTTGCTTACATTTTAGTAACTTTGCACTATAAGAAACAACTAAACGTCAACGACACGACGTAGCCACTGGTTGTGATTTGCTTACATTTTAGTAACTTTGCACTATAAGAAACAACAAGATTTATTGTTGAAAGACCTTTCAAATAGTTGTGATTTGCTTACATTTTAGTAACTTTGCACTATAAGAAACAACCGATCCAAAAGAGCGCCGTTATACGGTTAAGTTGTGATTTGCTTACATTTTAGTAACTTTGCACTATAAGAAACAACCGCGCCAAATGAATACACCGAAGTAAGCGGTTGTGATTTGCTTACATTTTAGTAACTTTGCACTATAAGAAACAACAATTGGCACTCCATACTTTCACGTCGGTAAGTTGTGATTTGCTTACATTTTAGTAACTTTGCACTATAAGAAACAACCTGCTATAGTTGCAGGCTCTTCGAGCTCGGTTGTGATTTGCTTTAAAATTCGTACCTTTGTACTATTAGAAACAACAAAGCTATGAGTAAAGCAGACAAAGCAAATGTTGTGATTTGCTTTAAAATTCGTACCTTTGTACTATTAGAAACAACTTTGAGGTTGAGAGCGTCAAAAAGATTTCTGTTGTGATTTGCTTTAAAATTCGTACCTTTGTACTATTAGAAACAACGGCGGTGCGCTTATCCGCTTTTTTAGCCGAGTTGTGATTTGCTTTAAAATTCGTACCTTTGTACTATTAGAAACAACGTTTTACCTTTAGGGAAGATGATACATTTAGTTGTGATTTGCTTTAAAATTCGTACCTTTGTACTATTAGAAACAACGCATTAAGTGCCATAATGTTGCAAGTTTCGGTTGTGATTTGCTTTAAAATTCGTACCTTTGTACTATTAGAAACAACAGATTGGTAAAGAGTATAGGTTCAAACCTGTTGTGATTTGCTTTAAAATTCGTACCTTTGTACTATTAGAAACAACTCTACATTAGGAAATGCTGCAAACGTTGTAGTTGTGATTTGCTTTAAAATTCGTACCTTTGTACTATTAGAAACAACGTTAAGCTGTGTCTTGGCGTGCGTGGTCTTGTTGTGATTTGCTTTAAAATTCGTACCTTTGTACTATTAGAAACAACAGATTATTCATAACGCGTTGGGTATCAATCAAGTAAAAGGTTTCTTAGAAAATAAAATCTGATGAAGAAAAACTTCATCAGATTTTATTTATCACCCATTTTGTAATTCTGTAATGTGCTGCTAAAACAATTCTAATTGCTGAACAATGGGATTACGTGTTTTTTTCTCCATACACTCAAAAAGTTCAATATCAGCAAATTGCTTGTCTGTAATCTTAAAAATACAAACTTTACCGTATTCAGGCAAGTTAAGTTTAACGCGCTTGATATGCACATCTGCATTTTCTCTTGATGGACAATGGCGAACATAGATTGAGAACTGAAACATCGTAAACCCGTCTTGAATAAGAGCTTTGCGAAAATTCGCATATGCTTTACGTTGCTTCTTTGTTTCTACAGGAATATCAAAAAATACCAACACCCACATAATCCTATATTCGCTGAATCTGTCCATAAAATCTTCATTAAATTTACTATCGCTCAGGATAGGCTATTTTTCGTAACTCTCCTGAGAAGCATTTATAGAGTGATGCCGTGGTCTCAGTCACAGCCACCATTAGAGGTCGGCGATGATTGTTGATTCTGACCTCTATCGTAGGTATTGATAGTAAACGTTTTTTGATTTCCTTGTCAAGAAAATCAGTATCATCAAACTCCTTACGAATATTTACCACCAACTCATCTACATATGGTCGATATGGCTCCATTATGTCATCGGCAAGGCAATACGCATTATAACGATTATGGTGATGAATGCCTAAAGTTGGTAATAATCCACTACCCACCAATCCTCTGGCAACTATGGCGCGAAGAATGGCATATCCATAGTTAAGAAGATTGTTTGGTGGCTCACCCTCTCTGTCACGAATGAAAACATCTTCGTCATCAAACATATTACGCCAATAGTAGGCAGCAGCCCGGGCTTCGAGATTATCTGCATGTCCACTTTTCACATTCTTTGACCAGTTGATCATATTGCCGACTTCCGCACCGAAACACCCTTTTAGAACTTGGGCTTGATTGGCAATCTTTTGAGAAATGGTCTGTTGCCAAAGTTGTTTCTTTAGTGGAAGACTTGCTGAAAGCTGATGTCGGAATCGTTCGCTTTGAGTGGTATTACCACAAAGAGGTAGCATCAACCCAACCGGCAAATGCGATGAGTCACACGTTATCAACGCACAATTATTGCCAAGCAAAGCCTCTATCAGGCCGGAAGTCAGCGTAATCTGCTTATTATCAATCACTACTACACCAATATCCTCAATCGGGCGCGTAATCGACTGCTCTTTGTCGGGCAACCTAATCACCAACTGCCTATCCTTAAGCGATAGATAGGCAGGGTTTCCGAAATATAGAGTTTGCTTAATCATATACTCATTATTTATATTACACTTATTAAATAATAATATCTAAGAAGCGAATTTTTCAGTATCCTATTTTGATTATGCTTCCTAATCGGTCTATTTTAATTGGAACACACGTCTCTTTAATCATTTCACCAGTCCAAGCTCTTTCTGCCTTGTTATTACTTCCCAACTCATTTTGATCATATATTTTAGTTACTCCTAAAATAGGACTAGCTATATTTGCTAAGATAAAAAATGCTTGGTTTTTATTGCAACTTACGAATTTATAAATTCGATTGTAATCAATTCCTGCATTCTTATTCTCTATAGCATTAGGCAGATACACTAAGTCGTTAGGAGATAATACAAATGTTGGATCAACACCATTTTCATCTGATGGTGCCGGTGGCAATCCTAACTTTAGTCTTTCAACAACAAGATTTAATGGTATCGAAGCGAAAGTACGTTTCTTTGTTATTTCACCACTAGATTTATCAATTTGCTCGGTTTCATATATAGCAAAATAAAGATTAGTACCATCAGCTGCTTCTACAAACTTACTTCCTTTATTGCCTGTCTTTCCTACTGCAAACTTACTTCCCTTTTCGTAATAACGGATTTTCCGAATTGGTTGGTGAAACTTACCATCGTTGAGTCTTATTATATTTGCATTCAACTCGTCAATGCCATCTGGAGAAAAGGCTATATTTGGATCATTCCCTTTTTCAGCCAAATGACGAAGCAATATTTTTTGAATACCTGAATCTGTAATATGTTCTTTGATTTTTTTAGAATCATAACTTGAGTCTAACGGTTTCCTTGTCGCAAAATATCTATCTTTTGTTTCTTTGGTATAATAATATATCCCTATTTTGGACAAATTAATATCCTGCCAAGTGTCTTTGTTTTCCTCAAAGTATTTCTTTATCTTTTTAAGGTCATTTCCTTCTTTTATCAAAGATGATAGTTTTCTCTTTAACTCTTTATCTACTATCCTTGATATGTTATTTACAGCATCCTTGAGAGATACAGTTTTGACCATTTGTAAATTTACTTCGCCAAAAACAGTTTCTTTGTGCATTGATTTGCGAATAGCCCAATTTTTACCTTTTTGTTTTATTATTTTTTTCTCGCCATCTACATATTTTGTATATCGATTTGTTGCTTTGTTAATTACACGGATATTTTGCTTGAAACTCACAACCATATTTCCCAACAAATTCTTAACGTCAACTGTAAAAGTTTCCCAAGGCTTATAAAACTCCTTAAATACAACTCGTTCACAGCCATCAACAATTACAGACTCTTTTCTACGCAACAATCTTGACAATTGATAACGATTAGCATTATGGTTAGAGTGAGCAGATTCATTATTGAGGAGATTGATATGGTTGCGCGATGCGCATGCTATAACGATAGCATCCAAAGCATGATGACGGTGGTCAATACGCTTTTTATTAAACCCCTTTTGCAAGGTCAACGGCATATCAGGTATTTCATGACCCTCTCTATTGAATGTCGTAAAATCCAATGTACCCGTAATCATATTAAGACGTTGGAATCTAGGTAATATTATAGCATTCCACACATCATTCATACCCCAATCTTTCTTTAACCGATCGGTAACTCCTCCGCTACATACTATTACATTCTTTGAGATTACCTCCTCCTCATATTTTCCATCACCTACTTCTTCCCTTACTATATTAGACAACAAACTTTTAACAAACTTGCTAATATATCTTGTATCATTAAGTTGTCTTTCTATAAACTTATCTGGTATATCCTCCAATAAAAGTTTTTCTCTCTTATTACCCAAGAAGTTTGTTCTAACATGTTCTCTATATTTTTCTTCGCTAAATATCTCTACAACCTTACCACTTGATAATTGAACTTTCTCACCATGATGCTTCTTGATAAACTCACAACCAAGCATTCTATCTTTTAATTTATTAACTTCAGATTCACAAATAACTTTATTTGAAAGCGAATCATCAAAATAGCGCGATTGCGGAATTATATGTTCAATTTCGTATGCTGGAGTAAACAGTTTACTAAGAGGTATAATTTCTCCTGTATATGGTGAAATATATTTTTGCTTCAAGCAAGCTTTATATCTAATAATCTCTGCTTTTGTAGGATATGCAGTTTTAGATATTTTTTTGATAATCTCAAAATCTTTATCCTCTTTAGTCAAGTTGCCTAAAGCATACTCTTCGTAAATTTTCAGAATTTCATGATGGGATGGCGAATGAGGTCTCACATTATCTATACCATCACTCTTTAATTCTACTAAAATGTTTTTTATACGTATATTAGCATTTTCGTGCTCAAGAATGCGATTATTTATCACCTTGCGCTTATCAGCTGGGTTCTTCATGCTACGTCCCAACTCTATATGAATCTCGTCAATATGACCTACCTTCTCCCAAATATCACGAACAGTACGAAGTGTTTCAGTGACAACTTGCTCAACAATAGGATTTCTCAAAGAATGTTGCTTAAAGGAACATAAATAATCATCTATATCTTTAGGACTATTCCACTTTACGATATCATTAGCTTCAGAATGTCTATTATAGACAATATAGCATGCTAACCATAATGGCAATCCCCTAAATTGAGATATTTCATCAAGATGTTCTACCTTTTCGCGTACTCTGTTGCTGATATTATCATCATATTCGCCATTGATAAGTTTATGGATACGTTCTTTTGTATTTGCATCTATCGCTTTAATATCCCAATATTTACCAAATCGCATTAACGATAATAGTTTCTTTATAGCTTTTGCAGAGTATGCACCATAGCGTTTCTCGAATGGTTTTATTGTTGAAAACTCTTTTACAAATGTTTCAGACAGCTCATTGTTTACCTTTAAATACTTTTTTAAAGCCTTTTGTAGTTCATCCTTGCCATCAATCGAATACAACAAATGCCAAATCTGCAGTTCTCGGTCTTGTGTGAGAAAACTACTTTCAACACCTATTGCATTTAATTTCTTCAAAATCAAAGATCTCGTTTCATTGCATGGATACTCTTTATCTTCAACATAATTCCAACGATAAGGATAGTTTTCTGATTTCTTTTTCTTCAACTCAAAATACGATGCAAATAAAGAGTCTTGCTTAACTGAACTTCGATTATTAAGCCAGTCAAACAAATTTACTAAATCTTCCTCTGATTTTATAAATTCTGTCGTAACATCTACATCTTTACACAATTTATCTCCTACCAATTTCTCTCTTTGGTATATTTTTAAATTAGAAACAAATTGCCATAGTCTAAACTCTTGATATAAAGGATGTGATACCGCAATACATTTTATACCTTGTGTTTCTATTTTTTTATTACCATCTTTGCCAACTTTTACATACTTGTAAGATTCGTAAGGGCAATTGGATATTAAACTCTTTTTGCTCTTTAGTGGACGTTGGTAGAATAGAATGTCATCAACAAACAGATATGAAAAGTCTCTATTTTCTATGTTATATCGATGTGCTTCATTTGAAAAATATAACTCTTCAACACATTTTTTATATAATTCTCTATCATTCAATTCAGGAATAAACTCTTTTTGTTTATTTAATATAAGACGTAACTCTTCTTTGTAGAATTTACGCTCAATTGTACGTATTAATTTTCCTATAATCCTTTGTTGGGGATTTTGAAGTATTGAATCATAAATATAACTGCCTACTGTTTTACCACTAGAAATCAAATCAGCCTCTGTTTTCGCTTTTAACAAAGCCCAATCTTCTTCCATAGGTGAACGAAAAGAACGCTTTACATTACCTTCTTTATCTACTTTATAAGATCCATCATCATTTAAATCAGTTGTCACAATAAATTCTTTTATTTTACCCTCCCAATCCAAATAGATATTACTTGGACGACGATAAATCATTCCATTCTCTAGAAACACATTGTACCATATACTATCACCCTTTTTATCTTCTGTAGGTTCTACCTTTAAAACTTTTAGAGCATAATACTTAACTTCTTTTTTTTCGTCGATATCATCTTCACCACGCAATTGATAATATCCACGTTTTTGATTAAAGTTTAAAAGCAACCATGCAAGTTCAAATTTAGATATTTGGTGAGTCAATGCTTTTTTGCGCAAATAATAGATAGTCCAGTCGTATGGTATCTTCTTTCCAGCAAATTCAGGGTGTGCTAAAATAAAATCGTGCAACATTTCATTAAAGGAATTCATAAATAAAAATTCGTGAACACCCTCTTGATTGCAATACCAAGCCAATTTAGGTTCTTCTCCTTTTTTTATTTTACCATATCTAGTCAGGGATTTTAAATAATGCTGAGGCAAAAATCCTAAAATTTCGAGAACTCGATGCATTCGTTCTCTTCTTAACAACGATCTTTCGAGCAAACGACGCTTACCTCTATAATCGGTTCTTTCTGCTGTTTGAGAAACTGAAACCCCTTTGTCAAAATCACCCATAACAGCTGCATCCATAGGAATTATTCGACTGTTTGCAGCTTCAATAGAAATTGGTTTTAAAGAGCTACCATCTGCATAAATTTGTTCAGCATTGACAACAGCCCATCCAATACTGTTCGTACCGACATCAAGACCTAGAATCTTTTTCATTTTCGTAAAATTTTCTTTGAACACCAAATATTTCTTTTAAATCATTGTGCATTTGCGAAAATATTGCTACTTTTGTAGCGAATTTTAAAGCAAATCACAATAAGGATTGTATTCCGTTGTGAAAACATTTAGAGAGGAGCAATGTCTTTGGCATTTGTCTTCTCTCTCGTTTTTTACATACAACGATATAATTTTTCGCTAAATTAATAATAAATTTCATAAATCGCAAATTTAAAATCAATTATAAGTCAATTCTTTCATTAATAGCTTGCAGCCTTAAATTACAATTCGCCACCGGTAAAATTCAGCATATAGACCTGTGTTTATCGTTTCATGTCATGCAGTAGACTATAATTTGGATAGGGGTAAAAATAGAGCCGACTTGAGGGTAATCAAGTCGGCTCGGTTATTAGGGATCGTTCGATAGGTCAATTTATTTCTTTTCGCATGCCTTTTTGCATTCTGCTTTCTTTTGGCAATTTTGTTGTTTCTTGCAATCTTGCTTCTGCTTATCGCATTGCTTTTGACATTCTTGTTTCTTAGCGTCGCATTGTTTCTTGCAAGCATCTTTTGCTTTTACCTTAGCACGCTTGTCGCACTTTGTCAACTTGCAGTCTTCTTTCTTAGCATCACATTGCTTCTTGCAGTCTTGCTTTTTAGGGCATTGCTTTTGGCATGCTTCCTTGTTTTGCTTGCACTCTTGCTTGCAGTCTTTGCAATCCTTTGCGCATTCTTTCTTGCATTCTACCTTTTCACATTTAGCTTTTTCGCATTGCTTTTCACATTGCTTTGGCGCTTGAGCCACTGCCATTGACACGAATAATGCCACGGCCATAAATAGTGCTGATAATCTTTTCATATTGTCAATTTTTAATTGTTATCGTTTACGGCGACAAAGTAACTAAATTCCACAATAATACGAAAATATTTTCCACTAAATATTGTTAATGATTATTTAGATTTCTTATTTCTATAATACATGCGTTTCAATGGTGGCAAAAAGCAAGTAGAAACGATGGGCAGTGCCACGATGTTAACCCACATCGGAAGCAGCTCCATCATCGCCAATGCACCAGCCGACACCAGAATACTGATGCCAATCATGCGATAAGCCTCTGCAGAAAGGCGGAAACCATATCGGCCGAAATAGACAACACCGACGATGAGGCAGTATATCAAAAACCACAGCACATATGCCACGCCGATGCCCATCAATCCCATGCACTGATAAAGCACGATGTTGAGCGTCAGACCGACCACTGCATCTACCCCTTCGGTGAAGATGAAGTATTTACCGTCGCCTTTGGCTATTATGGAGAACGCCATGCAATAGGACACGGCCTTGAATATGTTGCACATTATTGCACACGATATGAACGGAATTATGGCATAGAACTCTCGAGTGTAAAGCACATCTACTATCAAGTTGCGGCAAAGCAGGAAGAGGAGAATCATCGGTGTCACAACAAGCAACAGAAGCGTTATCTCATGCGACACGAAGAGGTTGACGCGATGCGCCGAGTGGTTGTTGGCCGACAAGCGAGGGAAGAACTCCATGCCGACGGCGGCAAATATCAACCCGGCATAGCGTATAACGAGAGTGTAGCCTGCTTGGAAAAGACCGACTTCTTCGGTCGAGACAGTGCGATTGAGGTAGGTCATAAATGCGAGGTGAGCAATGTTGGTAATGAACGACGCTATCGACATGCAGATGCCAAGTCGCACAAATCCCTTGCCTTCACGATAGGTCTCACCCCATGACAGAGCAATCCTCCCATCTCCCTTGTGTCGATACAGAAGGGTGAATCCCAAGACGAACACAGAGTAGACAATTATACTCCAAACGACCGAATCCTCACCCATATAGTAAAACATCGGCACAGAGGCTACCAAGCCTGTCAGCGTGCCCCAAAACGAGCCCTTCGCCAATGCCTTCAGTCGACCTGTGCCTTGCAAAATGGACTGTTCGCCCATAAGCATGGCGTTGAGCATCATCGATGCCGACAAAGCGACAAAACCCCAGCAGTGGGTCCAATCGCCGAATATAGACTCTGCAAGAATCGGAGCAAGAGCACTTATCACTATAGCCCCAAGCAATCCCGCCACGAGACTCCAACGCCTCACGACAGCGACGATGAATGCAAGGCGCGACGAGTTGTTTTTATTGATGGATATATCTCTGACGGAGCTTTGACGCAGTCCCATATTGGTGAAGGTCGAGATGGTCTCGATGGTCGTGTTGTACATACCAAACAACCCCACACCCTCGGCTTGCAACCACATAGCGACAAGTTTGGTCTTGATGATGGAGCAAAGGATGTTGAAAATCTGCATCCCTGAGAATAAGCCCATCACTTTCAAAACACCTCGTGACAGGCCACTTTTCCCTTTGCCTTGCTTAGCTACATCACTCATCGACCTATTTCACTTTTATTTCGTAGATAGAATAGACCACACCCTGTCCACCCATGCTCGACTTCTGATTGAGAAGCCCCTCGTTGAGATACGCTCCGTGATCCTCGTTGGAGATACCGAAATCGAAGTATGCATGACCGGCACCGAGATTTATCAGATAGTCATAGAGAGCAGTCAGATAGTAGTTTTTGCGTGCTTTGGCCGTTGTCGCAGTGTATTGAGAGTGGAACACATGCCCTGTGTCAAACATGCATACACCGGCTTGCATACCCTCATCGTCACTGACCGCATAAAGCTTGATATTATCGGGAAAACGCGACACAAGCAGTCGAATTTCATCTATGGAATGCACAGGCTTAGAGTCGTGACGCTCAGCCAAGCATGCCGACAGAATTTCCCAAAAACGCTCATAATCATTGGTTTCTGAGATGGTTATGTCGCACTTATGAGCCTTGCGCAATTGCTGACGCTTCGACATATTGAAACCTATCGGATTGCGAAGGTCGATGGTCGACGACAGATTGACCTCCTTGAGCACTGCTCCTTGACGGAACAAAGCATAGAGGTCGTCCTCCGACGGATATGGACTATAAATGTGTGGAATAGACTTATAGACGATGGTCGCTATCCCTTCCGACTTGCAATAAGTCATGAACGATTCCCATATCTCGAGCATCATCGCGCCATCGAAATGATTGATCGGCACAACCCAACTGCCATAGGTCAGTCCTTGATGTGAATACAAAGTAGACTCTCGTCGATTGGCGGGCAAGAGAGCACACAGCTTGCCATTGCGATAGGCCATGACCGATGCATCATCAAAACGATCGGCATGATAGTCCATAAAACCACGATTGAACAGGAATGTACCGTTGCGCGACGAAGCGACAAAATCGTTCCACTCCTTCTCCTGTGCTTTGCTATATCTCTTTATCTCAATCATTTGCATACTATTTATTTAATCCACGACATCGGATTCAGTTTTTCACGACCCTTCCACACCTCGAAGTGAATCACAGTGCGATTGTCGTCGGAAGTATCGACAAACAGTTTTCCAAGTGACTGTCCGGCCTTAACCTTATCACCAACCTTAACAGCCGGTGTCGCGATATTGCCATAGACCGTGTAGTAAGAGCCATGGTTGACAATCACCACCGTGTCAAATCCTTTAAGCACATAGACACCCGACACCTCGCCGGCGAAGACAGCCAACGCACTTGCACCTGCCGACACCTCGGCATCGATACCCGGATTGTCATATTCGACAGACGGCAAGTCGGGCAACGCATGGCGACCAAACGGCACCACGACCTTGAATGCACCACTCACAGGACGAGGCAACGACCCCTTCATGCTCTCAAACGAGCCGCCCGATGGAGTGACTTCCGTTTTAGTATCCTTTTTAGCCTCAGATTTCTTGGCGTCATCACTGCGCTTCTTACGCTTGCGAGCCTCGGCATAAGCACCATCATCTTTTTTCTTGTCGGCAGACTTCTTCTTATCCGTCGACTCCTTCTTGTCGGCAGATTTCTTTTTGTCGGCAGATTCCGACTTCTTCTTGCTCTCCACATCTTTACGCTTCTGCTCCTCTTGAGCTTGACGTTCGGCTTCTTGACGAGCTTTCTCTTCTGCCGCTTTACGCTGTGCCTCTTCCTCTTTGCGACGCTTCTCTTCGGCCGCACGTTGCTCGGCCGCAATGAGGTTGGCTATTTTGCTCTTCAGGTCATTGACCTCTTGTTGCTTCTTTTGGAGGTGGGAGTTAAGGGCTACGCCATTGCGTTGCAACTCATCGACCAAGGCATCTTGCTTGGTGCGTTGAGCCACAAGTTGCGACCTGACAGTTCGCTCCTTGGCAAGCACCTCATCAATCTCTGCTTTAGTCTGTGCCAACTTCTCGTGCTGACTCTTCAGTTCAGTCTGCAGACCGGAAATTTCTGCCACCTGCTCTTCACGCCATTTCGAGAACTCACGGAGATAGCGAATGCGACGGATAGCCTGACTGAAACTCTTCGAAGCAAACACAAACGACAATCCGTCGGTCTTGCCTTTGACCAAGCGCATCTTCTTGACCACCTTGAGATAGTTATCGCGCAAAGCCGCTAATTTCGCTTCATTTTCAGCAATTTTGGTATCCAACTCAGTCAACTGAGTGCTTAGTTGTGTCTCGCGTTGCGATAGTTCGGCGATCTGCTTCTCGGAAACGAGAATGTCAGACTTAATACTGTTCAGACTGTTGAGACTCTTCTTGACAAGGCGTTCATTCTCTTCGATTTGCTGCTTAGTGAGCTTAATCTCTTGCTGAGCCTTTTGCTGCTGCTTCTTTGCATCGGCAGATGTAGTCGGTGACTTCGATTTACTCTTTGACTTGCTCTTTGATTTGCTGCCTGAAGACTTTTTGGAAGTTGACTTCTTCGAAGAAGATTTCTTGGAAGACTTGCTTTTCGAACTGCTATTCTTGTTGCTCTTCTTAGACGATGAGGAAGACTTCTTCTGCTTCTTTTTCTTAGACTGCGACTGCGCACACACCTCCACTGTCGAATCGAAAGACTCGGTCACAAAGGGCGTCATCAGCACCACACATAGTAGAAGAGTTATCAGTCGTCGCATCTCTAAAATCTTAAAAATTCTTGAATACTCACCTCACGCATCTTCGATGTCAGCTTAATAGGGCTGAGCGGCTGAGCTTCCCACTGGCAAGTAATGTCGGCGAGTATCACTTGCATCTGCGCATCGGCATACTGAACTTCGAACACAGCATTATACGATTTCTTTTTGTGCTGATAGAGACAATAGAGCTCAAATCCACTGATGAAATCATGTATCAAGAAGTCGCTGACCATACCCTCGCTGTCGATGGTAAAACCATACAACAAACTGTCGCTCTGCGGCATAGGAGGCAAGAAATAATTTTCACTCGGAGCATGATACAAGCCATGCTTTGACTTATCGTATTCGGTAATCGTACCCTCGCCAATGGCAAACGCTCTGGCAAGGAATACGTCTTGAAGGTCGGACAACGTGAATTCCAAGCCGCCCATAAGTTGCGAAATATCAGCCACCGTGTAGACATTCTTCATCTTATTGACAGCCACAACGGTATCGTTTGCAAACTCCAGTCGACCTGCTTCCCCGATGAATGGCGCACGCACAGATATCGACATGCTCTTACCCTTCTCCATAAAGATTTTCAGTGATGGAGACAATGGCAGACCATCCATCTGCAATTGAGCAGAAAGCGTGACGGTGTTCCACGGTGTGAAACGCTCAACCATTTTTCCGACCACCTCTGCCGACTCGCGTGCCGGGACTTTCTGAAGCAGACTATCTATTCTACTATTGCTCGAAGCAACCTCCTCGGTCGCAACTTCTGACTCATTGTCGGCTATCGGCTTATGTGCCTTGCAGCTTGTGAATACCAACACAAATGCTGCCAATAGGATATAAATATGCTTTGTCATTGTAGTTTTATTTTTCAAAATATGTCTTTTGTTTCACCTTGCGTTGAAGCAACTCGTTATCAGGCTCAAGCTCCAAAGCCTTAACCCACGCATCGACTGCCTCATCTGATTTCTTATTGAAGAAATATATGTCGCCCATGTGATGCCACACTTCCGAAGAAGAGTCATCAGCGCTGAGTTCGACCGCCTTAATCTGATAAGGCAATGCCGCTTCATAGTCGCCCTTCACGAACAACACCCACGCATATGTATCAAGGAAAGAGGCATTCTCGGGTTCTTGCTCAAGAGCCTTGGCAATCATAGACTCTGCCTTGTCGAGGTCACGATTCATCTTCGAAAGCAGGTAGGCATAATTGTTCATTGTCATCGTGTTTTCCGGGAAAGCTCTCAACGAATTTTCGTACGCTGCTAGGGCCAGGTCATTATTGTCCGAAGTGTTGTACACATCGCCCAACGACATATAATACTGACTGACAGCCATAAGGTCTTCATACGGCAAAGAAGCCAACAGACTATTGTCGACCATCATCTCTTGCAGTGGCAACTCGGGATTGATGTCGCGAATAAGCTGTGTATAAATACCGACTGCTGAGTCATAGTCCTCAAGAAGGACATAAGTCGTGCCGACAAGATACATCATATCGGCCGACGGCTCCATATATTCCTTTGAAGCATTATACTCATCTATCACTTCGCTGTATCTGTCGACAGTGAGCAGACATCGCTGCTTGAGTATGCGATACGGCTCATTCTCCGGCGACATATCGATAGCGTAGGATATAACCTCTATCGCCTCTTCTATATCTCCAATAGCGGCATTAAATCGAGCAGCAAACTCGAGCACCAATGGCTCGTGAGGATATTGCTCTCTAAGCACATCAAACAAATGGTTGCCACGATCCGAACTTGACTGGTCGGCAATCAGTTTTTGCAGATAGTCGGCAAGTATCTTGACCTTCATCTCGAGGTTGAAATTGTCGCACATCAGAGCTTCGTACATCTTGTTGTCGCAGGCTACGCTATCACCCACGCCTTGATAATACTCAGCCAATGACACCTTCACCTCGCCGTTATCAGGCTCAAGTTCCTCTGCTTTCAGGAAAGAAGGCAACACAGAGTCTTGCATATTGAGATAGTTCAACACATCACCCTTTATCATCCACGGAGCTGCACTGTTGCGGTCGTTGGCTATCAGAGAGTCGATTTCTGCCATCACTGCTATAGTGTCGCCAAGACCCAACTTATAGAGTATCTTGCGATAGCCCGTCTGTATCGTACGCCCCTCTATCCTCTCATATTCCACCAAGCAGTCGAAGGCCTGTTGCAACGAGTCGGACTTGGCATAAAATTCATTCAACGCCAAGAGCAAATCGGTATTTTCTGGCGACTTTTCGATCAATCGACGATAGATTCTGAATGTCTCATCGCGCTTGCCGAGTTGGAATGCGACATAGGCATAGTACCTTGACTCGCCCAAGTCGTCGGGATATTTATCAGCTATGACTCGCAACCTCTCAGCAGCAGCGACCAAGTCTTCCATCGTACTGTTTTGCGACATCAGTACTCCACCACTGTAGGCCTCTTGAGCCTCTGCGTAAGTGGAGTCAATCTCTATCGCACGTTTAAACAGTTCGTGCGCCTCGGCCTGCTTGCCTTGAGCATTCATGACAAGACCCTCGAGATAGTAATAGCGTGCCTTTTCACGCGATGAGCGATCGGAGGTTTTAGCCCATACGCCTCCACCGAGCACTATCGCAACCAACAACAGCAACACCACCCTCATCGAGGAGACAGTCCGTGTGTCATGCTTTTTATTTCTGCTCATATCGATCACTTTACACCTGTGTGGCCAAATCCTCCTTCACCTCGTTCCGAAGTTTCCAACGTCTCTGATGCAATCCATTCGACTCTGGTGTATTCCTTTACCACCATTTGACAAATGCGTTCGCCATCGTTGACCACAAAATCTTCAGCACCGGTATTCATCAAAATCACACCGATTTCACCACGATAGTCGGCATCAATTGTACCGGGAGAATTGACTATGGTGATGCCGTGCTTCAGTGCCAATCCCGAGCGTGGGCGTATCTGGCACTCATAACCCGACGGCAACTCGATATGAAGCCCCGTAGGAATCAAGCATCTCTGCATCGGATGAAGCGTGATTGAACCCTCAGGAAGGTAGGCTCTGACATCCATTCCGGCTGAGTCTTGAGTGCTGTAAGCCGGTAGTGGATGATGACTTTTATTGACTATTCTGACTGATATATTTTTCATTGATTTATCGCTTTAAATTACACTATGCAAAAATAGGCATTTTTTTCGACACATCACCCCTACTACACCTTAAAAAAAGCAAAAACAGAATTACTCCCCTTTCGCGAGAATAATTCTGCCTTTGTTTGGTATGTCGATAGACCGCTATCGGACTATAATTTTTTCTGTCATCTGTCGGTCGCCATCCGTCAACACTACGACATAGACACCGGCAGAGCAATTGTGAGCAAACTCGACGCTTTGACTATCGACATTCACGACTTCGATGAGTCGACCATGCACATCATAAAGCGCCGCATGTGAGCCTTGAAGCACTTCGCCAAAAACGTCTACTCTGACCACTCCGTCACGCGCTACACAATTAATCGCAACAGCATCTTCATCAAGAGTTGCAACACTTGCCGAAACATCTATCTTATCTGCATTAACTATGGTTTCTGTCTTCATGTCTATGAGCATCGCCACGACCTCAACGTTATCAATATTATCTACTGTCTTAGGCATCTCAATAACGTATTCATGTGTATATGTTTCGCCTCCGACAAATTCCGATGGCACACTGCCTACAACGCCCTGATAATCATCATATATCTGACGCACGACGTGCTGGAATTTAATGTCGTAGATTGTAGCAGGAAGGTCTTCAAAACCACCCATATCGACATCTTGTCCCGAGTAGCCATTTACTTGATAGTAACCCTCACCTGTGACATCGTTTTCTATCACAACGTATGCAATTCGATAGTCGGCATCGGTAGCATTCATAGCAAATCGCACATCAGACTTCAGTCGACAACCGCTGCCACTTGGCTCGGCCGACACATTGATTTCCGCCACAGCCGGCAATGTCATTTCTTCGAGATAGTAGGTCTCAAATCCACCGTTGAGCATCGTATATTTAGTCTGACCATCTTCTTCAATTTTCACCATCGGATCGCAATAGAATCGACGGTTAATCCATCCGGTCGGGAAACCATCCGGGAATGACAAATCCGAAACATAATCATCGACTGCAAGTTGGTCATTGTAGTGCAATGCCAATCCGATAAACGACTCCGGATACTTCTTCTCAAGTTCCTCCATAGCCACTATTCCGGCAGGACAATATGTGCACCACATGCCGGTAGCCTCTTCGACTACGATATTCTTGTGAAATTTCTGCATCAAGGCTGTCGCTTGACAATTGACAGGGTCGGTCGTCACAGCATTGTTTACCACAGCTATCACCTGATAGTCCAGTTCTTCTCCATACACCAACTGTATAGCAGCAGGCATCTCAAACTCATACTTCTGTCCCTTTGTCAAAGACAACGAGCCATAAGTCGCTTCCACTTCGCCCTTGCTACTGACGCACTTGATAGTAACATCGGTCACAACCTCATCAGAGCATGCCTCAACATATCCTCGGATAGTCAAATCATTGTGTTCGAAGATATAACGGTCGCTATTAACGACCAAGTCACACACGCCCTTTGAGCCGGCTACCAAGACATCGTCTATACCGAGGATTTCGCCCGTAGCACTATTGTTGACAAATGCGATGTAGACTCTTTGTCCGGCATAATCATGAAGCGAGAACTCATGTTCGGTCCACGAGTTGACCGATTCTGACATAGTAGTAAAGACAGGCGACTGAGTGAAGTCCTCAGGCTTATCTCCCTCAGTCGAAATGCGCACTTCATAGCTCGCACCCTCCTCTGCTTTAGCATTGATGGTAGAGCCTTTCCACTTCAGCACGGCATCGGCATCTCTTACCCAGATAGCAGGCGACACGAGCCAATCGTTTGATGGTCCGAGCGTTTCACCCTCTACCTCTTTGTATCGACACGCACTTGCTGCATAACGGTTTTCACTCTTGTTTTCGCGCTTGCCTATCCAAGCCTCGCCTTGCTTAAATCCGGCCTGAATCATGGTGTAGTGCAACGTCTGAGAGTCCAAGTCGTAAGCACTCATCTCAGTCGGAATACCGTTTGAAAAATCGACATTGTAATAGTCTATCTGCTCTTGTGCTTGAGATACAAGACCACAAAACATTGTCAACGCCGACAGTATTATTCCTCTATATCTCATTGTTTTAGATCAATGTATGGTTTATTATAATCAAAGTGCGCTCCCACAATGAGAACGCACTCCGATATGATTTATCACTGATTATTTTTTCACAAACTTACCTACGTTGTTTCTATCCAAAGCGTAGATGTAGATGCCATTTTCGAGACCACTAATATCTGCCTTGCCTTCTACTACCTTCACTTGGAAAGTAACGCCTTGCATTGTAGAGATTGTCACACACTCATAGTCATTGCCGACCACAAGATTGTCGCCCTCTACATAGACATTTGACTCAACGACTGTCAACTCGTCGATAGAGACTGTCGGAAGTTCGCTCTTAGCCGCACGATAAAGACCACTGATACCGCTGCCGTTCCATGGATTATCGTAAACTACTACATAGAGATGTTCTTCCGTTTCAGTCAACGAGAGAAGTGTGTAGTAAACGCCGTTGCCGGAAGTTGGAAGACCTTCAGAGATGAAATGCCATGTATCGCCGAAGTCAGGTGTGTAGTACATACCACCTTGTTGCAAACCAACATATAGATTCTTATCGTCGCAAGTCATAGTTCTGACATTGTTATCAAGCATACCTTCCGGACGTTTCACTTCACCCCATTCGTTACCATCTTGTGTTGTAAGAAGGAATGGCACATGGTCGCCATAGTTCATCACTGAGCGACCACAGATGAGTGTACCGTTGAAGATAGTAGTGACACCCATAAAGTTGCTATCATTGCGGATCACTTCCCAAAGACCTGTCTCTTCGTTGAGGCGGAACACAAAGTAAACGCCAAAGATGTAGAGTTCATCGTTGTAAGATATCAAGTTGTAGAAGTTTTCCATCACACGCGAAGGCTTTTCGTCCTTATAAGAAGGAGCCTTACCACCTTCAAGGTCATACATCAACGAGTCTCTGTCAGTCATAGTCCATGTCTCACCGAAGTCTTCTGAGTAGATGACACCACCGCCACCGAAATCGGCAACATAGAGTTTATTCTTATGATAAGTAATGCAATAGCATGGGTCGTACATTATCTCTTCTTCGCTGAGATAGTCGGCATACATATATGCGAAGCTCATCACTTCCCATGTCTTACCCTCATCGGCAGAACGTGCCAAAGAGCAAGCCTCACCGGTAGCAAACACATAGTCGCCGGCAGCATAGAAGTTGCTATAGCAGTGGTCTTCAACATCTGTTTTGGTCCATGTCTCGCCATTATCTTCAGAGATGTAGATACCACCAGAGTAGTCTGTAAACTGATAGTCGGACATCAAGAGATTGCCACTCTTTGTCACAAAGCAAGCGTAAGATGCAGGCAGTCCATGAACTTTTTCCCATTGAGCATTAGCATTAAAATTCGCTCCTGCCATGATAATTGCAGCCAAAAGGCTTAGGGTCAACTTGTAGATTTGATTCATAAATTCAAATGTTTAATTGGTTAGTAATTTATATTCAATTTCGCAATGACTCGCCATTACGTCACACGACGACGAGCATAGTGACTTTCATCGTTTGCAAATTTAGACAATACCGACAATATAAGACATAGAAAATTAGTTAATAGTTGTTAATCCTGCAAACACAACTACCTAACAAACAAATCCGTATAAATTTATCAATTCGTATAGGCAAACAAAACTACACCCAACTCAGTTATATCTAAACAGACAATAATAAATTATTATGGAAAAAACTTTTTTAAACACACTGGAAATTCACACTTGTGGACACCTCCCACAAGTCGGAGATATGGCTCCAGATTTCGAACTGGTAGCGACCGACCTTTCTGAGATTCGCCTTTCAGACCTTAAGGGCAAAAAGGTGGTTCTCAACATCTTCCCAAGCATCGACACTGAAGTGTGCGCTCAGTCGGTGAGACGCTTCAACAAAGATGCTGCATCTATCGACAACTGCGTGGTGCTTTGCGTCTCTAAAGACCTCCCATTCGCAGCAGCACGTTTCTGCACAGTCAATGGCATTGAGAACGCTAAGTCAGCTTCGGCATTTCGCTCTACTTTTGGCAAGGACTACGGCGTTGAAATGGCTGATGGTCCACTCAAAGGTCTTTTTGCTCGCGCCGTCATTCTCATCGATGAAGAGGGCAAAATCAAGGCAAAATCGCTATGTGAAAACATCACCGAAGAGCCTGACTACAACATTTTGGCACAGTTCTAATCTTTGCAGTTTTATAGTTCATGTTAAAAAGGCAAGCGTCCGCGATAGGGAGCTTGCCTTGTTTTTATCTATGGGTATGCTATAAATTGCTATACTAATTGATAGGACCGGTCGGTCGTTAATCTGCTTGATTGCGATATTCCGACGGAGAGAAACCTGTCTGATGCTTGAAATATTTACCAAAGAAAGACTGATTGGAGAAGTTGAGTCGATTGGAAATCTCTTGGACCGAAAGGTTTGTTGATTTGAGTAGCATCTTAGCCTCCATCACCACATATCGCTCTATCCATTCGCCCGCTGTCATGCCCGACAATTCCTTCGCCACAGCCGAAAGGTGCTTAGGCGAGACACATAGTCGATCGGCATAATACGACACTTGTCGCTCGCTCTTGAAGTTTTCACTTACTGCCAACACAAACTTTGCCATTATCTCTTGCTTGCGCGACTTGCGACGCAACTCTATGTTGTGACGAGCTGAAGCATAGTCCATTATCTCGTAGAACAATGCCTGCACTATACTTGAAACTTTGCGATTGAGAAACGCTGTGTGCTCACCATTTAGTTTATTACTAAGGAAAGTAAAGAAGTCATTGAAACCATCAGCTTCAGCGTCCGTCAGTTCCATCATCGGAGATGAGCGTTGGAGCAATAGCAAAGGAGAGATGTCGTTAATGCGTGGCATAATCTCCTCAATAATCTTCTTGGAACAAAGTATCATATTGACTTCGAAATCATCACTGATGCTCGAATTCATTATAAAGTTGCGAGGATGCACCATCAGAAGCATATTTTTCTTCAGATGATATTGTTGAAGGTCGATTGTAATGGTTGCCTCACCTGCCTTACACATCACCATCACCAGAGCATCAATCCTTTGAGGAAACGCAGTCGACCTGACAGGCAACTCGGTCGACGATATAGTCACTATGTCGGCAAATGCTGCCGAGCTTTTCAACGCCTTGACAACATCAGATAGTGAAATGAATCTAAAATCAGAAATATCGTGCATAATCTAAGGTTACTAATTTTTTTACAAATATAGTAACAAGTTTTCACACAATTGTAACAATTTAGATATTTTAGGAAATTTTGACTACTTTTGGCGGATTTTACGCCATACATATCGTGGGATAAACGACAAATGGAACAATAAAGTTCGCACATTGCCATAATAGTCCGACATGATGCGATATCGCTCCATCAACGACGCTTTGTGATTCTTATCGGTCAAGCCGTCGGTGAGATAGTCTATCACGACGCAATCGAGATTGACACATTTTCCCGGACGCGACTTGCGCAGACATCGCAAGCACCACTCGTAGTCGGCCGAAAAGCGATACTGCAGATTGTAGCTCGGTGCGAGCTCTCTTCTCACGACAAACGCCTGATGACACACCAGCATACCGCGTTTGAAGCTATCGAAAGTCAACTGCTTAGGTGCCGACAAGTGTCGCTTGGCGACAAATCGACGCTGAGCATCGACCAAGTCAGTGTCACCATATATTATGTCGGGTTTACTCTTCGAAGCGATGGCCATCTTCTGAAGCGTGTCGGCAGCATGAAACGCATCGCCGGCATTAAGGAAGATGAGGTATTCGCCTCGGGCCTTAGCCAATCCCTTGTTCATAGCATCGTAAAGTCCCTTATCGGGCTCGCTATATATGGACATCATCTCAGTACCGATACTTTTGGCAACTTCGAGGGTATTATCCTTCGAAGCTCCATCTATGATGAGGTGCTCAAAATCGGTAAAACTCTGCTCAGCCACCGAGCGCATCGTAGCCGGCAACTCGTTGGCTGCGTTGTATGTAATCGTAATAATCGAGAATAATGGTGTGTCGTGTTTCATATCTAAGGTGCAAAGATAATCAAATCATCTGCAATCACAAAATAGTCCGACCGAAAATATCTCGCAAATCACCCTTGAAAGCGTTTAGACATCGTCAGGCACTGCATTCGATACTCTATCGTGCAATAACACTGAGACATAGACATCGTGGCATATGTCTCATTTGTTTAGAATGATTTTAAATTACTCCCTTTTAACATTTAAAACGTTGGCAGTCTCAAATATTAGGTTTAAATTTGCACAAGAAAATAACAATTAATAACTAATAACTAAAAAATTTACAACTATGGCTTACGTAATTGGAGACGCTTGTGTTGCATGTGGCACTTGCCAATCAGCTTGTCCTGTAGAAGCAATTTCTGAAGGTGATATCTACAAAATCGATCCTGATACTTGCATCAGCTGCGGTAGCTGTGCATCAGTTTGCCCAAGCGACGCTATCACAGAAGGTTAATCTTTTGTATTGATAACGAAAAAACAAGGCGGTTTCCTTTCGGATTCCGCCTTTTGTTTTGCCCATACTCAGTCAAGCACCAACACAAATCACTGAGCCTTCACCCCCAAAAAAAGAAAGAGCCGAACCCGAAGGTCAGACTCTTGCTATGCTTATGTGTCGTGAGATACGACTATATAATTTATGGATATACCCTTAGAGGCGGGAGAGTTTTGATGAGAGGTCGGAGAATGATGTCGCTTGGTCGACGAGTTCACCCTTAGCATTGTAGATGTAGACCGCAGGGAGTGTCTGCACGTTGTATTTGATGGCGTATTGCGAACGCTCGCCTGCCGGGTCATAGACCACTGTCCATGGCAGATTGACAGCAGCATTCTTCCATGCAAGTTGGTCGTAGTCGAGACACACCTGATAGAAGTTGACCCCTCCCTTGTTGGCTTCATAGACCTTTGAAATCTGACGGTTGACCACCGGACTGTTTTCCTCATTGAGAAGCGAGAAAATCACCACAGTCGGTCGACCTTGCTTGAGCATATCCGAGAGCTTTTGTTCCACGCCGGTGGCATCTTTGAGAGCGATGTCGATGGCATGAATTTCTTCGGCTTGAATCACATTCTGACGACCACTTTCGGCATTGAGTTTCTTGCGGCCTTCGATAGCGACAGCTTCAAGCAAAGCCGTGCGTGGGTCAGAGGGCTTAAACTGCTTGTAGGCAGTAGCGACAGCCGCATATATCTTCAGATCAAACGCATCAGTCGGGTCGAAAAGAAATTTGCCGTCGATACTCTTATTGAGCACATGATAGCAGAGCAAGCCTGCCTTGCCGTCCTTAATGATTTCGGCAAATACCTTACGCTTGAATGTTGCGACAGCCGTTGAGTCATTGATATTCAAAGCATTAGCCTCTTTCTCAAAATTCATCAACGCCACAGCATCGTCAGAGCCGGAGAGTTCGAATGCTGTGTCGAATTTATTGACAGGAGCCATCACCTTTATCTGCTCAAGACTATCGATAGGGAAATAGACATAGCGACCATCCATCTTCAAGCGATACACCTCAGGAGCTGATGGTGCTTCAAACGACATTGCAAACTCGCCGTCAGACGAAGTACGCACCGAGTCGAGGGCAAACCATCGACCATTGAAACCACGCTCAAGCACAATCGACTTATCGTCTGCACCTTCGATTTTACCCGACACCTTGAACTCATTGCTTCCACACGAGCCCAAAACGCCTGCCATCGTCGCGCCACACAATGCCAACGCGACATATTTCTTCATAGATTTCTTCATATCATTTCAAATTTAGACACAAAGTTACAACAAACGAGCGAGAAATACGAAGCTTGCTTCAGTATTTTTCACAGCGAGTGCCGTAAAACTTATGTAAAGTTACAACAAATCGCACATAACAGCAACAACTACGCCCTCGACAATCCCGAAAAAGAGGAAAAATTGCTCCATCAGACTTTAAAGGTGAAGAAAAGTTGGTGATTCGATTAAAAATCAGTACCTTTGCACTAATTTATAGATGCAAAAGAAAACAATAAAGAATTTATGTTAAACGTAATCAAAAAAGCCATCGAGCTACCTGACGGAAGAACGATCACAATCGAGACAGGTAAATTAGCAAAGCAAGCCGATGGAGCGGTAGAAGTGCGCATGGGCAACACTATGTTGCTTGCGACAGTATGTTCGGCTAAAGAAGCCAACGAAGGCGTGGATTTCATGCCTCTCACAGTAGAATACAAAGAGAAATTTTCATCAATCGGACGCTACCCTGGCGGCTTCTTGAAGCGCGAAGGTCGTGCAAGCGACTACGAGATTCTCACATCTCGCCTTGTCGACCGCGTATTGCGTCCATTGTTCCCTGATAACTACCACGCAGAGACATTCGTAAACGTTACGCTTTACTCAGCCGACGAGAACGAAGCTCCTGACGCATTGGCAGGTATTGCCGCTTCTGCTGCATTAGCAGTCAGCGACATCCCATTCCAAGGTCCTATCTCAGAAGTGCGCGTTGCTCGCGTCGATGGCGAATGGGTGATCAACCCTACTTTCGCTCAGATTGAACGTAGCGACATCGAGCTTATGGTCGGCGCTACTTACGACAACATCATGATGGTCGAAGGTGAAATGGACGAAGTGTCTGAACTCGAATTGCTCGAAGCTCTCAAGGTGGCTCACGACGAAATCAAGAAGCACTGCTTGGTACAAGAAGAGTTGAAGAAGGCTGTCGGCAAGACTATCCGTGAATATTGCCACGAAATCAACGACGACGCTCTCCGTGCCGACGTGCGCGAAAAGTGCTACGACAAGGTGTATGCCATCGCTCAAGCAGGTAGCGCCGACAAGCACTGGCGTGCCGACTCATTCAAGGCTGTGCGCGACGAATACATCGACGCTCTCCCCGAAATGACTGAAGAACAACTCGAAAACTACAACGAAGACCAACGCATCGCAATGGTGAAGCGCTACTACCACGATGTAGAGAAAGAAACTATGCGTCGTTGCGTACTCGATGAAGGCATCCGTCTCGACGGTCGTAAGACTACTGAAATCCGCCCTATCTGGTGCGAAACAGACTATATCCCTGGTCCTCACGGAGCTGCAGTGTTCACTCGTGGTGAAACTCAAGGCTTGGTGACTGTGACTCTCGGCACAACTCTCGACGAAAAGATTCTCGACGATGTGCTCAACCAAGGCAAGGAACGCTTCCTCCTCCACTACAACTTCCCTCCATTCTCTACAGGCGAAGCTCGTCCACAACGTGGCGTAGGTCGTCGTGAAATCGGTCACGGCAACTTGGCTCACCGTGCACTCAAGCGCATGTTCCCTGACGGGTTCCCTTACACATGCCGCATCGTCAGCGACATCCTCGAGTCAAACGGCTCATCATCTATGGCAACTGTCTGCGGTGGTACGCTCGCATTGCTCGACGCTGGCGTGAAGATGAAACGCCCTGTAGCAGGTATCGCAATGGGTCTTATCTCTGACGGTCAGAAGTTTGCTGTCCTCAGCGACATCCTCGGCGACGAAGACCACCTCGGCGACATGGACTTCAAGGTGACAGGTACAGAAAAGGGTATCACAGCTACTCAGATGGACATCAAGTGTGACGGTCTCAGCTACGAAATCCTCGAGACAGCCCTCAACCAAGCTCGCGACGGTCGTCTCCACATCCTCGGCAAGATCGCAGAGACTATCCCTGCTCCACGCGAAGACTACAAGCCACACGTTCCACGTCTCGTGACTATCGACATCCCAAAAGAAATGATTGGTGCTGTGATTGGTCCTGGTGGCAAAATCATTCAAGGTATCCAAGAAGAAACCGGAGCTACAATCTCTATCGAAGAAGATACAGCTAACGGTATCGGACACGTTGAAATCGCATCAAGCAATAAAGAAAGTCTCGATGCTGCATTGGCACGTGTCAAAGCTATCGTAGCTGTTCCTGAAGAAGGCGAAGTCTACAAAGGCACAGTGCGCTCAATCCTTGACTTCGGTGCATTCGTAGAATTCATGCCAGGTCGTGACGGTCTGCTCCACATCAGCGAAATCAGCTGGGAACGCCTCGACAGCATGGAACAAAGCGGCATCAAGGAAGGCGACGAATTGACTGTCAAACTCATCGAAATCGACAAGAAGACAGGCAAATATCGTCTCTCAATGCGCGTACTTACTCCAAAACCAGAGGGCTACGTAGAACGCGAACAGCGTCCTCGCTCTAATGGTCCACGTCCTAACGGTGGTGGTCGCCCTAACGGTGGCAATCGTGGCGAACGTGGTGGTCGCGGCAACGAACGTCGCAACGAACGTCGTCGCAACGAAGAATAATCCCCGACCGACAACTCTCTAAATATCGACGGCTGCCATCTCAACGATAGCAGCCGTTTCTTTTTGTCCTCATCTGCCCGGCCATCAGGCTGAGCACGATGGTATTATCTGATGACGATTTTCTTAGCGAGACGACGACCAGCGCCATCTACAGCCTTGATGACATAAATGCCGACAGGCAATTCAGCGACAGAAAGGCTAACAGAGCCTTCAGCCGATGCTTGCACTCTTACGACACCATCAAGCGCATAAATCACAGCTGTCACCTCGCCTACAGCTCCACCGACCGACACAACACCTGAGCCCTGAGCAAGAGTCAAGCTGCCGGCAGCATCAGTATCGAAGAGCTCTTCCACACCGGTACTATAGTTCAAGACCACTTCTTCAAACTCTGGATAAGGTTCTCCTACAAACGCCTCAACATATGGGAAGCAGAACAAGCCATCACAACTACCAGTCACACCCACGCCCTCGACAATGGTGTAAGTGTGAGACTCCACGCAAGAACCATTTAAATACTTCTCGCCATACACCTCGTAAGTCTTGCGTAGTGTGCCGTCGACACATTCGCGTTTCACACTTTTGACCTCAAGATTAGTGTTATTAGAGATATAGGTGTCGCCCACATTGAGATTGAAGTCATAGATGAGTTCTTCCTTGCCATCTGTCTGATAGAAATAAATCTCCCTGTCTTTTTCTTCCCACACGCTCATCATATAGACGCGCTTATCCTCTTCACGCAGATAAGCCACGCAGACATCATGAAGATTAGGACTCTTCACCAAGCACTTGTGATAGAGCTTGCCATCAACCTCCACTGTGCCGGAAATGTAGCAATGCGACGTGTAAGAATAAAGACATGTGAAATCATAACCATTTACGACATGCTCATATCTCCACGCCTTATCCTCCTTTAAAAGCGGAGCGTAGCTATCGACAATCTGCTGGTCATACACCGGATATGTCCCACCTAAATAATCATCAATATATGGAAAGCAGAACAAGCCACACCAGTTCGCAGTCGCACCGATGCCTTCGACGATGGTGTAAGTGTGAGACTCCATGTAAGAATCATCAAAATGCTTCTCGGCATACACCTCATAGACCTTGCGGAGCACGCCGTCCATCTCTTCATATTTCACATCCTTAACCTCAAGATTGGCGCCATTTGAGACATAGGTGTCGCCCACATTGAGATTGAAGTCATAGATGAGTTCTTCCTTGCCACCTGTCTGATAGAAATAGATCTCTCTATCTTTATCCTGCCACACGCTCATCATGTAGACGCGCTTACCCTCTTCACGCAGATAAGCCACGCAGACATCATCAAGATTAGGATTTTCTACAAAACACTTGTGATAGAGCTTGCCGTCAACCTCCACTGTGCCTGAAATGTAGCAATACGTTTCGAAAACATAAGGCTCAGTGTGATCATAATTCATGCCTGAGTGAACATACTTCCACATCACGCCATCTCTCACAAGCGGAGTGTAGATGTAGCCATCGGCGTCGCTATCTGACGTAGCGACCACTTCATTATTCTCTACGACATTAGAGAACGCTTGTCCGTGGCACGCGAGCATTATCGCCACCACCATAACGAATTGGTAAACTGTTCTTTTCATAGCTTTTATATTTGACTAATTATTAAAAGGAGCACCATAAAGAGTGTTTATAATAGACACACTTAAGTCTTGACAATAGACCTTGGTGCAAAGTTACACAACCTATTCCTTATATGCAAATTTTAGCATAGTTTTTTTTGCAAAGTAGCTTTTTTATTCAACATAAATCCACTTAGATAAACTAAAAAGAACAATTTCTCCTTCCTATAGTAGTCAGCGACGGCGATGTCACCCTCGCTGAAGGCAGTTGCTATATTAGTGCTTTATCTTGGTTTTGACACACAGCAATGCTAAGAGAATTGCATACTATGCCCGTAGTAAAGGAATTTGAAAAACTATTCCGATGCAGCGACATTGACATCACAGCATTGGCTACATTAGTTAGTGGAGGCTTGTATTACTTGTCGCTCCACAAGGATAGAAGTCCTTTTTGTGGAATAGATATTAATACTGCCGAGGGATATGAACGCATCGAGAGAGCTATCGAATTTCTTGTCAGGAAGATTTACGAAGAAAGGGATATTCAAGACGAGAAGAAAGCTATAGCACGCAGACTCCGTGAGGCCGGCGTGGATGAGGAGGTCATCAAGCGCAGCGTTTGGGGCTAAAGGAATTTAACGAAGCTGATAATAATTAACGGCAACGCTCACGGTCAATGATCGTGAGCGTTACTGTTTATAGATGTTATTTAATCTCGAGGACCGTGTCGCTGTTGACATACCACAGGTAGCCTTTGACGCTGCGGAATTTAGGCGTCTGACCGTCAGCCGACTTTATCGACTGGAGCAAATCGATATAGCGACGGACTTGACGCACATATTGAGCCTCATTGTGTCGTTCGCCAAACTTGTAGTCTATCACCTCCACATCACCGTCAGGGGTAATCACGATACGGTCGGGACGACGATTGGCCTTGTCGGAGCATAGAATTGTGCGCTCCGCTATGACGCTTTGTGCCGGATCAAACCATCTTGCGACCTCTTCGCGACCGATACGCTCACGCAAACGCTCCTCAAAGTCTTCAGCTTCCTTTCGGCTGATGCGACCTTTGACGCGCATGCTCCTGATAGCCTTGGGAAGGTCGTCGATTGTGACCACTTGCTCCATGATGGCATGAAGTTTCTTACCCTCAAGGCGATGTTTCTCAGACTCATATTCATCAAGCAAAGCAGTGGCGTTTTCGGTTTCGATTTCGCCATCCTCCTCAGCATCACGGTCATCTCCGTTGGAGATAATATTGGTCGAAGCATTGACGTAATAGCTTTCGATGGTGGTCGGTTCAACAGTATTAGCCTTTTTTTCTTTAGCCTCCTTTTTCCACTTGGCAACATCGGCTTCAGTCACCCCTCCGATGCGATAGACATCAGTGAAGAGGCTGTCTTCGGGATTTTCTGATTTTTCATGACTGATTTCTGCCGGGTCAAGCGTATAGTCAAATGTGTATTCAGTACCGACACCACAGAGGGTCAAATAGTCGAAACATTTCATCAGATAGTCTCCAAGGAATTCTTCGGTATTAAAGCCACGCTCTGCAAATATGTAAAGTTCATCGACAGCGCGAGTGAACGCAACGTAGGTCTTATTGAGTTGGTCGACAATCACCTTATCACGTTCCCTCTTATAGTCTTCTTCATACACAGTATCAGCAAGTTTATCCGACAGGTCGATAGGCAAGAATGGTGGTAGATTTTCTATTTTCACCCCCTCCGGCAATTTAGGCTCTACCCAGATATTGGTCGACTTGTTGATACCCAACTTCCAATTCGCTTGAGGGATAATCACACACTTAAACTCAAGTCCTTTTGACTTGTGAATCGTCATAACTTGCACAGCGTCGATACCCTCAGGTGACGAGATAGATGCACCGCTTGCTGACTCATTCCACCATCGCAAGAACGAAGCCACATCAGATGGATTGTTCTGACAATAGTCGAGCACCTTGTCTTGGAATGCCGAAATGAATGCTGCATCAGCTTCCTTATCATCTTTATCCACAAAGGAGCTGATGATATTTTCCACCAGTGCAGGCAACGCCAATGTCTTCATTTGCTTCAACACCGTTGCAAACACATCATTTGACTTACCGCTCTTAAAGCATTCGGCTAATATTTCCGAAGGAGTCATTTTGGGGTTGGCAGAACGGATATAATTGTAATTGCACATGAAGTCACTCTGCTGAATGTAGCGACGCTTCTTATCATCAGGCTTAGCACCACCTGTCTCAGCATTCGCAACAAGTTTTTCCAAAACCGATACTATCAACTTGACAGCCTTTGACTCAGATATCTTCAACGACTCTTCGCTAATGACCGAAATAGGCGTGTAGCCTTCAGTGCCCTCGTGTTGCTGATTGTAATTAAATATCGACGCAATCAATTTCTCTCCCTGACTATTAGTATCAACAAGGAATGCTATATCCTTTTGTTCATAACCCTTAGCCAAAAGAGACTGCACTAAGTCACCCATTGAGTCGTAGACCTTTTGGCCACGACCTTTAAAAGGGCCTTTTGAGGCAGTCCTATACAGCGACACTTCGACATATCCGGGTTTATCAGCATTTTTGACTCGCTGAATCACATTTCCGTAAATATCTCCTAATCGGACACTACGATTGTCGTCAACAACACTTACATCACTCAATGTCTTCACAAGTTGAGTAAACATAGAGTTATTGAATTTGACTACATCACTATTGCTACGCCAATTGGTGTTTTCTTCAGGAGTGTTACCACGTATATCACAATTAGGGTGAAAGCTTTGAGGCACAGTCTCTTGTATCAACATCGGCTCTGCGTTGCGGAAGCGATAGATGCTCTGCTTTACATCGCCAATGATGAGATTGTCGTGACCCTCACCCAAGCTGTTTTTGACAAGAGGCTCGAGATTGTGCCACTGAAGCGATGATGTGTCTTGAAACTCATCGATGAGAAAGTGGTTGAGATACGACCCGATACGCTCGTATATAAATGGTGTATCGTCGTCGTTGATAATATCCTTTAGAATGCGATTGGTCTCGTTCAAAGGAATGATATTGTTTTCTTCTCTGAACTTATTGATGTTGTCCTTGATAGCCTTAATAAGCCCGAGATAATATATCTTTCGATTGTTATTTTTCCAAAAATTATCAACTTCTTCCCAATCGAGCATTTCGTTTGCAAGCTCAATCATAAGATTGACTATACCAGGGAATGCAGGAGCTTTCTTTCGTTTTGTCTTAGGGATTACCTCCTCATCACTGAGAGGTGTTTCCATCAAAGTGAGATCGACTATCGTTTTACCTAATTCAAAACTCACACTGCCCATCATCGGCACCTCTGCCTTCCACAATTTACCATAATTGGAGTTAATAAACTCCTGTCCACCATTGATGAGAGTTCGCAACTTGAGTTGCAAATCTTCAAATCGGGTTTTATGGTCTTTGTAATCTTCGCGTTGGGCATCTTTAAGGTCTTGGTAGACCTTTCGCAAGTCGGGGACTGTCTCAAAATATTGCATCAAAGCAGGCTCGACCTTGTCTTTGTACTCTTCGGAATGGAAGAGATTGCTGAATTTAATCAGTTCCTTATAGAGTGAGCCGCTGAAAGGATTCCACATGGCTTCTTTAGTCAGCATATCAGTGACCAAATTTTTAATCCAAAGTTTGGCATTGAACTTCTCTTCCTTCGCAGTCTTGTCGTCTGCCGGCGACTTGATTTGCGACAACATAGAGTCCACACCCATCTGCGAAAGATACTTATCATCGAGTTCAATCTGATAGGTGTCGTTGCGGTCGGTCTCTACAGCGAGAGTGCGAAGCACCGTCTGAAAGAAAGAGTCAATCGTAGAGACTTGGAAATCGGAATAGCCATGCAGCAAGATATTGAGTGCCGTCTTTGCTGCTTCTTTCACCTTATCGTCAGTCGTAGCAAACTCAGCGACGAAATCGCTCAGATAGTTTATATCCTCGTCGGCAAGGCCTGTGATACCAGCCAAGTCGGCAAGCGCACGAACGATGCGTTGCTTCATCTCGTTGGTCGCCTTATTGGTGAAGGTGATAGCGAGAATACGCCCGTGAATGGCTTTCATCTCGGTTTCAGTGCGGAGACGATAGATGCCATTACCATGGGAATCAGTACCAACTTTTTTAGCCAAGTAGTCGCGAAGATAGATTTTAGTCAGCGTGTAGGTCTTGCCCGAGCCCGCTGAGGCTCTTTGTAACTGTAGCATAAGTAAATCAGATTATTTTCACTTTGTATCCTTTGTTTTTCAATATTTCAGCCGTCTTGGCTTTGCAGTCACCTTGGAGGAGAATTTCGCCACATCGCGACGAACCGCCGACTCCGACTTTGGTCTTCAACTCCTTGGCTATCTCTTTGAGCTCATCATCGTCGCAAAGGAAACCCTCAACGATAGTGGCAGTCTTGCCCTTACGAGCTTTGCGATCGGTCAGAATACGCAATGGCTCAGTCTGCAGTTTCTTATCAGTAGCGACAGCCTCATCTGCCGCATCATCTTGTTGGGTCGACGGTTCAAACTGTGGAGCATCGTCACCGTCAAAAGCCATGCTTAAAGCCTCTTTCCAGTCCATAACTTTGTCTTATTAATGTTTATAGATGCGAAGTTACAAAATTTTTCGGTATTAACCAACAAGTCCGCGCCTCTTATCGAGACACGGACCATGTTGCACTGTATTTTTTTGTGACGCTATTAGTCGAGATAGCTTTGAAGCTCTGCAAGGGCGAGACGATAGTCGCGTTCAGCTTCGAGACTTTTCTCGATAGCTTCGTAGTAGAGCTTATTCTCATTGATATAGTCGACGATTGAAATCTGACCTGCCTGCAAAGCCTTGGTGAGATACTCGGTCGAGCTGAGTTTTTTGACTATAGAAGCGTATTCGCGTGCAGTCTTGCGAAGCGACATTGTGCGCTCATACTGCGATCTGACATTGCCATAGAATTGAGCGACAGCATCGTCTGACTGCGCCTGAGCAGCCACGACAGCAGCCTTGGCAGCCTTCACCTTGCCTGAATTGCTCCACAACGGAATAGACAATCCGACTGCGACACCGTGATGGTTGTCGCCGGCCATCAACTCGTTGACATATCCGACTGAGAATGTAGGTAGGCCTTCCGACTTGGTGAGGCTCAATTGCTCACGCGACAATTCGATTTCGCTTCTGACGTAAGCAAGCATCGGGCTGGTCATCTCAGCCTGAGCGTAAAACTCTTCAAAGGTCAGAGGAAGGTTTTCTGCAGGATAGGTCACTTTATACATCGACAACTCCTTGCCGCCGTTGAGACGCTGAAGGTCGAGCAAGATAGCTTCACGCTCAATCTTGTTGAGGCTAACCTCGTTCTCTACAGCCACCAACTCAAGGTTAATCTTGTTGAGACCGATCACATTGGCGTCGCCACGCTCTAAAGCAATACGCTGAGTTTCAGCGAGTTGACGATACTCACCGAGTTTGCGATTGTCCAGAGCTGTGACCGCATTGTTGTAGACAAGGTTAACCAAGGCGATACGTGCTTCCTTGAGAAGCTCGACACGCGCTTGCTTGTACTGAAGGGCAAGCATATCGTTTTGACGCGTTGCGACACGACGCTTAGCCCCTGAAAGGGTAGCGAAGTCGAAGCTTTGGCTCACTCCCACGGCTACCTTATTTGGCACCTCAGACGGCTGTCCCCACATGTAGGTAAATTCCACCTCAGGGTCTTCAAGGTTGAGTCCGGTATTGTTTGACAAACGCTCTGCCTCGTTCTGCTGGCGTAGAGCGCTCAACATCGTATTGTTGGCTTCGATAGAGTCCAAAGCCGCCTCCATAGCAGTCGCCATCGGAGTGCTGAAAAGGGTTGCTAAGAGTGTTAGCAGGGTTGCTTTATTCATATGTTTCATAGCTCTACGCTTGTGTTAGTTTTTTTATTCATCATCAAGTAAATGATCGGAATCACAAATCCGTTCAAGAGAGTAGACGACAAGAGACCGCCGAGGATCACCTGAGCCATCGGACTCTGAATTTCGTTGCCCGGCAAAGCACCACCAAGAGCAAGTGGGATAAGTGCCAATGCCGATGTCAACGCTGTCATTACGATAGGGTTGAGACGGTCGAGCGAGCCATGGATAACGGCTTCCTTCACCGACATGCCCCTTGCCACAAGGTCGTTGTAGCGGTCGACAAGCAACATACCATTACGCGTCGCAATACCGAAGAGCGATATGAAGCCGATGATAGATGGAATGCTGACCACACCCGATGTGAAGAATATCACAAACACACCACCGATCAACGCCAATGGCAAGTTGAGCATAATCACGGCTGCTTGCGATGGGCTGCGGAACTGGTTGTAGAGCAAGAGATAGATTGCAAGGATCGAGAAGATAGATGTAATCATCAAAGTCTGCGACGCTGCTTGCTCGCTTTCAAACTGACCGCCGTATTCGATGTGATAGTCGTCCGGCAATGTGATCTGCTCATCGATAATCTCTTGGATATCGTTGACAGCACCACGCAAGTCGCGGCCTGAAACGTTGGCTGAAACCACCAATTTGCGTGACACATTCTCACGGCTGATAGTGTTTGGGCCTGATGATGAACGAATGTCGGCAACATATTCGAATGGAATCTTGCTACCGTCAGCCGTTTCAATCATGAGGTTGCGGATATTGTCGATAGAGCTGCGGCTCTCATCTTTCACCTTCACAGTGAGGTCGAATGAACGGTTGCCTTCAAACACGTTCGACACCACTTCGCCACCGAGCAAGACGTTGACATACTCTGCAAACTGAGGCAATGTGATGCCATAGCGTGCAAGCACTTCGCGGCGAGGCTCAATCTTGAGTTGAGGACGCTCCACTTGTTGCTCCACGTTGAGGTCGGCAACACCTTCCACGCCTTGGATAGCGTCTTTTATCTTATTGCCGATAGCATACATCTTGTTGAGGTCAGAACCGAATATCTTGATAGCGACATTGGCACGAGTACCCGAGAGCATGGCATCGATACGGTGAGAGATAGGCTGACCTATTTCGATATTTACGCCTGAGAGTTGCGACAACTTCTCGCGAAGTTCAGCCACTACCTCATCTTTGCTACGGTCGTCGAGTTCGAATGGAGCCTCGATTTCAGAGACGTTAACGCCGAAAGAGTGTTCGTCAAGTTCGGCACGACCTGTTTTACGAGCCACACGCTTGATTTCAGGCACACTGAGCAATATGTTTTCCACCTGACGTCCGACCTTAGCCGACTCTTCAAGAGAAATACCCGGCATCGAGCTGACATTGATAGTGAACGAGCCTTCGTTGAACGGTGGCAAGAAACTACGACCGAGCGTAAAGAATAGACCGAGAGCCACCACAAAAAGACCGATAACAGAGCCCAATACGACTTTCTTGCGAGCAATCACCCATTCCAATGCCTTAGAGTAACCACCCTTCATCTTCACCACAATCTTTGGCTCCTTATCAGCCTTTGTCGCCTTAGTGAGCAAGAATGAGCAAAGCACGGGAGTGAGTGTCAAGGCCACGAATGTCGATGCAAAAAGCGACACGATGAATGCTACGCCGAGCGGAACAAGCATGCGACCTTCCATTCCATCAAGGAAGAAGAGCGGCAAGAAGCTCACGACGATGATAAGCGTAGAGTTGAGGATAGGCATACGCACCTCTCTTGATGCTTCGTAGATTACTTTAAGGGCAGGCAACTGCTGATCGGCAGGCAATGCACGATTTTGTCGCAGTCGCTTATAGACATTTTCAACGTCGACAATGGCATCGTCGACCAGCGAACCGATAGCGATAGCGATACCACCGATACTCATCGTGTTCATGGTCAATCCCATAGCCTTCATCACCAAGAAAGTAATCAAGATTGCCATCGGGATAGTCACAAGCGAGATGAGAGTTGTGCGAGGGTTCATCAAAAAGACAAACAAGACAAGCGCAACGAAGATTGCACCCTCAACGAGTGAGCGTTGGATATTGTTGATAGAGCTGTCGATGAAGCGTTGCTGACGATAAAGTTCGGTGTCGACCTTCACATCTTTAGGCAACTCCTTCTTCAACTCTTCGATCGTCTTATCGAGCATATTTGTGAGGTCCAATGTGCTGGTGTTAGGCTGCTTTGTGACAGTCATCAACACACCCTCCTTGGCAGAAATAGACGCAAGACCTGTCTTAGGTGCTTTGGAACCAATCTGCACTGTCGCGATGTTTTCGAGCAAGATAGGGGCAGAGTCGGTAGGCTTCACCACTGTCTTACCGATGGCTTCAGGGTCGGTGCTGAGCAACATACCGCGAATGATATATTCGTTGCCATATTCATACAACACACCACCCGATGCATTTTGGTTCATGCCATTGGTCACTTCCATCACCTCAGAAAGACCGACGCCATAGTGACGCATCTTCTCAGGATCGAGAAGTATCTGATACTCCTTGACATCGCCACCAAGCACAGCCACCTGTGCCACACCACCTGTCGACAACAAGCGTGGACGAATCACCCAGTCGGCAATCTCGCGCAACTCAAGCATCGATGTGGAGTCGGCAGTCAGACCGACAAACATCACTTCACCGAGCACCGATGATTGTGGTCCAAGCGTAGGATTACCTACATTTTCAGGAAATTGCTCGCTGGCAAGTGCCAACTTTTCCGACACAATCTGACGAGCACGATATTCGTCTGTACCCCAGTCAAACTCTACCCAAACGATAGAGAAACCGGTAGTCGACGATGACCTGACGCGACGCACATCGGTCGCACCGTTGAGGGCTGTCTCAATAGGAAACGATACGATACGCTCCACTTCTTCAGGAGCCATACCCTGAGCCTCGGTCATAACTACCACAGTAGGAGCATTCAGGTCGGGAAAGACATCGACCTCCATGCGGCTCGCTGTGTAGCTACCGGCGAGTATGATAATAACCGATGCCACAAGGACAATCAGACGGTTATTAAGAGCAAATTTTATGATTTTGTTCAGCATACTTTCTGGCGTTTTAATTAATGACTATGACCATGAGGAATTGCTGATGAGAGTCCTGCCATCTTGACGTGGATTGCACCTGCGACAACCACCTTTTCGCCTGACTTAAGACCACTCTTAACCTCAACACTTGTACCGTTGTTGGCACCGAGTTTCACCTCACGCTTTTCAAAGTGTTCTGCCGAAGTTTCGACAAACACGAAGTAGAGGCCTTGCTCTTCAGCGATTGCACCCTTAGGAACGCTGATTACACCCTTGCGTGGAGCGCCAAGCAAGTAGATTTCAGCATATGAGCCCGGAATCACGTTGCCTGTATTATCGAATTCGAAGATGACAGGCAAGTAGTAAGAGCCTGCAGCCGATGCCTTACCGAATGACACCACACGACCATTGAGTTCAGAAAGGCTGAGTGTCTCATCAGGACGGTAAGGGAGAATGAAATTGGCAGATGTGATATTGCCGAGACGGTCGAAATATCGTTCCGACACCTCTGCACGAAGTTGGAGACGACGATTTTGCGACACAGTAGCGATAGGTTGACCCACCGACACATATTCGCCCGGCTTGACGAGGAGCGAAATCAAGTAGCCCGAGATAGGTGATGTCACAGTGACACCTGTAGTCGCAGCACGACCTGAGACAGTATTAAGGTCGGCTTTAGCGCGATCGAGGTTAGCCTTAGCTTCGTCGTATTCGCGTTGAGAGATAATCTTGTCCTTCACCAATGAAGCGGCACGATCGTAAGCCTTCTTTGCAGCGTCATAAGCCACGCGAGCAGCTGCTGAAGCATCGCCGTCTACGATACCCTTAGAAGAAATTGTGAAGAGACCTTGACCGGCATTGACAGAAGAGCCGTCGGTCAACGACTTGTTGACATAACCGACGATACCGCTTGCAGTCGCAGCCACTGTACGCTCGTCACCTTGAGCAGAAAGCACCTGACCACCTGTCTTAATGACATCGTTAAATTCGCCTGCTTCAATCTTCTTCACAACGACACCTGCCTTCTTGGCTTGGTCCTTTGTGAATACGATTACACCGTCGCCATGATCGCCGGCGTTCTTAGGAGTGATATGATTATGGCCGTCGTGGCTACCATGGTCGTGACCAGCATGACTGCTGTGGTCGTGACCTGAATGGTCATGATTATGGCCTGAGTGATCGTGATTGTGACCGTCATTGCCGGAGCATGACATTAGCAATGTCGTAGACAACGACAATGCCGCTACCAAAAAATGTTTGATTTTCATGATTATATGATTTTTTGGGCATCTACTTGGATAGATGCAGTTAATAAATTCGATTGATAATTTTCAGAGGTAATATTTGCCTTGGATAAGGCGATGCGTTAGGCCATAGGAGGGGCACGAAGCCCTAAAATCGGGTGCTTGAACTGCTGAGGCAACACCTCGGTCTTCGCGATTTCAAACTGTCCCACTTGCTGAGCTACGTAGCACACCACAAGCTCAGGCTGATGTAAAAACAAAATAATCGGCTGAGAATCAGAGTTTATCAACTCCGAACTCTTAGCCGTCGACATATCGATTACTCTCCACGAGCAATGTTCTTCGCTATTGGCATGATGATCTTCTTCCGATGCGCATGCGTGATGTCCGTTGCACTCATCCGACTGTCTCTCACAGTGCTGAGGCATCAAGCAGATAGCCTCCGAGCATCCGTGATGATGATGCGGCAACAACGATAGTGTCGTCATCAACACCATCGCCACTGCTAAGAACGATATTTCGAAAAACTTACGCAAGTTGAAAAAAGCTCTGTTTATTAATTCGCAAAGTTACGGAAAAACAGCCACAAAAACGACATATCTTCCTGACTTTTAGCTTTTTTAACAGTTTTCAAATACACCATTTTGACGAGCATACTTGACGCCTTTCATGGCATTACCGAGATAAAACGACATCGATTTGCCACTGCGACGCGATGCTCTCCATGCATTGACGATAATTCTCAGCCACCATGTGCGAGGGTGGATATAGCTGAACACTGCCCCTTTGGTCATCCAGAAATATGGCTCATCGGCATCTCTGCCGGCTGTCGTCGGATGATTGTGCGTACTGACCACTATCGGCACAAATCGCGCCCTTAGTCCCGCCTTTTTTGCGTCATGGATAAAGACATCTTCCTCGCCACATCGCAACACAGGAGTACCGATGCTGATGTTTTCGTTAAACTTCACTACACCCTTCACAGCTCTAAGTCTGAAGGCAATTTCAAAACATGTCACATAATAGCCTTTGGGAGCATTGACAAGGTCGAACGACGAGTCGGGATACGCTTTGGGATAATTATCGGAATGGTGGCGCACGGTGATAATGTCGGCATCCGGATATTGCTCAAAAGCAGAGATAAGCGACTGCAATTCAGAGGCTTTAAAGTCTACATCGTCGTCACTCATCAGGCAAAGTGGCGCTGTGGCACATCTGATAGCGTTGTTGCGATTGCGACAGATGCCTCGGTTATCAACCTTGCACACCTTGACATCGTCTCTGACTGCCAATGCCTCGGGCACATCCATATCCCCATCAGGCAATTGCCACGAGACGAGATACTCCACCCCCTCAACTATAGGATGCGACGACTCGACGACTCGACCTATCCCTTCTGCTCCGATGGTACATATCAACACCTGCAACTTCACCATATCACTTCAGCGTTTGCTCTATATGTTTCAAATATCTTTGCACTACCACCTTCGACGAGTTATGCTTCTCCACAAACTCTCGACCTTGAGCCGAAAGCACCGTTAGACGCTCTCTGTCAAGCACCAGCCCTTTAATCGTCTGATAGATAGACTCATCATCGGGTGTCACATTCACCACCGGACGCAGTGCGTGCTCACCGATGAAGTCATAAAATTCCGGCTCGGCACCGGAAACCACCACCTTGCCCATCGCCATTGCGCCGAGGGCATTGGTCGCAGGGGTGTATGAATAAAGTTGGTCGAGCAATATATCGGCTTCAGCAAGTCGCTGCATATAGTCGGCATACGGCAGACTCTCGACAACCGTCACCTTGCACTTGTCGGGCAACTCACGCTCCACACGCTGTGCAGCCGCAAGCAACCGTTCAAGCCCCTTAAACTCCTTGTACTCGCTTTTTATGCCGACAAATATATTGACCTTATCGCGCAACGGGAGCGGGGCATATGTGATATTGTCGACATCGATAGGTATTCCGGTATAAGCCAACTTGTCGCCCAAGTACTCCTCCCCTGCCAAATGATATTCGTAAAGACATGAGATTGCGCCATCGACACCGCCATATATATCCGAGCAGTGATTCATCATCTCGACCGTCTGCCACTCCATCTCCTTAAACGGATTGGCCACAGCATACGGAGCCGGTTCACGACCGACACGAAACTCCGAGTACCTCAACCGTCGAGCATCGCAACACATCTTCACTATGTAGGGATCGCTTCCTGCCAACGACAGAAACACACTCCGATTCTTACGACGCAACTCATGGAAGAAATAGCGTATTTTTCCCGGCTGCAAATCGAAGAAATTGGGATTGATCAGTTGCACCACATCATAGCCACTCATCTGTGGCAGAAGCGAGAAAATGCGATAGAGATATTTCAATCCTCCGACAAATCCCGGCACACGCTGAAGGTTGATGTCGCGACGCGTATCCATACATCGAGAACCCGATGACACGACCGTCGCTTCATGCCCCTGACGACGCAATTCATCGGCAAGCGACACGTGGAAATTGGAATAATCACCTACAAATAAAAATTTCATAATGCAAAAATAGTAAAATTCAACGTAAATTGCCTAATTTTACAGCAAATTTAGATTCACTCATGAAAGATTGCTTCTCGATAGTCGTTCCGGTCTACAATAGAGCCTCCATTGTCTGCAAGACTTTGGACAGTATCGCTCGTCAGTCCTATCGCCCACTCCACCTCATCATCGTGGACAACAATTCGACCGACGACACTCTTTCCGTCATAAGTCAATGGAAGCAGCAGAACGAATCTACCGATTTGAGAGTCACCGTTACGACAGAGACCTCCCCGGGTGCTACATCTGCACGCAACAAGGGTTTGAGACTTGTCGAAACCGAGCATATGGCATTCTTTGACAGCGACGACGAGATGCGCGGCAATGCCATCGAAGAATATGTCAACGCCTTCGCAGAGTCGCCCGAAGCCGACATCGTCTGCAGCAATTCGCTCTACCATTTCGCCGATGGTCGCACACGCCTTATGCGTTACCGCCGAGGCGACCTCTTGCACAACCACATCTACCACGCCACACTGCGCACCCAAGGCTATGCCGTCAAGACCGAATTCATCAGAACCATTGGTGGTTGGGACCCTCAAATCATGGTGTGGAACGACTGGGAACTCGGTATCCGTATGCTTCTCAACTCGCCTATCGTGAAAGCCATCGACAAGACACTCGTCGACATCTATATGCAGACAGAATCAATCACAGGGCTCGGATTCAGCGACAAAGCAGGGCAATGGGAAATCGCTCTCGACAAAGCCGACCAAGTCATTGACCATTCATCGAGAAATGACGCCGACACCCTCCACCGACTCATTCATTATCGCCGCATCATACTCGCAGCCCACTATCTGAAAGAGGGCAACTCCGACCTTGCTCATCAACTCTACGACAAGGTGATGTCGGCCACCCGACGCGATGCACGCATGCATTTGTTGATGCCTCTCGTCTATCTCTACACTTCGATGGGTGGTCGAGGCGCAGCCACTCTCATCGACCGATTCCTTTAGTCGACATCTCCTAAGGCAACATAAGGGATTTTTCAAGGTGCACTTGCAATGAGGTCAGTTAAATACTCCCTAAAATATTGGCATATAGGTTAAAATCCTCGCCACATCATCATCGTTCCTCCATCATCAGAATGTAACGGACGAATCCTTATCCATGGGCCGTCGCCTGAAAATGTGTTCCAACTGCACGAAAAAACATCAGCATCTCCATCTTCAGCATCACCGTAATAAGACATAATGGTATTCTTAAGAGGCTCAAAAGATTGGTCAATCGGCACACTCGAAATAAATGCAAACATGAAACATCCTTTATCGTAGTTGACATTTAATCCGAATTTAACTCCTGCAAATTCGACTATTGCAGAACGCATTCTTTCGTTCTTATAACGTATTGTATCGACAGCATGAATATTATTACCCTGATAATGGTGCACATAATCTTCCTTGACGTATCTTATAGAATCTACCTTAAAAATGCCTACTTTCGACAAGTCTTCGACGATCGCTTTCGGATTGCACTTTGTCTCAACTCCAAACAGAGTTATATCCCGATTAGACCTTTCCTCAAGCAACTGTTCTTCGGTCTTTTCTACACAAGTATCTATCGCAACAGTATCCGACTCCGATGAATTCACACCATTATTGCACGCTCCCAATATGAGGCCCGCAAACACAATTGACATTAATTTTCTCATAACTTTGCTAATAAAAAAGGCATGGTCGCCCATGCCTTTATGTTGATATTTATTTCTTACGTCTTCTCACTGACTTGGCTGCCGACGGATTGCCGTTTTTAGAGCTTGAACTTACCTTCGGAGCTTTGGTCTTCTTTTTCTTTTCCGAACGCTTGTTGCGTGCTTTAGGTTCTTCGGCTTTCTTCTCCTCCTTCACCTCAGTCGCAGCCGGCACATCTGCCACAACCACTGTTTCCACGCCTGCGTCACGGTCGGCAATCTGCACCGTATCATTCTTGGCTGCCGCTTCCTTAGCTGCTGCCTCCTTCTCTTTTTGAGCAAGGAATTCTTCGCGAGTTGGCACCCAGAGATTCTTATCGAAATTACGGAGACGATTGTCGATACTGTCTTGTGCACGTTTCAAATCGTCAGGATCTGGGAACATTTGCACCAACGAGAGGTTGCGAAGGTTTTTGGTCTTATAGATATCACCCTTGTACATCTCCATGTTGAAATAGTCGTCGAGACTGTACTGAGGGAGGTTGTTGTCGTCAGAGATGAAGACATATTGCTGAGCAAGATAAGGGCGCAATGCATCAAACTTCACCCAGAACATCGGATAGCGAGCATCGCCACCAAAGTCGCTTGAGCGATTGAGCACAGGGCAGATAGCCACAACGCGCATCTTCATATCGTTGCTGCGACGGTCAAATTCCCACTTTTCGATGATGTAGTAGTTGAGCACTTGAGTAGTCGGCACATCGGCTTCTTCTATCACAAACTTCGGATTCTTCTCGGTAGAGCCCTTGCCTTCGGTGTAATAGATACCAAATCTGTCGAGCATATCGCGCACATTGATTTTGTACTTATCTGTGAAGATTTCGCGGCCGTCGAGATACTCATAGGCAGGAATTTCTCCATTGATTACAAGACGCAACATCAAGCGGAACAAGTTTTCCTGACCGTCGATTACATCTTCAGGGAAATACAATGCAGCGTTGTCGGGCTGAGTCAAATCGATCTGACGATAAATCTCTCTCATCCACGCCAAGTCGGCATCGTGAGGCTCTTTCTGCTCGTAGAACGACTGCATACGCTCAGTCACCTGAGTTGCCGCATTTTCCTCTGTTTTCTTCTTTACTCTTTCACCACGTTTGCGCACGCTGACTTCCGATTGCGCCACCGATGAGAGTGCCACCATGAGTGCTGCGACTATTACTAAAAGTGAACGATAAGTCTTCATATCTTATTCTTAATCTGATTAGCTATGTTATTAATTTAGAGCTACTTCCATCGGCGAAATATCGCGTGTGATGCCGTCAGGACCTTTAGCCTTGACGTTGGTTATAAAGAAGCTCTTACCCGGTTTCAAGCGTTTGAATTGCTCCATCTGACGCGATGAGAACTTCGCACCGTCCGACACTTCTGGCATCGCATTACCCATGCTGTCGAAGAAGACAGTCGTAAACGACACCACAGTGTAGCTGATGTTGAGCAAATCATCGTCGAGAGCCGCACCAAGACCTGTGGCAGCCATGAGTGAGCCCTTGGAGATGCGCTTAGGTGTACCCTTATAGTTGACAGTGTTGCCACTTGCGTCTTTGATGGCGATGAATGGAGATGGGTCAGGCAACTTACGCACACGGAATGTCATTGCACCCATCTGTTGCGTACCATTGGCTGTCGCTGCCGACACCGTGATCACAGCATCGTTGCCTATCTTGTTGGGACGAGCCACCCAGAGGTCGCCGTTGCGTGTCAACGTACCATTGGACATCGTCGCCGTGATTTCGTTCATAGCCACACCCGGCACTGAGATACTGATAGGGTTGTCGATACCTGCGTAGAGCACATTCATCATCGTAGCAGAGATGGTCGCCATTGGCTCAATCACTGTGTAATGAGAGGTAAACTCACGACGGTCGATTGTACCATCGCCCTTAGGCACTTCGATATAACCACTATAGTCGAACGCTCCGACACTTGTCGGCACAAACTCATAGAGACCATTTTCGACCTTGGTGCCACCGACATAAATCGTCGGACGCTGAGTCGTGTCGATAGCAGCAAGCACGATATTGGCTGAATACTTACCCCCACGCATAATCATGTTAGAGTTAGGGATAACGTAGGCATTAAGTTCGTTGACTCTGACGTCACCGATGTCGACATTGGTGATGAGGCTTGAGAGCGCTTCCGACTCTGCTTGACGCAAGTCATTCTGAAGCTGAGTGAGGATAGTCACCGCCGCAACGACAGGGACATTGTCAAACTTCACATCTTCCCAAAGCGTCTGTCCCACTGTGCCAAGCTTATGCTTCACAGTCGTCGAGAGCATCTGAGCGACAGCTTGACGCTTAGCCGAGTCAGGTATAACATTCATTATAAATGCGCGGTAAGCGTCGACCTTCTCGCGGAGCATTTTGCCCTTGCGAGTTGCAGGATTGAGCATCACCACTGACGAAGCCTCGAGGTTGTCTTTGTTTACGATATTATTGACATCGCCATCTTTGCCGTCGGCATTTCTGACAATTTCGATTTTCAATGAGTCAATCAGTGCATAGAGCTGATTCGACTGTCTGCGCACGTCGACACCCTTCTGATACCATGGACCGGCCTTGACGGGATTCTTCTCATAAAGGTCGTTAAGGTATCTGAATTGCACCTCATTACGCGCCGATATGTTACCGGCTGTGCGTTGCAAAGCCTCCTGCACCTGGCTGAAACCATTGAGCACATCGCTCGACACATTGAGTGCGAGCATCGCGGTAAGCACGATGTACATCAGGTTAATCATCCTCTGGCGAGGCGACATTTTTCCACTACCTCCTGCCATGGTCGTTATGCGTTTTCTTCAGGGTTTTGTGTAAACGGATTGATTGGTTGTTGCATTGCACCGCCCATCATAGGGTTGTGCATGTTGATGGTCATCGCTGTGATCATCTTTTCATACACCTGATTGAGTTGCTTCATGTAGCGAGCCATCTTTTCGGTCTCTTCGCAGTAGCGAGAGCTTTCGTTGGCCGACTTTTCGTACATGTCGCGGATATCCTTCAAGCCGCGGTTGACTCTATCGATAGACTCAAGCTGCGACGAGATGCCCTTGAGTTGGATTTCGTAGATAGTGTTGAGACCACCGATGTTGCGGTTGAGATTTTCCATCTGGTCGACATAGCCTGTCGAGCTGCGAGTGATATTTTCGCTGTTTTCGGTGATAGCTTGGTAAGACTGAAGCAATACGCTGCTCACTTGGTTGAGAGCCATAGTAGTCTCGCGAAGTTGTTGCATCTGCTCAGCGATGCCGGCCATCTGAGAGAGATACTCTTGTGTAGCATTGGTCAACTCAGCCATTTGTGAGAGTTGCTCGCTTGCTGCCGCCATCTTAGAGATGCTGTCGCGCAACGACTGAGTATCCTCTTCCGAAAGATTGACTGCATCAGGAATGCCTGCCGACTGACGCGCTTGGTCGCCACTGACGATGACACCGCCACCGATAACGCCTCCGCCGATGACTCCACCACCGATGACACCACCGCCACCGCTGATTACGACTCCTTCACCGGCTTCGCCACTCAAGCCCTCTACCGAGCCACCGATGACACCGCCGCCACCACCGTTGATGATGACGCCACCACCGCCGCCACCACCTGAAAACTCAGGACGATCCTCAGGGTTCTTTGATTCGAGCACCGGAAAGACATCTTCCCAGTGGTATTCTTTTGGTGGACGGTCGAATGCTGTGAGGAGGAACATCAAGACTTCCGTACCCATACCGATACACAACAATGCGTTACCCATCGGAAGGTGAAGAATCTTGAACAATGCACCCAGAATCACAATCGCTGCACCGAAACTATAAGCAAAGTTGAAAAATCTCTGCCCTTTTTCGCCACTCAAGAAGCGTTCAATGCTATTTTTATATCTCTTAATTTTTCCCATTGTCTGAATTGAATTATATAGTGATTACTATGCGTTATATGCTTATCTCTTCTTAGTGCCCTTAGCAAAGCCGATCTGTGTGCGCACGCAACGGAAACCGATGTAGCTACGCTGCTCATTCTGATACTCCCACATGCGAATATCGCTTCTGACATTATGTGCCACATCTTTCCATGAGCCGCCACGCACAATCTTACGTTTCATCTTGTAAGGGTCCTCCTTGGCAGCATCGTAGCGATACTCCGGATTCATGTCGCTTGTGAGCTTATTGATACTTTCGGTGTAGGCTGTCGATGTCCACTCGCTGACGTTACCCGCCATGTCGTAGAGACCGAAGTCGTTGGCATTGAACGTGCCGACCGGTGAAGTTATCAAGTGACCATCGCGAATGTAGTCCCCCTCCATAGGCTTGAAATTGGCGTAGAAGCAACCACGCTCGTCCATCGGAAGAGTTTCGCTCCAAGGGTATTGGCTTTCGCTATTGCCGGCACGTGCCGCAAACTCCCACTCTGCTTCAGTCGGCAGACGGAACGGCTCAATCATCACCCCCTCACGTCCCAACGAGCGACGGAGATAGTCGGTGCGCCAATTGGCAAACGCATTTGCCTGCTCCCAGCTTACGCCCACCACAGGATAGTCGTTGTAGCCGGCATGAGAGAAATACATGCGAGTGTATGGCTCGTTGTAGGCATTATCAAAGTCGTTGATCCACGCTGTAGTGTCGGGATACACGTTGACGATATACGTATTAAGGAAGTCGTAGTCGCCGGTCAATCGACGAGAGACAGTCTCTCTGACGATACGACCCTCTTCATCAAAGTAAGCCGTGTCCTTCGAAATCATCGGAAGCTCATCAGAGACCGGGATATCGGTGTTATACTCACGACGCTCAGGGTCGAGACGATTTTTACGCTTTGCTGCCGCTGTGTGATTGAAGATTTCATAGCGGTAGTTGAGCTGCGTAGGATCGAGCTCACGACGACCTGTGATAGGGTTGGTGCGATAGACGCTCTCGATGGCACGAAGCTCGTCCTCGTTGGCATTACGCCAAGGGATAGCCTTGTTCCAGTTGAGATAAGGCTTCACAGGGTTACCCTCGTTGTCCTCCTCGATCTTGAACTCCTCATTGCCGCCATAGGCAGGGTCGGCAAGACGTTCGCGGATAATAGAGTCACGCACCCAAAACACGAATTGCTTATACTTCGAATTGGTGATTTCCGTCTCGTCCATCCAGAAAGCATCGACCGACACCCCGCGAGGGTCAGCCTTGATGCCCCAGACACTATCGTTCTCTGCAGGACCCATCTTGTAGGCTCCGCGATCTATCAACACCATGCCGTAAGGAGTCGGCTCTGCATATGCATAACCACCCACTCCGGTCACTTCTCCGCCGGCACTGCTTCCGCGTGTCGACATACAAGAGACTAACGTAGTCGATGCGACAACGACCATCAACGCCGCCGCCAACACCTGTGACTTAATCTTCAAATATTTCGTATTCATCATATATCTGTTTACATGATCCTTATGGATCTATGCTTGTTTTTATTCTTTCCTGAAAAGTCCAATTTCATCTTGTAGCCCACCATCAACTCGTGGCTGCCCATGCTTGCTTTAGATATGGCCGACAATGGATAGTCGTAGGCATAACCGACAAAGAAATTTTTTATCTCGGCTGCCGCCATCACCATTATCGCATCGTTCCATCTGTAGCCCACGCCGAAGCTCAAGAACTTGTTGTAGCGTGCTCGGGCTGTGATTTCTGCCACAAAACTACTGAAATCGGTCTTGACCATCAACGACGGTTGCAATTCAAATAACGTATTTTTTAACTCAATATTGCTTCCGCCCATAAAATATAGAGTGCGAGGCAACGACGATTCATACTCCTGCGACGCCGTGCTCTCCGAGCCTTCAAGACTCATCTTCACCGTCGGAGCAAGCAAATGAAGCCCCGAAACGCCCACCCAGAAATACTTATGAGTGTAGTAGACGCCGGCAGAGAGATCGACCGTCCCGCCCTTGAGGTCTTGCGTCGGAATGCCTGTGTCATTGCTATCGTGATAGCCGTCATCGTCAGGCACTTCCACCTCCGAGCCCTTGAACGACTGCTCGAAATAACCCACCTGAGCACCGATGCTCAATTCTCCCTTGAGGAGCTTGAGTTTATAGGAAAACTGCACATCGATATCAAAATTGGAGAACAGACCCAACGTCTCAGCTTGCAATCCGGCACCGACACCGATGCGTTTGCCCAGCAGATTGAGCGGCATATCGACCTGACCTAAAAACGACTGCGGAGCATTCTCTATCCCCAGCCATTGAAGGCGTGCCCCGCCATTGATGCGCAGATAGTCGGTCGCTCCACTCGCAGCAGGATTGTAATAGGTCGGGATAGACCAGTATTGACTCAGTTGCGCATCGGCCTGACCATGAGCATCAGCCCATGCCGCAAGCACCAACGCGACAAACAATAGCAATCTATGTAGCAGCTTCTTCATCATTCGAAATAAAATGTTAGCACTATCATATTCGACTTCACCTTAGTCAACGACTCCGTCATCTTTATCTTCTGTGGATCGTCGACCAAGTCGGGACGATCATGCTTAAGCACATCGGTCAACCCGAAGCAAAATTTTATCTCCGGATTGAGCTTGAAAAATGGAAGATAAAAGTCACAACCCATGCCCACCGTGAAATAAGCGTCCATAGAGTTGAACATCAAGTAGTCGCTGCGCTTCTTGCTGACATCGAGCGAACCCATCACCCCGAGCGTCACATAAGGACGGCTATTGAGATAACGTTCTCCCGAAATCTTCAAGTCCAACGGGGCGACGACATAGGCTGTCTTCACATTCTGCTGAGCGACGCCACCATTGGTCGTGTCAAGCATCTTGACCACCTTATTGCCGAAATACATACCCGGCGACAAACGCAGATTGAAATGCTTGTGCAATCGCCAGTCGCCCAACACATTGACACAAAAACCGGGGCTATAGCTTGGCACTTCGGCAAACCATGTCTCGCCGTCAGATGTCACAAAGCCATTGTGCGTAAACTTCAAATCCTGCATATGCATACCGACCGAAAAGCCCAAATGCAACGGCTTCTGATCGGCATACGGACGATTGAGAAGCTTGTCTTGCGGACGTGCCGTAGCCACCTGACCACAACACACAACCAATGTCAAGACCATCAACAGCCTCAACATCAACTCGTTTCGCAGTATATGATACACCTTTTCAACCATACATATATCATAACGCAAAATCCCCCCTTTTATTGCATCACCCCACAATTATAGGGACCATAGAGACACAAAAGTCCCTAAGGTCCCTATTACCGATAAGGAATCTTCAGACGCTTTCTTTGGCCTTGCTAAGGGCGCGGCTCACGGTCGACTTCGAGATGCCGAGTTGCTCCGCTATCTCTCGACAGCTCTTGCCCTGCTCGCTGAGAGAGACTATCCTTTGGAGCTTGATGCTTTGCGATGATTCGTCGGCAGACTTGAGCAGAGAATACTCATTGACAGTCGTTCTCTCGACAAACTTCAGCATCGCATCCTCCTTTACAATCTCGCCCATCAGCACCGACGGGGTGTCGTAGATGATGCGTCCGTTGCGAGCCTTAATCTGCTTCAGATAGCGTATATCGGAATCCGTGGCCGACTTGCCCATGGCGAAGACAGAGTCAAAGAAATTGAAGAGTCGCTTAGAGCCGGCAAGGTCGTTTTGCGTAATCGGTTGGCTTAAGTCGCGTTTGGGGGTGTGGGCTATCACCAGCACCGACAGATTCATGCTATGCTTCAGCTCCATCAGTCGCGCCATCAGTCGCCCGGCCGCTTCGCCACTTTCGAGTTGATTGTTGAGCACCGAAATGTTGTCGATGATTATCACATCGCATTCATCTTCCTTGGCGGCACGCTCGATGATGTCAATCACATCGCCATTCTCATCGGCAAGCCCGGCGCTATGGTCAAATCGCGCTATGGTCAGAAGGTCGCTGAAGGTGTAGCTGAGGTCGGTCTGCTCATCGGTGTAGCGCATCTGAAATTGCTTCTCGCTCAACTCGAAGTCGTAGTAGTGCACCTTCTTGCCCAGTCGGCGAGTGATGTGGTCGGCTATCTGCACCGAAAGTATCGATTTGCCGACATTGGAGTCAGCAAAGAGGCACGCCAACTCTCCTTCGTTCCAAAATCCATCGTAGAGGGCCTTGGGCATCGACTTGAGACGACCTGCGCGGATGGCATTGTTGGCCTTGCGAAAAAGCATGTAGCCGATGGTCTTGGCGTCTGAAGTGCTATCGGTCGATGCCGCTTCTTGCTCTTGGGCGACCGATGTCGACGCAAGACTGTCGCAACAGTAGGGAGCGATGCTATAGGCCGACATATCGTTGTCGGACTCACAATCGGCTGAGAAATCATCGATGTCGAAGGTCTCAAAGTCGCTTTCGCTCTGCTCAGTCAGCTCGGCAGAAGATGGTCGTTTACTCGCTCCCAAAGTCTTGAGAGCATCTAATTCTCGCATTGCATTGACAAACATGTCATGCAACTCAGCATGTGACTTTTTCTTATTGTCCATAGTCAGTTTGAAAAAATATTGATATTAAAGTGATTGATAAAATCAGTTGCGGAAACTCATCACAGTGGAGTCGCCGACATTATTTTGCTTCACAAGTCGGAGTGTGTAGCCTCCGCCATGGAGGGTGATGTGGCGTAAATGTTCGCCATCACGCCAGCAGTAGAAGAGAGCAAGACGCATAGCATCGCTGTCGTCCTGAGCATCGAAGAGCCAATTGCCTCGGTCAGTATAAGCCTTGTAGGTTGCCATATAGGTTGATTTAAAATGTTGATAATTAAATTAATAAAAGTCATGTAAAGCAGTCAGACAGACAGTCAAAAGA
>JAFYNZ010000029.1 GCA_017547845.1 Muribaculaceae bacterium
GACGATATTAGCCCTCATGAATTATTCGCAATTCAAAAGAAATTAAACAATCGACCTCGTAAAAAATTAAATTTTAATAATCCAAAGTGTGCTTTCTTCAGTCATTTTAATTAATTTCGCACTTGCTTGTTTAATCTGCGCAACCTCACTTTTTAGACAAAATCCTTTGAAATGTGAGCGTATTTTCTTAATTTCGCAGATATTTTTGTAAATTGCATAAAAAAGTCAAATTATGAACGAATTAGCCACAAAATACAACCCTTCCGAAGTGGAAGGCAAATGGTATGAGTACTGGATGAAGCATCGTCTGTTTCACTCCGAGCCGGATGATAGAGAGCCATACACCATCGTAATCCCACCTCCAAACGTGACAGGCGTGCTCCATATGGGCCACATGCTCAACAACACTATCCAAGACATCCTTATCCGTCGCGCACGCATGCAAGGCAAGAATGCTCTTTGGGTACCGGGCACAGACCACGCTTCTATCGCTACCGAAACCAAAGTCATCAACAAGCTTGCTGCTGAAGGCATCAAGAAGACCGACCTCACTCGCGAAGAGTTTCTCAAACACGCTTGGGACTGGACTCACACCCACGGTGGCATCATCCTCGAGCAGCTCAAAAAGCTCGGTGCATCTTGCGACTGGGACCGCACTGCGTTCACTATGGACGAAAAACGCTCTGAAAGCGTAATCAAAGTATTCGTCGACCTCTACAACAAGGGTCTCATCTATCGTGGTCTTCGTATGGTCAACTGGGACCCAAAGAACCAGACCGCTCTCAGCGACGACGAAGTATACTACCAAGAAGAGCAATCAAAACTATATCACCTCAAATACTATGTAGCTGAAGACGACGGCTCAGGCGAAACAGGCTCTGAAGAAGAAGTAATCCACCGCGATGAGCAAGGTCGCCGTTACGCAGTAGTTGCTACGACTCGTCCTGAGACCATCATGGGCGACACAGCTATGTGTATCAACCCTAAAGACCCTAAGAACCAATGGCTTAAGGGCAAGAAGGTGATTGTGCCTCTTGTCGGCCGTGTAATCCCTGTCATCGAAGACCGCTACGTAGAAATCGAATTCGGCACAGGTTGCCTCAAGGTCACTCCTGCTCACGACCAAAACGACCACATGCTCGGCAAGAAACACAACCTCGAGACTATCGACATCTTCAACGGTGACGCTACTGTCAACGAAGCAGCAGGCATGTATGTCGGTATGGACCGATTTGACGTGCGTAAGCAGATCTCTGCCGACCTCATTGAAGCCGGACTCATGGAGAAGGTTGAAGACTATGTCAACAAGGTCGGTTGCTCTGAACGCACCCATGTGCCTATCGAGCCACGCTTGTCATTGCAATGGTTTATCGACATGAAGCACTTCGCCGAAATCGCTCTCCCTCCTGTAATGGACGACGATATCAAATTCGTACCTGCGAAGTATAAATCAACATATCGCAACTGGCTCGAAAATATCCAAGACTGGTGTATCAGCCGTCAGCTTTGGTGGGGACACCGCATCCCTGCCTACTACATCGGCACTCCTGTCGAAGGCGAAGAAGAGCAATTCGTAGTGGCTGAAGACATCGAAACAGCACTCGCGTTGGCTAAAGAAAAGACAGGCAACAACGACCTCACCATCGATGACCTTCACCAAGATGAATGTGCACTCGACACATGGTTCTCATCATGGTTGTGGCCTGTATCTCTCTTCGACGGCATCACAAATCCGGGCAATAAAGAGATCGAATACTACTACCCTACTTGCGACCTCGTGACCGGTCCGGACATCATCTTCTTCTGGGTGGCTCGTATGATTATGGCCGGCTACGAATACATCGGCAAGATGCCATTCCGCAACGTATATTTCACAGGTATCGTACGCGACAAACTCGGTCGTAAGATGAGTAAGTCGCTCGGCAACTCGCCTGACCCTATCGAATTGATGGAGAAATTCGGTGCTGACGGTGTGCGTATGGGTCTCATGCTTGCAGCTCCTGCCGGCAACGACATCCTTTACGATGACACTCTCTGCGAACAAGGCCGCAATTTCAACAATAAGATTTGGAACGCATTCCGCCTCGTTAAGGGCTGGAATGTCGACGATAGCATCGCTCAGCCTGAATATGCTCAGAAAGCATGCCAATGGTTTGACGCTATGCTCAATAAGACCCTTGCTGAAGTGGAAGACCTCATGGGCAAATTCCGTATCTCTGAAGCGCTTATGGCTATCTACAAGCTCTTCTGGGACGAATTTTCATCATGGTATCTCGAAATGGCTAAGCCTGCTTACGGCTCTCCTATCGATAAGACCACTTACGACAACACTCTCCGCTACTTCGATGCATTGCTTCGCATGCTTCACCCATTCATGCCATTCATCACCGAAGAGCTTTGGCAACACCTTGCTCAACGTGCCGATGGCGAAAGCATCATGACTTCTCTCATGCCTAAGGCTGAAGCATTCGATCAAACTATCATCGATGAGTTTGAAACTCTAAAGGAGATTATCGCCGGCATTCGCACAATCCGTCTCCAAAAACACATCGCCAACAAGGAAGAGCTCACACTCCAAGTCAATGGTGCATACAACGAAGCCCTTCAAGCAGTATTGACCAAGATGGCCAACCTTAAGGCTGTCGAAAAGGTTGAAGAAAAAGACCCTACTGCAGCTTCGTTCCGTGTCGGCGTGACAGAATTCAGCGTGCCTCTTGAAAGCAACGTCAATATCGAAGAAGAACTCAAGAAACTCAACGCCGACCTCGCTTACTACGAAGGCTTCCTCGCTACTGTAGAGAAGAAACTCAGCAATGAGAAATTCGTAGCAAACGCACCGGAAAAAGTCGTAGCTATCGAGCGCAAGAAGCAGTCAGACGCTCAAGAGAAGATCGACGCTATCAAGGCATCAATCGCAGCACTCTCTAAGTAATCGACATCAATCTACCACTATAGTCGCAGGAGAGGCTGTCTAACAAGTCCGTTAGTCGGCCTCTATTTTTGTTGTACTGCAAAAAACAACGAAAAAAATAAGGCTTTCATGCTGATTTTCAGCGCGAAAGCCTTTGTCATGTCATGGATTTTTAGTAAATTTGTGTTGC
>JAFYNZ010000030.1 GCA_017547845.1 Muribaculaceae bacterium
GACGATATTAGCCCTCATGAATTATTCGCAATTCAAAAGAAATTAAACAATCGACCTCGTAAAAAATTAAATTTTAATAATCCAAAGTGTGCTTTCTTCAGTCATTTTAATTAATTTCGCACTTGCTTGTTTAATCTGCGCCACACTTTATTTAACTGAACGGTTTTGTTATGACGGGGGATTTTTCTACTTTTGTAGTCGGAAAAACTATCAGACAATTATGGATTACGATTTCTTACACGACTTTGAGACCTCTCTTCAAGAGTCTCTGCTCAAAATATGCACCGCCAATGGCTTGCTCTCCGGCACTCTGCTTGCAAGCGACGACATCGACCAACGTTGGCACGATTTGGCACCAGAATATATGGCTGATGCCGTCAAAGAAATAGCTCAATACCCGTCTGTCGCTTTGGCATGGGCTTCCTATCTCGGTATGGCGATAGCCAACGGTTGGGACTCCGATTGGGAAAAGTGTCACGCTATGGGTTACAGCGAATTTTACGGTCCTCGAGGCTTCGACGATATGGACGAGCATATAGTCTACGACATTATCGGTCTGAATCCTAATAGCGATGAAGCCAATCGCTTGGAAGAGACTCTTCGCACCATCGCCGAACACTCATTGTCGCAGATACGCCACAGCGGTATCGAGCCACAATCGCCTATGGCATTCCACACTTTTGCTCGTGCTTGCAAGGTGCTTTATCGCACCGGTGCTGCCATTGAGCTACATCGTCTCGGCTATAAGTTTGAAGCAGTAAACCTCAACTAATCAGCTATTAACCACTCAATTACAACTAAACACTTAGGGAGTCGACACAACGCGTGCTGACTCCCTAATATTATTTCTATAGAGTTGATATATCCGTCAATCTCCCAAGTGCTAATCGTTGAGGGCCTCGTAGAGGTCAAGAACGATGTGAGGGTCAGTGACATCTTGGCGATACTCATCGACCACCACTGTGCCACCCATCGATACTGCAGGATTTCGATAGACCATACCACTCTCCATCGATGAACGAGCCGACGAGTGAAACTCTGTCGCGCCGGTGGCATCGGCTATCTTTCGTATGTTGTTGGGACGGACTCCGCAACCCGGCATTATGATGATGCGACCATCGGCTTGCTTCACAAGTTCGGCTATCAAGTCGATGCCTTGCTCTGCTGTCGGAGCCTGACCTGAGGTCAGAATGCGATTACAACCGAGCGAAATGATATCCTCAAGAGCCTTGCGTGGATCACGACACATGTCGAATGCTCTGTGGAATGTCACATCCATACCTTTAGCAGCCTCCATCATACGCTTCATAGCCACCTTGTCGACATCTCCATCAGCTGTCAAGCACCCGAATACAACGCCATCGACACCGGCAGTCTTACACATCTCGATGTCGCGTAGCATGATCTCTTGTTCCAACTCAAGATACAAGAAATCTCCACCTCGAGGGCGAATGATGACATTAAGGAGAGTCGTCGTGAGCAACTCACGCGCTATGGCTATCTCTCCCATTGAAGGTGTTGTACCTCCTTCGGGAATACCGGCACACAATTCCACTCTATAAGCACCTGCTCGTTGTGCCACATATGCACTGAGTGCCGAATTGGCACATACTTCAATTCTTCTTTCCATCGTTTAAATGTTTTCTGCACACAGGTAATTCACCGGTTTACCGACCGACTTCGCATATTCTATCTCGCGACGCGTGCTTTGACCGATGTAGCCTCCGGGATTGATGACCATCACCTCGTCAGCCATATCTATCTTGCGGAGATGCATATCGTCGAGCATCTCTTTGACACCGGGACGCGACACTTCCTCGTCGCCACTATGTCCGAACAGTCCGACCGATATTACTATGCAACCCTCGAGCGAGAGTCGCTTCTGCGTAGCAATAAACTCGTCCTTAAAACGTGTGCTTCCGCAGAGTGTGATTACCTTGTACTTGCCTACCATAAATTTTTTCCACAAAATTAGGCATTTCGTTCCATTCTGCAAAACCAAACCGCATCAAGTCGCGTTGTAACACCACAAAACCAACAATATTTGATGCTATGAAAACACACAAGATTCTTATTGCTTTATTCGTAATGCTGACTACATCATTCTTTGCCGGCAATGATGCCGAAGCCTGCTCGAGGGTGGTCTACGAAGGCACTGAGTCGCTCGTCATCGTCGGCCGCTCACTCGACTGGAAGACACCGATTCCGACCAACATTTATGTCTACCCTCGAGGCATGGAGAAGCAAGGCAACCGACAAGAAAACTCTGTGAGGTGGCGTTCTCGCTATGGAGCTGTCTACGCTGTGAGCTACGATGGCGGCATTACGGAGGGCATGAACGAAATGGGACTTGTCATCAATGGTCTATTCTGCAAAGGCACCGTCTACTCCAACGCCGATACAGAGAATCGTCCTCCGATGTCGTTGGCTGTGTTTGTCGCATGGCTGCTTGATATGAACGCTACTACCGACGAAGTGGTCGACGTGCTTCGCAAGCATCAGTTCAACATCTCAGGTGCGACATTCGACGGCGGCACAGTCTCCGCACTGCATTGGGGCATCACCGACGCATCGGGCAAAACTGCTATCCTCGAGTTTGATAACGGCAATGTCAACATCTACGAAGGCACTGACCTTCAAGTGCTTACCAACGACCCGGCATTCCCCAAGATGCAAGCCATCGTCGACTATTGGCACAACATCGGCGGTCAAGCCATGCTTCCCGGCACGGTCAAAAGCCCCGACCGATTTGTCAGAGGTGACTACTTCGTGCACCACGTTCAGAAGACCGGCAATGCCGACATCGGAGCCTCTATCACAAGAAGCATCGTGATGAACCTCTCAGTGCCTTACCTCTACACCGTTGAGACCGAGCCAAATGTGTCGTCCACACAATGGCGTTCACTCGCCAACCTTCGCGACAAACGCTATTACTTCGACATCGTGACCAACTCCGGAATGTTCTACATCGACCTCAATCGCTGCAACCTTCGAGAAGGAGCACATGTGATGAAACTCGACACCTCTCGAAGCACAACAATGGTCGGAGATGCGACAGCACGCCTCGTCAAGAGTCATCCGTTCTCACCGATGTATTAACCCATCGTCGCACCATCAATTCTATAGGGAGATTGGCTCAAAAAGCCACATCTCCCTTTTACACATCTATCGGCTTGCATATCTCGAAAAATAAATGTAAATTTGTAGCCATAACACTGATAATTGTCAAAAATATGCTTTATTATATCATCTACAATGGTCAGCAGCATGGTCCACTCGAAAAGGAGCAGCTCAAAGACTATAACCTCAATTACGATTCTGATGTCTGGGCTGAGGGAATGCCTACTTGGGTGAAAGCCTCTACTGTGGCCGAACTCAAACAATATATCGACTCTTTCAACTCTTCATCAGCCGACCAAGACTATTATTTCATGATTATCAATGGTCAGCAGTGTGGCCCATTTGCCAAGAATGAACTCAAAAGCAAAGGTCTGCTTCCGACTACCCACGTCTGGAAGACGGGCATGAGCGACTGGATGCCGGCAGCTCAAGTACCCGAACTTCAGTCACTTTTCCAAGGGCAGACTCCTCCACCATTTATGGGCGTAACACCATCAACCCCTCAGCCACAATATGCTCCGGGTATGAACTATGACGGACCAGCTCAAAACGTCCCTCACACCGATTGGTTGCCATGGGCTATCGCAAGCACTGTCTTGGGCTTTTTCTGCTCATGCATTGGCTGCATTTTCGGCATTATTGCCATCGTCAAAGCAAACTCTGCCAATACACTTTATCGCGAAGGAAATCTCAATCAGGCTGAAACCGAAAACTCATCAGCCAAAACGATGACTATCATTGCCTTGGCAATGGCTGTGATAGGTGTATTAATCTCCTTATCTTATTTCGCATTTATATGAACAACTCCAACTACCAACACCGCGACTGGCTCATATGGGCTATCGTGAGCACAGTTCTTGGCGTGTTTCTTTCCTACACGATTGGATTCTTATTCGGTGGCATAGGAATAATCTTCAGCGCATTGGCCAATTCTGCCTACAAATCAGGCAACATCGCTGATGCACAAGAGAAAAACCGCACAGCAAAAATTATGACCATCATTTCGCTAGTAATCAACGGAATAGGTCTCTTATTCATATTACTATTAATTTTACTTTACTTCACATTAGGAATTTTATGGATAGACGCATTTTCAGATATTCTAAGTTCATATTGCTTATAGTTTTTCTATCAGTAGTTGAGATAGCATTTGCCCAACAATGGGGACTTGTCAAGACTGCAGTCACCTCGTTACGCACAGCTCCACGCCATGCAGCAGAAATGTGTACTCAGGCAGGAATGGGCACTCCGATGAAACTCTTGCAGAAAGACGGATCATGGTGGAAGGTGCAACTTCCCGATGAATACACCGGCTACGTTCCGGCCAATACCATAAAAACGATGTCGCAACAAGAGTATGACCAATGGCGTAAATCACGCAAAGTGATGGTGACCGACATAGAGACTGCCATGCTCGACAAAGAGGGCAACGTGGTCAGCGACCTCTTGCTCGGCAACGTGCTTCAGATACTCAATCCGAGCGACATCAATGGCTTACTATACGACAACAACGGCGATCCTTACCTCGATATTTGGACTCCCGACCAACGAAAAGGCATCGCCTATGTCGACAACCATTTCAACGTGCTTGCAGGTTTCTCTCACCTTGACGCTCCATCACCGACCGACCGTCAGTTTGACGCCGACAAGATTATCGACACAGCCATGGCTCTCATGGGACGCGTCTACCTTTGGGGAGGCACTTCGCCTCGCATGAACGACTGTTCGGGACTGGTCAAAGTCTGCTATCTGTCGTGTGGCATCATCCTTCGTCGCGATGCATCTCAACAAGCGATGACCGGCAAAACTGTGTCTTCTCTCAAGGAGGCAAAGAAAGGCGACTTACTCTTCTTCGGAACTTCTGCCGGCAAAGTCAACCATGTCGGCATCTACATCGGCAACGGCAGATTTATCCACAGCTCCGGACAGGTCAAAATCAATAGTCTCAACTCCGGCGACAAGGACTACATCAAATACAATCTATTGAATATCAAACGAATTGACGGCATGATTGGCACCGATGGCATTTGGTCAATCTACGACCACCCATGGTACAACCTTGCTCGCTAACACTATTCTAACACTCGACATGAAACGCCGACAATTCATCACCGCCATGGGACTCGGAGCTTTAGCTCTCGCCACTCCCTTTTCGCTTTCTTCAGCCGAACGTCTGACCGACAAATGGCTTTCACAACCATCATCGGGCAAAATGCGATTGTCGTTCACACCCTATGAGCTACAGTTGCGCCATGCGTTCAACCTCGCCAAGTCGAGTCGAACCACCACTCCCGATGTGCTTGTACGCATCGAATACGAGGGCTTCACAGGTTACGGTGAAGCATCGATGCCACCATATCTGGGCGAAAGCATCGACAGTGTGTGTCGTTTCTTGTCAAAGGTAGACCTCAGCCAATTCTCCGACCCTTTCCGCCTAGAAGATATTCTCGCATATGTCGACTCCATCGACAAGGATAATCGTACTGCAAAAGCATCTATCGACATTGCTCTCCACGACCTTCTCGGTAAAATCATGGGCCAACCATGGTATAAAATCTGGGGACTCAACCCCGAACGCACCCCATTGACATCGTTCACAATCGGCATTGACACCGAGGAGGTGGTGCGTCAAAAGGTGGAGGAAGCCCACCCCTACAAAGTGCTTAAAGTCAAAATGGGACTCGACAACGACCGTGCAACGATTGAGACCATTCGATCAATGACCGACCGTCCTATTTGCGTCGATGTCAATCAAGGATGGGACTCTAAGGAGCATGCCCTTGAGATGATACATTGGCTCAAGGAGCGTGGCTGTCTCTTTGTGGAGCAACCGATGCCCAAAGAGATGATCGATGAGACAGCTTGGCTTCGCGAGCGTTCTCCACTCCCTATTATTGCCGACGAAGCATTCCAGCGCCTTCCCGACATCACACGCTTTAAAGGTGTCTACGATGGCATCAATATCAAACTGATGAAGAGCACCGGCATGCACGAAGCCTACAAGATGATTACCCTCGCAAGAGCTCTCGACATGAAGGTGATGATCGGCTGCATGACCGAGACATCATGTGCAGTCACTGCTGCCGCTCAACTATCCCCTCTCGTCGACTGGGCTGACCTTGACGGCAACCTGCTTATCTCCAACGACTGCTTCGATGGGCTGAAGATAGTCGAAGGCAAAGTCACCTTGCCCGACGCTCCCGGCATCGGCGTGACGCCACTATAAACCTCATCAATATCACCCAACTGCAACAAACGATTACATGAAATATTTCGCTATAATAGACGACAAACAATGCGGCCCGTTTCTTCCTCAAGAGATGCCGGCCGTTGGCGTGCGTCCATCGACCTACGTCTGGTGTAAAGGTATGACCGACTGGCGTCCGGCGCGTGAAGTCGCCGACATCTGTCGTTTCTATCGCAATCACATCTACGACATCTGTCACCCCGCTCCGACACCCGTAGAAGAGTCAACCCCGACACCTCCCGCTCCTCCGGTCAACGAGAATATCCCAATGCGTTTTCGCTCCCTTATTCCCTCCGACATGGAAGTGCCACCCCTCGACAACACTGAAGACACGACGCAACCACCCAAAACTTGGCTGCCCCTTGCCATCATCGCGACTATATTTTTCTTCTTCCCGACAGGCATCGCAGCTATCATCATGAGCCAACGTGCCAATCGCCAATGGAAAGAGGGTAAAACAGCCGAAAGCCACGAGTCAGCTCGCAAGGCAAAAATGCTGACAGGCTTCTCCATTTGCATCGGACTTATACTTTTTGCGCTCCTGATACGTTTCTTATAATACCCTAACGCTACTACTATTATCAATTTTATGGACTACCAGAAAATTCTCGAAAACATATACACCGAAATCCTTCCTTACGCAAAGGAGGGTAAGCAGGCCGACTACATTCCGGAGTTGGCAAAGGTCAACCCCGACCAATTCGGAATGTGCATCAACACCGTTTCGGGCGAAACATATTCTTTCAAGCAAGCTGACACACGATTTTCAATTCAAAGTATCTCTAAAGTGTTCGCTTTGGCTATGTGTCTCTCCATAAAGGGCGACAACTTGTGGAAAAAGATTGGCAAAGAGCCCTCAGGCACGGCGTTCAACTCGTTGATTCAACTCGAAATCGAAAAGGGCATACCCCGCAACCCTTTCATCAACGCCGGTGCTATAGTGATGGCCGACATTCTCGTTTCCCACTTCGAGGATCCTAAGACTGAGTTTCTTAATTTCGTTCGCGCTTTGGCCGACAATGACACCATCACCTACAACGAGAAAACTGCCATCTCCGAACGCGAGACCGGCTATCTCAATGCGGCTATCGCCAACCTTCTGAAATATCACGGCACTATCGAAAACGACATCGAGACCGTGCTGCATTTCTATTTCCTCATGTGCTCGGTCGAAATGAGTTGCAACGAGTTGTCCAAAGCATTCCTTGCTTTTGCCAACCACAGTCGTCCATTCGACTACGCAAGCGTCGCTCTGACCACATCGCAAGTGAAGCGCATGAATGCCATCATGCAGACCTGCGGTTTCTACGACGAAGCCGGCGAATTTGCCTACCTTGTCGGTCTGCCGGGCAAGAGTGGCGTCGGAGGGGGTATTGTCGCTATCTATCCTATGCTCTACTCCGTAGCCGTATGGAGTCCGCGCCTCAACTCTAAGGGCAACTCCGTCATGGGGATTAAAGCCCTCGAGCTTTTCACCACCGAGACCAAAGAGTCCATCTTCTAAACGACTCTGATATCTACCGAAACATCTTTTACCTACAATACAAAAAGGACCGAGAAACATCTGAAAATGCCTCTCGGTCTTTTACTTTATAGTCTATTGATGTGCTTTAGTGCATTAGTCAAGCGTAGCGGCAAATTCCATCAAATAAGCCTTGATGAAATCATCGATATCACCATCCATCACGCCATTGACGTCTGATGTCTGATAGTTGGTGCGGTGGTCCTTCACGCGACGGTCATCGAAGACATAACTGCGTATCTGGCTACCCCACTCGATTTTCTTCTTGCCGGCTTCGATTTTAGCCTGTTCTTGCATACGATGCTGAAGCTCCTTTTCATAAAGGATAGACTTGAGTTGTCGCATCGCATTCTCCTTATTCTTAGGCTGGTCACGAGTTTCGGTGTTTTCAATAAGGATTTCTTCCTCCTCGCCTGTGTAAGGGTCTTTGTATTGATAACGAAGACGCACACCCGACTCCACCTTGTTGACGTTCTGACCACCGGCGCCACCGCTTCGGAACGTATCCCACGACACGCAAGCCGGAGAGATATTGATCTCAATCGTATCGTCGACCAATGGCGTAACGAAGACCGATGCAAACGATGTCATACGCTTTCCTTGAGCGTTGTAAGGACTCACACGCACCAAACGATGCACACCATTTTCGCTCTTCAAGTAGCCGTAGACATAGTCGCCTTCGATGTTGATAGTCGTCGACTTGATGCCGGCATCGTCACCCTCAAGTAGCTGAGCGATAGAAGTCTTATAGCCATGCTTCTCAGCCCAACGGAGATAGAGACGCATCAACATTGATGCCCAGTCCTGACTCTCTGTGCCACCCGCTCCTGAGTTAATCTTAAGCACAACGCCGAGTTTGTCTTCCTCGCGACGGAGCATATTACGGAGTTCAAGGTTTTCGATCGCCTCCATCACGGCCTTATATTGCTCCTCGACCTCTTCCTCAGTCACAAGTTCGTCCTTGACAAAGTCAAATGCCAATTGCAACTCTTCGACCTGCTTCTCGAGTTCCTCGTAGTTCTCAATCCAGAACTTCAACTCTTTGATTTTGCGCATTTGAGCCTCTGCAGCCTTCTGGTCTTCCCAAAAGTCAGGCACATGAGTGCGCAACTCTTCTTCTTCTACTTCTATTTTCTTGCTATCGATGTCAAAGATACCTCCTCAACGCGAGCTTGCGTTCAAAAGTCTCTTTTAATTGTTCTTGTGTAATCATTGATTCTTACGCTAAAAACTATGTTAATACTATTTTAATTTTCTCTTAAATCATTGAGCAGTTGCCGATTACTTGCGAAGTCTCTCGAAATAGAAATCAAGCACATCTTTGGCTGCTGTGAACGACGACTGCTCATTGTTGAGCACTCGCAATTCTTTCTGCTCAAGCAGTGCTGCGACCTCAGGCATGTGATAGAAATGATTGCGCAATTGCTCGTCGATCGACTCTATCATCCAGTATTTTGCCTGCTCATTACGCTTATGCTCGAAGTAGCCTGTCGACTTAACATACTCAAAGTAACGGTCGATCATGCTCCACATCTCAGGCACGCCAAGCTCGTAGTAACCGCTATAGCAGTGCACCTCAGGCACCCACTTGCTTGGTGTCGGTGGGAAAAGATGCAACGCGTTGCGGAATTGTGCTGCCGCAAGGTTGGCTCTGTCGATATTGTCGCCGTCTGCCTTATTGATGGCTATACCATCGGCCATCTCCATGATGCCACGCTTGATGCCCTGAAGCTCGTCGCCTGTGCCCGCAAGTTGGATAAGCAAGAAGAAGTCGACCATGGAGTGAACGGCTGTTTCGCTCTGACCGACACCGACTGTCTCGACAAAGATATTGTCATAGCCTGCCGCTTCACAAAGCACAATAGTCTCACGTGTCTTACGAGCCACGCCACCCAACGACCCTGCCGATGGCGAAGGGCGTATGAAAGCATTCGGTTCCAACGACAATTTCTCCATACGAGTCTTATCGCCGAGAATCGAGCCCTTGGTGCGCTCACTACTTGGGTCGATAGCCAACACTGCCAATTTGCCGCCTTGACGCAACACATGGATACCAAACGTATCAATCGACGTACTCTTGCCCGCTCCCGGAACGCCCGTAATACCGATACGCTTCGAGTTGCCCGAATATGGCAAGCACTTCTCGATCACCTCTTGAGCGATCTGCTGATGCGACTCTGCCAAACTCTCCACAAGCGTTACTGCCTGACCAAGTATGCTGACATTGCCCTTGAGAATACCTTCGACATAGTCGTTGACGCTCAACTGTCGACGAGCGCGTGCACGACGATAGGGATTGATGGTCGGCGCCGAATTCACACCACTATTGACCTGAAGTCCCTTATATTGACTATCATTTTCAGGATGTACCATGATATATATCTATATTGATTTTCTGTTCTATTTCATTTTGACCTTTTCGCCTACGATTCTTATCGTCTCGGTCGGACGCAACGGGTCATTGCTCACGACCTCCACCTTGATGTTAAACGCGCCCTCAGGCAGAGCCGACATGTCGAGTTCAAACTCCACTCGTTCCGTCTTGCCCGGACTCAACTTGCGAGGCATACGCTTCACTTCGAAGACCTTATTCAATGAGTAAACGCGATGTATATCCAACACCGATTCACCCTCGTTGCTCAACTTGAAATCATCAAGCAATTTATTTTTAACGAAGACCTTACCAAGGTCGATCACCTTATTCGGAAACGCAATACGAGGAGCAACCTTCATCTCCTCTGCGCTGAGTTTCGGAGCTTCCGACTTCAGATTGACAGCCACCGTGACAGTCTGACGAGCCGACGGATTATCCTTATCCCACACCAAGTCAAACTTATGCTCATTCAACCCGAAATTGTCATCATCGATTGAGTTGTAGTAGATGCTGAGTGTCGCCATATCGCCCGCCTCAATCGTAGCACTCGACACTCCGATCGAAATGCACGGAGGCACATTCTCCCAGGTCAACGTAAACTTCTCCTCGCCCTGATTGTAGACATTCAGAAACTCGTGACGAGAGATGCCCTTGACGACATCGCCCAGAATCAACGACTCGCCCGACAGACGCAAATTGCCCGACTCCACTGGATATTTCACAGAGAGCGACTCCGGCGAACCTATCACCAACCCTTTCAAAGAGATTGATGTGGCCTTATTATCAGCACCCACGAAGACTCTTATCGTTTTATGGAAACGACCCGGACGACCTGCCGGATTATACGAAAATTTCACCTCAGCCGTGTCGCCGACCGCGATGACATCATCAGTGTATTGAGCCACCGTGCATCCACACGAACTCTTCACATCATTAATCATCGTCTCCTCAGGACCATGGTTGACAAACTTCACGCTGCCATACTGCCTGCCATCGACCTCCTTAAACGTGCCGAATTCATAACTCGTTGCAAGCCATTCGATGCCGGTCTGTGCATAACAAGCGACCGCAGCCAACAACGACACAAATGCTATCGATAACCTTTTCATATCACTCCTGATTTACCGGTAAAACATTACCCTTGAGTTTCAATCTCACCTTCTTAGGCACGCCGTTGCTCCTCACCGTCACCACACGATCTATCGGACCGGGACGACCTGCCGGATTATATGTCACCTTAATCTTGCCCTTCTTGCCCGGCGAGATAGGATTCTTTGGAAATTCGGGACGAGTGCAACCACAAGTCGCCTCCGCATCGATTATCACAAGCGGAGCATCTCCCGTATTAGTAAACTCAAACTCGCAGCTCACCTTGCCGCCATCTTCCTTGACCACACCGAAGTCGTGACTACTCTTGGCAAACTCTATCTTGGCCGATCCGTCCTTCTTGGCATCTACCGCCATCGGAAGCGCAACAAGCATAAACGCTGCTATAAAAAACGATAAAAACTTCTTCATCATAGATTAAACGAATTATCAACTCAGCTCGACCGGTATCCACCGCCCCGCCAAAAAACTACGCATTCACCATAGCCTCATCACACGGCGACACACACCAATCCAAACTAAATCACAAAATTACAAAAATATTTTCAATCTCTGACACACAATCCCCACCTAAGTTTAATCCAAAACCAATATCTTCAAAAAACATTGCGCTTCTACCCGGATTCACTGATTTCCACCACATCCCCACAATCCATTGCATCTATCCTTCCTCCATCTGCCCCCTATCCATCCTCTATCTCACCTACCCCCGCTATTCCTTCTTGCTCATCTATTATATCTATTGCATCTGCCTCCTATCCGCCTATTGCATCTGCCTCCTATCCGCCTCAGCATCTATTATATCTATCCACATCTACCTACCAAAAATTCATCTGCTTAATAATCAGCCACTTATAAAATAATCACAAAAATAATCACTCAAAAATTTGGTCAGTTCAGAAAAAAGTCGTAACTTTGCATCGCATTTCAGAAAAACGCCCTAAATTAAATGTTTAGAAATGGCATCTGAGTGCGATAATGTTGATTCGCTAGCTCAGCAGGTAGAGCACAACACTTTTAATGTTGGGGTCCTGGGTTCGAGCCCCAGGCGGATCACGAAAAGGAGTTCACACGAACTCCTTTTTTTGGTTCTAAACTAAAAGGATTCAACGATTATCATTATAACAATTGTAAACTTTAGTAGAATATCGAAGAATTTATATAATAAGTAAAATCATTCAAGACATGAAAAGTTTAATTTTGAGTTGCATTTGTGTTGTATTGACATTGGGTTTGGCTTCGTGTAGCCCTAAACAATCAGCAACAAAGCAGCCAGTAGATGCAGTCTCATCTACAACAACCGCTACGGATATTGAAGAAAAAGCAAAATCAGTTATTAGAGGCGAATTCGGTAATGGACAAGAACGCAAGAAAAGATTGGGTTCAGATTATTCTGAAGTTCAGAAGAAAGTTAACGAGATCTATTCTAAGGGTAAGAGTAAGAGTAAATAATGTGTCATCCTAAAATAACGTTATAGGACTTAATGAAAATTAATAAAAGTTTTCTAAATGAGGCTGTCTAACAAGTCCGTTAGTCGGCCTCTATTTTTGTTGTACTGCAAAAAACAACGAAAAAAATAAGGCTTTCATGCTGATTTTCAGCGCGAAAGCCTTTGTCATGTCATGGATTTTTAGTAAATTTGTGTTGCA
>JAFYNZ010000031.1 GCA_017547845.1 Muribaculaceae bacterium
ACGATATTAGCCCTCATGAATTATTCGCAATTCAAAAGAAATTAAACAATCGACCTCGTAAAAAATTAAATTTTAATAATCCAAAGTGTGCTTTCTTCAGTCATTTTAATTAATTTCGCACTTGCTTGTTTAATCTGCGAAATCGGAATTAAGTTGGAATATTTTGCCGATAAAATTTGGTTAATTCACTCGGAGTGTGTATATTTGCCAACAGAACAAAACAGTCGTATTTCAGATATAGCATTAACTTTGTCAAATGAAAGTGGACTTTCGACATATCATAACGCTGATTATCGCGTCGTTCATTAGCTTCACGGCTAATGCCGATATGTTACGTCCTTCAAGTCGGAACTTCAGCGATGTCTTTGCGACAACGACCGACCGCTATCAATACTCGGGCAAAGAGTTTGATCGCATGAACGGCTTGGATCTCTATGACTTCCATGCCCGCCAATACGACCCGGTGCTCGGCAGATTTACCACACCCGACCCTCACAGCGAAAAATACTACCACATCTCTCCCTACGCCTACTGCGCTTCCAACCCCCTCCGCTACATCGAGCCCACCGGCATGGAAATTTTTATAAATGATGAAAATAGCCAAAAAGAATTTAAGTTATCAATGCTTGATGTTTTTAATAATGAGGTTGTTAATTCATTAGTTTTTGCTCATGATAGAACTCAAGATTGGATTAATAAATAACTGTATTATGAAAAAATATATCATATTAGCTTTGTGTGTATTTGCTATATTCTTTTTTTGTAAAAGATGTGTTTATCATAATCTATCTTTATATGGTTATGAAGTTATTAAATATAGAGATTTGCCTAAAATTATACAAGATTCGTTGGAAAGAAGAGTCGCAGAAGATTGGTGCTATAGAAATGATGAGCCCATATGTATTGAATGTAGTTATTCTCTTAAAAGAAATACTTTTGGTCCATGGATAACATCAGAAACATTAATAAATAACGAATCTGCCGTGGAATATAAATTAAAATATAATACTCCTTCCCCCATTATGGTATATAAAAATGGTTATTTATTTATTCCGCAAAACTATAACATCTTGACATCTGTTGATATGCATATGATTACATATCGTAAATATTCACTCAACAATTGTTTTCTTGGATGGTTCTGACTGGTCGCAACCGACTTCGGTAAACATCTTTAATCCTCATATCCTACTTGTGAGATTCGCTTCAAACTTGGTTTGAGGTGAGTTTCACTTGGTTTATAACCAACCGTGTACCGGCTAAAGCCGACATACACTGTTCGCTCACGCTCGAATACTCTGCATTTAACTCTCACAAGGAGCGAGCAGAGTGGTAGATTTGAAGAATCCAAATAGAAACGCAACGTTTTTGAAAATATTATAGAGTGGTAGATATGATGTTGAGCGTTTCTTTTCGGTTGAATTTGTCGATAAAATTTGGTTAATTCACTCGGAGTGTGTAACTTTGATGCGAGTATGAAGTCGCATCAAATAGCATATCCATTCCGGTCTCCTGTCATCGGCACAAGAGATTGAAACCAGAACGATGACGAAGCATAAATTTGGCGACACCATTACGGTCTTTAACTCATATAGGTCTATGAAGCAACAAGAATTTGATGAATACATTCGCCAAGTAGAGCCATTCGCCCAGGAAAGCGCCAACGCTTGGAAGACTGCTATCGGCCTTCAACAAGTCGATGGTCTGAAACCTTCGTCATATCTATTAGAAACGGCTCGAAAAAACATTGAGGGCGATATTACAATAGACGAAGTTCGCCAATTGTTAGACTCATACTACAAGAACAAGACCATCAAAACTACCGAGGAGCACAATGAGGAAGAAGCAGATAAAGTGTCTGCCAATATCAAAAAAATTCTTTCGTCAAGAACGCTTGCATTCAATACCAACGGCTTCATATCCATTCACCGACGCATTTTTGACGGGGTATTCAGCCATGCAGGTGAAATCAGAAACTACAATATTTCCAAGAAAGAATGGGTGCTTAGAGGTAATTCTGTAGATTATCTGAACTGGGAAGACTTGCGCAGAGCTTTGGATTTCGATATTCAGCAAGAGCGAGACTTTGACTACAAAGGGCTTACCGAAGAGCAAAAAATCAAGCACATCTGTCACTTTGTTTCCGGATTGTGGCAGATACACCCTTTCTGTGAGGGCAACACCCGTACAACAGCCGTATTTACTATCCAATACTTACGCTCAATCGGATACAATGTTGACAACGAAATATTTGCACTTCATTCATGGTATTTCAGAAACGCATTGGTAAGAGCAAACTATAAAAATTCAAAGCTCGGCATAAACTATGACTCAAGCTTCCTGGAAAAGTTCTTTCAAAATCTATTGCTGGGTGCTAATTACGAGTTGAAAAATCGCTATCTTGTGATTGATGCTCCAAAAGATCTAGTTCAACAAAATGACACCCAAGAAGACAAATTTGACACTCAAGAAGGCAAATTTGACACTCAAGGATATTTTACAGAGGGAGTCATACCTCAAAAAAAAGAACTTGAAGCGTGGATTGAGCATCAAATAAAAAAAGACCCCAAAATCTCAACCGGCAAATTAGCTGAACTCGCCAAAGTAAGCGTTTCAACCATAAAACGTAGAATCGCCAAGCATGGAAGTATTAAATTCGTCGGAAGTGGTTTCAGTGGGTATTGGATAGTAGAACGAAGCGATGACCAACCGGCAAATATATGAGAATTGCCTATTTTATATTATTGTCATTATGTTTTAGCAGTTGTAGATTAGCTAAGCAATCAGTGTCACCTATCCAACCTGAAACAGATTTTGCAATCTTAGTTGCAGACAATCATGAAATATGAGTAAAAATAGAGCTAAAAAATTTTTTAAAACAATATTCTTATTATGTATAATGGTCGTATTAATTTATACGATTTCAGTTAAACTATTTTTAATCGTTTATAGCACTTTTTCATTATCAAATTATGTGAATTTTAAAGTATTTGCACTAGAATATTTATTTCCTGATGCAATATGTCTTATTTCTTTAGGGTATATTTTGTATAGACTCCTAAAACGTGTTAATCTTCTTTATAAGCAATGAGTTGCTTTACTAATACAATTTGTCAGTATTTCAAAAAGCACTATCTTTGCAATTATAACATCAACTCATTATTTCACATTAAAATGAAATTGTGTATTCGACATATCATAACGCTGATTATCGCGTCGCTCATTAGCTTCGCGGCTAATGCTAATTTTATTGAGATAGATCTAAATTCTACTAGATCATATGTATCTGCAGGCGATGAAGGCGTTTGGAGAGGAACTGGACGAAATGGGAAAACATTATCTAATGATGACCCTTCTATACATGAATTTGGACATTTGTTAAACTTGAAAGACCATTATACAGATGCACATGGCGTAGATAAGGGTTGGGATGGAAATATAATGGCAGAACCTGTTATGAAAGGAAAAGTTGAACAAAGAAATATAAATACTATTGTTGCACCAATTATAGATTCCTATAATAAATCAGGAAAAAAACAAAATGAAGAATATAAATATGAAATTAACTAAGGTTATAAAATATATTATTCCATCGTGCTGCATATTGGCTGTATTTATATTGTCTTGTTGTAATAACACAAAACAGGAAAATATATTAGATTATGCTTTTAATAAATATGGATCTCCTATCGCTATTAATGTCCTTAATATTCATAATGACATGGCATTATATGAATACCAGTCTGAGAAATTATATTCTGTACTAAAATCGCCAAATGATACTATCCATGTAAGTGAAATTGTGTTTAAGAGTGAAAACAATAAATGCATTATTTGGGTAACAATGGAACATGACACTCTTGTTTTCATTGATGAATTAGAATATAATTATCATACTATTCAGTATTAAAAAAGATTGTCTGATTGATTGTCGGCTTTGGCTGTTCTATTGGTTGCAACTGACTTCGGTAAACATCATTTGAGGTAAGTCTCGCTCAGCTATGCCGAACATGAACCTGCTTCGCAGACATTCATTGCTCGCTTACTCTCGATTATCAAAATAATTAATCCATAGACCACTTGGTTTGACTCTCACAAGGAGCGAGCCGAGTGGTAGATTATGTTGTTGAACATTTCTTTTCAGCTGAATTTGTCTATAAAATTTGGTTAATTCGTTCGGAGTGTGTACGCAGATTAAACAAGCAAGTGCGAAATTAATTAAAATGACTGAAGAAAGCACACTTTGGATTATTAAAATTTAATTTTTTACGAGGTCGATTGTTTAATTTCTTTTGAATTGCGAATAATTCATGAGGGCTAATATCGT
>JAFYNZ010000032.1 GCA_017547845.1 Muribaculaceae bacterium
GTTACATCTCGGTTAACCGGTGGTCAGCGAGCGTAGCGAGTGCCACCACCGGAGATGCACCCTCACTCGACACATACCCCGACAGGGGTTACACATCATCTCCATACTCTGCTCATCGTGGTCGCATCGTCGCATGTCGCATTGAGGCTGACGCCATGCAACACGACAACGCTGCAACGACTCGACTCCCTATGAATGTGTAAAGTCTAGCGTTTAATGGGGCATTAGAGGCAGGAGGGCAATGTTAATGAAGCAGTGCCTTTTCTCCCTAAGCACCACTTCTCTACTCGCAACTTTGGAAAGGTAGAACGTTTAGGAAAAGTTGGGGATTTAGGGAGTGTGGAGAGCTATGCCTTGTGGCCCTTTGGGGCTTTCAGGGCCTATTCTCCGTTATCACCTAAACCCTTCCCAAACGCCTCTTCGGATAAAAAGGTGTAGAAAAGAAGTTTTATTCGGCTCTATTAATTTGAAATATAGATTTTTCTGACTAACTTTGCATTCTAAAACTCAATAGAAAATGGAAGACGTAAAAAAGATTAAATCAGCTCTCGTTTCAGTATTTCACAAAGATGGTCTCGACACTATCATTAAGTTGCTGAATGACAATGGCGTAAAGATAATTTCAACAGGTGGTACACAGGCATTTATCGAAGGCCTCGGCGTGCCATGCGAAGCAGTAGAAAACCTCACAGGCTACCCATCTATCCTTGGCGGTCGCGTTAAGACGCTTCACCCAAAGGTGTTTGGCGGTATCCTCAATCGTCGCGACCATGAAGGCGACAAGGCACAAATCGCTGAATATGAAATCCCTGAAATCGACCTTGTAATCGTTGACCTTTATCCGTTTGAAGCTACTGTAGCAAGTGGCGCAAGCGATGAAGACATCATCGAAAAGATTGACATAGGTGGCATCTCACTCATCCGTGGTGCGGCTAAGAACTTCAACGACGTGATTATCGTCGCTTCTAAGGCTCAATATGCTCCACTTCGCGAGATTCTCGAAAGCCGTGGCGCAGAGTCTACATTGGCAGAGCGTCGCTGGTTTGCCAAGGAAGCATTTGCTGTCTCATCAGCCTACGACAGCGCTATCTTCTCATGGTTTGACAAAGACGAGCCATCAGCACTTCGCATCGGTGCCAACAATGCTATGCACCTCCGTTATGGCGAAAATCCTCACCAACAAGCAGGTTTCTATGGCGATTTCGACGCTATGTTCACTAAGCTTCACGGTAAGGAAATCTCTTACAACAACCTTCTCGACATCGACGCTGCAGTCAACCTCATCAACGACTTCGACGAGCCTACATTCGCAGTGCTCAAGCACAACAACGCTTGTGGCATCGCTTCTCGCCCTACTATCGAAGAGGCTTGGGACGCAGCATTGGCATGCGATCCTGTGTCGGCATTCGGCGGCGTACTCATCGCTAATGGTGGCATCGACGTAGCTACTGCTGAGAAAATCAACCAAATCTTCTTCGAGGTGATCATGGCTCCTGCTTACGACGAAGAGGCTCTCAAAATCCTCCAAAGCAAGAAAAATCGTATCATCCTCCTCGCTAAGGACTTGACTCTCCCTAACATCAAATATCGCACAGCCCTCAACGGCATTCTCGCTCAAGAGGCAGACTCTAAGGTGGAATGCATGGCCGACTTCAAGCAAGCGACCAATAAGGCTGTCACCACACAGCAAGCCGAAGACCTCATCTTCGCCAACAAGATTGTGAAGCACAGCAAGAGCAACGCTATCGTATTGGCTAAGAACAAGCAACTCTGTGCAAGCGGCATCGGTCAGACATCTCGTGTCGACTCTTTGAAGCAAGCTATCACTAAGGCCAACTCGTTTGAGTTCGACCTCAATGGCGCAGTGATGGCATCTGACGCATTCTTCCCATTTGCCGACTGCATCGAAATCGCTCACAACGCAGGCATCGACGCTGTAATCCAACCGGGCGGCTCTGTACGCGACCAAGACACTATCGACTACTGCAACGAGCACGACATCGCTATGGTCATCACAGGCTTCCGTCACTTCAAACACTAATCCTCTAATAATTTAGACTCACAATGGGATTCTTCTCTTTCACACAAGAAATAGCGATGGACTTGGGTACAGCCAATTCCATCATCATCCACAACGACCAGATTGTGGTCGACCAGCCATCGGTGGTCGCTATCGAAAGCAAGACCGGCAAGGTGATTGCCGTGGGCAACGAAGCACGCCAGATGGAAGGTAAAGAGCCTCCGGGCATCTACACTGTGCGTCCTTTGCGCGACGGTGTGATTGCCGACTTCAACGCTGCAGAGCTTATGATTCGCGGCATGGTCAACATGGTCTGGCCAAAGCGTCGTTGGTTCTCCCCTACATTGCGTATGGTGGTGTGTATCCCATCAGGCTCGACCGAAGTGGAAATCCGTGCCGTACGCGACTCAAGTGAGCACGCAGGCGGACGCGATGTCTACATGATCTATGAGCCTATGGCTGCTGCTTTGGGTATCGGCATCGATGTAGAAGCACCTCAAGGCAACATGATTGTCGACATAGGCGGTGGCACGACCGAAATCGCTGTCATCTCACTCGGCGGCATCGTGACCAACAAGAGCATCCGTATCGCCGGCAACGACTTGACTGCCGACATCGAAGAGCATATGCAACGCGTCCACAATGTGCGCGTCAGCAGCGCTATGGCTGAACGCATCAAAATCAACGTCGGCTCAGCATTGACCGAACTCGAAAACCCTCCTGAAGACTTCGTGGTCGACGGTCCTAACTTGATGACTGCTTTGCCGATGAAGGTGCCTGTATCCTACCAAGAGATCTCTCACTGCATCGAAAAGTCGATTGCCAAGATTGAGAACGCCGTGCTTGCAGCATTGGCACAGACTCCACCCGAACTATATGCCGACATCGTCAAGAATGGCATCTACCTCGCCGGTGGCGGTGCATTGCTCCGTGGTCTCGACAAACGCTTGACCGACAAGATCGGCATCAAGTTCCATGTCGCTGAAGACCCATTGCACGCAGTGGCCAACGGTACAGGCGTGGCGTTGAAAAACATCAGCAAGTTCTCATTCCTAATCCGATAAGCGTTAGATAAGAAGTGCGCAACCTGCTCAATTTCATCATTCGCTACAACACATGGTTTATATTTATATTCTATGTGTTGTTGAGTTGTACACTTCTGTTCAACGGTCGAAACTTCTACCAGCAATCTGTGTATCTGACATCAGCCAATGGTGTCAGTAGCACAGTGTATGGTATGACCAATAGCGTCACCGGCTACTTCAACCTTAAAGAGATTAACGCCGACCTCCAACGTCGCAACGCTTCGCTCGAAAACGAAGTGCTTAACCTCCAAAACCAGCTGAAGTACTATGTCACAATGGTCGACGCCGACTCTGCCTCTATGAGCTCGACTCACGCAAGCCGATTCGACTATGTGATAGCCTCGGTCATCAACAATAGTGTGCATCACCCACGCAACTACTTCACTATCAACAAGGGAGCCAACGACGGCATCAAGCCGGGCATGGGCGTCGTGGACCAAAACGGCGTCGTGGGTATCGTCAACGTGGTCGGCAGCAACTCTTCTCGCATCATCTCGCTGCTCAACACTACCCAGCATTTCTCGGTCAAGATTAAGAACACCGACTACATCGGCTCGCTATCATGGTACGAAGGCAATCCGGGCATCGCATACATCGAAGAGATGGCGCAACACATGCAGTTTCATGTCGGCGACACGGTCGTAACAAGCGGATTCTCAACCACTTTCCCTGAAGGAATCCCTGTCGGCACGGTCATCTCTCGCGTCAGAACGACCGATGAAAACTTCTTCACTCTCAAAGTCAAACTAATGTCGGACTTCCCTCGATTGAGCACTGTGCGCGTCATCAAAGACGACTTCAAGGCAGAGCTCGACTCGCTCCAACTTTACGATGCAGCCAACAACTAAGACCACTACCCTTGATCTGCTATGAGTCGCGAACTGATATACTACGCAATCCTTTTTGTCGCAATGCTGCTTCTGCAGGCGTTGATATGCAACCACATCGTGCTATTCAACGTAGCAGTGCCCATCATCTTCATCTACTTCATCATCCGATTGCCGATGTCGCTATCGACCAATTGGGTGCTGACGCTGTCGTTTCTGATGGGATTCTGCGTCGACATCTTCTCCGACACTCCGGGCATGAATGCGTTGGCTTGCACCATCTTTGCTATCGCAAGACGCAAGATTTTCACCCTCTACAACAGCCGTGACGAACACCACGCCGAAATAGTGCCAAGCATCTCTACACTCGGATTTGCCACCTACTGCAAATACTTGTTAACCACCACATTGTGCTATTGCACTCTGATTTTCCTCATCGAATACTTCTCGTTCAGCCACCTGCCGATGATGCTGCTCAAAATCGTTAGCAGCTCGGTGCTGACGTTCCTCTTATTGTTAGGTATAGATAGTTTAATGGCCAGACAATCGTGAGAAAAGACTATAGCCTCGAAAAAAGAAAATATATCATAGGCGGTTTCATCACCCTAATTGTGATAATCTACATAATCCGCCTCTTCAACCTCCAAATAGCCGACAACAACCTCAAAGAAATAGCCGATAGCAACGCTTTCTTGCGACGCACTATTTATCCGGCAAGAGGATTGATGTACGACCGCAACGGTGAGCTGGTGGTGTTCAACCAGCCTGCCTACGATGTGATGATGATTCCACGCGACGTAGAGAACTTCGACACCATAGCCTTCTGTCGGACTCTCAACATCTCTGTGGAGCAACTCCGTGCATATTGGGCCGATATGAAAGACCCTCGTAAAAACCCCGGCTACTCCTCCTACACCCCTCAGAAACTCATATCCCACCTTTCGCAAGAAGACTATGGCCGTCTGCAAGAGAAACTCTATCTCTTCCCCGGTTTCTTCATTCAGAAACGCACCATACGCCAATATCAGCACAACGCCGCTGCCAATGTCTTGGGCAACATTCGTGAAGTGTCGGCCTCCGACATCGAACGCGACAGTTATTATCGTTCAGGCGACTACACAGGCGACCTCGGTGTCGAAAAAAGTTACGAGCCTTACCTGCGTGGCGAAAAGGGTGTCGAAATCCTTATGAAGGACTCGCGTGGACGCATCAAAGGCAAGTTTGACGAAGGCCGTCACGACCGCTCCCCTTCTGCCGGTCGCAACCTCACACTATCCATCGACATCAAGCTCCAAGAGTATGGCGAGCGTCTGATGCAAGGCAAGAAAGGCGCGATCGTAGCCATCGAGCCGGCGACCGGCGAAATACTTGCCATGGTCTCAAGCCCCACCTACGACCCGTCGCTTCTCGTCGGCAAACAACGCGGCAAAAACTATCGCGCTTTGGTCAACGACAGCCATCGTCGTCCGCTATTCAACCGTGCACTCCAAGCAGCCTACCCTCCAGGATCTACATTCAAGCCTACTCAGGCTCTGATTTTCCTCCAAGAGAATATCGTCACCACCGGCACAGCTTTCCCTTGCTACGGCGGATATGTCAATCGCGGACTCAAAGTCGGTTGCCACGGCCACGCATCTCCCATCGCCGTTCGACCTGCACTCGAGACTTCGTGCAACGCCTATTTCTGCTGGGGATTTAAAAACATGATCGACAAGCGTGGCACCAAACCTGCCGACCAACTCAACAAGTGGAAGGACTACCTCGTCGAAATGGGCTACGGCTACAAGACAGGCGTCGACCTCCCAAGCGAATCGCGTGGATTTATCCCTAACGCCGAGTTCTACTCCAAGTCCTATCGCGGTGCCAACTGGAGCGGCAACACCATCATCTCCGTTTCAATCGGACAAGGCGAAATCCTCGCTACTCCACTTCAGATTGCCAACCTCAGTGCTTTGATTGCCAACCGTGGATACTTCTACACCCCTCACGTCGTCAAAGCCATTCAGGACACTACGCTCCCTAAAGAGTTCACCACCCGACGCGTGCCGCATATCGACAAGAAGCACTATGATGTCGTGGCTGAAGGTATGCGCATGGCGGTCACAGGGGGTACGTGTCGCACCGCCAATCTTCCGGGACTCAACGTGTGTGGCAAGACCGGTACGGCTCAAAACCCTCACGGCAAGGACCACTCTGCATTCATGGGATTTGCTCCGATGAATGACCCTAAAATCGCTATCTGCGTCTATGTCGAAAACGCGGGATTCGGTGCCACCTATGGTGTGCCTATCGGTACGCTCATGATGGAAATGTACCTCAAAGGCGAAATCTCTGCCGAACACAAAGACCTCGAACAACGAATGATTAATGCTAAAACTTTTTGACCACAATGGAACTTAGAAACGACAATAAGACCAACACGTCGATGTTCAGATCCATCGATTGGATGACGATCGTGCTCTACATGGCATTGGTCATCATGGGTGCCATCAGCATCTACGCTGCATCCTACGACTTCGACAACGCAAGCATCTTCAGCTTCCAAGAGTTCTCCGGCAAGCAGATCACATGGATAGGTCTGTCGCTCATCATCGGTTGTGGCATCTTGCTCATCGACTATCGCATCTACGAAAGTTACGCCTACCCCATCTACATCGGCATGCTCCTGCTGCTGGTCGTCACCATCTTCATAGCCCCCGACATAAAAGGCTCGCGATCGTGGCTCGTATTCGGCCCCGTCAGTCTCCAGCCGGCTGAGTTTGCCAAATTCGCCACAGCCCTCGCCCTCGCCAAGCTATTCAGTTCCTACAACTTTGTACTCAACCACAAAGCAAGCAACTACTTCCGTGCCCTGATCATCATATTCCTGCCTATCATCTTGATTCTGATGCAGAAAGAGACCGGTAGTGCGTTGGTCTACATCTCGCTCATCTTCGTGCTTTATCGCGAGGGAATGAGCGGCATGGTGCTCTTTTCGATGGTCTGCGCCATAGCCTACTTTGTCATAACCGTGAAGTATTCGATGCCACTCATCATGGGCATACCCAATGGTGAATTTATCGTCTTTGTGCTCATTATCCTCGTCTTTATCGGAATGCTCATACTATTCTGCAAAGACCTCATCGTGGCACGCAACATCTTCATCGGCTATCTGGTGAGCATAGGCATCATCTATGTGTTGAGCCTATTCGACATCCAAATCAATGGTCGCATCTACTTCCTCAGCACCCTGATAGCAGCCCTGGTCTACACCTCTATATCTATGTTTCGCCATCGCATCGACAAGCACCTCATCACCATCGGCTTTGTCATCGTATCGGTGGTATTCATGTTCTCGACCAACTATGTCTTCAACAATGTGCTCCAACCCCACCAGCAAAACCGTATCAAGGTCACTCTCGGCACCATCGAAGACACTCGCAGCGTCGGCTATAATGTCAACCAGTCGAAGATTGCCATCGGCTCGGGTGGCGTGACAGGCAAAGGATTCCTCAACGGCACACAGACCACACTGAAGTATGTGCCAGAACAACACACCGACTTCATCTTCTGCACCATCGGCGAAGAACACGGATTCGTAGGCTCGGTGACAGTGCTGATAATCTATCTGGCACTAATCCTGCGCATCATCTACCTGGCAGAACGACAACGCACAGCATTCGGACGAGTCTATGCCTACTGCGTCGCTTCCTACCTGATACTCCACCTGTCGATCAACATCGGCATGGTCATCGGGCTGTGTCCCGTCATCGGTATCCCGCTGCCATTCTTCAGCTATGGAGGCTCGGCTTTGTGGGGGTTCACCATCTTGCTCTTCATCCTCCTACGCATCGATGCATCTCGAAAAGAACGCAGAGATTAAGAGAATTTTTCGCAGTTAACAAAGATTTTTGGGCTAAAATAAGGCTCAATTCAAGAAAAAGCACTATATTAGCAGATAATTTCATACAACTATTAATACGTAATAATTATGGCAAACAAAAGAGACTTTAGAAAATATGTAGGCGAAGTCGTAAACGGCATCTGCCAAGACATGATGATGGCTTACTACAACATCCCTGGTGCAGACGTTGACGCTATCGACGAAGCAATCATCGACGTGCTCAAAGCAGGCGAAATCGCATTGGCTCAAAGCAACGTTCAATTCGACAAGAGTGCTAAAGCTTTCGCCAACAGAAAAGAGTACAACAACGAGAAAGCTAAATATTTCCGCATGGTCTACACCAAGATTCACAAGGAATTCACCGAAGCTCTCGGCGTAGCTCTCAAGAAGTTCAACGCTGCTATCCCTCAAGAAATCAAGGATATCAACAAGCAAGTTGACTAACATTACCATCATGGCAAAGAGTGTGGCCCCTCGATTGGTCGCCCTCTTTGTCTTTTTTATACTATAGTATATCAGTATCACCAAACCATTATTCCGACAATGACCACCAAGCCACTCAAAGTCGCTTTGTTTCCTCAAGAAATCATCTGGAAAGACAAAGCAGCCAACATCGATACTCTCATCAAGCTCATGCCGACTGTGCACCCTGAGACCGACCTACTTATCCTCCCGGAAATGTTCTCTACAGGATTCGTGACCGGCGACAAGGAAGAAGTGCGCCTACTCGCAGAACGCAACACAGGCAAAACCATCGACCTTATCAAAGAACTCGCAGCGAAATACGGCATGGCTATCGCCGGTAGCTTCATTGCCGACACCGGTGGCTCGTTGTACAATCGTGCTTTCTTCATCGAACCAAGCGGCGAAGAGACTTTTGCCGACAAAAAGCACCTCTTCACTATGGCTAAAGAAGACCGCGTTTTCTCAAGAGGTCACGACAGAATGCTCGTCAGATATCGTGGCTGGAACATCGCTATGATAGTCTGCTACGACATCCGTTTCCCTGTCTGGTGTCGCAACAAAACCAACGAGTATGACCTCCTTATCGCAGTTGCCAACTGGCCTCAAGTGCGCGTAGACGCTTGGAATCAACTCCTCAAAGCTCGTGCCATCGAAAACGAAGCCTACGTCTGTGGTGTCAACTGCAAAGGCACCGACAACTACAATTTCCTTTACACAGGTGACTCGGCAGCTATCGACTTCAAAGGCAAAGCCATCAACATCTGCCAAGAAGACTCCGACATCATCTACGCTGTGCTCGACCACGAGAAACTCGACGCTTTCCGCACCAAATTCCCTGCATGGAAAGATGCCGACCCATTCACTTTGACCGATATTTAATCCTATCTATCCACAACCGTCATGCAAAAAGAGATAGTTATCGACTCCATCAAGCTCAACTACAACGAGATTGGTCCCCAAGATGGTGCACCGATTATCATGATGCATGGTTGGGGTTGCAACCACACCACCCTCGCCAGCATTGAAAAAATTGTCGGCGAACGCATGCATGTCTTCAACATCGACCTCCCCGGTTTCGGCAAAAGTTCCGAGCCTAACGAAGTGTGGGGCGTAGAAGACTATACACGCCTTATCGAGAAATTCATCGAGCGACTGGGCATCGTCAATCCTGTGTTGCTCGGACACTCTTTCGGTGGTCGTGTCTCAATCCTCCTATCCTCACGCAATAAGGTCAACAAGGTGATCCTCACAGACGCAGCCGGCGTAAAACCTCGTCGCTCTGCTCGCTACTACATCAAGGTCTATAGCTTCAAAGCCGTCAAACACACCCTATTGACACTCTTTGGCAAAGAAAAGGGTGGCAAAATGCTCGACCGATATCGTGGCAAAGCAGGCTCAAGCGACTACAACAATGCTTCGCCAATGATGCGTGCCATCCTCAGTCGTTGTGTCAACGAAGACCTCAAGCACGTCATGCCCCTCATCAAAGCTCCTACTCTGCTCATCTGGGGTGAAAATGACACTGCTACTCCCCTCTCCGACGCAAAAACCATGGAGCAACTCATCCCAGATGCCGGACTCGTTAGCTTCCCCGGATGTGGTCACTACAGCTTCCTCGACAATCCTATCGGCTACAAAGCTGTCATCAAAGAATTTCTTAAAAACGAACTTAAATGATATCAATTCTCGTCGCAATATCACTTGTCATAAGTGGTCTCTACCTCATCATCAACTTCAAGCATGACATCCACATGCTTCAGCAAAACAGCTACCGCATCGACCGCTATTGGCGTTGGCTCAAAAACAGCAACATGTGGAACGCTTCAGAATTCATCGACATGGCTCTGCTTATGCTTCTGATGTCGACCCTAATGCCTTCCCAAATAGCTGCACTCATAATTGCCATCGTAGCCGCAGTCAAAATCGTATATACGCTCCGTCGTAAATTCAAGAAGCCACTCGTATTCACCAAACGCGTATGGCGCATCTACGGCACAGCCGGCACATTGGCTACTCTTGGCTACATCGCTGCCATCATCTTCGGTGGCGGAGTCGACAACCCTCTCATTCCACTTGCTGTGCTGCTCATCATGTCGGGACTCTCATGGGTCATCATCATGCTGACAGTCGTAATCCTCACCCCGGTAGAAAACGCTATCAACCGCCGTTTCTACAACGAAGCAGCATCTATCCTTCGCTCAATGCCCGACCTCAAAATAGTCGGTATCACTGGTAGTTTCGGCAAAACAAGCACCAAACATTATCTCCATCGCATCCTCTCAGAGACCTACGATGTGCTCATGACTCCGGGTTCCTACAACACTCCGATGGGCGTAATACGCACTATCCGCGAGATGATGAAGCCCTACAACCAGGTTTTCATCTGCGAAATGGGAGCTAAACAAGTGGGCGACATCAAAGAAATATGCGACCTCGTACACCCTCACATGGGTATCATCACCGCTGTCGGACCAATGCACCTTGAGTCTTTCCGTAGCATCGAAAACGTTCAGGCCACTAAATTCGAACTCGCTGACGCTCTCCCTGCCGATGGACTCGCTGTCATCAACAACGACTTTGAATACTGTGCCAATCGCAAAGTAAGCAACGTCAATGCCCTTCGCTACGCCGTAAGCAATCCCGACAATGCCGACTATAAAGCCGTAGACGTTCAATACACCCCTTACGGCACCACTTTCCGCATCGTTGGCCCTAACTCATTCTCCATCGACCTCAAGACACAACTCATCGGCGAATGCAACATCTCCAACCTCATCGCTGCAGTCATCATCGCCATCAAGCTCGATGTGCCTGCCGACCGCATACAATACGCCGTAGCACAGATTGAGCAAGTGGAACACCGTCTCAACCTCAAACGCACAGCCGGTGGCGTCAACATCATCGACGATGCTTTCAACTCCAACCCTGCAGGCTCACGCATGGCTGTCGACGTACTAAGCCACTTCAACACTGGCAAACGCATCATCGTCACACCGGGCATGATCGAACTCGGAGACAAGCAATACGAGCTCAACAAAGCCCTTGGAGAGCACATCGGTCGCAACCTCGACGTAGCAATCATCGTCGGTGAATACAACCGTCAAGCCCTCCTCGAAGGCGTCAAGACAGGCCAAATCGCAGAAGAAAATATCCACGCTGTCGACAGCTTCAACGAAGCCCAAGCATTGCTTGCTCGTATCCTCCAAAGCGGCGACACAGTCCTCTACGAAAACGACCTCCCCGACACCTTCAAATAACCAATTCTCAGAAAGATTAATCATCAGAGAACGTAATCTCATCTATAGCATCTATTATATCTATAATATCTATTGTATCTATAGTTCCCCAGAGAAAACCACACAATGATAAACAACTAAAGGCAGTCCGCACCGGCTGCCTTTTCTCATATTAGTACTATAGACACTATAAATACTATAAATACTATAGATCCTATAAATCCCTAAAGGGACCCAAGACCACAAATTCCCTCAGTCAATGCAATAGACAGCATCTAATCTATCAATAGCACCCAAGTAGCCATGCCATCTGTTAATCCACTGCATCTATGCCATCTATTACATCTATGATATCTATTGCTTCTATTATATCTATGATATCTATAGTATCTATTGTATCTACTGCTTCTATTGTATCTATTGTATCTATAAAGACAGGCATAAACCTTCTCAATCGATAGTAGAGACAATGCTGATATGTTTCCCTACCAAGCGACGACGTTCCTTAATCATAGACTGCGGAATATCCTTGCAAGTAGACTTCATCACCACCCTACCAGGATAAATATAGCCATCGATAGAGTTTGGACATAGAGAGTCAGTATCAGCTTCAGGACGCATCAGAAGAGCCTCCTTACGGCTCTCAAGACGATACGTTGCTGTGTCATTGAGACAAGGTATCACCTGCACAATTTCCGTAGAATTCAAGCCATAAATAGTCGCTCCATGCTCCAACTGCTTCTGCATATATCCCCATCCGTATGTCTTAGTCACCGGATTAGCAAAGCCACTGACAATATAAAAAAGTGATAAAGCGATGCCTAAAATTTGCGATGGTATCTTTGGCAATTTGCACAAAACCAACGGAAACACTAACGCAACAATCGGCATCAACGGAAACGAATATCTCGACATCTTTAGCACAGCCGTATACTGCACCAAATAAATACTGATGATAGCAAAAATCGGTAACCACAGATATGCCTGAATCTTAAACAATTCCTTACCCCTACCCATAACAAGGATAAACGCAATTGCAAAAATCAAAAGCGACAATCCATAAATTTTGAAACTGCCATTTAAAATATCTCTAACAAAAACATACTCCAAAACTTTCACAGGCGATTCAAACGCACGACTTGTATGAACAGTCTTATATAATATAAAATTGAAAAATCCGAGATACATAGCCCACGCAATCAACAATCCCAATAATGCAGAACAGACAATTAAAAACGACAACTTTTTATTATCAGTTTTGATTGATGCATATATAAGTACAACACCGATAAGCAACACATATATCGCATTGAGATAACCTGTCGACAAAGCACCGGCAACCGATATGGAAAACATCACGCCATAAAATGACAACGAAATATTTTGCTTCGAATACAGCTTATTAATATATGCGACAGAAACTAATGTCAAGAAAATCAAGAAAGTTTCAGCAAGCTGATATTCGCGAATCAATAGTGTATTTTCGATTGAAAGTGGCGTAGCAAAACATACAGCAAGTCCAACTAAAATTAAAACAATTTTATCCCCAAACAAAACTTTCAGCAACAATAGCATCAAAATAAATGATACACAAAAAAGCAAAATATTTAAAATAAAACCCACACAAGAAATATAACCTACATCGATATCTTTAGGAGACAAATTAAATAAATCGGATAAATAAAACGATACTCTCAACAACATATAATACAAACTCGCGTGTGGAGTATCACCATTATTTAGCCATAAATGTTTTAAATCAGATGCAAAGTCTTCGTAATTATCACAATCATTTTTTTCAAAATCCGAAGAAACATTTTCATCGAAAATTTTTGATTTTAAATCATTGCCGCTATAAATTCCATCATCAATCGCAGACCAATAATGTGGATTATTATTGACCAACATCACCGAATAAATCTCATCAGTATGCAACTCTTTTTTCTCCTGAAAAGAATCAACTCGCAACAAAACCAAGAGAGCAAAGAGCAATGAAACAAATACGAGACCTAAAATATTTTTCTTGTGACCGGAAATCATATATAAATTACAAATCAAAATAGCTACAGGATTTATCATGCACAAGTGTTTGCACGGACAAATTTGCAAATTAAATCATAGACACTAATGCTGCATGGCAAGTTGAATCCTCACACATCTTTCATAGCATCAAAAAATCGACAGACCGACAATCTCACAACTGAAGAGGAGTGCACAATGTCGATTATATCCATCATCTCTGCGGAACAAACGTTTCATAGCTATTATCGTCATAAAAAACGGTAATACTCTTCACTTTGCGCAGATTTTCGCTATTTTGAGCTATTTTGAGATGAATATTAGATGGCTGTTGAGGATTCGTAACAACCTTACTACCAACGAATTGAGGGGCAATTACCGGGGTAGTTAACTCGTTCTCCTTCTCGTTTTCATCTGCATCTGCATCATCGTCCATGAATTTAGAAGCCTCAGACGCTAACGCCACACTGAGTGGAGTCGGGTTAAGCATGTTGCCTTCACCGAACATCAACCAGAGAACTGAGAGCTCCGGATAACGCTCGTGAATCTGTCTAACGATGACATCGCTGATCTTTTTATTTCGACCGTTTAGAAGCTGCGAGAGAGAAGGGCGGGGGATACCACACTGATCAGCAAACTGTGAGTTGCTAATGCCCATTTTTTCCATGAAGAGTTTTAGACGAATAGCTACATTTTCTTCTTCCATAGGTGTTTCCATGCGTTTACAATTTACAATGCAAATGTAATCATTAAAACGCAAACTGCAAACTATTTAGACAATTAAATTTCGAAAACAATTAAAATTTTCATTTGATGACTCAAAGCTCTGTAATTGCAATTCTACACTAAAATAAACGAAGCAACCCTTTAGGTTTTCAAGGCATTTCACTCATTTTCAAGCACTTATAGCATCACAACATTACCAATCCACGGACATACTGGCATTCTTATACCAGTTTCTTGCTACACCACTTTAATCATTTATTCTATATCACTCATTTTCAATGTATTACATTCTATGTTAATAAATCTTAACGAGCAAAATTAGTGATTTCAAACTGCTTGCGAGAGTAAATTAGCAAAGCAAAACAGCTATTTAAATTACCAATTTGTAAACCGATAATTTGCAGTTGTCTCTTCCATATACCAAACTAACCCTATTTACATTTACATAATTCACGTTTGCATCTCATCCGGCTCTACCTCCATGCCGAGAGGCTGCACAACACCTACCCAACACGAAAAATTGACCAATGCAAAATTTTTGCATCAAGCCACTCTCCCACTCATAAACAAGGGTCATTGCTTCAACTCGCCGACATATCTGTATTTGCGACCATAATTACGAATTGCAAATCTTGTTAAAACCTCAGAACGTTAACAATACCGAATTTTACACCCAATACACTGATTTATAACGGATTACAAACATAATTTGCAAACTCAATTTCTTAATCAAATAGAATTTACAGACTATAATTTCGCAAATTTACGTTCCTATCCCCTACTCGATCGTCAATTTGTAATTTTCTGAACTCAGCACCATCATATTCAACTTGCACATTCCAAATTTCCTCGGTCGCCCGATACCCTATTGAGTCAAATAAAATTGCTTAACCACTTCTACTCTACCATCTCGCATCTGGCAAACAATTAGTGACTTTACCATCACCGGCAACCAAAACTCGTACACCCTCATTGCACTACCCCAATCTCGCTCTCTCTTAAATCACTGGATCTGTATTTACTCAGACACACATCAAATGCTTGTCGACAATGGTAGTGCCAACTTCTCTCACTGGAATATAAACTATAGCTATCAAAAATTTCAAATCCTGCTATTTTCTGTACATTGTGACCTTAACTCGCTCATTTTGCGAGAATCCAAAATTTTCGACCACAACAACACTCAATTTAAAATATTAAATTCTCAGCGAGTTAACTTTTTCACAAATTTTTTCACTAACCTCGCCAGCAAAGTCAGACGTCTTATGCTCCAGAGTGTGAATTTCGATCGGCATTACAAATTTTACAAAGCCAAGCATCATACGATTATCATAATCACTACTCCTACTTCCCAACTCATATATTAATCAAATTTTGCAGGCGATAAAATTGGGAACAAAAAAAACAGAGCCAATCCACCCCGCCGAAATCTTCTATAAAGAAAACTATGAAACTATAGACTCCTCTACCATCTAATTAAGATTTCCGCTGCAAACAAATTCCATCACATCTACACAAAACAACTTCAATCAAATAACAAAATAAACAAATCTCCATAAAACATAAAACAAAACCAACAATCCCAAAACAAAAAATCAATAAATCCAAAAACACACAACCAAACAACAAAAAAACAATCGCTAATATTTTAGATATAAAAGCAAACAAAAAAGAATCCACACTCCAACAAAAAATATATTACATAAAACTACTAAAACAATAATTTATCCATAATATAAAAACACCAACAACAATATAACTAAAAATCAAGATTACAGACAAAACAATAAACCAACAAAATATTTTAATCAATACACTTTATAAAATAAAATTATCAGTAAAACAATCACACAAAACACAACACTAAAATATCAATATTTTCAGTCATATTTTCAACTAATATATTTCCGCTCTACAACCACAATAATTTCCAAAAACACAGCAACTTAACAATCCTAAAAACATAGCAACACATCATAACATATTTACACTCTAAAGATAAAGTACACACCACAAAATCACACACTTTAAAATCTCATATACATCATTAATCAAACATCTTCGAATCACAAACATCAAAACACCAAATCCCAAAAGTCAGCAATCACTGCTACAACTACCCTCCTATTTTCATTTAAAATTTCTTTTCGCCGCGTAAGGGAATAGTATATTCTCATAAAACAAAAATATATGTCTAAGGCACGAAATTTATGAACCTGACAAACACCTATGTAAGATTAAACGAATTACTCCCATCGGCAGAATTGCTACTGCAACAATCGATTCTTAAAGCAAAACAAATCCCTTTAATAAAAACCACATAAAACATCTTACAAGCAGCAATAGACGGCCTCTGATGACCGTCTCTCCTATCTTCTAACGCTACATATCCTTATCACCTAACTTATGATATATCGACCATTTTGCCCAAGATATTGAGGCGTGAACTAAGCATCAATATCCACGGACTGAATACTAAAAACAAGCATATACTGTTCTATGGCAACTTCCTGATGTTTTTCTCATTCTATCTGCTTGTGCCGATCCTGCCCTGGTCCAACCCATCAACTATCCCATCACAAGCAGCGAGAGACGGCCTCTGATGACCATCTCTCCTATCTTCTAAGTATTCTTAATATGGCGAGGTAAACACAAACAGAGGGAAGACCTCTGGATGTGGCTGACTCCACAAGCGCCACGATAAAGAACAAGCCAATCGGCTGTCTTGACAAGCTTCGCCGTCCATCAATGATGTGAGCCACTGATAGTTGAAGTTATTGACAAATGCTCACATAGACATCGAGGCCTTCCTTTAGGCAGTATAACTTCAACTGCAATTGCAGACCTATATTATCTATCGCAGACAGACCATGACTTGAACTGCTTAGAGAAATCGTTGTCCTTATCATCGACGAAGATGAATGCAAGGAAGTTATTAACGTTGTGACGACTAAACTACCGGAGAACGAATACTTAGTCAAACGGATAAGCCGCCACGAAGCAGTCAGGGTGACGCAACTCCTCTTGATGCGCTTTGAGGTTGGCTATTGTCACGTCGCCTACGATATAATTATAGTCGTCTGACGAGTACTGTTCACGCACCTTAGAGAAGTTGAGCAGATTACGTTGTTCGGCAGTTTTATAGCGGAAATACACGCGGAATGTATGCTCTTTGGTGTAGGCAGGTAGCACAGAGTTGTTGCGTTTCTTATACTCATAGCGATAGTTGTAGGCACAAGCAGTGATGTCGCTGAGCACGGCTGAGCCTGTGGGGTGACCACCGGCACCACGACCGAACATAAATTGCTTACCATAGAATAAACCCTTGATTACCACGCCATTAAATTCATCTTCCACGCCGTAGATATATTTATTGCGAGAGATGAGTTGCGGAATAACACACATGATGAGTCTATCGTCAAATTTCTCAACATGAGCCACAAGCTTGATGCGACGGTCTTTTTCTTTGGTAAAACGAATGTCGGCATCATTCATGGTGGAAATGCCATAGGTGAAGATTTCTTCCGGAGTAACATAGACACCAAATGCGTGCATAGTGACGATGATAAGCTTAAACAGTGAGTCCCAGCCATCTATGTCAAGAGTCGGATTGCTCTCAGCGAAGCCGAGTTCTTGGGCAAGGCGAAGAGCATCGCCGTAGCTCATATGCTCGTTGAAAATCTTGGAGAGAATGAAGTTGGAAGAGCCATTGAGGATACCTTTGACAGAGCAAAGCAGATCATTGTCGTAATATTCTTCGAGATTGCGGATCACAGGGATAGAGCCACACGCTGAAGCATCGTAGAGCAATGGTGTGTTGTATTGCTCTTGAAGGTCAATCAGCTCGATGATGTGATAAGCAAGCATCTTTTTATTGCCCGACACGACCGGGATACGCTTCTTCAAGGCACGCTTTACGATGTCGTAAGCAGCATCAGCATCATCTATCAATTCTACTATGAGATTGATATCCTTATCTTCAAAAATGTCATCAGGATTGTCGGTAAAATGAGCCTCTACGCCACGATTTTTGGCAAGATTGCGTACACAGATAGTCTTAATAGTGACACTCTGCGAATTGATACGCTCCAATACGTCATACAATCCACGACCTACGTTTCCAAATCCAAATAGACCTATAGTTAAGTTTTTCATGTGATATCTTAGGGGGTTAATAGTTCATAAAATTAGTGATTATGTTGTTGAGTTTCTCGTGTTCGACAAGAAATCCGTCGTGACCAAACGATGACTCGATCAAGTGATATTCCACATCCGAGATATACTGACGCATCTGAATATGCGCTTCGACAGGGAATAGAATGTCGGACGAGATAGCGACCACAAGCGTGCGAGCCTTAATCTGTCGGAGAGCGTCGGCTACCGATCCACGACCACGTCCGATGTTGTGAGAGTCTACGGCCTCAGTCATGCGATAGTAAGAGAAGGCGTTAAATCGACGGCGCAGCTTCTCACCTTGGTGCTGTTGATAGGTGTGAGCACGACGCTCAAATGCTGCGTCCGTAGGGTTGTCACGGTCTTGCTGAGTAGCGTTATATGCCGGTGCACCGCGATAGCTGATTAGGGCTATCGAACGTGCCACAGCCATACCATCAAGGCCGGCATCGTCTCGGAGTTGCCCCCAAGTGCCATCTGCTCTGATGGCCATACGTTGCGACTCATTGAATGCAGCAGCCCATGGTTCGGTGTTAGTGGTAGTTGCGATAAGAGCGAGATTCTCCATGAAATCAGGCTCTGTCACGGCCCATTCCATGCATTGAAATCCACCTATTGAACTACCGATGAGCAACTTCACTCTATCTATACCGAGGTGTTTTGCAAGCAATCTATGGCAAGTCACCATGTCGCGTACCGTGATGCGTGGGAAATCGTAATACCACTTTTCGCCGGTCGTCGGATTTATTGACAGTGGCGATGTCGTGCCATAATGAGAACCTAAAAAATTAGCACACACGATAAAATACTTGTTAGGGTCGAGAAATCTACCCTCTTCGACAGTATTCGGCCACCAATCCTTGACATCGGAGTTGGCCGTCAAAGCATGACACACCCAAATCACGTTGTCTTTTGCTTCAGAGAGAGTGCCAAATGTGTCGTAAGCAATGACGACCTCCGGCAAGATCTCTCCCGACTCCAGCTCTACAGGACTGTTATGATGATAGGTTTTAGCCATACGTTATATCTTTTCAAGTGCTTGTTGATAGTCGGCGATGATATCCTCCACATTCTCCAAACCGAGAGAGATACGAAGGAGTGTCGGGGTGATACCGGCTGCCTCTTTTGCTTGATCCGAAAGCTGCTTGTGGGTGGTCGATGCAGGGTGAGTGACCACTGTGATAGAGTCGCCTATCATAGTCATATGGGCCGACAGACGCAGACTTTCCACAAATTTCACTGTGCTTTCGAGCGTACCTTCGAGTTCGATAGTCATGACAGCCGACGCACCAAATCGGAAATATTTCTTTGCCAATTCGTAGCTTGAATGGTCCTCAAATCCGACAAAGCTGACACTTCTCACCTTAGGGTGCTGACGACAGAATTCAGCCAAACGATAGGTCGATTCGACTTCATGCTTCACACGCAATGACAGCGTCTCAAGACCTAAAAGCATCAGATAAGCATCGAATGATGATGGACAACAACCAAAGTCGCGCATACCATCGACACGACATTTGACGATGAACGCCTGATTGCCAAACGCTTCATAGAGATTGAGTCCGTGATAACCTTCTGAAGGGCCATCTATTGTAGGGAATTTACCACACGACCAGTCGAATTTACCACCGTCGACGATGATGCCACCCATAGCATTTCCATGACCATTAATCCACTTAGTAGCCGAGTCGGTGATAATGTCGGCACCCCAGTCTAAAGGATTGCAGAGATAGCCACCGGCACCAAACGTATTATCGACCACGAGCGGAATATTGTGACTATGAGCCAACTCAGCCAATGCTTCGATATCTGCCACGCGGCAAGTAGGATTGCCCATTGACTCGACAAAGATAGCACGAGTCTTATCGTCGATAAGTCCCGCCATATCTTGAGCATTATCGCTTGCTGCCATACGACAATCAATGCCGAGATTGCGGAGCGAGATAACGAATTGGTTGTGAGTTCCACCATAGAGATAAGGCGAGGTCACGATGTTGTCGCCCTGCTTTGCGAGCGATGTGACAGTGAGTAGAATAGCCGACATACCTGACGATGTCGCCAAAGCACCCACACCACCATAGAGGGCAGCGATACGTTCTTCGTAGGCAGCAGTCGTAGGATTGTGGAGACGAGTATAAATGTAGCCCGGCTCGCTAAGTGTAAATAGATTGGCGGCATAGTCGCATGATGGGAAATGATAGGCTGCTGTGGGGTGAATAGCTATTCCTCTTGCTTGTGATTGATCAACATGATATCCGCCATGGATCTGAAGTGTCTCAAAATGTAGTTTATCTGATGACATAATAATTCCTGTTTATAGATTAATATGATACGCTACACCTTATTATATATAGGTGTGTTGTGAAATTCTAAAATATGTAACGAAGAGAAAGTGCGGAGTGATCCTCCATGGAGAAGTAAACAAATAGTGCCTAACGGCACATTCGCATAGACATAGACATTGAGCGTTGCATCATCACTGATACATACGAATCAATATATATGTTTGACAATAATCTCATTGTTTTGCGTTGTTTGCGTGCAAATTTAGACAAATAAATCCAAACAACCAAATTTTTGAGACAAAAACACCGATTTTTGCTTTAAATTTGATAATCTCTTCACAGTCATAGTGACAGACTGAGGTCAGCACATGCAGATGAGCAGAACTTGCACTATAATAACTCTGACAAACATACTTAACGGATAGACAGTCGTGTAGGCCACTGCCGGAGCATCATTACCGACCACATCGTTGGCGTAATTGAGTGCCATCGGATTGGCCATACTACCGCACAACATACCCCCAACCGTCGCATAATCCATCTTCATAATTCGTGAAGCTATAAATCCTACGATAAGCACCGGAACAATAGTTATCACAAAGCCTATACCAATCCATGCCATACCTTCAGGGCGAATCACGATATCAAAGAAATCACTACCGGCATCGATGCCCAGACAAGCAAGATAGAGCGACAATCCAAGGGCTCGAAGCATCAGATTGGCACTGCGAGTGACGTATGTGACCATATGCAATCTGGGTCCGAACGTACCCATCAAAATGCCTACAATAATCGGACCACCTGCAAGACCGAGCTTCACGGGCATACTGACTCCCGGTATCATGATCGGAATTGAGCCGAGTATCAAGCCAATGGTCAGACCGATAAAGACCGACACAAGGTTGGGTTCGCCAAGATTTTTGACAGTGTTGCCCATCATCTCGCTGACCTCTTTGACAGCCTTCGCCTCACCGACAACAATCAGACGGTCGCCAAGTTGGAGACGCAATTGAGGGCTTGCCAAGATGGATATACCTCCACGATAGACACGAGTAGTGTTAACACCATAGTCATTGCGTAGATGAAGCGAGCCGAGTCGCTTACCATTCAATTCGGGCTTGGTGATGAGGATTTTTTGAGAGACAAGATGCGAGTCGACCTTGTTCCAGTCGATATCACGTTTGTTCCAATCGGTAGACTCTTGTTCGCCAAAGAGCACTTCAAGAGCAGCGACATCTTTCTCATTGGTCACGACCAAGATTCTGTCGCCTTCCTCAAGGACAGTTTCCGAAGTCGGAATACTCACCTCATTGTCTCCTCTCCATAGGCGAGTAATGATGAAATGATGTCCCTTGAGTATATCGATTCCCTTCAAACTCTTACCGAAGATAGCCGGGTTTTGAATCTTAAAAGCAGCGATAAAAGTCTCATCATGCTCCTCTGTAGGACGCAATTTATCGTTATTGCGATAGAATATCTTACGAGACACCACCAATGCCAAAATCACACCTACCACGCCCAACGGATATGCCACTGCACAGCCCAATGCCAACGAACTGCTGTCGATTCCAAGTTGCTTCAAGGTCTGCTGAGCAGCACCCAGAGCCGGGGTATTGGTGACAGCGCCACACATCACGCCGACCATGTCGGTAATGGGAATTCCGGTCAAAAAAGCAGCGATGACAGTAATGACAATACCGAGCATTATCACAGCCATAGCAAGCATGTTGAGTGTCAATCCACCCTTACGAAACGAACTGAAAAAGCCCGGACCGACTTGGAGTCCGAGAGCATATACGAAGAGTATCAACCCGAAATTTTCCGCATAGTTGAGCATATCGGCATCTAACGAAAGACCGAGGTGTCCTGCCAAAATGCCCACAAAAAAGACTAATGTTGCACCTAATGAAACGCCCAAAACCTTAATCTTGCCCAGTGACAAACCCACGGCACAAATTATAGAGAGCACGATGACTGCTTGCAACGCACTATGATCGATAAGTATTGATTCAATCCATTCCATAGCAATGAATTATGATATATGTCGGTTATATTGGTAGTATTTAGAGTGCAAAAATACACAATATTGCTGACTCTGACAACCAATCGCCACCACATTTTGTACACAAAAAACTCTGCTATCTGATGTGTCATAACATCGTCCACTACTGCACTGAGAGATTTGTCCACTCCCACGCTAAAACTTCGGGACTTGGCGACAACTATGAGGCAGCCAATACCTATATAAACATAGCAGCCCGACACGAATGCCGAGCTGCCCATTATCGGGAGATTAAAGTTAATTACTTTTTAGCGTTGTACTTTTGAAGACCATTCTTGAGGAACTTCTGATAGTTAGCCACGTCTTGACCATTGTCGTAGTCCATAGCAGGAGCCAATGGGTTACCTTCGTTGTCGAGGATTACGTGGAATGGCTGAGCGTTAGCACCGAACTTAGAGCGTTGGAGGTAGCTCCACTTGTCGCCTACGGTGCGAAGAGTGCGTTCTGTGCCATCCTTTTCAGTCACTACGATTGGTTCAGGAAGAGCAGCCTTTTCGTCCACCATAAGAGTGATAAGCACGAAATCGTTGTCGATAGAAGACTTCACTTCAGTATCAGTCCACACTGCAGCTTCAAGCTTACGGCAGTTAACACAACCGTGACCAGAGAAGTCTACCAATACAGGCTTACCAAGTTCTTGAGCGAGCTTCATACCTTCTTCGTAGTCTGACACTTGTGCGTGTACATCACCCTCGAAGAGCGAGAAGTCTTGAGTGTGTGTAGGAGGAGCGAATGCACTGATAGCCTTAAGAGGAGCACCCCAAAGACCAGGAACCATGTACATCGCAAATGACAAGCTGATTACAGCCAATGAGAAGCGACCTACACCCACCTTTTCGAGCTTAGAGTCGTGAGGGAATTGGATCTTGCCGAGCAAATAGAAACCGAGGAGTGCGAAGATGATGATCCAGAGTGATACGAACACTTCACGGTCGAGGATACGCCAGCCGTATGCGAGGTCGGCAACTGAGAGGAACTTGAGAGCGAGGGCAAGTTCAAGGAAACCAAGAACAACCTTCACTGAGTTCAACCAACCACCACTCTTAGGCATTGACTTAAGCATTGTTGGGAAGATTGCAAACACTGTGAATGGCAATGCCAATGCAAGTGAGAAGCCAAACATACCGATAGCAGGCGACAAGAAGTTAGATGTCGCAGCAGCTTCAACGAGGAGCGTACCGATGATAGGACCTGTACAAGAGAATGATACGAGTACCAATGTGAATGCCATGAAGAACACGCTGAGGAGACCTGTTGTTGAGTCTACCTTAGAGTCCATCTTGTTGGTCCAAGAAGCTGGCAATGTGAGTTCAAAACCACCGAGGAACGAAACTCCGAAGAGCACGAGAAGGAGGAAGAAGATGATGTTGAACAATGCACTTGTCGAAAGGTCATTCAATGCACTTGCACCGAAGATAGAAGTCACGATAAGACCGAGTGCTACATAGATAACGATGATAGATGTACCATAGATGATAGCAGTGCGGACAGACTTGCTTCTTGACTTATTTTGCTTGAGGAAGAAGCTCACTGTCATAGGAATCATAGGCCATACACATGGGGTAACCAATGCGATGAGACCACCGACGAAACCTGCGATGAAGATGTAGAGCATGCTTGCATTGCTTTCATCAGGCTCGTTGGCAAGAGTGCGAAGTTCTTCTTCAACGTTTTTCCACCAGCCATCTTTGCCCTCAGTAGCAGCAGGAGCAGGAAGAGCAGCAGCTACAGAGTCTGTCAAAGCAGTAGCAGCTGTGTCAACTGCAGCTTCTTCAGTAGCTTCTACTTCCTCAACTTCGCCCTTCACCGGAGCCTTACCTGTGAATTTCTTGCTACCAAAGATCTGGTGGCAACCTTGGTCATCACAAGCTTGACCCTTGATTTCAACGTTTACAGAGTATTCAGCAGCAGTCGCTTTGAGCTTCTGAGTGAATGTCACTGAGTTAGCGTAGTAGTATTGGTCTACTTCGAAAGTGTCGTCAAACTCTTTAGTATAAGCCTTGTTGGCAACAGGCTTGCCTACGAGTTGAGCACCCTTTACATCGAAATAGAATTCCAATGGATTAGAGCCACCAGCAGGGTTTTCCACAGCGTAAAGGTGGAAACCGTCAGCAATAGTAGCTGTCATCTGGATTTTTGGATTTTCTGTGTTGTCGTCTACAAGTTTGTACGACCAAGTCACTTGAGCGTTAGCCATGATGGCAATCAACGCCAAGAGCAGTGTTGAAAATAGTTTTTTCATATTCTAATGGTTAATTAATTAAATTCTTTACTAATTATTCTGCTGAAGGATCATTCTCTTCGCTTACGATGATATCTACAAGGTGTGCTTGAAGGATAACATCGTCAGATGCGCGATATACGAAACCTACGATTTCGCAATTATCTGCGTTCCAAGCCTCATTGAGAGTGTAAGTAGTGGTGATAGTCTCAAGGCGTTGGTTGGCATTGAATGAAGCACCGAGAGACTGACCCCATGTGCCATTGATTGCTGAACGCAACACGTGGTTGTGTTCATATTCCCAGTTGACACCCTTTGCTGTCACTTGAGGACCGATGATACCGTTTTCGATCACCCAGAGTTGGAGATAAAGAGTTTCTCCTACCGCTTCAGAGAATTCAATATCTGTGGCGAGTGTCACAGTGCGAGTAGTAGCATCATATGTGCTTTCCATTGAAAGATTGACAGGAGTCGAAGCAGTCATCTGTTGGTTGACATATGCAGCCCACTTATCCTTATTATCGAGGAGCTTTGATCCATCGAATGTAGAGCGGTCAATCATTGCTGTTGGGAATGCCTTTACAGAGTATTTCTTGTAGTAGGCATCTGCATCATCGCTACTAAGGTTGACCATCACGCCATCTTTGCCAGGCATTGGCTTCTGGTAAGGACCAGAAGTCGGGTGAAGACCGACAGCGATGAAGTTATCACCAAATGTGTGGTGAATGTTGTCGATAATCGCAGCAGCGTCAGGGCAGTTTACACACTGCATACCTGTGTAGTCTTCAAGCAATACGACCTTTTCAGACTTATTGACTTCTACTTCGATGTAGCGATCTTCTTCCGGGATGTTGTCGCAGCTGACAAAAGCCATCGAAGCAGCTACGGCACTAAATAAAAATATCTTTTTCATTTATTTGATTCTTGAAGTTATTAGAAGTTGTAGTTATATGCGATTGTGAAACCCTTGCTTGCAGGCACCCAACGGCAAACACCGCCTGAGCAGTTGTAGCCGGCACGTGTACGACCATAACCTACTTGGAAACGGTTGGCCTTGTAGGTGTAAGTCACCAATGCGCTATAGTAGTTGAGGTTGGTTTCACCTATATTATATGTATCAGTGATTGTGAACATCCAGTCAGGAGCAACAGAGAGCTCTACGAGACCTGCGATCCAGTCGCCACGGTCTTGTTTTGTCTGGAGGTATTGCATTTCCCAACGCAACTGACACTTCTTCGACATCTTCCATTGACCTTCGAGAACGAAGATGTTTGACTTCACCATGTCGCCATTGTGGCCGTGACCTTCTACGACAGCTTGGTTGTAATTCTGATAGAGGTAGAAGAGTGTGAGCGAGAGATTCTTAGTGAGCTTCTTATTGATTTCGATGTTGGCATCAGCATAGAATGTCTGTCCCATTTCCCAGAATGCTGCACCTGCACCATCTGATCCGATTACGTTTACAGGATTTGATGGATCAGGGTAGTTGCGATTGAGACCTGCGATGTACGAACCTGATACGCGTACTTGAGTACCATAGCGACCGCCGAGTGGAGTTTTACGTTTGAAGTTGTAGCGCACTTCGCCTTGGAATGCCCATTCACCGTCAGGCTGAGTAGCATAAGGATACATCGCTGCAAGAGCGTAGGTCTGAGTTGTTGTGAAAGCAGGCATGTGGTTGATAAATGAAGATACGCCCACCATTGAACGCTTAGAGCGGAAGCTCATGTTGTCGCTACGCTTAGCTTGGAGGAATGCACTGAAGCCCTTAGATGAGTATGTGGCAGAGAGCAATGCTGCTGTACCCGGACGGTAGATATAACCGTTGTCGGCATTAGGGTCACTGCTCTTTGTTGCAAATTCAGCAAGGATATTGAAGTTGCGAATGCGGAATTTAGTGCGAACGTCAAATGCTGCGATCTTGTTAGGGAGGTTGAGCTTGTAGTTCATGTCAGGAGTGAAGATATCTTCGTCACCTTCATACTTACCTACATAAGAGAAGCCCATAGACCAACCGAACTTAGGATTGAAGGCATTGCGGAAAGTCTCGTTGAAAGACCATTCCACATCACCACCCCAAACCCAAGAGTCGTTCCAGTCCCAATAGCGGCGTTGCTTACCACCGAGAGCAGTGAATGACAAGCCATCGATAGGATTGAGTTTGAGACGACCACCACGGATTGCGTTGTCTATACCGAGGCTACGCTCTTCGTATGAACGAAGCACGAGACCTGAGCCGAATTGTTGATAGAAGTCACCGACAGTGAGTTGAGCCCACTTGTAGCTACCTGTGGCCCAAATGTAAGGCACACCCCAACCCTTGAAGTCATTTTCGAAGCCAGGCAATGGCCATTCGGTCACTTGGAGACGCGCACCGACAGAGAGGTAAGGAGCGTTGAAAGTGAGGTCGAAGTAAGTGTTGTTCAACACCGGAGAGTCGTAAGTGCCTGTACCGATAGCTTCATCTTCGAACGGGATTAAGAACTCGGTCTGCACCGCACCATTGAGGCGAGACTTGCTGAAATAGTTGCAGAAAGGAGTCTGCTTAAACTTTTGCCAACCTGTCAACTCCGGTTGAGCAGCAGCTTCAGAGGCGATAGAATCAGCTGAGATAAGCATTGGCTGAGACTCTGAAACAGTATTGGCCATGACCATAGGAGCGACTCCCATAGCGATGGCGCACAAAGTAAGATATCTAAGTTTCACGATAACTTTGTATTAGTTAATGATGTTGATATAAGCTTATAGTATAAAACGACTCAAAGGCCTCTCCGTCAAAGAGAGACCTTTAATGGTCGTTAGTCGTGATTACTCACCAATGATTTCGCGAATTTTTTCGATGATTTCTTCTTCGCTACCATCTGTGTAACCTTGGTGGCTCCAAACGATGTTGCCCTTACCATCAACGATGAAAGTGTGAGGAGGGTTTTGTACACCCATTTGACGCTTAAATTCACCGTTAGGGTCGAGGACTACTTCGTATTCCCAACCTCTACCGTCGATAGTGGTTTTCACACGTTCAGCGTTTTGAGCTTCGTCGATGCTGACAACGATCAACTTCATGCCTGTCTCGTCTTGCCAATCAGGATAAACTTCGTGAATAGCCTTGAGCTCGCGTTGACATGGTTTGCACCATGTAGCCCAGAAACTGATTACGAAAGGCTTACCGTCATTGCTGAGTTCAGCAGTGTTGACAGCGTTACCGTCGACATCTTTGAGTTGCACTGATGGCAATTGAGCCAAAGAAGGCAATGCCATAACCAAAGCAATAATAGCTACTAAAAACTTTTTCATAATGTTGATATGTTTAATTGGTTTATATTATCAATTTTGCATTTGGGGGTTAAAATTACAAAAAATCTTTCAATTACACATTCAAATTAAGCAACTAAATTAATGCATTAACAATGCCTAATTCTTAATAGCCTAATTATCACGGAGTTAGAAATTATAAAATTTTAGCCGTTTAAACTATTTTAATTATAGACAAGAGAAATATAAAAAAGTTACATCAAAATTTGCTGATTTGTCAAATTTGCACTATTTTTGTAGTCAGAAATCAATATCTAAATCTAATATTCCAATGAGCTCTAAAAAACTATTGTTAGGAGACGAAGCGTTGGCACTCGGTGCTATCAACGCAGGTTTGTCAGGTGTATACGCCTACCCAGGTACTCCTTCTACAGAAATTACAGAATTTATCCAAGTAAACAAAGTTGCACGTGAACGTGGAATCCACAGTCACTGGTCATCAAACGAAAAGACTGCTATGGAGTCTGCTCTCGGTATGTCTTTCTGTGGCAAGCGTGCTATGGTCTGCATGAAGCACGTCGGTATGAACGTTGCAGCAGACGGTTTCGTTAACTCAGCGATGACAGGTGCTAATGGTGGTCTTGTGGTAGTAGCTGCAGACGACCCTTCAATGCACTCTTCACAAAATGAGCAAGACTCTCGCTTCTATAGCCACTTCGCTCTCGTGCCTGCTTTGGAACCAAGCAACCAACAAGAAGCTTACGACATGGCTGCTTACGGTCTTGAACTCTCAGAAAAGTTCCGCATCCCTGTGCTCCTTCGCATGGTGACTCGCTTGGCTCACTCTCGTGGTGTGGTCGAAGTTGCAGACGAGCCTGCTAAGGAAAACGAGCTTTCTTACCCACAAAACACTCGTCAATGGGTATTGATGCCGGGTAACTCTAAGGTGCGTTACAAACAACTCATCCAAGACTGGGACAGCTTCATCGAAGCATCTGAAAACTCACCATTCAACAAGTACATCGACGGTGCAGACAAGTCTAAGGGTATCATCGTAAATGGTATCGCTTACAACTACTTGATGGAAAACTATCCTGAAGGTTGCCCATTCCCTGTATTGAAGGTGTCGCAATATCCTCTCCCAACTAAGTTGGTGAAGAAGATGGCAGAAGAATGTGAGTCTATCCTCATCGTTGAAGAAGGTCAACCATTCATCGAAGAAAAGCTTCGCGGTCTTCTCGACAACGGCATTAAGATCTATGGTAAGTTGACAGGCGAACTCCCACGCACAGGCGAATTGACTCCTGACAGCGTACGCCAAGCAGTAGGTCTCGCTCCTATCGAACACGAAGTAGCAAGCCAAGTCGTAATGCCACGTCCTCCAGCATTGTGCCAAGGTTGCGGTCACCGCGATGTATATGGTGCTCTCAACGACGTGATGAAGGAATACGAAAATCCTAAAGTATTCGGTGATATCGGTTGCTACACACTCGGCTGGCTCGCTCCATTCAACGCTATCGACGCAGTAGTCGACATGGGTGCATCAATCACAATGGCTAAGGGTGCGGCTGACGCAGGTCAACATCCATCAGTGGCTATCATCGGTGACTCTACATTCACTCACTCAGGTATGACAGGTCTGCTCGATGCTATCAACGAAAACTCTCACATCACAGTCATCATCAGCGACAACTTGACAACAGGTATGACCGGCGGTCAGGATTCACAAGGTACAGGCAAGATCGAAGACATCTGCCGTGGTCTCGGTGCAGCTCCTGAACACGTTCGCACTATCGACTCGTTGCCAAAGAACCACGACGACATGATGAAGCTCTTCCGCGACGAATTCGAATACAAAGGCTTGTCAGTGATCATCGCTCGCAGAGAATGTATCCAGACAGCACGTCGTCACGCATCAGCTAAGAAAAAATAATCACTACCATAAACACAAAAACACAGATTAACAATGAAAATAGATATAGTATTGGCAGGTGTGGGTGGTCAAGGTATCCTCTCAATTGCAACAATTCTCGGTGCAGCTGCCTTAAAAGAAAACTTATATATCAAGCAAGCTGAAGTTCACGGTATGAGCCAGCGTGGTGGTGATGTACAGTCCAACCTCCGCATCAGCTCTGAGCCTATCGCAAGCGACCTTATTCCACAAGGCGGTGCCGACCTCATCGTGTCGCTCGAACCAATGGAATCACTCCGCTACATCCCTTACCTCAGCAAGAGCGGTTGGATCGTGACAAACACAGCTCCTTTCATCAACATTCCTAACTATCCTGAAATGGAAACTGTGACTGCAGCTCTCGACGCTTGTCCAAATGTTGTAGCGTTCAACATGGATGATATGGCAAAGGAAGTGGCTTCTCCACGTACATCAAACATGGTGCTCCTCGGTGCTGCTGCTCCATTCCTTAACATCGAAATCGAAAAGATTGAAGATGGTATCAACACTATCTTCGGTGCTAAGGGCGAAGCTATCGTAGAGATGAACATCAAGGCATTCCGTGCCGGTCTTGAATACACTCAAAACCTTCTTAAATCAAGATAAGATATGTTTCCAATCACAAAAGACAGACTTGAAGCTTCAATCAGCAAATTGGCTATCGCTGATGTAACTACAGCAACTATCCGTCAGATTTGCTCGCTTGCAGCAGGCCTTGAAGAGGAAGCTCAAGAGAAATTTGTGCACCTCGAAATCGGTAACCCGGGTCTACCAGCTATTAATATAGGTGTAGAAGCTGAGTGTGCTGCCCTCCAAAGTGGCATCGCCAACCAATACCCAAACATTGGCGGTATCCCTGCTTTGAAGGACAACGGATCAAAGTTCCTCAAGGCATTCCTTGACATCGATGTTCCGGGCCGTTGCATCGTGCCTACAGTGGGCTCAATGCAAGGCAGCTTCACAGTGTTGATGCTCATGGCTCAACGCGACCCTAAAAAGGACTCTATCGTCTTCATCAATCCGGGCTTCCCTGCTACACACAACCAAGCTAAAATCCTCGGTCTCAAAGATGAGTCATTCGACATCTACGAATATCGTGGCAAGAAGCTTGAAGACAAGCTCGAAAGCGTTCTCAGCAAAGGAAACGTCACAGCGTTGATCTATAGCAACCCTAACAACCCTGCTTGGACCAACCTCACAGAAGAAGAACTCGAAATCATCGGCCGCATGGCGACTAAGCATGACGTGATCGTGCTTGAAGACCTTGCTTACCTGGGCATGGACTTCCGTCAAGAAATGGGCAAGCCATACGAAGCTCCATACGTTCCTACAGTGGCTAAATACACCGACAACTACATTCTCTTCGTGTCGGCGTCTAAGATATTCAGCTACGCAGGTCAACGCATCGCAATGGTGTGCATGAGCCCTGCTGTCTACGATCGCAAGTATGAATTCTTCGAAAAATTCTACGAAATGCCTGCTCTCGGTGACGCATATATCTTCGGTATCCTCTACACTGCATCATCAGGTACAGCTCACTCAGCACAATACGCTATGGCTGCAATGATGGGTGCTGCTATCGAAGGTAAGCTCAACTTCATCGAAGAATGTAAGGAGTATGCTCGTCGTGGCGAAATCACTCGTAAGATGTTCCTCGACAATGGTTTCCACATCATCTACGACATCGACGGCGATAAGCCTATCAGCGACGGTTTCTTCTTCACAGCCGGCTACAAGGACCTCACTGGTGGCGAACTTCAGAAGGAATTGATGCGCTACGGCATCTCTTCTATCTCACTCCACTGCACAGGTTCGGATCAAGAAGGTATCCGTGTCTGCGTATCAATGCTCAACAACGACGAGACATTCGCTGCTCTCAACGATCGTCTTAAAGCATTTAACGCTGACCATTAATCGTGATTATCAATCCATGAGATAAACGAGGTCGGGTGGCATTAACGTGCTGCGCGACCTCTTATTAATAACACTTCAGGGAGACACCGCACTCCAAGCGACTCCCTCCTAACACCTTATATAATATATGAAAGTAAACTATTGCTCGGCTGCAGAGGCCGTGAAATTGATAAAAAGTGGCGACCACGTTTATATCCAAGGTAGTACATCAGTGCCTGAAGTGCTCTGTGCTGCTCTTGCAGAGCGTGGTAGCGAACTTCGCGATGTGACTCTCTATCAAGCATTTGCTGTCACAAAGGGTGAAGCTCCTTACTGCCGTCCTGAGTTTAAGGACTCTTTCAATGTCAACACATTCTTCGTGGCTAACTCAGTGAGAAAATGGATTGACGAAGGTTATGGTTCAACTACTCCTCGCTTCTTGGGTGAAGTGCCAGCATTGTTCCGCGATGGTTCATGCCCTGTCGATGTAGCGATGATCAACTGCTCATTGCCTGACGAAAACGGATATGTCAGCTATGGTGTATCAGGCGACCTCGCATTCTCTGCTGTGGAATGTGCCAAGATCGTTATCGCTCAGATCAACCCTCACATGCCTTACTCTTACGGCGACCCTGTGATCCACATCTCTAAACTCGCAGCAGCTGTCGAAGTGGACGATCCATTGGTAGAAGTGCCTACAGCTATCCCAACTGAAAAGGAAATCAAAATCGGTGGCTACATCGCTGAATTGATTCCAGACGGCGCTACACTCCAAATCGGCGTAGGTGGTATTCCTAACGCTGTGGTACGCGCACTTTCCAACCACAAAAACCTCGGTCTCCACACAGAAGCGATGACCGACGGTGTGCTCCCATTGCTCGAAAAAGGTATTATCGACAATAGCCAGAAGAAGATTTATCCGGGTCAATCAGTTGCATCACTTGCACTCGGTTCACGCCAACTCTACGACTACATGGACCACAACAAGGACATCGTGTTCCGTGACGTAGCTTGGACCAACGACCCATTCATCATCGCTCAAAACCCTAAGGTGATGTCAATCAACTCTTGCCTCGAAATCGACCTCACAGGTCAGATTTGTGCAGACTCTATCGGCACCAAGATTTTCTCAGGTATCGGTGGCCAACACGACTTCGTCTATGGCTCATCTCGTAGCGAAGGTGGTATCTCATTCCTCGCAATGCTTGCTACTACCAACAAGGGTCTCAACAAGATTAAGCCGGTGCTTACTCCGGGCGCAGGCGTCGTGACTACACGCTTCCAGACACACTACATCGTAACTGAGTATGGTGCAGTCAACCTTCGCGGTAAGAGCCTTGCAGAACGCGCTAAATTGCTCATCAGTGTTGCTGCTCCTGAGTTCCGTGAAGAGCTCGACCGTGCAGCCGCAGAACGCTTCGGCTACGCTTACCTCAAGCTCAAATAATCAACGTATAGTTCAAAATAACACTCCCTATACAAAGAACGCTCGACCATTCCGGCCGAGCGTTTACTTTATGACTTTGATACAATCTCGTATTGCATCGCATGAGCTTCAATTCTTGCCTTGGGCGGCAATGGCTATTTGTTTTGGAGGTGGAGTTGCCAGGCCCAGGCGTGGCGCATGGTGTCTTCGATAGGCATTTCTGCACGCCAACCGAGGACGGTGTTGGCCTTTGTCGGCTCTGCCCAGATTTGCTCTATATCGCCTGCACGACGCTCTCCTATGACGTATGGCACTGCGACACCGGTAGCGCGTTGGAATGCGTCGATAAGTTCGAGCACCGAGAGTCCACGACCTGTGCCAAGGTTGAATACCTCTACGGCTTCTGTCTGGTCGTTCTCAAGCATGCGTCTCATCGCTACGACATGAGCCTTTGCCAAGTCGACCACATCGATGAAATCGCGAATGCAAGAGCCGTCGGGAGTGTTGTAGTCATTGCCGAAGACTGTGAGTTGCTTGCGGATACCGGCAGCAGTCTGTGTGAGGTAAGGTATAAGGTTGTTGGGCACTCCGTTGGGCAACTCCCCTATCAATGCCGATGGATGAGCTCCTACGGGGTTGAAATAGCGTAAAATGATGCTCTTAATCGCTGCTCCCGAACGGATATAGTCGTTGATAATCTCTTCGGAAATCTGCTTGGTGTTGCCGTAGGGTGATGTCGCCACCTTGATAGGTGCTGTCTCGTCGATAGGGTTGACATCGGGCTCACCATAGACAGTGCATGACGATGAGAAGACGATGCCTTTGACGCCGTAGTGTGGCATCATGTCGAGCAGATTGATGAGCGACACGAGGTTGTTGCTATAGTATTTGAGAGGTTTCTCCACCGACTCTCCGACAGCCTTAGACGCTGCAAAGTTGATGATACCTTTGATGTCGCTATGAGCCTCGAAAAGGGCGTTGAGCGTCGTTTTGTCGCACACATCACCCTCTACAAACGCCGGGCGAATACCTGTGATTTGCTCAATGCCGTCGAGCACACCGATGTTGGAGTTGGAAAGGTTGTCGATGATGACCACCTCAAAGCCTGCGTTCTGAAGTTCTACCACTGTGTGGCTGCCTATATAACCTGTGCCACCTGTGACAAGTATCTTTGTTGCCATAGCCTACTCTCCTACTCGATTACCAAAGTTTCTGTGGATAAACGCCTTCGTCGGTCAGACGCTTGAATTGCTCGATAGTCGCAGGACGGTCGGCAGCATATGTGACACCAAACCATTTAGATGGTGTCTTTTCTACCTTCAAGGTCACAGTGCCTGAAGTGATAAGGTCGTTGACCACGGTCGGGATATAGAATTCTGACTTGAGCTCTGAGGCATTCTTTTGGAGGAATTCGATGAAGGCCTTTTCGGTGTGGACGAAATAGTCGGGTGTGAAGCCCCACATGTTCATCGATACGGCTGCTCCGGCAGGGAATTCTGCTTCTGTGCCGTCAGCGAGGGTGTGCACAAGCTTGTCGCCTTTGCGTTGAATGCCGTGACACTCGTTGACACCTGTGAGGTAGCCCTCTTCAGAGACTTGACAGTGACCGCGAGAGACAGTACCGTTTTCGCTAAGTGTGTTCTCAATCTGGAAGCCGACCATGCAGTAGCAGTTTTCCTTGTCAGCCACCTTACGGAGTGCATCAGCGAGGATTTGGAAGCTCTCTGCACCGTAGAAGTCGTCGGCATTGATTACGGCAAACGGCTCTTTGATAGCGTCCTTACCCATCAAGACGGCGTGACCTGTACCCCATGGCTTGGTGCGTTCAGGGTGAGGAGCGAAGCCTGCAGGCAATGCAGTGATGTCTTGGAACACTACATCGACGGCGATGTGGTCTTGATATTTTGATATGATTTTGTCTCTGAACTCTTGTTCGAAATCGTGGCGAATGACGAATACCACTTTGCCAAAACCGGCACGTATAGCGTCATAGACCGAGTAGTCCATGATGGTTTCACCGTTAGGTCCTACGCCATCGAGTTGCTTAAGACCACCGTAACGACTGCCCATTCCGGCAGCGAGTATAAATAGGGTTGGTTTCATGTCTATATCTGAATTTATGTTTTAATCAATATAATTAGTTTGATGCAGAAGTCAAACATCACAATCTTAGCATTGGCATTGCGTGCGATGTCGTTCTCTGCAAGGTTTATTTCGGTCATCAAGCCTTCGACATTACGCTCGTTGATGAATGGCGAGAAGCGAGAGCTGAACTGACGGTCTTCGGCATTGAGGCAATTGAGCGACGGAGTCTGAAGGTTGTAGATGAAGTTTTCGCGCACCATAGATGCACAATATGCAAGGAAGCGACGGTTTTTCTCACGTCCCATCGATGCTATCTTGTCGGCGATGTCTTTGAGCGACCTGATGTCGCGCATGTAGGCCTTACGCATCATCTCCTGGAATATCTTGCGAAACTCTGCTGTCTCACCGCTTAAGCTCACATTTCCCACAGCGACATTTACGTTGCCATCGCTTATCGATGCTATCTCGAGGGCAGAATTTTCATCGATGCCATATGTCGAACAGAGGTAGAGAGCTATCTCCGATGGGGAAAGTTTCTTGAGGTTGACACGCTGAGTGCGTGAAAAGATGGTCGGCAGGATAGCTTGAGGCTCGTTGCTGACGAATATGAACTTGGTGTCCTCAAAGGGCTCTTCGATAATCTTGAGCAACTTATTGGCAGCCTCTTCGTTCATCTTCTCAGGTAGCCACATTAGCATGATTTTGTGCTTGGCAGCGAAGCTGGAGTGGTGCATCTTGCGTAGAATTTCGGCACTCTCATCGACATAAATCATGGGCTGCGAGTTTCCGGCATCCATCAATTCAAGCCATCTCTCGTAGGGCGACATAGGGTCTTCCTCGACAAATTCAATCCACTCAGTCAGATAGTCTTCCGACACAGTCAACTTAGGACTTGACTTCTTGACTATCGGATAGACATAGTGCATATCGGGATTGTTGAGCGACTGATGCTGTCGACATGACGGACACTTGCCACAAGAGTCGCCATTGACACGATTGGTGCAATGAATGTACTGCGCCAATGCTCTTGCCAACGTCATCTTGCCGATACCCGAAGGACCGGATATCAACAGTGCGTGCGGCAACTGATCGTTGTCGACACTGTAGCGCAATAGCGACTTCTGCTCCTCATGACCTATTACTTGTGAAAATTTCATTTAGCTTGCGGCTCTTTATGTGGAGGCATCATTCGTGTCGACGAAATCGCCCCACAGTTCATATCATCTGCGAAGTTAGTTATTTTTGACCATATATCAAAACCTTTCGACCTACTTAAGGCTGCGTATCAGTTTGAGAGCTTCGTTTCGTCCGGCATTGACCTTGTCGGGGTGATGCACATCGGAATTGACCACTATCGGCAGACCTGATGCTATCACCTTGTCCATCCACCTCTGTGAGGGGAAGAAACGCTTATGCTCATCGTAGGCTTTGGTGTTGACCTCTATGGCTACTTGTGCCGAGATGGCGTGGGATATCACATCGTCTATGAGTGCCTCATACCATGACTCCTCTTCGATACCGGGCGACGCTTGTGACGCATTGCGAGCTATCTTGTCGAAGTGTCCGAGAATGTCGAAGCCTCCGAGTTCTATCATGGTCAGCGTATGCTCAAAGAATTTCTCTACGACATAGCGTATATCGCCTCTGAACTCCTCCTTCAATCGCTGGCTGAAGCGTTCGTATCGTCCATCGCAATCGATAGGGATACCATCGTAGTTGGGCACAAAATGCACCGATGCCAAGCGATAGTCCAATGGCAGGCGTTGGAAATAATCGATGTGCGGACCGAAGTCGCGACTCAGATAGTCTATCTCCATCGATTGCCACACCTGCATCTGCTCGCCATGAATATCCCTAAGTCGGGCTATCTCCGACAGATATGGGTCGACGGCTTCACGGACCATGTTGCATGTCGAGTGGCACGCTATGGGAGAGTGAGGGGTGAAACCGAGGTGGAGCATTCCGACACGACGCGCAGCTTCTGCTATCTCCTGCATCGAAGCCTTGCCATCGCAGAAATGTGTGTGGGAGTGCAAGTTGTAGAGGTCGGTCTGACACGTTATCGACTGCACATTCATAGACGACTCTTGTTTTTAGCTCTTACGACAAACATCGCCATGAACAATGCCGACACACCGATACCGAAGGCTACTGCGACTGCATAACTGATGCTACAACCCATCAAAGAGACTGTCAGCAGACTGAAACCTTCGGGTGCAAACATGATGTATGTCGAAGTGACCGCTGTCATCAGCAGGGCAGGCAACAGGGTGATGAAATAGTTTTTCTTATGGTCGTAGAGCCATATGGTGATAGCCCAAAGAGTGAACACCGATAGCACTTGGTTGCACCACGCAAAGTATCTCCACACCACTTCGTAGGGCAGTAGCATTATGACGAAGCACAACACGAAGATCGGCACCGAAATCAGCAGTCGCTTGGAGATTTTCTTCTGCTCGATATGCATAAAATCGGCTGCTATGAGTCGCGCACTACGCAATGCTGTGTCGCCCGATGTGATAGGTGCGGCTATGACACCGAGTATGGCCAGAATGCCACCGAATGTACCGAGCCACGACTTGGAGATGTTGTCGACAAGGATTGCAGGCGACGATGAGCCCATGAATTGTTGCAGACCATCATAGCCACCTGTGAACGTGATTGCTGCCGCTGCCCATATCAAAGCGACGATGCCCTCAGCGACCATCGCTCCGTAGAACACCGGTCGTGCGTGACGCTCATTCTTCAGACATCGAGCCATCATCGGCGATTGAGTCGCATGGAAGCCCGAAATCGCTCCACATGCTATGGACACAAACATCATCGGGAATATAGGGTTGGCATCAGGGTCGGCTTTGTGGTTGTAGAATTCGGTCCACACCTCAGGCAACGATGCCGAATTGACCAGCATCATCACCATCACTCCGACTGCCATAAAGAGCAATGCGAAGCCAAACAAGGGGTAGAGTTTGCCTATCAATTTATCGACAGGCAGAAGGGTGGCAGCCATGTAGTAGGCAAATATCACCACAATCCAGAATGTGCGGTCGAGATACTGTGGCGTCAACATTGCCAATAGGTCGGCAGGATTGTAGACAAACACAGCTCCGACCAGTATCATCAATAGCAAGGCGAAGATGCGCAAGGCAGTTTTGACACGGTTGCCGAGTTGGTCGCCCACGATTTCGGGCAACGATGCACCATTGCTTCTCAACGACAACATGCCCGACAGATAGTCGTGCACCGCTCCGGCGAAGATTGTCCCAAAGACTATCCATAGGAATGCTGCCGGACCAAACATTACGCCCATGATAGCTCCGAATATCGGACCCAATCCGGCGATGTTGAGAAATTGTATCATAAATATCTTCCATGTCGGAAGCTCTACATAGTCGACGCCATCGGCCATCGTATGCACAGGCGTAGGACGCTGTGGCTCAACGCCAAACACCTTTGCCACATACTTGCCATAGACGAAGTAGCCTGCTATCAGGATTACGAGTGAAACTACAAATGAAATCATTATCGTGTCGATTTTTCTGCCTTGTAAATATTATTGCGTATCTCTTTAATCTCTTCTCTGAGCGACTGCATTTGAGCCTTTACGCTCTTGATTTCTTCGACCACTGCTGCAGAGGGATTGCTATGGTAGCTCTTGCGAAGTTTCGACAGTTGCTCGGTCAAGTCGGTCAACGCTTCGGTCTTCTCGAGATAGTCGCGCATCAATTCAGTTCCTTCGTGCGTCTTGAAGTCGTCGTAGTTGCGATAGACCACTTCCGACGATATAGGAAACTCAAACTCGGTGACGACCACCTTTTGGTCGACATCTATCTCGCTAATTGTCTGCAGGATTTCCGAGTAGTCGGCATCTTCCTCCCAGGTCATCATGTAGTCGGTCATCTTGGCGTAGGAGACGATATCGGGGTCGTCGATGTTACGATTGACACGCACATCGTTGGGGATAAAGACATAGATTGTCACAGTCGATTGGTCGCTGTCGCCTGTTGGTGTGTGACGGTCGGTGGCCCACCATCCGATGCCGTTCTCTTCATCGATGGCGAGCATGAAGTCGTTGTAGGGAGAGTTGTAGGGCATTCCGACATTCAACGGCGACATATACTCATGCGTCTGAGAGTCACGGTTGGAGCAGAAGATGTCGTAGCCGCCGATAGAGCCTTCGCCCTGACTTGCAAAGTAGAGTGTCGAGCCGTCGGACATCATAAACGGATAAGCGTCGTGATTACTCCTGTCGTCACCGAAATCGACCATCACCGGCTCATGCCATGTGCCGTCGTTCAGTCGTGATGCCTCATATAGACGTGTGTTCAATGCACTGTCGACATCTGCCCAGAGTATGAAATCATTGTTCTCGTTGGCATAATACATCTGCTCGACACCACCGTCAGGAGTCTTGACAGGCAACTCATCGAGCGAACGGAGTCGTCCGGCAGAGAGAGCCATGCGATAGTGGGAGAAAAACTTTTCGTAGGGCACGCTTATGCTGTCGATGACCACAATGCTTTCCACGCGGTCGAGCATCGATTGTGCAGAATTGGCCATATCGACCTCGGCCTCTAAATCTTCAGGCACGCTCTTCTTCGCTTTTTTCAATGCTTCTTGATATTCGTCATAGGCTTCAAGCGCCGACTCAAAGTCGTAATCGGCAAAGCTTATCTTGCCCAGATAACGGTAGGCATCAGCATGACGAGAGGTAGCCGCCTCAAAATACTCAGCCGCCTCATCATATCGGTCGAGATGAAAGCAAGCCACGCCTGCCCAATACTTTAGGTCGATAGCCGTATTAGGCTTCGGTTTGCGTTTGAGTTCATTCTGCAGCGTGGTCAGCACCGCTTGGTAATCTTGGGGTGTCTGCGCTGCATTTATCGATGCTTTTGCATCATCGACGACAGAAGCCGACACAGAAGTTGCCGACAAAATCATCGATGCAATTATACTATATTTAAATATGTTGTTCATAGTCGCAAAGTTAAGCAATAGTTTTGGATTTAGCCGAATTACGGTTGTGAAAAATAGGTTAAATAAGCATAAAATTCGCCTTACACACCTATAAACAAAAAATAATGACTGCCTGAGACGGCTGATTTCAGAGAAATTTTATTATCTTTGCAACGTAAAATTGTGTAATAAAATTCATTTATAAATAAATATCGACATTATGAGTTTAAATATCATTGTACTAGCTAAGCAGGTACCTGATACAAGAAATGTGGGTAAAGACGCGATGAAGGAAGACGGCACAATCAACCGTGCAGTGCTTCCAGCGATTTTCAACCCAGAAGACCTTAATGCACTTGAGCAAGCACTCAAGCTTAAGGATCTCTATCCAGGCACAAAAATCACAATCCTCACAATGGGTCCGGCTCGTGCTGCAGAAATCATCCGCGAAGGTATGTATCGTGGAGCAGACGGCGGTATCGTACTTTCTGACCGTGCATTTGCGGGTGCCGACACTTTGGCAACTTCTTATGCCCTCTCAGCAGCTGTGAAGAAGATTGGCGAGTATGACATGATTATCGGTGGTCGTCAGGCTATCGACGGTGACACAGCTCAAGTAGGTCCTCAAGTGGCTGAAAAGCTCGGTCTCCCACAAGTGACTTACGCTGAAGACATCATCGAAGTGATAGATGGCAAGGTGACTATCAAGCGTCGCATCGAGAGCGGTGTAGAGACTGTCAAGGCTCCATTGCCATTGGTGGTGACTGTCAACGGTTCGGCCGACGAATGCCGTCCTCGCAACGCTAAGGCTATCCAAAAATATAAATATGCAGCAGTGCCTTCTGAAGTGGCTGAAGACGAAGCGAAGAAAGCGTTGATCGAAAAGCGCCCTTACCTCGCTATCGGCGAGTGGAACGCTGCTTACGTGGATGCCGACCTCGAACAATGTGGTCTCAACGGCTCGCCTACTAAGGTGAAGAGCATCGAAAACGTAGTGTTCACTGCTAAGGAAGCTCGTTGCGTAGGCAACAACGACCAGGAACTCGAAGACTTGATTAAAGAACTTATCGTTAACCATACTATCGGATAAAACAACTCAACAATTATGGCAGAACAAAACAATTTGATCGTATATTGCGAATATGAAGATGGTAAGGTTGCTGACGTAAGTCTCGAACTTCTTACCAAAGGTCGCTCTCTTGCTACCCAGCTCGGCGTTAAGCTCCAAGCCATCGTAGCCGGCGACAAGCTTGAAGGCATCGAAGCACAGCTCTTCCCTTACGGTGTGGACACTGTCTACAAGGTGGAAGATGCTCGCCTCTACCCTTACACATCTCTTCCTCACTCTTCTATCCTCATCAACCTTTTCAAGGAAATCAAGCCTCAAATCGCTTTCATGGGTGCAACATCTATCGGTCGTGACCTCGGTCCACGCGTGTCGTCTTGCCTCCACAGCGGTCTGACAGCTGACTGTACATCACTTGAAATCGGTAGCCACAAAGACCCTAAGACTCAAAAGGAATACGAAAACCTCCTCTACCAAATCCGTCCTGCATTCGGTGGCAACATCGTAGCGACTATCGTCAACCCTGACTGCCGTCCTCAGATGGCTACTGTGCGCGAAGGCGTGATGAAGAAAGAGATTTTCGACGCTGACTACAAGGGTGAAGTGATCAACCTCGACGTCAACAAATACACTTCTGCTGAAGACTTCGTAGTCGAAATCATCGACCGCCACGTCGAAAAGTCTAAGATCAACCTCAAGGCTGCTCCTATCATCGTAGCCGGCGGTTACGGCGTAGGCAGCAAAGAAAACTTCGACCTCCTCTATCAGCTTGCCGACACACTCGGCGCTGAAGTGGGTGCGACTCGTGCTGCTGTCGACGCAGGCTGGGCAGAACACGCTCGCCAGATCGGTCAGACAGGTGTGACAGTGCGTCCTAAACTCTACATCGCTTGCGGTATCTCAGGTCAAATCCAGCACATCGCCGGCATGCAGGAAAGCTCTATCATCATCTCTGTCAACAACGACCCTGCTGCGCCTATCAACAACATCGCAGACTATGTGATCAACGGCACTATCGAAGAAGTGCTTCCTAAATTAATTAAGTACTACAAAAAGAATTCTAAATAACGATGGCAAATTTCTATAACGATAACCCGGATTTGAAGCACCACCTTTCTCACCCTTTGATGGAGAAAATCGTGGAGCTTAAGGAAAGACAATATGCCGACGCTGACGTCTATGACTACGCTCCGATGAACTTCGAAGACGCTATGGACAACTACGACAAAGTGCTCGAAATCGTCGGTGAAATCAGTGGTGACATCATCGGCGAAAACGCTGAAAATGTTGACCACCAAGGCCCTCGCGTCGAAAACAACCGCGTAATCTATGCTGACGGCACTGCTAAGAACCTCGAAGTGTGTCGCAAGGCGGGATTGATGGGTATGTCAATGCCTCGTCGTTACGGTGGTCTCAACTTCCCTATCACTCCTTACATCATGGCTGCCGACATCGTCAGCCGCGCTGATGCAGGTTTCGAAAACCTTTGGGGTCTCCAAGACTGTGCTGAGACTATCTACGAATTTGCCGACGAAGACCAAAAGCAACGCTACATCACTCGCGTTTGCCAAGGCGAAACCATGTCGATGGACCTCACTGAGCCTGACGCAGGTTCCGACCTCCAGTCTGTAATGCTCAAGGCTACTCAGAAGGAAGACGGCTCATGGGTGCTCAACGGCGTTAAGCGCTTCATCACCAACGGTGATAGCGACATCCACCTCGTGCTCGCTCGCTCTGAAGAAGGCACTAAGGATGGTCGCGGTCTTTCAATGTTCATCTACGACAAGCGCAACGGTGGCGTCAACGTGCGTCGCATCGAAAACAAGATGGGTATCAAGGGTAGCCCTACTTGCGAACTCGTCTACAAAGATGCTCCTGCCGAGCTCTGTGGCTCTCGTCGCCTCGGTCTTATCAAATATGTGATGGCACTCATGAACGGCGCTCGTCTCGGTATCGCAGCTCAGTCAGTCGGTATCAGCGAAGCAGCTTATCGCGAAGCACTCGCATATGCTAAGGACCGTAAGCAATTCGGCAAGGCTATCATCGAATTCCCTGCTGTCTCTGAAATCCTCTCAGTGATGAAGGGTAAGCTCGACGCTTCTCGCTCACTCCTTTACGAATGCTCTCGCTTTGTCGACATGTACAAAGTCTACGAAGACATCGCTAAAGAACGCAGCCTCACAGCTGAAGAAAAGGCTGAAATGAAGAAATACAGCCGTCTTGCCGATGCGTTCACTCCTCTTGCTAAGGGTCTCTCATCAGAATTCTGCAACCAAAACGCTTACGACTGTATCCAGATCCACGGTGGCTCAGGCTTCATGAAGGACTACGCTTGCGAACGCATCTATCGCGACGCTCGCATCACATCTATCTACGAAGGTACGACTCAGCTCCAAGTCGTAGCGGCTATCCGCCACGTCACAACAGGCACTTACCTCAACTATATGCGCGACTGCGAAGCTATGGAAGTGGCTGCTGAAGACCAAGCTATCAAAGATATGCTCATCGGCCTCACCAACCAATATGCTGACGCTGTGGCTGCTGTCGACGCTTGCAAAGAGCCGGGCTACATCGACTTCATGGCTCGTCGCCTCGTAGAAATGGCAGGCAACATCATCATGACCTACCTCCTTCTCTCTGATGCTCAACGCAACCCAAGCTTCCGCACTTCACTCAACGTATTTGCAAAGTTCACTCAGTCAGACGTCGCTAAGCACATCGACTTCATCAGCAAATTCAACGCTGAAGAACTCGGCAACTACATCATCAAAGACTAATCCCGACACGCAATAGCGTGCCCCTCTTAGAGGGAACATCTATAAATCGACTAAAGCCACTCCGTAATCCCGGGGTGGCTTTCTTGCGTCAAGAGAGAAGTATTAAAAGGCATCGCTGTCGTCCTGAGCATCGAAGAGCCAATTGCCTCGGTCAGTATAAGCCTTGTAGGTTGCCATATAGGTTGATTTAAAATGTTGATAATTAAATTAATAAAAGTCATGTAAAGCAGTCAGACAGACAGTCAAAAGA
>JAFYNZ010000033.1 GCA_017547845.1 Muribaculaceae bacterium
AAAGACTATTTAACCCCAAAAAATTACACATATAAATAATTTGATATTGGAATGTATAGCAAAATCGATATTAATAACCAAGCTAAGTTATTGCTATACAGCATTCTATATCTAATGATTTGTCTCTTATCAAGAGACGAACCATTCGTTACTTATATTAGCGGTAGCCTAAAGGAGGTTCAGACTACTCGCTAATGGCAAATTCAATTTTTAGAACCTCCTCAATAGTTTATGAATAACATGAATTTAAGTGAGAAGTCTGGTGAATCTAAAGATTATTATGTCTATCGTTTGATAGATCCAAGGACCGGACATACATTTTATGTGGGCAAAGGAACTGGCGATAGAGTGTTTCAGCATGCAAAGGCTGCTATTAAATTCCAAAACGATGAAGATAAAACTTCTGAAAAGATAGCTCAAATTAACGCTATTGTAAACGATGGTTTGAATGTTATACATATTATTCATCGTTCTGGAATGACTCAAGAAGAGGCATTGGAAGTTGAAGCTGCATTAATTGATGTATATAGTGGTTTAACAAATATTCAGTCTGGTATTGATTCTGAGAGAGGTATGATGGCGGCGGAAACGTGGCGTAAGTTACAAGAATTAGATGATTATGATGAACCAGATGTAAACTATATACTTATTAAAGTAAGATCAACAGTTCTTGCCGAGAATAATAATAACTTATATGATACTACTCGAAAGGCTTGGCGTGCAGAATTAAAGAATGCTCAACAATACAAATATGTTTTTTCAGTAGTAGATGGTATTGTAAAGAAAGTGTATACTGTGCATGATTGGTATAATTCTAACATTCCTAATAGGATTGAATTTAATGGTGAAGAGTGTACGGAGGATTGGGTCAATGGAATTATAGGTAAAAAAATTCCAAATCAATATCGAAAGAAAGGGGCTGCTAATCCTTTTTTGTATAAAATAAAATAGGAAAATATAATGTCAAAAATAAAAGGAGGAAGCCGAAAATCCTAAATAGAGTAGGCGTTGAATAAATTTTAAAAATCATGAAGGAATATTCGAAACCTGAGATTGTTGCTAAGAATCGTCCAACAGGATCTTATGCAGCTGGATGTCCAACATCTGGTTATGGCAAAGATGGCAAATGCCGTAATTGTTCACATCCACGTTAATCAGAAATTTTACTAATCTAGGGTGCTTATATTTATGCACCCTTTTTCTTTTTGTTTTTTGTTATGTTAATAAAATTATCAAAAAATTCGTTTGTACGTTGTACTGAAAAATATGGTTATATTATTAATCAATTAACGAAGCATGATAGGTGTTATAATGCTCAGGGAGCAGAATGGCTCAAAATGATCAAGAGAGAACCTCAAGATGTGGACGTTATTTTAGATAAACTTGTAAATTGTTATCCAGAAGTTGATCGGAAAATTATCGAAGTTGATTTGTGTGAATTTATTGAGAGTTTGGTTGTAGATAAATTTGTTATTGTCGGGAATACGATAGAGGATTTGAATAAAAATGACATAGATTTTTCATATTCTTTAAATAATCCAAAAACATTGACAGAAAGTTATCATACTGAATCATTTGTTTCTAAAAACACACAAGATTTTTTTCTTGAAGAATTTCAAGGAAAACCTTTAATTTCTAATTTGCAATTTGAATTGTCAAGCAGATGCAACGAGCGCTGCATCCATTGCTATATCCCTAATAGTAAGAAAAATAGTGGATTTGATATGCCGATTCATAAGGTGAAGTCAATTATAAATGAATTTTCTGAATTGGGAGGAATCAGTGTTACCCTATCTGGAGGCGAGGTTTTTTTGCATAAAGATTTAATGGAGATTGTCGATTATTGTCGAGAAAAAGATTTGATTATTTCTATTTTATCAAATTTGATATCGCTTAAAGATGAGCATATTCCACATCTAAAAAATGCTAATATTTCTTTAATTCAGGTTTCTCTTTATTCAATGGATTCTGAGAAACATGATGCTATAACTACAGTAAACGGATCATTTTTGAAAACCAAAACTGCTATTGAGAAATTAGTGGCGGCAGATATACCTGTTCAAATTAGTTGTCCCATAATGAAGGCAAATCGTTATGGATATAATGAAGTTCTCAGTTATGCTGAGTCATTAAATGTTAAAGCGCAAACAGACTTTATATTGATGGCTCGCTCTGATTTGGATACTGATAATTTGGCTAATAGATTGTCTTTAAGTGAAACAGAGGAATTATTAAGAGATATAATACTACACGATATCAATTATAGAACAGAAACTTTGTCTCAACAATCATTATCTGAAGAACAAGAGGAGAATATAGAACTATTTAAGAAGAAACCTATTTGTGGCGTTGGTTACGACAATTGCTGTATTACAGCAAATGGCGATGTATATCCATGCGCAGGTTGGCAAGATTATGTTTTAGGAAATGTCTACAAACAGACTCTTAAAGACATATGGGAAAGTAGTGAGCGCGTAATAGCTTTAAGACACATTACGCAAGAATCATTTCCTCAATGTATGGAGTGTAGTGCAAAAGATTATTGTTCTTTTTGTCTTGTAAGAAATTACAATGAGAGTGGCGGTGATATGTTTAAGATTAATCAACATTTTTGTGATGTTGCTTTCCTAAATAAAAAAATAGTTGAGGAATATAAGAAAAAAGGATTGTTATGAAACTTATAGATGCACATGTTCATGTAGGTCCTTTTTTTGATAATTATTACTCACCTCTATTTGTTCATCAATTAATGTCTTCTATGAAGATTTCTCAATATGCAATATCATCAACTTCCACATGTGAAGAGAATTATAGCGCTGTGATATCAGAGATAAAGGAAATAATAAAGTTGGATGGTGATAAAATTTTGCCTACGTTGTGGATTACTCCTAATATGATTGATAATAGAATGTATATGTTAAATGAGGATATTAATTGGCGCTGTTTAAAAATTCATCCAGGGCTTCATCCCAACTGTTGGGATTTAAAAGGCAAATATTCTCCAAAAGTCTTGGAATTATCAAGAGAATTTCAAATACCTATCCTTATTCATACAGGAGACGAAATTGAATGTAATCCTAATACTTTTCTTGAATTAATAAATTATAATTTTGATGTAAATTTCATTTTGGCTCACGGTCGTCCTTTGCAACAAGCGATAAATGCTCTAGAACGCTGCCCGAACGTGTATTTAGATAGTGCTTTTATGCCTGTTAATCAAATGGTTCAATGCATAAATTTAGGTTATTCGGAACGTTTGTTATGGGGAACTGATATGTGTATTCCAGGGTATTACTATAATGTTAATTTGAAAAAATATTATGTTAAAAAAATAAAATCATTTAGAAATCAAGTTGATGGCTATTCATTTGAAAGAGTCACGTATCATAATGCTAAATCACTTTTTGGTTGATTTTGAGAAATTTTATGGATATTTTGTAAATTAACGATGTATTAAAGGAATTAAGGATATAATATGTATAGAATATTATTATTAACGATGCTTGCTGCATTCTTAATGGGTTGTACAAGCAAACAAGAAAATCAAACTTTAGAAGAGTACAATCAGATGTTTGAGCAAGTGATAACGTTGGAAAAACAGATTTCTCAGACAGATTTTCATACTCTTTCAGGAGAAGAATTAGCCGAGATGAATGAGATGGGTAAGGAGTTGTACTATGATTACAATCCGATGGGATTGACTCCCGAACAAGTGTCATCATGTGAGGCGCTCAAAGTGAGAGTGAATAAGTTGCGAAACGATTTAATAACCTTGACTGCCAATGAAATAAAAAATTGCAAGGTTACACCTTGGAATTATGATGAATTATTGCTCTCTCAATCGCAGACATATCCGGTATACCTGCAAAAGGGTGAAAAATTATATTGGAATATAACTGCATCCAAACCAATCGCTGTTCAGCTGTGCAATGCTGATAGTCGTTCGGTACTCAAAAAATATAAGGGTAAGTCAGTTGTAAATGATTCGCTCGTTGTAGAAAATACTGCAATCTACTATATTGAAATCAATCCGCAAGGGACACAGTATGTAGGACTTGAAATAAGTTATAAAGTAAATGATATGTCACGCTTGGGAAATGCTACTCCTGTAAAAGTGGATAATATAGAGTGTGGAAAGGCTGATTTGGGTGCGAAGTCTGTGAGCGGTATAAGTATGATTAAGTGTTTTGACGAACCACGTAAGTTTACGTTGAGAGGACAACTAAAGGCAGCATTCTCAGGTAGCTCTAAGGCTTTGGTTGCTGTTCAGATACCAGCGGGAGCAACCGACATACTCTATTCCATGCGTATTGCCACAAGTGAGCATGATAGTTCAAGCGATGGTGAATTCCACGAAAACCTTACGACATCATATGAAGAGGTCAAATTCCTTGGATTACCACTCTATGAAAAGGAGAAAAATGGCGACGTGAATCTCTTTAGTAAACTGCTTGATGATAATCGCCCTTTACGAGAAGAGGATGCATACTGTAATATGTATGTTTTCCGCAGCCAAACGCAGGCAAAGCAGTTTCAAGATGGAACAAAATCGGCTTCTGTGCTTAATTACGATGTAGATTATTCTACTCTTGGCACACAATCGTGCAATGGTCGAATACCGGTCAAAGGACAGAAAACGATATACCTTGCTTTCGAAAACGAACGCATTCGATATACCAACTATCTGTGGGTTGAGGTTGAAGCTGTAGTACCTAAGACAGAATATTTTACAACGAAATATTCAATAGAATAAATCATAAATAACCTAATTTTTTACGAATTATGGCAGAATTTACAATGAATGGCCGTACAAAGGTGAAAACTTTGAAGGCTAATTTCAAAAAAGAATTTGGATGTACACTTCGAGTGTATAAGAGTGTTTCATGTAAAGGTGGTTTTGCTGATGAAGAAGCGACATTGGCATCAATTCGCGCAGAAGGCGCTAAGGGTGGTGAACTTGTGGTTAGAGGTAACATGCATGTAGGTAACTTTGAAAAGAAGGTAGCAGAACTATATGGTATCGGTGTTCAAGTGGCTAACCCTGACGATTCTGCTCTTTCTGACAATAGCATCAGTATCTCTGCCGCAGGGATGGTCAATAATTTAAGCAAGGAAGATAAACTGAAAAAATACGACAATGTTTTTCAAGACGGAGATATTTATTCAGTTAGTCTAAACGACCGATGGGGATTCTTGGATAAAAATGGAGATGAATTAATTTCTCCTAAATATGATTGGTTAGGTGATGAGTTTGTTGAAGGAATGATCATAGTTTGTGGAGAAGGTGGTATTGGTTTTGTAAATGACAAAGGGAAAGAAGTTATTAAGCCAACATATAAAACTGCGCAGGACTTCCATAACGGCAAAGCTCAAGTTTCGAATGGTAAAGAAACATTCTATATCGATAAAAAAGGAAATATTGTCGTTGATACCTTAAAGAACGAAAAAAAAATTAACCACGTAGTAGTCGAAATCGAAATTACAGAGCACGACTATGCAGCGTTTGATTCCAATGATGAGATGTTAGGTGAATCATTTGTGTTCAACAGCGATGAATCACCTGATTTTATCCGTATCACTGTAGATGGCAAAGAGATAGATCTCAACGATGTTGATATCGATGGAGACTACTCTGACTATCAAAAATTTGATATGGCGCAACAGTGGAATAACGACGATATTGTTAAGTTTGGTTACTATGACAATATCGCTGGTAAGACGTGGGAATTCGATGTAGAAAACTTCGATATAGAAAAGTTGAGTTTCTATTACGAATGTTTTGATGTCAATTTTGCACCAGCGGATTATGATTGCGAGGAGCACCGTATCTCACTCCGTTATGATGGTAAAAAAATTGAAGAGGACCTTAACGCTTATGATTGCTCTGATGGCGATTTTGAGCAGGAGTGGTATCTGTACGACGACGATGAGTGAGAAGAGGTCGATGAGTACTTCTATTATGTCAGCAGATTGTCCGACAATAGCAAAATTCTCGTGCAAGTCGGCAAGAAATTAAAAGAAAAATATTTCGGCATGTGGGGTTTGATCGCCCCACATGCCACAGTATTTACCCCAAAGCAATATCAATTAGTAGAGAATATTACAAAAAGAAGATATTGATTTACGTGTGTCGATAGCAAAAGAAGCAAGGAGGCAAGATAATGGCGAAAATATTACTTACAGGTTTTGAACCATATTTGGATTATTCCGAAAATTCGTCGTGGGTGGTTGCTGAAAAGGTGGCTACACGCGGCGTTGTTGGGGTAGATATAGCTATTGAGCAAATGCCAGTCAGTTTTTCTCGCGTACGTGTGGCATTGTTAGAGGCTGTCAAAAAGCACGCTCCAGATATAATTATAATGCTTGGTCAATCGGGTGCAAGCGATAGAGTTAAGTTGGAAAGAGTTGCATTGAATATGATGGACTCTAGACTACCTGACAATGATGGCTATATGCCAAACGAAGAGCCGATAAACATCGAAACACCTATAGCATTCTTTACCAATACTCCAATTAAATCATTGTGTACTGCTATTGAAGAGCAGGGTGTATCAGTTAAAATATCCAACTCATGTGGCCTATATGTTTGTAATCGCTTGTATTATGAGGCTCTAATGCTCTGCAAAGAATGTCACATGAAAGCGATATTTGTGCATTTGCCATTGTACGAGGGACAACCATCTGTCAAATCTAATAAATCGACTATGCCACTTGACGATATGGTTAAGGCAATTCAAACTATAATTAAAAAGATAAATGAAGAAGATAGAGAATTTTAAGAAACAACTCGCGCGAGTGTTCGATAGCAATCTGCGCACTAGGCAGTGGGAGAACTATGTAGATTATGCTATCATAGGTTTAATCGTAATTTCAACAGTCGAGGTTTTTCTGTCGACGTATGATAACATAGTTGAACAGTATGGAAAGTTGTTGCATGTTGTGGACTACTTTACGACTATATGCTTTACCATAGAGGTGTCGTTGCGTATTTGGGCGGCTGATCAGATTGCACCAGAATATAAAGGATTTTGGGGGCGTATAAGATATTGTTTCAGCTTTTATGGGTTGATAGATATACTGTCCACATTTCCTTTCTATGTAAATTTGTTTGTTCAAGTGCCATATATGGCACTAAAGGTTTTGCGAATTGCGCGTTTGCTTCGTGTCTTTCGCTATATAAAGGCGTTTGGCATTCTTTCAAGAGCTATTAAAGCAAAGAAGCAAGAGATGATGGTGTCGTTGCAGTTTCTTGCAATAGTTACATTGATTTTGTCGTTTATACTCTTTTTTGTTGAGCACAGTGCCCAACCTGAGGTATATGACAATGGTTGGAGATCAGTTGTGTGGGCATTTGCACAATACATAGGTGATCCGGGTGGCTTTGCGGATACACCTCCTATCACATTTATAGGGCGACTTATTGCGTGCGTGATTGGTGTTCTTGGGATTGCTATTTTTGCAGTACCAGCAGGTTTGATAGGCTCGGCATTTACGGAAGTTATGGAGGAGGATTCTAGGGTTGAAGAACTAATAAAGAATAGTAATCTCATAAATGAGTATATGCTTGTAAAGAGTGTAAAGCGTGCTGGTATATTTTTTCCTGCTAAAAACATAAGCATAGGTGATTTAAAACTTGAACTGGGTTTGTCTGATGCAGAAATCATTAAAGCTGTAACTAGTGCAAAGAACTTGCGTTTGAAAAACCTTGCAAATGCAATAAATTCAGGTCCGAAGACAGATATGATCGTTGTAAATCAATTCTATGTAAACACACAATATGGTTCTCATATTGATAGAGGTTCATCAGTTACGATTGTAAACCCTATCGGTCGAGGTGATAATGGATTGAGCTACTTTGATTGGCATATTGCTCAAATAGGAGGTTTTAATTATGTTGCTAATGAGCTGTTTTCAAGGATGCATCCTAATGTAAGTTCTCGTTATAATTTCTATACTGTGAATGAACCTGATAATCCAACATTCAGAGATTTTATTGATGATATAACTCGAGGAAAAGCTAAAGATGATTGGATTGTTGTTATTGCAGGTGAACAGATAGTAAAGAATTCACCTTATGATTTTCACTTTGAATTAGGTGGCGAAAGAGGCGAAGCATCTTTTGATTTCGAAGGGTGTATTCCTTGGAATAGGGATTTAACTAAGCAATTATATGAGGATTTCTCTAAGACACTTGAGGAAAAACTTCAAATGAAGACCGATATGCATGTTGTGCAGCCCAAGGTAGCACCAAAGAATTTAGCACGCTATCTAATTACACAGACAGAGGCTAATGTATTGCTTTTGACAGTTTCTTATGACTTGATGGTTTTCAAAAAGGATGTATATGATGCTATTGTAAATGTTGCGAAAGTACTCAATCGCAATTTGGAAACACGAAAACCTCATGAGTTGCATTTGGAAGAATATAGTAAAAGAACAGTTGAATCGCAATATTGGAGAAATTTATACCTCTCTGAAGGTGAATTATAATAAAATAAATGTTGCAGATTAAAGTGCCTTTGGCTGGTGCGAAACGGTGAAGCTGGTCGATACACTGCGAAAGTGTGAAAAAATCGCAACTTTTGCAGCCTATCGGCTGTTTTTGAAAAAATTTCATCGAGATTGCACAGAAGGAGACGTTCTATTCAATACCGATAAGACATTCCTTGCGTATGCTTGCTATCGATGCGGCTCAATGTGTAGTCATAGAGATTGCGCATTTCCCAAACTATGGTAGTGCGAGAGGTAGGAAAACGGCTACTACGTTTCTCCAAATTAAAGTATATAGCAAGAGGACTGCGACGAGATGGTGCAGTCCTCTGTTTTTATGGGTTTCGTGTGTTGTGTTTGGGTTATTCGGCTTTGGGGGCTTCGAGGACGGGGCGTGTGGCCTCGAGGATTGGGAGGTTGCCTTCGGTCGGGATGTAGACCACGGTCTTGTTGTTGAGGTTGGACTGCTGACGCACCCATAGATATTGGATATAGGTCGGAGTCAACGATCCGTTTTCGATGCGGATAGCTTCGGCAGCACCTTTGGCGCGTTCGATTTCTGCTTGTGCGTTGAGCTTTTCAGCTTCGAGGTTGGCTTTAGCTTCTTCGATTTTGATTTTACGATTTTGTTCAGCCTTTGCAAACTCAGCTTTACCCGACATCTCTTGTTGCCATACGTTGTACCATGGTATGATGAAGAAAAGAGATGCAAGCACTACGACTGCACCAATGGCAGCGAGAATGATTTGCTTTTTGTTTTGCATAATGTGTTGTGTATTAGGTGTTAGTGATTATTTAGGTTGATATAAATAGCGTTTGATAGAGCGTTTAGGAGTCTTTTCAAACTCTTCGTCGAAGATTTTGTAGCGAGCGACCTTGCTATATGCCGGCATCTCTTTGTTGAGAGCCACAAGGTTGTCGTCCATAACCTTGACGAGTGAGTCGCGAGAGTGTCCCTCCTTGGTTGCGCTTTCGAAGTCAGGGTAGATGAGAGCCACGAGTTTACCTTCATCTTCGATTATTAGCGACTCGCTGACGAATGGGAGGTTGTTGAGCTTTTGCTCGATTTCTTCAGGGTAGATGTTTTGTCCCGACGGGCCGAGAATCATGCTCTTGGTGCGACCGCAGATAAAGATGAAGCCATCGTTGTCGATGAGGCAAAGGTCGCCGGAGTTCATCCATCCGTCACCCATCATCACTTCGTCGGTCGCTTTCTGGTTCTTGTAGTAGCCCATCATGACGTTGTCGCCACGCACCCAGAGGTCGCCAGGGATAGTGTGTGGGTCTTTGGAGTCGATTTTCACTTCGACGCGATCGACAACCTTTCCGCATGATTTGAGCTTGTTGACACCCGAAGGAGCGTAGGAGATGAGCGGCCCGCATTCGGTCATGCCGTAACCGACGGTGTATGGGAAATTGATGCGACGAAGGAATGCTTCGACATCGGCATTAAGAGCCGCACCGCCGATGATGATTTCATGCACGTTGCCACCGAAGGCTTGATTCAGACCATCTTTGATTTTCGCGAGCAATTTTTCGTCGAGGTAAGGCACTTTGAGCATCAACTTCATCAGTGGCTTTTCGAGCATAGGGAAAATCTTGTTGCGTATAATCTTTTCGAGGATCAATGGCACGGTGATGATGAGCTTAGGCTTCACTTCGGCAAACGCTCCGAGGATAATCTTCGGCGACGGAACGCGTGTGAGGAAGTTGAGGTGGCAGCCCTTGGTGAATGTGTGGAGCATGTCGATAATCATGCCGTAGAGGTGGGCGAGAGGCAACATGTTGACCACTCCGTCGCCGGCTTTGAGGAAGCTGAGGTGGTCGTGGCAATACTTCACATTGCTCCAAAGGCTCTTGTAGGCAAGCATCACACCCTTTGACATTCCGGTCGAGCCCGAAGTGTAGTTGATCACAGCGAGTTCGTCCGGAGAGTCCTTGTAATAGTCGACCATCTTAGATGTGAACTCATATGGATATTTCTTACCAAACAGCTCGTTGAGACGATTGCGTGCATCGGTGAGGGCCTCGATTCGGCAGTAAGGCATGCCAAGTTCGGAGATGAAGATGGCAGCGTCGAGGTCGGGCATCGAAGCTTCGTCAAGGTTTTCCCAGATAGCCGCGTCGACAAATAGTAGTTTCGACTCGCTATGGGTGACCAGATGGTGCACGGTGTCGGCTTTGAATTCGTGCAAGATAGGCACAGCGACCACGCCGGCAGTCATACATGCCAAGAATGCCACTGCCCAGTTGGATGAATTCTTACCGCAGATTGACACCTTGTCGCCCGGTTTTACGCCTGCTGCTTCAAAGAGGATGTGTAGCTTCTCGATTGCTACAGCGACATCTTTATATTGATAGTTGATGCCACCCATATCCGACAGTGCGAGGTGGTCCCAATTTTTCTTGATACTATTCTCGATGAATAGATTTATGGATTTGTTTTCTTCCATACATTATGTGATTTTAGATGATTTTTACTTGTTGTATTTTCCAATCTGAGATGGTGCGTTGTTCCGACGAGAAGTTAACACCGACAGCCGTCAACTGTTTGCCCGACCGCTCATATGGTCTCATATAACCTTTGCTCTCTATCTGCTCGATGGCAGTCTGAGCAGAGCCGTCAAGTTTGAGTTCAAACACATAGACGTGACTGTGCGTTTCGACCACAGCATCTATCCTGCCCAGAGCTGTCTTTACCTCGCTCTTGATGTTGTTGCCAAGTAGCGAAAATATGATGTAAAACATTGAGTGATAGTGCTTCTCCTTCAGCGATGGCTTTGTCTCGTGATGGTCGTAAGGCAAGGTGGAGAGGAATGTCTGCATAAGACGCATAGCGTCGTCTATCTCGTTGCGTATGATGGCCTGCGAGAAGCTGATGACAAACGATGAGTTTCTCTGTGTGCTCTCGCCGGTGAAACGAGGCAACAGCATACGATACAGTCCGATTCTTACCTCCTTGTTAGGCGTGCCTAAGACATAGGTGTTGCTTTCGGCATCGTAGTCGACGATTGTGACATAACCACTCTGATAAAGCAGCGGCAGAGGACTGGTCATCGTGTCGGTCGGAGCGTCGAAGTCGACTGCCTCAGCCTCACATCGCTCTATCGATGAGATGTCGAAGTCAAATCGCTGCAGTTCCGTGAGAAGGAAGTTGGGTGAGCCGGTGGCAAACCAATGAGAGCCAAACTCTTTCTGCTCCAAAGCGCAGACAAGGCTGTGAGGGTTGTAGACGCATTCCGCATCTCGGCTAAACCGATAACCACAGTAGTATTCGCGCAGTCTATCGACCACCTGCTCTGTCGCCCACTGAATTCTTTCGGCTATCTGTGCAATTCCGACGCTGAAATTGTCGGTCAGTTCCTGCTCCGTGATGCCACACATTGAGGCATATTCGGACATCATACTGATGTCGATCATATTGTTGAGCGTGTTGAAGATGCTTAGCTGCGAAAACTTGGTGATGCCGGTGATGAAGACAAAACGCAGTATCTCGTCGCACGCCTTGATTGGGGCATAGAAATCAAGAATGACACGCTTTATTGCCTCGTAATGTTGCTCGTTGGGGTAGTTGTTGAGTAGGGGAGCGTCGTATTCGTCGATTATGACCACCGGTTTGCGACCACTCTTGCGATGCAACGCATAGAGCAGCTCCCTCAGAAATGTTCCCGGAGAGGCAAAATGCTCATAGGTGATGCTTGGATTTTCGAGACGAGACGATAGTCCCAAGTCATACTCGATGTCGTATAGTTTCAGTTGAAGCCATAGCTCGTTGACCAGTTGGTCGTGGCTCTTGTCCTTGGTGGTAGAGAGGTCGAAAAGTAGCACGGGGTGCTTTGCCCAATCGTACTCCAGTCTTTCGATGTCGAGACCGGCGAAAAGTTGCTTTTCTCCCTTGAAATAAGCTGCCAAAGTGCTTGCTGTCAGCGATTTTCCAAATCTGCGAGGACGACTGAGAAACACACAATTGTATCTGTTGGCAATCTGATAAATCAGTCGAGTCTTGTCAACATAAGCCCAGTCATTCTCTCTAATCTTTCTGAATGACTGGATCCCAATGGGGTAGCGTGGGTGAGCACAATCGTGTGTCATAGCATATCGGATAGTAAATTGCCGACAAATGTCGGGTGGTAAAATGCCGTTGATAGCGAGCAAATTGCCGACAATTACAACATAAAGCACAAAGTTACATAAAAAATGTCATCTTTGCAAGCGTCTCTCCATGAAATCTCGCACTTTGCTCATAAAATCCCCAAAACCATAGCACTAACCACCATCTCCTGCCTCATTCACCACCCTTCATCTCCTGTCCTCGTGCGTGGTATATGCCTCGCGAGAGAATGATCTTTGTCGACATCAACCACGGTCTGCTCTCGCTCGGCATCAGCCGACATCACCGGAGACCGTCCGGGTGGGTGACGAGGCTGTTAGAACAAATCGTCTAAGGTTACTTCGCTTTGGACGATACCCGAGTGAGAGTTCTGTCGCACCCCGTAAGTCGTTACCATCGTCAGAAAAATTCATATAATCAGCCAAATCGCGTAAAAAATATGGGATTTGGCAAATTATAGCACATTTTTGACCGTAAAACCATGTCTTATGGGGTGAGAATGGTGTGCAAAGGGGGTATGCAGAGCGGTGGTGAGGATGGTGTACAAAAGGGGTATGCAGAGTGGTGGTGTGAATGGTGTGTCGGGGTGTATGTAGAGCGTGGTGTGGGAGGTGTGTCAATGTGGGATGGGAGGTGTTAAGATGAGGGTAGACTATTGGCCGGATAGGTGGGAGAGGGCAAAGTCGAGGATTGGGTCGATGCCGAGGACGAAGTCTTGCGGCAAGCTGTGGACTTCGCAGCCTTCCGTTGGGTCGACGCCTGTCTCTATCTGACGGTCGAGTGAGTCGGTGATAGGACAAGCAGAGAAGCGTATACCCCAGCCGTTGGGTAGTTCAGCCGAGAATGGCATGCCACCGCCGCCCCCTGTGCGAGAGCCGATGAGAGTGACATTGGGCAACGACTTCATGATGGCTGCAAAGTTGTTGGCTGCGCTGAAGCAAGAGCGGTTGATAAGCAGAGCGATGGGTTTGTGCCAAGTCATGCGTCCTACTTCGGCAGGGTAGTAGTAGAATGGATATGGTTCCGAGAATTGATCGTGTCCCGGACCTGTCTTGTGGCGTATGTAGCCGGCAAGAGTTGGCTCGTGAATAAATCTACGCAGAAATGTCTCGATGTTGGTGAGTTGTCCGCCGCCATTGTCGCGTATGTCGATAATCAGAGCGTCGCAAACGGCTAAGTCCGCGAGAATCCAGTCGAGATTGCCTTCACCGATGGTCGATGAAAACGATGGATAATAGATGTAGCCGATGTTGTTGGGCATAATCTTATAGTAGATGCCTGATGAGACTTTGTAGTCGAAGCCGAGGTAGTGCTCTTGAAGCACTCTGATGTCGAAGTCTTGGGGGTAGTCGGTCCACCATTGGTCATAGTAGGATATGTCAAACGGCGAAATGAGATTGGTGTGGCCATCTTCAAGTTCGTCGATCATTTCAGCGCATAGGACGAACAATTCTTGCTGCGTGATGCCCGGCACAAGGCGTGCACGATAGCGTTGTCCCACTTCGTTCCAGTCGATGTCTTTTTCATCAAAGAAGCAGTAATGCTCGTCGAGTATGGTCCACAGAGCATCGAAATTTCCTTCGGCTGAGTCATCCCACTCTTCGTAGGGGTGGCATGATGCGAAGGTGAGAGTCACCAAGATTGCGGAGAGGAACGATAGAAGGTGTTTCATACGATTAGTAGATTGCCGGAATTATGTTTTGCGACTTGTCAAGGCCTGTGATGTTAAGGCTGTCGTGAGTCAACCCGATGACAAGTGAGTGAGTCGTGTGGCGAGTGACGATGTCATGAACTTTGCCTGATGAGAAATCGAGATGATAGCCCACGCGAAGTGCTACCGTGCCGAGGGAAATGTCGGCGGCAAGCAGATTGTCGATGCGAAAATGGTTGCCCCACCAGCCACAATGTGCGAGTCCGGCATAATTGCCGAGGTATATCTCGTAGTAGGTCTCTCCATATTCGGGCGAGAAGAATGCACCGACCATCGGTATTGATACGCGGTCGATTAGTCGCACCGGTAGTCGACCGATGTGAAGACTGTAGCTCGCCATAGCATTGGCTGTGACGTCGACAGATGCGCGTGCCGATACAGGGTTGTTGGAGTTGCGAGCAAGATATAGAGCACCTATGTTTAACGCTGCTCCGCCACCTGCTCCGACTTGAAAGTGCTCTATCGGACGCCAGCGATACATCATCGACCAACTGAAATCAAGCGAGAAGTCGTAGAGTCGGGAGTTGCGAGCAGGACTTAGTTGGCTTTCCAATCCGATAGACGCATCGAAGGCCATGATGAGGCGTTGAGGATTTTGACGCATGGCTTTGAGCCACGAGCCGCTGAGGGTAATGGTTGAACCTTGATAGCGCAGAGGGGAGAGGTAGGTGTCGAGTGTTGAGGCTGCTCCGTATTCGACGCTGTAGGTCGAAGTGACCGGTCGCAGTGTTCGCACACTGTCTGCAGAGATGCTATTGTCGGCGTTTGCCGACAATGATGCCCATAGGCAAACAAGGCAGAGCAGTATGCGTACCAGTCTATTCATTGCTGTCGTCGTTTGTGAAGAGTTGTTGCTGACCGGTCAACTCGTCTCTGACATCGATTTGGCTTATCTCATCGTTGCTTTCGATAGCGATGTCGCCGTCTATCTCTGCCACAGCTGTTTCGCTCTCGGTCTCTTCGGGGAATCTTGTCGGCTCAAGTTCGGTGATAGATGCGATCTCGTAGGTCGAGATGCGTTTGCCCTTGGCTTTGAAACTCTTTACTCCGATAAATTCTTCAGCATCAATCTCTATGCTTCCACGCACTTCGTCGGCACCACCGAACTTCACCTCAAGGCGGGGGAATGCTACGTCGGTCATCAAAATGATTTGCGACTTAGCGTCTTCGCCGATGAAACGTTGGCGTTTGGCTGATGCTTCGAATTTGAAGCGTTTCAGATATGGGAAACCGAGTGAAGCGTCGTTGAGGGCAACGGTCCAGATGGTGTTGGCGTCAAACTTGCGGATCAAGCGAATGCCGTCGTCGTAGTGGTTGGTTTCGGCAAACGATGAGGTGTAGTACTCGCCATTGTCGTGAATGATGAGCACCTGGTCGTTGGCGTGGAACTCGCCAAGGTAGTCGCCACGTCCGTCATAGTTGAGACGGAGTACATCGTGGTCAAACCACACTTTACGACCACCGAGCGTACTGGTGCCTTTCTCCTTGAGCGTGATACGATGGATTTCGTTCTTGGTGACAAGGTTGCCCAGTGCGTCTTTGCCCTTGATGTCGAGTTCGGCAAAATTGAGGTCAAACTGCAACACTTTGAGGCGGTGTTTTGGTTTGAGGGTGATGCGTAGCACTTCAGCTTCACCGTTAGGGTTGGCAGAGAACCATACAATCTTAGAGCCTGCTGCACCCTTGGTGAGGTCGTATTCTTTGTCGCGAGTCAGACCTGTGACGGCGAAGCGTTTCTTGTAGTAAGCACCGCCCTTGCCGTTGAGGTAGACGACGTTGTAGATGGTGCGTGAGTCGCCACGCTTGAATATATTGATATATAATACGTTTTTGCCGATATAGAGTTTTTCTTGCACCTTGACCATCTTGTACTTACCATCTTTGTAGAAGATGATAAGGTCGTCGATGTCGGAGCAGTTGCACACAAACTCATGCTCCTTTAGCGATGTGCCGATGAAGCCGCCATCGCGGTCGATGTAGAGTCGCTTGTTGGCTTCTGCCACCTTGGCAGCTTCGATTGAGTCGAAACCGCGAATGACTGTGCGACGAGGGTAGCCCTCGCCATATTTCTCTTTGAGGTGTTCGTACCACTTGATGGTGAATGCAACGATATGCTCAATGTTGTGGCGAATTTGTGCGATTTCGCCGTTAAGTGCTTCGATGCGGTCATTCTGCTTGTCGGCATTGAACTTGAGGATGCGTCCCATGCGGATTTCCCAAAGTTTCATGATGTCGTCGCGCGTAATGGCACGGTAGAACTCCGGTTTCCAAGGCTCGATACGCTTGTCGATGTGAGCGACAGCAGTGTCCATGTCCTTGGCTTGCTCGAGCTCTTTATCCTTATAGATGCGGTTTTCGATGAAGATTTTTTCAAGAGAAGCGAAGAGTTGAGCCTCTTGTGCTTCGTTGAGTTGAATGAGAAGTTCTTGACGAAGCATCTCTTGAGTGTGGTCGACTGAGAAGCGTAGTAAGTCGCTGACAGTCAAGAAGTGAGGTTTTTTGTCCCAGATTACGCAGCAGTTGGGCGAAATGCTCACTTCGCAGTCGGTGAATGCATAAAGCGCATCGATAGCTTTGTCGGACGATGTGCCAGGGATGAGGTGGACGATGATTTTGGCCGTAGCGGCAGTGTTGTCGTCGACCTTGCGTATCTTAATCTTGCCCTTCTCTTGGGCGCTGATGATAGAAGCGATTAGAGTAGATGTCGTTTTGCCAAATGGCAACTCAGTGATGGCAAGTGTCTTATTGTCAATCTTTTCGATTTTGGCTCTGACTTTTACTGCACCGCCACGCTCGCCGTCGTTGTAGCGTGCGACATCAATGAAACCACCTGTCTGGAAGTCGGGATACAGCTTGAATGGCTCATCGTGCAAATATGCTATCGCTGCGTCGAGGAGCTCGTTGAAGTTGTGAGGCAGAATTTTGGAAGACAGACCGACGGCGATACCTTCGACACCTTGTGCCAAAAGCAACGGGAATTTCACAGGCAGAGTGACAGGCTCTTTCTTGCGACCGTCGTAGGATGGTGTCCACTCCGTAATCTTCGGACTGAACACTGTCTCAAGGGCAAACTCTGAGAGACGAGCCTCGATGTAACGAGGTGCTGCGGCTGAGTCACCTGTCAGGATATTACCCCAGTTACCTTGAGTGTCGATAAGCAGTTCTTTCTGACCGAGTTGCACCAATGCATCGCCTATCGAAGCGTCACCATGAGGGTGATACTGCATCGTGTTGCCGACGATGTTGGCAACCTTGTTGTATCGACCATCGTCGAGCGTCTGCATCGAGTGGAGGATACGGCGCTGCACGGGTTTGAGACCATCTTCGATGTGAGGAACGGCACGCTCAAGGATTACATAACTTGCATAGTCCAAAAACCAATTTTGGAACATTCCTGAAAGTAATGTCTTCTTATCCGAGCCGGGAACGCCATAGTTTTTAGGAGTTGATGTCTCTTGTGAGTCAAATATTTCTTCGGTGTCTTCTGCCATATCTGTCTTTATAAGGTGTTTTCGATGTAAAGTTACAAAAAATCACAAAACACTGCAAATAAAATGCTCGTCAGCCGTCAAATTTTACACGAAATATCGCAGTGGTTGGCCATTTGAGAGGTTGAAATAGGTCGAAAAACAGAAAAAATGCTTGAAACTGAAATTTTTTTGACGGAAAATTTGCACGGTTCGAAAAAAGGTTGTAACTTTGCACCGCATTTGAGAGATGACCGCTATAGAGCGTCGCAAAAAAATCGAAATAATGCATCAACCTTCGGGGTGTAGCGCAGTCCGGTTAGCGCACCTGCTTTGGGAGCAGGGGGTCCCAGGTTCGAATCCTGGTACCCCGACGATGGGGTAAGAATAAACTTCAACAATTGATTCGTCAATGTTGGAGTTTATTTGTTTTTACACCTTTGTGAGATAAATCTTTGGACTATGAACGATAAGAATGATGAAACAAAGTTTCTGTCGATTGCGATGTGTATGGGTGTTTCTCTCGGTTGTGCATTCGGATTGGCAATCGACAATCTTGCCATCGGGATGTGTCTCGGATTGAGTATAGGTGTGGCTGTCGGCATCGCTATCGACTCAAAACGCAAGGATGGCGACAAATAACGCTCGATTCTGTGCCAGAAAATAGACTGAAAGGGGCTAAATCAAGCGGTTTTAAGCGATTTTGATAAAAAATCTGAAAAAAGTTGCCTTAAAATTTGCACAGTTCGGAAAAAGGTCGTAACTTTGCACCGCATTTGAGAGATGACCGCTATAGAGCGTCGCAAAAATCGAAATAATGCATCAACCTTCGGGGTGTAGCGCAGTCCGGTTAGCGCACCTGCTTTGGGAGCAGGGGGTCCCAGGTTCGAATCCTGGTACCCCGACGATGGGGTAAGAATAGGCTTCAATAATTGATTCGTCAATGTTGGAGCCTATTCATTTTTTTCGCACTATTTAGATATAAAACTGTTGTATCGTGGGGCCGGAATTAAATGCATCAAGAATGTGAGCGATGGTCGTACATTGGAGAAGTTGCTCGATTTTTTTATCATTTTTTTACGACAGACAAAACAATGCGTGGTGAATGTTTGTTGTCTTTAAGAAATTAACAGCAATCAATAGATTAAAACGTTTTTTATGAAGAAATTTTTGTGGTCGCTTTTAGCGCTGATGATATTTGCTCCGTCGGCTTTGGCTGTTGAGAAGGTGCAGGGTGAAGTATTTGCCGGTATGAATGTGTCGAATATGACACGTTTCGACTCGAAAGTGGGCTTTCAAGTCGGTGCAAGAATGGAAATTCCGATGAAGATGATTGTCAATGGTGCATACATCAATGGTGCATTCGCATTGACTCTCAAGGGTGCTCAAAGTGATTTGGGACATGAAAGATTCAGCTCAGATGCCTACTATTTCGAGATACCGATACACGTCGGCTATAAGCATTATTTCAACGAAAAGGTTGGTATTTTCGGTGAATTTGGTCCATATTTCGCGATGGGCTCATTTGGTAGGACAGGTATTAAGACCGATATAGGTGGAATGTCGTACGACACGTTTAGTGACATCGGTCCTAATGGTCTCAAGAACTTCGATATGGGTCTTGGATTTCGTGTCGGTGCAGAGATAGCTCGCAAAGTGCCTATCGCTTTGGGGTATGATTTCGGTATCGTAAATATCGCTCGAAATGACTATTCGTGCAAAAACTCCAACTTCTATATCACGGTCGGCTACAAATTCTAATGCCTAATCCTCGCGGCTGCGTATGATAGTCGCATACATATAGTTTACTGATAACAAACAAACTTCGATATCCTTATGGATATCACCTGCAAATCGAATCATTAGATCATAATATGTCAATCACAGCAACGGCTACCCTCTGAGGTAGCCGTTGTCGTAGATATGTGAGATGAATTGTGATGTCGAGTGTCAGATGTGGTTGATGCAGATGCCTTGGAGATACCATTGATAGAGGCGGTGTATACCATCTTCGATCTCTATCTTGTGCTGCCAGCCGAGGGCGTGCAATTTGCTGACATCGGTCAGTTTGCGCATCGTGCCGTCAGGTTTGCTGCTATCCCATAAAAGTTGTCCCTTAAAGTCGATCTCCTTGACTATCATCTCTGCTGCTTGGCGAATGCTGACTTCCTTGCCGGTGCCCACGTTGATGTGGCAATTGCGTATCTCTTTGCAGTCGGCGTCGTAGGTGTCGCGGAAATCGACGTTGAGCAATACATGGACACTTGCATCTGCCATCTCTTCGCTCCATAGAAACTCACGCATCGGTGCACCTGTACCCCATAGTGTTACGCTCTCCGATGAGATGCCGTATTTGCCAAGTATGTCGATGATCTCTTGCTCCGATGCATTGCCGTCGACACCTTCAACCGGACGAAGGTTGATGTCCTTGCGCACAGCGTCCCAGTCACCTTCGTTAAGACATTTAGCAAGGTGGATTTTGCGTATCATAGCAGGGAGAACGTGGGAGTTCTCGAGGTGGAAATTGTCGTTAGGACCATAGAGGTTAGTCGGCATCACAGCGATATAGTTGGTGCCGTATTGGAGGTTGAAACTTTCGCACATCTTCAGACCTGCTATCTTGGCGATGGCGTAAGGCTCATTGGTGTATTCAAGAGGGGAGGTGAGGAGTGTGTCCTCTGTCATCGGTTGAGGTGCTTCGCGAGGATAGATGCATGTGCTACCCAAGAAAAGAAGACGCTTCACGCCATGTCGCCACGCTTCGCCGATTACGTTTTGCTGAATCTGGAGGTTTTCGTAGATAAAGTCGGCACGATAACGGAGGTTGGCCATGATGCCACCGACGTGTGCCGCTGCGAGCACTACTGCGTCGGGTTGCTCCTCGTCGAAGAAGCGTTTGACTGCTGCTCCGTCGAGCAAGTCGAGTTCCTTATGGGTGCGACCGACAAGGTTGGTAAATCCGCGAGCCTCCAAATTTTTCCATATGGCAGAACCTACGAGACCGCGATGTCCGGCAACATATATCTTGCTATTTTTGTCGAGCATAACCGATGTTGTTTATGTTTTCGAGTAAGGGTAGTCGGGTTTAGTCGTGAGATTTGTCATGAAGTTTGCGAGCAAATTTCATATCGTGTTCGACCATGAGTCTTACCAATTCTTGGAATGGAGTCTTTGTAGGGTTCCAACCGAGGAGTGTCTTCGCTTTGGTAGGGTCGCCGAGCAACTGCTCCACTTCGCATGGTCGGAAGAATTTAGGATCGACTTCGACGAGAGTCTTGCCGGTAGCGATGTCGATACCTTTTTCGTCAACGCCATTGCCTTCCCAGCGAAGTTCGATGCCGGCGTGACGGAATGCGAGTGTGCAGAATTCGCGCACAGTGTGCATCTCGCCTGTAGCGATTACAAAGTCCTCAGGTGTAGGGTGTTGGAGTATGAGCCACATACATTCCACATAGTCCTTGGCATAGCCCCAGTCGCGAAGTGCGTCGAGGTTGCCGAGGTACAACTTGTCTTGGAAACCTTGAGCGATGCGAGCGGCAGCAAGCGTAATCTTGCGAGTTACAAATGTTTCGCCACGGCGTTCGCTCTCGTGATTGAAGAGGATACCGTTTACTGCAAACATGCCATAGCTTTCGCGGTAGTTTTTGGTGATCCAGAAGCCATATTGCTTTGCCACGCCGTAAGGGGAACGAGGGTAGAAAGGTGTTGTCTCCTTTTGAGGCACTTCCTGCACCTTGCCAAACAATTCCGACGTAGAAGCTTGGTAGATTTTGGTCTTTTGTTCCATGCCGAGGATTCTGACAGCTTCGAGCAGACGGAGAGTGCCGATGGCGTCGGTGTCGGCAGTGTATTCCGGCACATCAAAACTCACCTTGACGTGGCTTTGAGCTGCGAGGTTGTAGATTTCGTCGGGTTGCACCTGCTGTATGATGCGAATCAGAGAACTGGAGTCGGTCATATCGCCCCAATGGAGGTTGACGAGTCGCTTATTTTTCATGTCGCGCACCCATTCATCGAGATATAGATGCTCGATGCGAGCAGTGTTGAACGACGATGAGCGACGCATAATGCCATGCACTTCATAGCCCTTTTCGATTAGAAACTCGGCGAGATATGATCCGTCTTGACCGGTGATACCAGTGATTAATGCTACTTTAGCCATAGGTAAGTTTTGAGTTATAAACAAAAAAGAGGATTCAACACTCGGAACCCCGATGAGTCAATCCTCTTTCAATTGGTGCGCACGAAGGGACTCGAACCCCCACGTCGTCAGACACTAGATCCTAAGTCTAGCGCGGCTACCAATTACGCCACGTGCGCATTTGCGACTGCAAAGTTACTACCATTTTCTGAATTATCCAAATTTTTACCCACTTTTGTTTTCTCGCAATTCTATTTTTTCGGGAAATTGAATTCTCCCTTCGGGATTATATGTCGATGCGATTGCGACGCGATGAGCGACGCTTGCGATAGTCGGAGAATTGCGCTCGCCAACGATTGACTGAAAGCAATAGTGGTGATGGGTTGGATGTAATGGTTGCCGACAATGGGTCGATAGGGGTAGGCATCTCCGCTTCTGCGCCAAATTGTTCCGGATAGATAATCATAATGTTGTGGTTGGCAAAATAGCGACTGAGGAATGTCGGCATTGCTTCCATGTCGGACGAGAAGGAGATAGATGTGCGGCGTGCGCCGATGACTACCAGCAAGTCGTCGTCATGGATACGATTGGAGAGCATGATGAAATCGTCCCATGTCTCCATTTCGCGATACTCGTGAGAAATGGTGTACTTTTCTGCTGTCAGGACACCTTGAATGTATGGTATCGTCTCCTTGTAGGCTATGAATATCGCCTTGCAACCGACCTGTGTGGCGAGGTTGCCGATGCGTGTTACCCACTGACGGAATCCGGTCTCAAACTCGGCTTTCGGTGGCACTACGACCACGATACGAGTGACGGTGTTGACCGGTATGAAGCAGCGACTCATGATGATTGACTTGTTGGTCGCACGAAGCAACTGCTCAATCATTGAGCCGTAGAAGGTGTCGACAATATTTGACTTGCGGTGCAGACCGATAATAATGTCGGTGCAGTTCTTCTCTTTAAGCACATTGACAAGACCTGTGGCAATGTTGATATCGTATCGCTCTACGTCATCTACCTTCACATCGACAGCCGATGCCACCTTCACGGCGGTCTGCAGCGCATTCTTGCCCATGGCGATATTGGCAGGGTCATCGTTGTTGCGCACATATAGAGCCGTCAGAGGAAGTTTGTTTTTAGGGTGACGCATATAGATGGCTATCTTCATAATGCCTTCTGCTGTCAACGGGTTGGCCACAGCCACCAGTTGACGGGCATTGCTACGCTTTGAGCCTGTCTCATGCTTGAGTTTCTCTTCGGCAATTCCCATGCGCAATTTCATCGCAGCACGCTCTGTGGCAATCGAAGCGATGGCGCAACAGCCGAGGATCATCAATACTGCTCCGTTCATCACATCTTCGGATATGAGTCCATACTGATAGCCGACCATCGTTGCGGCAATCGTTGCAGCCGCCTTACCCGATGTCAAGCCAAACATCAGCATGCGTTCCACTTTGTCGAAGCCATACACTCGCTGGGCAATGTAGACTGCCAACCATTTGCAAACCAACGCTACGACTATCATGTTGAGCGCAATCCATGCCACATTCCAACCCTTGAGAATCACATTGATGTTGATCAACATGCCGACTCCGATAAGGAAGTATGGGATAAACACAGCGTTGCCGACAAACTCTATGCGATTCATCAGCGCCGAGCGTTTGGGTATGTATCGATTGAGTACAAGTCCGGCGAGGAAGGCGCCGAGGATTGCTTCAAGACCGATGAGTTGAGCCAACAATGAAGCAAGAAGCATCACTGCCATAACATATATGTACTGCGTCACAGGCTCGTTGACACTCTTGAAAAAGCGTCGTGTCATGATAGGTACAAGGTAGTAGAGCGCTCCGCAATAGACTATCAGCAGTCCGAACAGACGCAAGATGCGAAACCATTGAAACACCCCATGCTCCTGCACTGCGACCACTTCAGCCAGCACCACAAGTGCAAGCAATACAGCGACCACCGTCCCGCATATAGATATGACGGCCGACCGGGAATTGGTCAGTCCGAAACGCGCCGTTATGGGATAGGATATCAGCGTATGGGAAGCATACATCGAGGCTATAAGCGTACTTGTCAGCCACGAAGTGTCTAATATATAATGAGTTAGCAATAATCCCCCGACCATAGGGATAGCAAACGATATCAAACCGAAAAGCACCCCTTTCCGTAGATTCTGCTTGAGGTTGAACATATCTATCTCCACCCCCGCCAGAAACATCAGGTAGAGGATACCGACCTGTCCGAATATCTGGAAACTGGCGTCACGCTCGAGGATGTTGAAGCCATAAGGACCGACGACCATACCCGCCAAAATCATGCCGATGATGTGGGGTATCTTCAGTCGACGCAGCAACAGAGGAGTAAACAAAATAATGACCAAGACCAGCAGAAAGATTGCCACCGGTTGACGCAAAGGAAACTCCATGAGTGCTGTAGATAGATTCATGTCACAAAATTACAAAATTTAGAGCACACCACAAAATAATACGCTAAACACCGACACCGATACCAAACAAAGCATAGTCGTAGTAGACAGGGTCATCGGGTCGGAGCGTGCGCAGAATGCCGGTCAATTCCACCACCGTCTTGCGGTCGTTGGCTTTGCGAGTGATCAGTCCAAGGTCGCGAGCAGTGTTGCCTACATGCACATCGAGTGGAATATATAGTTTAGACTTCGGTATCGATTGCCACACCCCCATATCGACAATGCCATCGTCTCTGACAAGCCAGCGCAGCGCCATATTGATGCGCTTCAATGCAGTCTGGTCAAGATTGGTCGGCAGGCACTGAGAACAATCCTTACCATTATTGACCTGTCGCATCACCTCTTGCATGCAAGCGACAAGCCGCCACGATGGCAACTCGTCTTCGCCCACCCTCATCGATGCGGCAAATTCATCGAGCGAAGAGTGGCGTGCATAAATCTGACGCATTCCACGCAAAAAGTATTGGAAATGTCGAGCAAAGAAAGTGCGGTGGAGATTCATGTCGGCATCAAGTTCTTCGTAGCCTTCATCCATCACATAGGCATAGGGCGAATAGTCCATCAACGAAAGCATTCGCTCTACATTGCGACAAATCATCGTGCGCTTACCCCACGCAATGATAGCCGAGAGAAACGCCACAATCTCTATGTCGCGTTGGTCGGTAAACCGGCGCGGAAACTGTACAGGGTCTGATGCTATGAACGACTCATTGTTGATGCGATGAGCCTCCTCATCGAGGAGTCGACGGATATCTTCAGGTACGGGGCGCAAGTCGATACTTTTCATACGAAGTCTGTGGTCTTAATGGTCAACATATACGAAAAAAGGACGACCTTTCGATCGTCCTTCGCGCTTCAGGATGGGCTTGAACCAACGACCCCCTGATTAACAGTCAGGTGCTCTAACCAACTGAGCTACTGAAGCATTGTGCTATCCGTTTCCGAATTGCGAGTGCAAAGTTAGTGACTATTTTTTATTCCACCAAATTTTTTGCCAACTTTTTTCGCTACAAAATCGTACTGCTTTGAAAATTAATCTATTACGCTTTTGATTTTTTTATGCAAATCATCAGGGTAATATCCTAATTACTGAAACGAATAGCTTATTAAATCTAAAAAATTGAAAGTCCCTTGATGGCTTTTTCGTCGATATCGCCCTTTATGTAGATAACGTAGACTTCGGTCTCTTCATCTTCTACAATCAGAAGGTCGGTCATGTTGCCTTTATCACTGCGACTGTAGATGTAGACAGTCGTTCCCTCTTCTTTGGCCTTGGTAAGCAACTCCATGTTGGAGGCGAATTTAGTGATGGTCTTGCGTATCTTATTGAGGTCTTTTTGTGTGTCACATAGGTCGCACTCCAGGATTTCAAGACTTGATAGCGATGAGGTGATGTGTCCCAAATCGAATCCGTCCAAGATGCTGACTTCGCTGACGTTTTTCAGCATGGCTTTGGAAATGTAGATGTAGTCCACCCCCTCAATTTCTGCGAGGTCTTCAAATTCTTTGGTTGCGTAGGCATTGCTGACGCAGAAGAGTGCTGCAAATATCAGCGTTAATATATGCTTTTTCATACTCGTGAATGCTTTATTGTTGGTTGTGTTTACGATTGTTTTTGTTGAGTATTAACGACACCTTTTCTAGTTGTCGGTCTACTTTGTTGAGTTTCTCTGATGCATTGAGCAAGGCTTCTTGAGTTATGGCATAGGCTAATTGAGGGTCGGTCACTTCGTAGGGGTTGCGATTGCTTTTGATGTAGAATGTGATGCCGATGCCGACAAGGATTGCCACCGATGCAGCCACAGCTGTGAAGCGTTTCCATCGGATTTTGCTACGCTTGGCATGAGTGTCAAGTGCCGATAGCAGCCTTTGCTTGAAGTCCTCTGACGGCATTACTTTTGCATTGCACTCACTAAGATGTCGGAACATTTTTTGGTCGGTTTTCAACTCTTCCGGCACATTGTCTGCGTTGCAGAAATAGTCACAAAGCCTTTGTTCTTCTTCGACTGTAGATGTTCCGTCGTAGAATCGTTGCAAAAGGTGTTTTATATGTTGAATGTCATTCATATCTGATGCTTTACATTTTTTCGTAAATACTCCTTAGTTTCTTTCTGGCTCGGCATAGCATAGTGCGAATATTGCTGCTTGACAGGCCTGTCGCTTGCTCGATGTCGTCGATAGAGCATTCGCTGAAGACTCTGAGGCATAACACTTTGCGACTCTCATTTGGTAGAGTTCTTATCATCTCCTTGACTTGCTGCGAGGTTTCGGCGTGTAGCATGTAGGAGTCCGACGAAGTGGAGTCTGCCATGTTGGACAATGTATGCTCATCTTGGAAATCAGAGCCATTATGTCGGCGAAGGTGGTCGATGGCATGATTGCGAACCATCGTGCAACAATATCTGTTGAGGTCGTCAATCGAAGACAACTGATGTCGCCTGTCCCATAGTTTGAGAATACAGTCTTGCACTATGTCTTCGGCGTCCGGCTGATTAGCGACAATGCAATAAGCTATGCGATACATCTGACTGTGGAGTGGAATGACTTTCTCTTTAAACAGTCGTGAATCCATCGTCTATTTATTGCTTCAAAATCTTGATCAATCCTTCGTTGTCTTTGATGCTTTTGTCGCAGACGATGCGTGCAATAGATGCAGATGTGCCGTCATCTTCTTTCTCAAACTCAATGATAAGAATGACTAAGTCGTCGCCGATGATTTGCATCATTGTGTTGGTGTTGTCTTTCTTGATGACAGTCGTTTCGTCGTCTCGTTGGATGGCGTTGTAGGCTTCGGTTATTGCCGCCTTTGAGTTGTCGTCTACCGATGGAATTTCTATCATGTCGACCTGCTTCATGCCTTTGTCCTTGGGTATCATGACTGATGGAATCTCTTGCACAGTGGCTCCTTTGTGTTGCTTCATTAGGTCGATGAAATCGTTGATAGTTGTTGCGCCTGCAGAGATGCAGACCATCATCATTGTTAGTGCTATGAGTGCTAATTTCTTCATTGTAAAAATTGAATTTACTTGATTAATAAATGTGGTTGTTGAAGGCCTTACATCTACAAGACGCATAGTTTCGCGCAATGTTACACTTTATAGAAATATTTTTTTGAAAATCCAGTACTGTTTATGCTGTAAAACGCGTTGAAGTGTGCGGAATGTGTTAAAAAATCATAGATTCCGCACAGTTGCGAGTGTTTTTTGTTATATTTGCACAAAATTTAGCTGTTACCATTATGATTATAGGCAGAATATTGGAGAAAGAAAAATTACTCAAAGCTTACGAATCTGAGTATTCGCAGTTTGTGACTATCTATGGTCGTCGACGAGTGGGAAAGACATTTTTTGTGCGTGAAACATTTGACTACAAATTTACGTTTGAGCATGCCGGCTTGGCTAATTCAGCAATGAAGATGCAATTAAAGGCGTGGCAATCATCGTTGAAAAGTGTAACTAAGCAAAAGATTCCATTGGCTAAGACTTGGATAGAAGCTTTCGATCAACTGAAAGATGTGATAACAAATTCGACTGAGCGTAAAAAGGTAGTTTTTATTGATGAGATGCCATGGATGGATACTCTTCATTCGGGTTTTATGCCTGCTTTAGAACATTTTTGGAATGGTTGGGCATCAGGTCGAAAGGACGTGCTTTTGATAGTGTGTGGTTCTGCTACATCATGGATAATCAATAAAATTGTGAAAAATCATGGTGGGTTAAGAGGGAGAGTGACTACTAAAATAAATATCAAACCATTTACTCTTCACGAGTGCGAGCAGTATGCTGAAGCAAATAAGCTTGGTATGAGTAGACGCCAGATTTTGGAGTGTTATATGGTTATGGGTGGTGTCCCATTTTATTGGTCATTCTTAGACCGAGGAAAAAGTCTTGCCCAAAACATCGATGACATTTTTTTTAACCCCGATGGCGAATTGCATAATGAATACGATGATTTGTATGCGTCGTTGTTTAGAAATCCAGAGGCTTATATTAAGGTGATTAATGCTTTGGGAACTAAGAAAATCGGTATGTCTCGCGAGGAAATTATATCAGTGACAAGTCTGGCTGATAATGGTAAGTTCTCAATAGTGTTGGAAGATTTGGAGCATTGTGGGTTTATACGCAAGTACAATCATATTGGATTTAAGAAAAAGAATGCTATTTATCAGTTGATAGACCCGTTCACTCTCTTTTACTATAAGTTTATGCAAGACAATAAGCGCAATGATGAGCGTTTCTGGTCGCATAATCACGGCTCTCCATTGTATTATAATTGGTGTGGTTTAGCATTTGAAAGAGTGTGTCTCGCTCATGTTTTACAGATAAAGATAGCGTTAGGAGTGGAGGGTGTTATTAGCAATGTTTGCTCTTGGAAAAGCACCGAAACAATTGATAAAAAAGACAGAGGTGCGCAGATTGACCTTGTGATAGAGCGTGATGATAATGTGATAGATTTGTGCGAGGTGAAATTCACCAAAGAGAAATACGTAGTAGATGCCGGATATTACGAAATTATCCAAAATAAAAAAACGCGATTTATCAAAGAGACAAAGACGGATAAAGCTGTGCATTTTGTATTGATATCTGCAAGTGATGTGAATAAAAATGAGTATTCTGATGAGTTTCAAAAAATTATTTTGTCCGAAGCGTTATTTGTGTAATATGCACTGAAGCGTGCGGAATGTGTTAAAAAATCATAGATTCCGCACAGTTGCGAGTGTTTTGTTTAGGAATTTAGGCAAGAATATTAAGGACATACGAAAAGAGACTTCGGCATCGGGCTGAAGTCTCTTCATGTTAGGGGAGTGCTATTAATAGGGAATTAATAGACATTCCATTATGTGGATAGAGAGTTGACTCAATATCGATTAGCGACGGCGGCGAGATTTGCTTTTCTCTTTCTTTTCTTTCTGTCGCTTTTCTTTTTTGCCCCCCTTCTTGGTGGGTTTTTGGCGAGTGCCGCGTGAAGTCGACGGTGCAGGGCGAGAAGCGAGTATGGCTTTGCCATCTTCGCCGACGAGTGCGAAATCGAGTTGCTTACGATCGAGATCGGCACGCGCTACTTGCACACGCACTTTGTCGCCCAATGTGTAGCGCACATGTGAGCGACGGCCGACGAGTGCATAGTTTTTCTCGTCGAAGTCGAAGTAGTCATCAGGCAAGTCACGCACAGGCACGAGTCCTTCACACATGTTGTCGGTTAATTCGACGTAGATACCCCACTCGGTCACGCCCGAAATCGTACCGTCGTAAATCTCGCCGAGGTGGTCCTTGAGAAACTCCACTTGCTTGTACTTGATGCTTGCACGTTCGGCATTGGCAGCGAGTTGCTCCATGTCTGACGAGTGGCGACACAGCTCTTCGGTGCGCACCTTGTCGGCACTGCGGCCCTTGTCGAGGTAGCGCTGGATGAGACGATGCACCATCATGTCGGGGTAGCGACGGATAGGCGAAGTGAAGTGGGTATAGTGGTCGAAAGCAAGACCATAGTGGCCGATGTTTTCGGTCGTATATTTAGCTTTAGCCATAGAGCGAAGGGCAAGGATAGAGAGGAGGTTTTCTTCGCCCTTGCCTTTGAGATCGCGTAGCATTCGGTTGAGCGAGCTGTTAAGTTCTTGGCGTCGACCTTCAGCTTTGACTTTGTAGCCGAAACGATGCGCGATGAGCGACATGTTGGCAAGCTTTTCGGGGTCGGGATTGTCATGCACGCGATAGACAAATGTCTTGGCTTTCTTTCCCGGTGGAGGACAACCGACAAATTCTGCCACTGTGCGGTTGGCGAGTAGCATAAATTCCTCGATAAGTTTGTTGGCCTCCTTCGACTCCTTGAAATAAACGCTTATCGGACGACCTGTCTCGTCGATGTCGAAGCGCACCTCGACGCGGTCGAAGTCAAGTGCACCATTGCTGAAGCGTTTCTTGCGCAGTTCTTGTGCAAGGGCGTTGAGTGTGAGCATTTCTTCCGAAAAATCGCCCTGACCGGTTTCGATAATCTCTTGAGCCTCTTCGTAGGTGAATCGGCGGTCGCTTCGTATGACGGTGCGACCGATGCGCGACTTGACGACATCGGCTTTGTCGTTAAGCTCGAAGATGGCTGAGAATGTCAGCTTCTCTTCGTCGGGACGAAGCGAGCAGATGCCGTTGGAGAGATGCTCGGGAAGCATCGGGATAGTGCGGTCGACAAGGTAGACACTTGTCGCACGGCTTTGGGCTTCGCGGTCGATGATAGTGCCCGGAGTGACATAGTGGGTCACATCGGCAATGTGAACGCCGACTTCCCAGTTGCCATTATCGCATCGACGGATAGAGAGAGCGTCGTCGAAGTCTTTGGCATCGCGAGGGTCGATGGTGAAAGTAGTCACATTGCGGAAGTCTTCACGCTTGGCCACCTCTTCGTCGGTGATGCCGGCATCAATCTTGGCTGCAGCCTTTTCGACCGATTCGGGATACTTATAAGGCAGACCAAACTCTGCAAGAATGGCGTGCATCTCAGCATTGTTTTCACCCTTCTTGCCGAGGATGTCGATTACTTCGCCTCGTGGATTCTGTTCATCATCTTGCCAATGGGTGATGCGAGCGACAGCCTTATCGCCTGTCTTGCCACCCTTGAGTTTGCCGCGTGGAATGATGATGTCGGCAGCAAGAAACTTGGAGTCGGTGATGAGGGCGCAATAGTTGTTTTCGACGCGTAGAGTGCCGATGAACACTTGCTCCTTCTCCTCAAGAATTTCGACCACCTTTGCTTCCGGCTCAGCGCCTTTGCGGCTTGCAGAAATCACGACGCGCACCTTGTCGCCATTAAGGGCATGCATCGAGTTGCGTTCTGCAACGAAGATTTGTTCCTCATCGACGATTACGGCGTTCTTACCATTGGAGCGTCGCACGAAGTAACCTTCGTTTTCCGTGCCACGATTGCTTGTCGCCTTATATTTACCGAGACTCACCTCTGTCAGCATGCCAGCGAGCGTTAAGTCCTCAAGGATATCGATGATATCCATGCGGTTGGCGGGGTGGTTGGCATCTATAGCGTGAGCCACCTGTTTATAATTGAAAGCTTCTTTGCTTTGTGTGTGCATCAACTGAAGGATACGATCGGCAAGGACACTCTTCTTTAGTCTGACCGGGCGTTCCTCTTTGCTTTTTTTGTTTTTACTCATAGTAGTAGTTTCCCCTATAAATTAGAATTTTAAAATGTTATTTGTTAATAGAACGCTAAATTACATCATTTCTATCTAATCTGCAAGCAAAATTTTAGCTACAGACATCAAATTTCGCCATTCCACCTACAAAATCAGCAATATCCGCCCGCCATCAATCGATTTCCCCTCGCCACATGTTTGTATCCGGGAGGTGGTAGCTATATAATAAACAGAGATGAATGGTTGCAATGTGAGTCAACCATTCACCTCTGAGTATATCGTATCAGCGGCCGATTACTTCTTGAGGAAGCAAGTCTTCAGAACGATGCTGCTGCCATCGATTTTGCAATCTACCTCTTCAGGATTTTCTGTCAAACGGATACTTTTTACCTTAGTGCCACGCTTGATCACCATTGAAGAGCCCTTCACCTTCAAGTCTTTGATTACAGTTACGGCATCGCCATCAAAAAGTTCGGCACCATTGCTGTCTTTAGCGACAGTGTTTTCTTCAGCACTTTCGCCACCATCGGCTGAGAACTCATGTCCACAGTCAGGACACACATAGAGCGAACCATCAAAATAGGTGTACTCACCGTTGCACTTTGGGCATTTTGGAATGTCGGTCATTATAAAAGATTGTTAGCGACGGGATAAATCATCTATCCCGACAATAGTTATACTTCGTTTATCGCTACAAAGTTACTGCTTTTCCCACAAATAAAAAAACTCGCCACCAAAATTCCCTCTCTACCAATAGTTTCATTATAGAAAAAGTAATGAATCCAAGACCTCGTAGATCAACAGCGAACCAATCTCGCTGACGTGGAATACTTGGACTTGGATTCATGCCAATCTTTCATCAACAGTCTACGGACTAATCCCGCTGAGTCTGAGTGATTTGGATTGAATGTAGTTTTGCCGTAATTTATAAAAAAAGCAGAATCTTCAGCCAGTTTCCACAGTGCATAATTCGCTGCTAAATGCTGAGTCATCTGCTTCTGAATTTGCTCATTTTATTGCGGAGTGAGGGGGCTTTCTGCGAAAGCGACTTGTGTCGGTTATGACCCACTGGTTCTCATCCCCTTGGCTTTAGATTGCGGAGTGAGGGGGATTCGAACCCCCGAAACGCTTTTGACGTTTACACGCTTTCCAGGCGTGCCTCTTCAACCACTCGAGCACCACTCCGGTTGATTGCTATTGCTTCGGTCTTTCTGTCAAATTCGGTCCCCAAAATGGACGAAATTACGGCCTTCAGCGCAAAAGCGATGCGAAGTTAATGCTTTTATTTGGATAAACAATGTTTTTACACCTGTTTTGTGATTATTTTTTAGTAATTTTGCCCTCGTTAAACCACAGCGTAATCGCAAGATGTGATTGTAAAGGCTGTGAAGTGTAACTAAATAGATGTCTTAATGAAGAAGAATCGATTTTTAGTGATGGCTTTGACTTGTGTGGCATTGTGTGGCTGCGGAGGTAAGGAGAAGTCAATCGACAATGCAGAGTTGTTTAAGTCTGCAAAGAATGATGCCGAGAAGGTGGCTATCGTTATGAAAAGTGCAACGCCCGACTCGGTGGCACGTTTTATCTGCAACACTGCCCTCGGCCTAAATAAGGGTGTCAGCATTGATACGCTGCAGTCTGCGGTGCTTTATGCTTATGAGCACTATGCCGATGAGAATCTAATGAAGTTTAGCGACGAGTTTGACAACTATTCTTCGTCGTTGCCTTTGGCTCAAAAGATGAAGATTATGTCGCTTGCAGCGCTTACCGACCCTGACGGATTGGGCTACAAGTTGGGTATCGAATACGCTATTCAAATTCGCGACAATGCGATGACTCTCAAAGAGATAGATAGAGATATGGCGGAGCTGAAGAAGGCGTGTGGAGATGATACGGAGATGTACAATCGTGTGCTCAACGGACTCAGTATCGCGCTTTCGATGCCTGAGTTTGCCGACCTTCCGAAAGAGGTGATTGAGAAATACACCCATGCTCCTGCGATAAAGGTGAAGCGTGCTACGGTCGTAGTCCCTGTGGAGGAAGAGCCGGTAGCGAAGTCGGAAGAAGTGGCAGCTGACTCTATCCAATAAATTGCTCTCTCAAAAATATAAACTGAAAGTATAGAAGCTTCTAACGATAACGAAGTATGAAAGAAGTAAAAGAATATTCGTTGATGGTGGAGAATGCGATTAAGTCGCTCGGTCTGCCTGTGGAAAAACTTGATGGTCTCTATTCTCCTATCGTGTATGGTATGGCTGAAGGGGGTAAGCGTCTTCGTCCGGTGATGACGCTGATGGCATGTGAGGCGTTTGGTGCAGATGCTCAGAAAGCTATCCATGCCGGTGTCGGACTTGAGATGTATCACAATTTCACGTTGCTCCACGACGATGTGATGGACAATTCCGATGTGCGTCGCGGTCGTCCTACGGTGCACCGTAAGTGGGATGCCAACACAGCTATCTTGTCGGGCGACACAATGCTGACGCTCGCTACTCAACTGATGATGCGTGTCGATGATGCGTGTCTGCGCAGCGTGCTTGAGACTTTCAACGATATGTCGATCAATGTCTTTGAAGGTCAGCAGTGGGATATGGATTTTGAGAAGCGCGACGATGTCACGCTCGACGAGTATATGACTATGATTACAGGCAAGACATCGGCATTGCTCGGTTGTGCGGCAAAGGTCGGTGCATTGATTGCCGGAGCTTCGGCCGAAGATGCTCAAGCGATGTACGACTTCGGTGTGTCGTTGGGCTTGGCGTTCCAAATCAAGGACGACTACCTTGATGTTTATGGCGATCCTGCTACATTCGGTAAACCTATCGGTGGCGATATTCTCAACAACAAGAAGACCTACTTGATGCTCCTCGGCTTGTCGTCCGACAAGGGTGACGCTTTGCGTGAGGCTATGACTCTCGCGGCTTCTCAAGAGAAGATTGATGCTGTCAGAGATATCTATAATGAGGCAGGCATTCCGGCTATGTGCGAGGCTGCTATCAAGGACTATAGCTCTGCTGCTGTGGCTCACATTGAGTCAACATCAATGTCGGCTGAGGGTAAAGAAGTGTTTAAACGATTGATTGATAGTCTTGTAGGTCGTACGCGATGAATTACGTAGATTCACACACTCATCTCTATCTGGGCGAGGAGTTTGGCGAAGAGTCGCAGATGGTGGTGCGTCGTGCCATAGAGACAGGCGTGACCAAGATGGTCTTTCCCAACGTCGACCTTTCGACCATTGAGCCGATGATGCAGCTTCACTCTGCCTTTGCCGACAACACCTATATCGCTTTAGGTCTTCATCCGACCGAAGTGAAGAGCGACTGGCAAGAAGTGCTTGAGCAAATCGGTCCTATGCTTGAGACACATCGTCCTGTGGCGGTGGGCGAGATAGGCATTGATATGTATTGGGACAAGACCTATCGCGAGGAGCAGATGCAAGCGCTTGACATTCAGTTGCGTTGGGCAGAAGTGCTATCGTTGCCGGTCATCTTGCATTGTCGCGACGGACTCAACGAGGTGCTTGAAGTGCTTGATGCCTATCGTGGCGAAGTGCCACAGATAGTGTTTCACAGTTTCACCGGCAGTGAGGAAGATGTAGAGAAAATCCGTCAGCGAGGCGATTTCTATTTCGGTATTAACGGAGTGGTGACATTCAAGAACGCTCAGTCGATACGAGATGCGTTGCCTGTCATCGGATTGGACCGTATAATGCTCGAGACCGACGCTCCTTATCTCGCGCCTGTGCCTCATCGTGGCAAACGCAACGAAAGCAGCTACATTCCGCTGATAGCGATGAAAGTCGGAGAGGTGTTGGGTGTCGATGTAGCTGAAGTGGCATCGAAGACCACAGAAAATGCATCGCGTTTCTTCGGAATTTGAGTAAAAAAATATTGCAACACAAAGAAGATTAAACATATCAAAGAGTGAAGATTGCTACTCATTGTCAATCATAAATCAAGTAAATCAGGTAAAGCTCTTGTATTATGCTTGCTTGCATTATGGCAGGATAAGTGTAATGAACTGAGTAACAGTGTAAAAAGAGCCCTGAATATTTGGTGGATTTTTGGCAAATTGCTATCTTTGCACAGTCAATTACAATTTGAATAGATTAATCGACATGACACAACGCAAAAAAATATTCATCATATACACCGGAGGCACTATCGGCATGATAGAGAATCCGGAGCTCCATGCTTTGGAACCATTTGATTTCGACCACCTTATCGACAACGTTCCGAAGATTAAGATGCTCGACTACGAGATTAGCAATTTCCAATTTGCAAAGCCTATCGACTCATCGGCGATGAATCCTTCGCACTGGGCTGAAATCGCAGAAGTTATCGAGCAGAAATATGACGAAGTAGATGGTTTCGTAGTGCTCCACGGCACCGACACCATGGCTTACACTGCTTCGGCTCTAAGCTTCATGCTCGAAAATCTCAACAAGCCTGTGATTGTGACCGGTTCGCAACTTCCTATCGGTGAGGTTCGCACAGATGGTGAAGAAAACCTTATCACAGCGTTGCAAATTGCAGCAGCAGAAGATGAGAACGGCGAGCCAATGGTCAGAGAGGTGGCTATCCTTTTCGAAAACTATCTCTGGCGTGGCAATCGAAGCACCAAGAGCAGTGCCGACAACTTCAATGCGTTCAAGTCAAACAATTATCCTGAGCTTGCTCGTATCGGTCTCGACATCAACTTCAAACGCGAGTATTTGTGGCGTGGCAAGGTAGAAGGCAAGTTGAAGGTGAAATATCCGATGGACACCAATGTGATGTTCCTTACACTCTTCCCCGGCATTAGCGAACTCGTTGTGCGCCATGTCTTGTCGACACCGGGCATCAAGGGTGTAGTGCTCAAGTCGTTTGGTGCGGGTAATGCGCCTAACGAAGCGTGGTTCTTGGACGTAGTGCGTCAGGCCATTGAACGTGGTGTGGTTGTGGTCAATATCACACAATGCACCAATGGTTGCGTGATGCCGATGCGTTATGTGACCGGTAAGGAACTCTCAGATGCCGGTTGCGTATCAGGCTACGACTTGACCAGCGAGGCAGCTATCACCAAACTCATGTACCTCTTAGGCCAAGGACTTTCTGCGGAAGAGGTGAAGCGACAGATGGCGACATCACTCTGTGGCGAAATGACAATCTAAGACCAAATTACATATATGAAAGAAAAAATGCGAGATCTCTTGTGGGAGGTTTCGCATTTTTAGTTGCTACGCTCAAAAAATCTTTCGATTGGGCGTTATGCTTTTGTGTTTTGTAGGTGACTACTCGGGGATTTGGAAGAGTGAGAAGTTGACCGAGCCGTAGGTGCGTTGTTCGCTGAAATGAGGAAGCTCGGAGAAGTCGTAGTCGCGAGAGTGCTCGACGATGACCAATGTGCCAGGCTTAATCATTTGTGAGTTGAGTATCAGAGATGGAATTTCGCCAAAACGAGGGTGGTCATACGGAGGGTCGGCAAAGATGATATCAAACTTGTTGGAGCAAGTCTCTACAAATTTGAATACGTCGCCTTTGATTACTCGAAGGTTGTCGGCACTAAGTTTCTGCTTTACCGACTTGATGAAATTGGCTTGAGTATTGGCCATTTCGACAGCAGTCACTTCGCTGCATTCGCGAGATACAAATTCAAAACTGATGGCACCTGTGCCGGCAAATAGATCGAGGGCGGTGAGACCTTCAAAGTCGAGCATATTTTCGAGCACATTGAAGATGTTTTCGCGAGCGAAGTCGGTAGTAGGGCGGGCAGTGATGTTTTTGGGTACATCGAAACGGCGTTTGCCAAATTTGCCTCTGATTATTCTCATGAGTTAAGGGTTTTAAGAGTTAGACTGATAGCTCCCTCAATGCGAGAGATGTTTTCGGTGTGGAATGGTGAGACATAGGTGATGAATTTCTCCAGTGTGGGAGTGATTTTCTCCCTTGTCTCTCGGTCGCCGATCAATCTCAATTGGTCACGAGTCTGGTCGCATTCAAGGATTTGCCAAGCGTTTAGAATGTGATAGGTCGCATCGTTGATGTCGCGATAGTCGAGGGTGTTGGCAAGAAGCAACTGGCCATTTCTGACAGCTGCAATATCGATGCGGTCTTGTCGTAGGATTGCCATCATCGCTTCATCGTTGTGATGCTCTTTTTCGATCTGCTTAATGAGTGGATGGAGGTGGCTTATGACCTTATCGACGATGAATGTGCGTCGCAAGAAAGAGTCCATGCCGGGCGCAGTGGTGAATATGATGCTCTTGTCGCCCATGTTGTCCACCCATAGGTCTTCGTCTTTGATTGTGTGGACGGTGGCGATGAGTTGCTCGGCATCTTCTTCAGAGTCAATTAAGCGAGAAGGTGCTATGATGAAATGACTGCTTTCAATGATGACAGTCGTCGCATGGTCGGTGACGATGCCCGAATGCTCATAGACGGCTTCTTGCAGACGATGTATCAGTTCCGACTCGCTACATTCCCAAGGGTAGGTCACGGCTTCCTTGGTCTCGGAGGTCGTGCGATTATGGAAAACGGCTCTGAAACCTTTAGTGGAGATGTAAAGCATCAGTCCCCAACGGCTCGTGTCGGCCACTTCGTGTTCTATGTCTTTGATGTTATTCATAGTGCAAAATTAGTGATAATATTTTTATTTGTCGGTGGAATAGGTCGATATTTTTAGGGAATTTCGAAAAGATACCCTTTCAGTCCTGTGTTCCTTGAAAGAAAATTCCGACAAGCCACAGATAGCCTATCGGAATTAAGAGGGAAGTTTTTTATATGTGTTTTTTTCCTATCGATATTTCTCTACTTTGTGAGCTGTATAGCACTATTTTACGAGGACAATCAAAGCATTCATGTTGTCATAAATCGCCTGAGTAAGCTCTGCAAGTTGAGGACTAAGAGAAGCATCGTATTCGCCTCTTGGTATTTTGATGGTCTGCGTGATGTGAATCAGGTCGTCTGTGACAGCGGCAGTCTGTGTGAATTGTCCGATAGGTGATGAAACTTCAATATTTGATGGTAGAGATTCAAGCTTGTATCCTGATGGTATGCGAATAGTGATGTCGTAGACTTCGTGTTTGTCGGTCATAACTATAGGGAGTATTCGCTGATAATCGGTGTATTTCGAGATATCGGTTTTGAATAAATTGGTGGGGATATACATTCGTTTTTCGCTTTGCTTGCAAAATTTGGGAGCAAAGATTGTGTAGATGTATGAGCACACACTTTGATTTGAAAGGTTTTCGACATATTTGAAGTCAACTACGAGAGCTGTTGACAATCCTGTCTTTTCTCTGATGTTGTCTTGTGTCTCTTGTCGTGTGATTTCTTTGAGCATTCTGTTTTTCTCAAAGTAGTTTTCGGAATAGTTTTCTTCAATGTGGCTATAGCCGCAACCATCGGTTGTGAACTCTACGTAATATTTATATTCGCGTTTCTGGATTTCATGCTTTGGCATTGGGAGTCTGACGATATGGCTGTTTTCTCCGTCGACGATGAGAGCTTCGTGACCGGCGATGCCATCATGAATGTAGCCAAATGGCAATGTAGGATCGGTGCATTCGAGCCAAATGGTGTCGCCCGGGAGTGTCACGCGCATGATGGCGTGGTTGAATTGGCCGAGTGAAGCAAAGTCATGCAAGACATTTTTGTGCTCGGTGGAGATGACTGCATAGTCGCATGGGATATCCAGAGCTTTAAGCATGGCGCACATATAGTTGGAAAGTGCCTTGCAGTCGCCGAAGCCTCTGGCTTTGACATCTGACGCTTTTTCAGGTCGGAGTCCACCGATACCCAAGGATATGTTGACATATCGAGTCGTATTGCGCAATAATTCGTACACGGCTTTGGCTTTCTCGCGAGGAGTAGGGTATTGGGCTGTGAGGGCTTTGAGTGAATTGACATCTTCAGGCAACAATTGGTCGCGTCCTTCCATCAGCTTTGTGAGCCAGATACCAATATTTTTCCATGAGTCGGAATACCCACGTATGCCACTAACCTCAAATACTCCGGGGTTGAGGTGAATAAGTGGTACGATTTCATTTGTGTTTGGCAGATATGAGTCATCTTTGATGGCAGGCGTTTTAGGTATGCGGAATGTGTAGGTGTTCCATCCGCTGACTTCTTCGTTTGAGATAACCGGAACGGTGTTGCACACCTTATAGTTGAGTTTCATACTTGTCGGGAGGTGAATCTTGTACTCGTTCTCAAGCAATGACTGAGAGTCGTAACGGATAGGTACAAACGAGGGGAAAGTTATCAAGTATCCCGAGATGCTTGTCTCCCATTCATAGATGACGGTGTAAGGATATGTCGGGTGGTCGAAGCTGTGTGTGCATGATGCTTCGTCTGAAGCAAGGTAAGGCGATAACTCGGTAGTCGTGAGGTCTTTTTTGCCAATCTGACGAATCGCATTTCCGTTGCTATCGTAGAGCGTGCCTGTGAGTTTTTTTATTGATGTGTATTTATCAATAGTGGCACCGAAATTGGCATGTTTTTCACCTTTCTTATTGAAGACCAACACCGAACGATAGTGTGAAATGGTGGCTTCTGAAAGTGAAATGACATTGACTGTGGTGTAGTCGCTCAGCACTACAGAGTTTGCCCCGTTTGCTAAGCTGTCGGGGATTGTCGGGATATCGATATCGGCTGCTTGAGAGGTGATGACCGATAGAGTCGCCAATGTCAAGATGATGATGCGTGTTATGAATGTCTTCATAATTCTATTTCTTTTTAAGTACTATTAAATCTGTGTTTTTATCGACCATAGAGTCGTAGATGAGACGAATGTCGTTGTAGACATTTTGAGGGAAAATTGTCGACAATTTTTTGCGTCTGCAGATAAGCATAATGTTGTCGTCGCTGACAGAAATATTGTAGGTGAATGATAGTTCTCCATTGGTGTCTCTAATTGAAAGAGCCGATGGCAATTCATCAATCATGTATCCGTCAGGTATCTTTATTGTCGACACGATGGTTGATTCTTCTTGGTAAGGAAATTCGATGCCGACTTTGCGAGTTTCTGCAAGGAACGGGTTGCTGACAATTTCAGGGATAATCATGGGGTTGATGTATATCACCGAATCGGTGTGGGCAACGGCTTTGTCAAATTTTGCATTGATGCGCACATTGTTGCTCCTATGTTTCATACCTTGAAGGGTGAGATCTGTGATGTCGATGTTGAATTGAGACTCGACTTCAGAGATGAAGTGATTATGGTCAAGGCTTTTGTGGTATAGATGTTGAAACTCTGCAGCCTCTTGTCTTGTGAGTGCTATGTCGGATACGCAATGAGCGACACCGTCGATAATTTCCACATCTATTTTGCGACGTGAACTGCTGACGTCGTTGTGGGTGGTCATTGTGTGATATTGCTGATTGTCGATGTCTATAATGAGGCCAAAAGATGTGAGCATATCGATAGGCAAGGCGTCGCTCCCGCGATAGTCGTCGGAGCAGTCGATGAAGTGATATTTGTTGTCGCTATCTATGAAGGTTAGGGCCATTGTGTTGAGGCTCGATGCTATCATGGATGCAGCAGCAGAGACTACACCTCTGGAACGTGTGCAGAGTGCAATAGGATTGCATTTGATACCTAAATCTTTAAGGATACTCATCAGAACAAAATTCATCTGAGCATTGCTGGCTGATTGTTCTTCGATAGCTTTTTTGATATTGCCCGGATTAGTGTTGTAAACACCATTCCATCGTAGGTGAGTGGCGACAAAGTCGGCACAAACGTTGACACTGTCGCAAATGTTTTTGCAGTCACTGAAGTCCAAGGATTGCATCTGATCTTGGTAAGGATTTTTCAACTTTTTCATCTCATTCCATTCGTTGTGAAAGTGAACTGACAGATCGTTCCAAGTTGATGCTAATGGCTGATAAGGCTGTCTTGGTAGTTGAATACCGATGAGGCTGACGTTTAGCTTTGTGTAATAGTCAGAGATTGCAAAGACGTAATCGTCGTCGTGGAGTGAAGGCATACGGTCGACAGAGGCCTTGATTATGGTGGCATCGCAGTTGATGAGCTGATTGAGCATTGACATTGATGAGCGTTCGACTTTCTGCTCCAGTTCGATGTGTTCGGAGCCAATAGGAGTCACATTAAAGCTGAAAAACTCGGGAAGAGTTAAGTCTAATTCGCCTCTCAGCACAGGATATTCGCCTTGAATTTCCCAGTCGAAAGTCATCGTGTGGCAGTCAATTTCGTATTCTATTTCGATGACTGAACCTTCGATTACTTTGGGGATTGAGAATTTGCAAAGGAAGAAGCCCGGAGCAAGTTTCTCATGGAAGATTAGAGAACGGTCGACCGATGTCTTGTCGATCTTGCCATTAATCAGATTGTAGGATGTGGCTGTAATTTTAGAGATTTTGTTTTTGCTGTCGGGGGCGTAGTAAGGGATTGTTATGTCGCCAAGGTGGGTGGCAGCTTCATTGAGGATTTTAATGCGAGAGGTGCATTTGCGTTTGATAGTAAATCCTTCAGTGCCGTAGAACATATATTCCTCACGACGTTCAAATAGTATTAGTGCGTCTGCTGAGGGCTCCGGGTCATATTTGGTCATCTCAAGCTCCTCCATAGAGGGCTTGCCAATCAGAGGGTTGACTTCCGGTACAATGGCATGCGTCAAGCCCCAGAAGCTTATGACGAAAAGAATTGATAGGATAAGTCTAATCATGGCTTATAGTGCTATTTATTTCGCAAAATTAATGAAAATATTTTAAGTAAACAAATTTGTTTTGTTTTTTTTGCGCTCTTGGTGCATAAATTGACCATAGGGTGATAGATTGCAAGTGGTCAGGCGATAATCGGGGTGCCGATGATGGAGAGGAGCCAGGTCGAGATGAAGACGTAGATGAGCAAGCCGACTACGTCGTTGGTGATCTGGATAAATGGTCCGGTCGCTAAAGCCGGGTCAATCTTCAGCTTTTCAAGCATAAGTGGAACGAAGGTGCCGAAGACTGATGCGAAGATCACTACAAGGAAGAGCGAGATGGCCACAGATATGGTCACGGCAAAGTCGTCGGGCATCACAAAAAGGTTGTAGGCAAATACTCCGACAGAGATAATAGTGGCGTTGAGCAATGAGATGAGACATTCTTTGACAATTTGACTGCCGGCGTTTTTGATGTCGAGAGAGCCGTTGGCAAGACCTTGCACGACGATCGCTGATGCTTGTACACCGACGTTCCCACCTGTACCCATAATCAATGGAATGAATAGGGCGAGGGCTGTCACTTGAGCGAGTTGCTCTTCGAAGCCACCGAGGATTATAGAACTGACAATCCCACCGACAACGCCGATGAGAAGCCATGGAATGCGTGCTTTGGTCTGAGCGAATACTGAGTCGTCGGCATCGACGTCAGATGAGAGACCGGAAGCGAGTTGGTAGTCGCGTTCGGATTGCTCACGGACTTGGTCCATGACGTCGTCGAAGGTGATGCGACCGACAAGTCGTCCGATGCTGTCGACCACAGCTACAGCTGCAAGGTTGTATTTTTCAAAGTCGAGAGCTACTTCGTCGATAGGGGTGTCGGTGCGTACGACTTGAGGCTCTGTCTCCATGACATGCTTAATCTTGGAGGCAGAAGGGTGGGTAATCATCTTCTTTAGTGGCAATACTCCTCGCAGACGGTTGTCGTTGTCGACCACATAGATGTTGTAGACCTCGTCCATGTCCTCAGCTTGAATGCGCATCTCTTTAAGACACTGAGGCATCGACCAGTTTTCGTTGACAACAATCATTTCAGTACCCATCATACCGCCGGCCGTGCCTTCGTCGTATTGAAGAAGGTCGACGATGTCGCCTGCCTGCTCGACGTCTTCGATGAGCGAGATGACCTCTTCGCGTTCCTCTTCATCGAGCTCTTTGATGAGTTCCACGGCGTCGTCGGTGTCAAGTTCTTCGACGACTTGCCCGATTTCCTCACTGTCCATACTTTTGAGGAGCTTACCGCGTTCCTCTTCGTCGAGTTCCATCAAGACGTCGGCTTTGAGCTCATTATCGTCAATGAGGTCAAACAGCCACTCAGCGTCTTTTTTATTGAGTGATTGGAGAATTTCAGCGATATCAGCAGGGTGCATATTTGCGATTTCGCTATGAGCTTGCTTGTCGTCACGTTGGTCGACCAATGCGCTGATGCGTTCAATATCTTTATCAGAAAACTCTTTCATGATGCGTCTGAGTGAGGTTTAGAAGATGTTTTTATTAGGGGTTGCTTTATTCATTACCCCTTTAGATATTGCAAATTTAGCAAAGTCCATTGACAATGCCAACAGAATTTGCAATTTTTTCTCTCCTCGGTCGCATTTTGTTATGACTGAGGAGAGTGTGTCGCGAGAATTATAGTTTGACTACTTTGGCAGAGCCGATGATGCGATTTTCGCGTAGGAGCACGGCGATATAGATGCCCGACTCAGCGCCGGAGCGGAGTGTAATCGGCTGTCCTGCAGTCAATGAAGCATCGGTCTGTGCCACTATGTTGCCGCCGAGGTCGACAAGGTGGAGAGTGTAGTCGCCATCGGTTTGAACAGTGGCTTGTAGTGTGTCGCTGAATGGCGATGGGTAAGGATTGAAGTCGAAGCCGTCGACAGTAGTGCCGACGATGCCCGAATTTATCTTGCCATCGATGTCGACGACATAGATATAGGCGTATTCAGCTAGGTCTTGTCCAACTCCATTGTCGAGGTTGAGCTGAGGGGTGTAGATGCGATATGTGCCTTTCTCAAGGCTTGGGAAACGAAGTTCGGCTGAGCCGTGTGCTACGCCTTGCTCGTCGACAGTGATCTCTGATGTTGTGGCGAAACCATCGGCTACAGAGAGCGTCGGAACAAGTGTTGTCGCTTGGGCTTTAGAGCCGCGCAAAGCCGGATAACCTATGGTGACTATCTCGTCCATAGATGTCGAATGTGTGCTGAATGCGTGGTTGAGCTCTGCTTCCGGATAGGTCGATAGAGCGTTGCGATAGGTGTCGTCTCCTTCAAAGTCCCAGAGTGCTGTCATGCCGGCAGGAGGGTTGGAAGCATCTATGTCACCCATAGTCGATGCAACCGCATCGGCATCAAGAGCCACGTTGTAGAATTGGAGGTTGTCGACCACTGCATCGTAGCCGGCAAAACTGCCGACACCTGCCGTGCCACCAACGGCTATGATTGCATTAGGGTCGAAGTCTTTCCAAGCCTTGTCTTTTGGCTCGGTGATAGACTTAGGTGTGATGAGTTGACCGTTGACATAGAGCGAGAAGTTGCGTTCGGAATTGGTGATGATGCCGTAGTAGCTTGATTCGGTGGTCTTATACTCATCGAAAACGTATGCGACATGATACCACGCATTCTCTTCAAATTTTACTTTGCCCTTGCCGTTGTCGTCGGTGAAGTCGTAGACGAATGTGTTGTTGTGGTGGCTGCGGATAGAGATATTGTTGAGATAGCCGTCATCGGAGATAGTGCCCCAAAGCCAACCCCAGTCGGAGTATGGCCAAGCGTCTTTAGGGTTGCGTATGTTGAGCAGCCATGTGGGGTCGGAGAGGTCGGTGAATTTCACCCAGAATGCGACGCTGAATTTGAGGTCGGACTCATCAATTGTGACTTTTTCCCAACCTTCACCCTCTTCGATGGTCTCGATGTCGGCTTGCACGCCTGCTTGTCCGGCAGGAATGCCGAGTGAGTAACCACGAAGATTGACACCGCTAGAAACAGTGCCGATAGCACCTGATTCAACTGTGTATTGCATTGTTAGCGTGTCGGCAGGGCGGAGTTTCATGCCTGTGCCCGGCAATGTGGTGTGTGTAGCCTTGAGGTCAGACTGAGTGCCGTTGTTATTGACCACTAAGTAGTCGGCGTTTTCGTCGAGAGCAGCAGTGGTCATCTCTTCAGTTACTTCAGAGATAGCGTCACAATCTTCATCGGTGTCGACAGGGTAGAACGATGAGATAACAGGCTCTGCTACAGCTACATCGCTATAAATGTGGATTGCAGAGTGGAGGCGACGCACATTGCCCTCAGCATCGTAAGCTTCGATGTCGTAAGTGCCATAAGGGAGAGCATTAATGCTGACTGTCTCTGCATCGACATCGGCTGCGGCAGTAAAACTATGGCAAGCGTCAATCGCGAGTTCTACAGGCTTTGCAAACGATGGATTGTTGCGTGGACCTATGAGTTTCCAACCCTCTGCCGGAGCGTGAAGTGGATCTTTGTAGCCGATGCTGAATTGCTCAGTGTCGGTGATGAATGTGTCGGAAACTTCGATGTCGTCGTTGACGATATATGTTTCTGCGTCGAAGTCGATAGTCATAGGCTCGCTCCATGCGATAGTCGATTCGCTCTGCATGTCGAGGCTGACAGCAGAAACGCCGACAGAGAGAGTAGCACCTTCAGCCTTCGCCTTGACAGGGTCGTAAGGAGCAGAGAAGAATAGAGCTGCCCAAGAAGTGGTAGCACCCATAAGAGTAGTTTCTTCCGACTCGGCATAATTGATGCGAGCGTAGATTTTATATAGCGATGCGTTGTGGTCGATGTTGTAGTGGCCTTGACGGTTGCCCTCAGTAAGGTTGAGGTCGAATATCACCTTAGCATCGAGACCATCTTTGTGAGCAGCGAGCAGCGTGGCAGATGTCACTGTAGGGGTGTCAGGCGTTGCGTATTCGGCTCTACGGATAGAAACCTCACCGATATTGATGTCGAGGTCAGAAGCATTGTCGAATTGCAATGCGATAAGAGCCAATTGGTTAGCTTCGGAGATTGTGAAGCTCTTTTCGATCCATTCAGGTGTAGCGACTTGGTCGGTAGATAGCACGATGTGGTCCTGTGCAGATGTCCATTGTGAGCAATCTTCGCCATATCCAAGCATCAATGCCATGTCAGCAGAGCCCTTTGCAAGCTTGTAGCGCACTGTTACGATGTCGCCTGCTTGGAGGTCAAAACGAGTTTTAAACAAGTGAAGTACGGCGCTTTTCGACTCTGTGCCGCGAATGCGAAGAGAGGAACCACCCATCCATGCATCGTTCCAATCAAACTCTGCACAGAGTCCTACAGGAGCCGATGAGTAGTCTCTGCCGAGAGGTGATGCAGCCCACCACCAACGCCATGTCGGCAGGTAGTCTTGGATACCGATATTGGTCCACTCTTTAGAGTGCTGACGGATGCCTTGCCAATTGAAATACTGACCATTGCCAAGGTTGAACGCACTATAGAACGGCTCTTCGCTGAGGTCCCAGCAAAGTGTGCTTTGTGCCGCTACCATTTTAGAGAGACCGAAGAACTTGGTGTCGAGAGAGTTGTCGATATTCTCGTTGATTTCGAGTGATGCGTCGAGAGCGTGGACAGGGTTGAAGCGACTGTTGGTGTACCAACGTTCAAGCAATCGTTGATAGGTGTGTTGCACCTCGAGTGGTTGAGAGCCGTAAGCGAATCGGCGTTCCCAGAAAGTGTTGGAATCGTGGCCCGACCACATACCGATAGATACGGCCTTGTCGTAGAGGTATTGCCAACGACCATTCTGCTCGCCGTTGCCGGTCAACACAGGATAGCCGCCTTGGAGGTCAAACGTCGCATAAACATCAAACGGATTACGCTTCAAAGTGTTTGTGGTGTATTCGATAGACGCCGGGAGATATTCCACGTTGCCGTTGTTGAAGTTGGCATTCCAGTTGTAGTTGAGGAAGTAGGACGCAGTCTTATTGTCGGCATCGCCGAAGAAGATTTCTGTCTCCGGGGTGACACCATTGTCGAAAGTCGGTCCGGCAGTCAGTGTCTCGCCGTCATACCAGATGTTTTCGGCTGAAAACGATTTCATTTTGCCTATGTACTTGCGCTCAAAGTGTTGAGTGATAGCTTTATTAAGTTCAACGACTTCGGGAATGCCATGTGCATTGTAGCCCCCGGCATATTCCGAGTTGTAGCCAATGCCGTCAATGCCGTAGTAGTCAAGGTATTCGATGACCTTGTTGCGGCTTTCTTCGGTAGCACCGAGCTCAATGTAGAGGTCGCCCCAGCCGTTGCTTGCCATGTCGGCACCGAAAGCAGGTGTCGACTGAGTGGCTACAGCGACGCCGTTTTTATGTGCAACATCGGCAAAATTACCCGGCAGACGCATGAAGCGGTCGCTCCATGCTCCCCAAGTAGAGATGTATTGCCACATCGAGAACACTTCGCTATTGAACAAGCCATTAGGCAGGATTTCAAACGGCGACTTGGTAGAGTAGCTGTAACTGAATCCATATGGCCACCAGTTGAGTATCTTCTTGCTATAGTGCGAATAGTCTTTGTGTTCGCTATAGACGCTATTAGTGTCCCATTCCCACCAAGGAATGAGTTTGGTATTGATCTGTGTTGCAGAGTTGACAAATCTTGCTTTCGGTTTTACGCGCGATATGAAGAAATTGTCGTCATCAGATAGTGGAGTGCCTTTCTGCCAATCGTCAATACGGAACGCTGTCCCACTTTGACTTTGGTCGATTTGTCCCGGACGAAGATATTGGGCACTTGCCGAGAACGATGCTCCGAGCGAGATGAGTGATACAAGAAGATACTTATTCATAGTGGTTTTAGAGGATGTTTTATTATTGGGTAAATCTCGGGAATCGATATAAATTCCCGAGATTTAGTTATTATACGTTAGCTTTGGGGTGCTCCCGTTAGCTATTCATTTTGACTACGCTTGTCGGTGGAAGGGTGTCGTTGCGACGGTCGATGGCATTGACTACGTTGTCGGCGAGGTTCCAGAAAGCGTCGACTTGTGGAGTAGGACCTGCCGGTTGTCCATCGGCAGTCAATCCGAGTGCAGCCGGAGTGCCGGCATCGCCATTGCCACAGATGTCGGCCACCAAAGGCACTTGTGCCAATAGGTCGACACCCATCTCTTCAGCCAAGCGCACACCGCCACCATTGCCGAAGATGAAGTATTTTTCTTCAGGGTGCTGGAGAGGTGTAAACCACGCCATATTTTCTACAAGGCCCAAGATAGGCACATTGACCTTGTCGCCGGTGAACATTGCGATACCCTTGCGAGCGTCGGCAAGAGCCACTTCTTGAGGGGTGCTGACCACTACAACGCCTGTGATAGGGAGAGTCTGTACGAGAGTGAGGTGGATGTCGGATGTGCCCGGAGGCATGTCAATGAGGAAGTAGTCGAGTTCGCCCCAGTTGGCATCGGTGATGAGCTGACGCAATGCGTTGCTTGCCATACCGCCACGCCAAAGCACAGCGCTATTTTTGTCAACTACGAAACCGATGGAGAGCAACTTGACACCATATTTCTCCATTGGTACAATCTTGTTGACGCCGTCGACCTCTTCCATGTAGAGTTGCTCATCTTCGAGACCAAACATTTTAGGCACAGACGGACCGAAGATGTCGGCATCGAGAAGACCGACCTTGTAGCCTTTTGCTGCGAGAGCGACAGCAAGGTTGGAAGCGACAGTAGATTTACCTACGCCACCCTTGCCCGATGATACGCCGATGATATTCTTAACGCCCGGAAGTGGATTGGCAGGCTTTTCAGGGACAGGACGACGAGTCTTGACAGCGATGTTGCCTTTGATTTCGACATCAGCACCGACATAGGTGAGGATAGCGGTTTCAGCCGCTCTGACCACGCTCTTCATGAATGGGTCGGTCGGTTTGTCAAAGATGAGAGAGAAGGTGACCTTGCGTCCGTCGATGCGGATATCGTCTTCGATCATGTCGTTTTCGACAAGGTTTTTGCCGTTGCCCGGATAGCGAACGGTCTTGAGGGCCTCGGTGATGAGAGCCGGATATATAGGATCGTGTGTCATTGTTTTGATTGTGATTTGATGATTTTTCAATAGTTTTATATCTATAAAAATGGGAGTTTAATCACTGACGCCATTAATATTAAACATCGGAGCCTCGATTTCGGTTCTTAGTCGGTCGCAGGGTTCATGCCTTGCACGATGCCACGAGGGTAGGAGTGGTAGTCGTCACGCTCGATGTCGTCCTCTTCTGGCTCTTGGAGAACTGTGTCGCGCAGTGGGTTGAACGAGATGAACTTGATAGTCTTGCCTCGCGAAAGCCATTGTTGCTCGTAGAAGGTCTTGATGGAGAGCACAGGGTCGGCCATGCCGCTGCCGTAAAGGTCGTCGGTGTCGGCTTCGGTCGGGAAGTTGTTGAGCTTCACCAAGCGAGAAGTATATGTGTAAAGGAATGGGGAGTCGGTCTTGAGGTGGATAAGACCATTAGCACGAAGTATCTTGCGATAGAGTTCCAAGAAGCGAGTCGATGTCAGGCGACGGCGAGTCTTCTGCATCTGTGGGTCGGGAAATGTAATCCATATCTCCGACACCTCATCGGCAGTAAAGAAACGGTCGATCATCTCGATGTCGGTGCGAAGGAATGCCACATTCTTCAACCCCTCTGTCTCGGCAGCTTTCGCACCGGTCCAGATGCGTGCGCCCTTGATGTCGATGCCGATAAAGTTTTTTTCGGGGTATTTGCGTGCAAGGCCCACGGTGTATTCGCCCTTGCCACAACCAAGTTCAAGCACGATAGGGTTGTCGTTGCCGAAGTATTCAGCGCCCCATTTGCCTATGAGAGGAAAACCCTCTCTCTCAAGCACTGCCCATGGATATTGGAACACGCAAGAGAATGACTGCATTTCTGCAAATTTTTTCAGTTTATTTTTGCCCATGTTGGTAATGATTTATCTGATTAGTTTAAACGAAGTTACTTCGTTGTCGGTTGTTACTACTACTATATATATCTTTTGGTTGAGTTTGTCGGTGTCGTACGTAGCGTGGCAGGAGTGAGGGTGTTGTAAAGCGACCTGCAATCCGTCGGTTGTCGCGATGCTGAGTCGGGTGATTTGACTGCTTGCTTCGATATGCAACACGCTATGCTCAAACCATGCTTTCGCCGACTCTTTGTCGGTGTCGATTTTGACCACTGACGTTACGTCGACGATATTGAATCTGCACCACTGTTCGGCGGCTTTCCATGTCGCTACAGAATTGTCGGCTACGACGAGTTTGACATTTGGTTGGTCAATGCCTTGGAATACATCTTGCCCCATCTGCGGCACATAGTCGCCCAGACGGCTGACATCTATAACGCAGAGGCTCGTCATTCCTTCCATAGCACCGTTGCCGATGCTCTCCAATGACCGGTCGAGCGTCAGACGGTAGGAACGATTGTTCATTAAGGCATAGTCTCCTATATGGCTGATGCCCTCCAGTGTGTCGTCAGCAAAGCGAAGTTGGGTATCGCCTGTAAATGCATAGTCCGGCAGATTGTCGGTCTTCAAGTCTATGTCGGTGAGGTTGCGACATTCCATGAATGCGCCGTCACCCATCGCAATGCATTCAGCTTCAACTATTACGCTTTGCAACGCTTTGCAGTCAGCAAAGGCGTAATCGCCAATACGTTCCATGGTGGTCGGTAGCGAGATGCTCGTGAGTGCGGTCTTGGCAAATGCCGCGCTACCTATCTGTCGGAGCTGATAGGGTAGAGCAATGCTGACCAGAGATGAGCAACCGGTGAATACGTATGCCGGAAGTGAGTCGATTTGAGTCTGTGATATGTCGACGCTTGTGAGTTGCTGACAGTCGGCAAACACATAGTCGCCCAGTGATGCCACTGCGGTCGGTAGAGTGATTTGCTGAAGTCGGTCGCAGTCATAGAAGGCGTAGTCGCCGATGTTTGTAAGGCTCTCAGGTAACTCTATCGCTTGGATATGTGTTGCGACAAATGCTCCCTTACCAATGGATTTCAGTTCTGCCGGGAGTCGCACCTCACGCACTTTCATGCCGAAGAATGCTTGTGGGGGTAAAGCGTTGGCAGGGTGTCGAATTTGTCCTGCGATTATAGAGGACGTCGATGAATAGTCGACGATAGAGGCCTGGCTGATGTCGAGATGTGTCAACTCAGGAAATGCTTCTGCAAGGATAGCAAAGTCGCGTGCGTCCATTGTCCCTATGATGGTCAGTGATGTCTCGGAACGCATCTCTTCGGTGATGAGCATAGCAAGGCGACCTGCATCGGTGTGCAGGGTGACAGCATTAGACGACAGCGAGTTTATCGCCATCATCATAGCAACGAATATAAGCTTGCATAGCTTCATATCAGAGACTTAACCATTTACGCAAGGACTGTCGACAGGGTCGGCATCGGTCCCTCGCTATAATACACTACAAAGTTACTCAAATCTGAGCAAACTACCAACTTTGTGCAAAAATATTGGTGCTCATGGTCCATTTTGGATAATTATTTCGGGGAATTAAAGTCACTCGGATGTCAATATTTGTCTAAGTGAAGAATTTTGATTAATTTTGCCTTTTTAAAGTAAATAAGTAAAACTTATCATAATGGATCAAATCAAATTAGATACTATCGAAGAGGCTCTCGAGGACTTCAGAGAGGGCAAAATTGTGATCGTTGTAGACGATGAAGACCGCGAAAATGAGGGCGACCTCATCGTGGCGGCTGAGAAAATCACTCCTGAGCAAGTCAATTTCATGCTCAAGAATGCGCGTGGCGTGCTTTGCGTGCCTATCACCATCTCTCGTTGCAAGGAGCTCAACCTTGAGCCACAAGTGGGCGACAACACATCGGTGCTCGGCACTCCGTTTACCGTGACTGTCGATAAACTCGAGGGTTGCTCTACAGGTGTTTCTATCCAAGACCGTGCGGCGACTATCCGCGCTCTTGCTGACCCTGCATCGCGTCCTGAAACTTTCGGTCGTCCGGGCCACATCAACCCTCTTTATGCTCAAGACAATGGCGTACTCGCTCGCACAGGTCACACCGAAGCATCTGTCGACCTTGCACGTCTTGCTGGCCTCCAACCGGCTGCTGCGCTTATGGAAATCATGAGCGACGACGGCTCGATGGCTCGTCTCCCTGAGTTGCGTCAGAAGGCTGACGAGTGGGGCATGAAGCTCATCTCTATCGCTGACCTCGTGGCTTATCGCATCAAGCAAGAGTCGCTTGTCGATATCGGTGAAGAAGTAGATATGCCTACAAAATACGGCCATTTCCGTCTCATCCCATTCCGCCAGAAATCAAACGGCCTCGAACACGTTGCTCTCATCAAGGGCGACATCAGTGGCGATGAACCGGTGCTCGTCAGAGTGCACTCAAGCTGCATGACAGGCGATATCTTCGGTTCATTCCGTTGCGAATGCGGCGACCAGCTCAAACTCGCTATGCAACGCATCGAGCAAGAAGGTCGTGGCGCTATCATCTACCTCAACCAGGAAGGTCGTGGCATCGGATTGATGAACAAGATGAAGGCCTACAAGCTCCAAGAAGAGGGTATGGACACTGTCGATGCCAATCTTTGCCTCGGATTTAAAGCTGACGAGCGTGACTATGGTGTCGGTGCCAACATTCTCCACAAACTCGGTATCACAAAGATGCGTCTGATGAGCAACAACCCTATCAAGCGCGTCGGTCTCGAAGGCTACGGCATTGAGGTGGTGGAAAATGTGCCTCTCGAAGTGCAGCCAAACGAGTACAATCGCAACTATATGAGCACTAAGAAGAATCGTATGGGTCACGATCTTCATCATGTAGAATAATATCTAAATCTTATATCACAATGAAAAAAGTATTGTTTTTGATTGCTACATTGCTATGCATGACAGCTGTCAACGCCAATGCCAAGAAGGTGTTGGACCACTCGTCGTTTGACGATTGGAAGTCGGTGGCTATCGGCGAAGTAGCTAAAGACGGTTCTTGGGCTGTGTATGCTGTCAACCCTCAAGAAGGCGACGGTGTGCTTACATTCCGTAACGTAAAGACAGGTCGCGAAATCACTATCCCTCGCGGCTATCGTCCACAATTCTCCGACAATTCTCGTTGGGCTGTGGCTCTCATCAAGCCTTTCTATCAAGACACTCGCAAGGCGAAAATCGACAAGAAGAAAGACTTCGATATGCCTCAGGACTCTTTGGCTATCGTTGACCTTAAAAGTGGCAATGTCACTAAAATCGCTCGCGTCAGCTCGTATAAGCTTGGCGTTAAGGGTGGCGAATGGCTTGCCTACCTTTCTTCCGACACAACTTTGATTAAGCCTAAAGCTCTCAAGGATAAAAAGTCGGGTCAACCATTGGTCGTGCGTAATCTTGCCGATGGCTCACAAAAGGTGATTGATTGGGTTAAGGAATACACTCTCTCAAAGAATGGTGTTCGCCTTGCCGCTACCATCAAACCTCACTCTTCTGATAGCGTTGCTACCGATGCTGTGGTGATGATGCTTCTCCCTGACACTACTGTCATTAAAGTCGACGAGAAGAAATGTTTCTACACTCTTCCTGTCTTCAACGAAGATGCTTCGAAGATGGCATTCACACTCTCTAACGACTCAGCAGAGTCAGGCACTAAGCGTGCTCAACTCATGCTCACTACCATCAACGGCAACCAGGTCGACACTGAAGAAATCTCTGTCGTAAAGACTAAACGCCTCGGTGCAATTCCTAATCTCCGTCAGCCAAAAATCGATGACGAAAGCAAGCGCGACTCTATCAACGCTGCTATGCGTGAACGCATTGCCAAACTCGCGGGCGACTCGCTCTTCATCAATCAGTATTCTAAGCCACGTTTCTCTGAAAATGGTCGTCGTCTCATCATCGGCGTTGCTCCTGAAGTTGCTCCTGATGATACTACTATCGTGGATTTCGAACGTGCAGAACTCGACATCTGGCGTTGGGACGCTCCATTCACTCCTCCACAAGAAATTCGCATGCTCGACCAGATGCGCAAAGCGACTCTCCCTGTCGTTATCGACCTCGAGTCTAAGCGTGGCACCCTTATGAGTGCAAACGAACTCGAAGACATCGTAGCCGGCGACCGTTGGAACGCTGATTGGGCTCTCGTTCTCGACCCTACCGAACGCATCGTGCAACAACAATGGGACTACCTCGCTCCAATCAACGTTTATGCTATGAACGTTAATAGCGGTGAGCGTCGTCATGTCGGTGTGCTCCCTAAAGAGTCGGCTGAAATCTCACCATGCGGCAAATTTATCGTATGGTATGACGAACGCAACTACTATGCATACGAAATCGCTTCAGGCAAAACCGTATGCATGACTGTCAACTTCCCTCATCCTGTTTGGGACGAAGACCAAGATGTGCCTATGCAACGCATGCCTTACGGCACTATGGGCTGGATGGAAGACGACCGTGCTCTCCTTATCTACGACCGCCACGATATCTGGCAACTCGATCCGACCGGTCAGACTCAAGCTGTCTGCATCACTGCAGGCGAAGGCCGTAAGACCAACCGTCGCTTCACCTACATCAATACCGACAGTGAAAAGCGTTTCATCAACGCCGGCGATGAGGTATTGCTTCGAGTATTCGACTATACTACTAAGGAAAACGGCTATGCTACACTCAAGATGGGAAAAGCTGCTGCTCCTCAAATCAAGGTCATCGACAAATATCAATTCACACGCCTCCAAAAGGCTAAGAATGCTCCGGTCTATGTATATCAAAAGGCCAACTTCAGCACATCGCCTGATGTGTGGGTAGCTCCTAAGGGCGACTTCCAAAAGGCGACAAAGGTGACTGATGCCAACCCTCAGATGAAGGAATACAATTGGGGTACAGCCGAACTCGTAAAATGGTATGCCTACAATGGTCGTCTCACTGAAGGTGTGCTCTATCTTCCTGAAGACCTCGACCCAACTAAGAAATACCCAATGCTCGTAGTATTCTACGAACGCAACTCTGAAGAGCTCTATGCTCACTACACAATGGAACCATCATGGAGCTGGGTTAACTACCCATTCTATGTAAGTCGTGGCTACGTAGTATTCGTGCCTGATGTGCACTATGCTCCGGGTATCCCTGGCGAAAGTGCCTACAACTACATCTGTAGTGGTGTCGAAGAACTCTGCGACCGTTTCGAATTTATCGACCGCGACCGCATCGGTATCGATGGCCAGTCATGGGGTGGTTATCAGACATCTTATCTCGTAACTCGCACCGATATGTTTGCTTGCGCAGGCTCGGGTGCACCGGTGTCAAACATGACATCAGCATTCGGTGGTATCCGTTGGGGTACAGGTGACTCTCGCCAAGGTCAATACGAACTCGGTCAGTCTCGTATCGGTCGCACACTTTGGGAAGCTCCTCAACTCTACATCGCCAACTCTCCACTCTTCTATGCCGATAGAGTCAACACTCCTCTCCTTATCATGCACAACGACGATGACGGCGCAGTGCCATGGTATCAAGGTATCGAGTACTTTATGGCTCTCCGTCGACTCGAAAAGCCGGTGTGGATGCTCCAATATAACGGTGAAGCTCACAACATCCGTGCTCGCAAGAATCGCAAAGACATCACAATCCGTCTCCAACAATTCTTCGACCACTACCTCAAGGGCGAACCAATGCCTGAGTGGATGAAAAACGGTATACCTATGACTCGCAAGGGTCAAGAAATGGGCACCGGCTACGCCGAATAATCCGAACTGGACACACAATCTTAATAATATTGAAGGCATTACTCTCATCAGAGTAGTGCCTTTACTTTTGGCGAATGTGTTAATATGTGTCATAAATGTGTCGCTATGTCTGAAAAAAATTGTAATTTTGTGCTTTATTAGACAAAGATAGCAGAATATGTACTCCAAACGCTTTTTTACATCAATATTAATTGCAACTATTATGGCTATGTCGTCGATGTCGGCATGGTCGTTGCGTCTTGAAAAGATCAAATATGGCGACTTCAGTAACTGGGTGACTCGCTCGATTACGGAGTCAAGTGTATTAGGTGGTAATACCAAGAAGGTCTACGAGATTGCTCCGACTCAGTCAATCGTGGGCAACAAACCATATCGCAATCTTGGCGGCTCACCATGGGCCACAAGTAATGTTTACGCAAAGGTGGCAGGTGTGGTCAAAGCATCGACCTCAGTGGTGCCTTTCGACCGTGGTGGTGGCAACAAGTGCGTCAAGATGTCGGCCATCATGGAAGAGGTCAAAGTGCTCGGTCTTATCAATATGGATGTGATGGTGCAAGGCACTATTTTCCTAGGACAGATTAACGAACCTATTTCATCGACTAAGACACCATATTCGAAAATGGAGATGGGCATCCCTTACACTAAGCGTCCTGTCGCTTTGGTGTTTGACTACAAAGTAGATATGCCGGCAACCAACACTCGCATCAAATCGACCGGATTTGGCGCTCCAAAGACACTTCAAGGTCGCGACTGTGCAGAAGTTTACTGTCTGCTCCAACGTCGTTGGGAAGATAAGGACGGCAATATCTATGCCAAGCGTGTCGGCACAGCTCGTGAACGCTACTATAAGTCAACAGGTTGGGTTAATGGCCACCAACTCAAGATTAACTATGGCGACATCACATCTAAGCCATTCTATAAGTCGTGGATGGGCTTGCTTTCCGGCGACAAAGCACCTTATGCAAAAAATTCTAAGGGTAAGATGGTGCCGGTCAACGAAGTAGGTTGGGATGCTCCTAATGCAACTCCTACCCACGTGATGGTGATGGCAAGTTGTGCAAGCGGTGTGCCTTTTATCGGTACTGAGGGCCTCACGCTATACTTCGACAACGTGGCCTTTGGATTCTAAGAAGCGACCGAGAGTCAGAGAGATTAGTAGTTTCTGACACTTTGAAAAACAGCACACCTTTACTTATATAGAATTAAATCATAAAAAATATCAATCTATGTTCCTAAACAGTAAAACATTTCTCGCAGCATTAGCACTTGTCGCAGGCTTATCGGCTAATGCAGAGGTCCAAAAGTTGACCGATTTTCGACAAAGAGAGGCGATAGAAGTGCGCACGCCGGTCATCAACGACAGCGTCACTCAAGATGGCTCTCGTTATGATGTGGCAAGTCTATTGCAATCATCGGTGGCAGCCGATTTCGAGTATGCGGCAAAGGCACAAGCCGACACTGCAGGTGTCATCGCCCTCAGTCGTCCTGATCGTAACGCTTCGCTCCACATGCTTCAGACTCGCATTCGTGCCGAACGCTTCATGAAGGGCTCGCTCAAAGTCACCTCGACCGATCGCTTTGAAGTGCTTCTTGATGGCAAGTCTATCATGAGCAAGACCACTGTTCAAGACAGTATCAATGCTGAAAGTCTCTCAAAAGCAGAGCTTCGCCTCGAACCTGAGATCGACTATACGCTCGTAATCAAAGTGCTTTCAAACTCTTCAGATAAGGCTCAGCCTACGCTCAGCGTGGAGTTCGAACCGGGCAATGACTACCAAGACATCGCATTCCATAGCGGTGCCGACATGTTGCGTCGTTTTGCAATGTGTGACGTGGCATTCGGCGAAAAGGGTGTCAATGTCAGTATCTCGCCTGATGGCAACTATCTTTTGACTCTCTTCAGAGCCAACTACTCAGTCGATCGTTCGCGTGCATATGCCACATTGACCGACCTTCGCACAGGCAAAGTCATCGACAACAATATGACTACCGACTGGTCGTGGATGCCTCGTGGTTCACGCCTCTACAAGACTGTCAAGGCAGAAAATGGCCTCGACATCATTGTTAAGGACATCAAGACAGGTGCTCAGTCAGTGATAGCATGCAACGTGCCTGAAATAGACTTCTCATTCAGCCCTGATGAGAAAGCATTGTTCTACTATCACACCGAAGAGGGTGTCGCTGAGCAAGGTCCTATGCGCCGTTATGTCAATCCCGACGACCGTATCCCGGGCAATCGCACAAGAAACTTCATCATGCGTTACGACCTCGCGACAGGACTTTCAGAGCGTTTGACTTTCGGCAATCGCAACACTATCATCTCCGACATCGCTCCTGACAGCCAACGCCTTGTCTATCTCTCATATCGCGACAACCCGACAAAGCGTCCATTTACAGAAATTTCGCTTTACGAACTTGATCTCAATACATTGGCTGTCGACACAATCGTAGCCAACACCGGTTTCATCAGCGAAGCTTTCTACTCGCCTGATGGCAAGCAATTGCTCATCATCGGCAGTGCGGCTGCATTCGATGGCCTCGGTAAGAATTGTGGCGAGCACCCTATTCCTAACGACTTCGACAATCAGGCTTACATCATGGACATCGCAACTCGCGAAGTCAAAGCCATAAGCCGTGATTTCAATCCTAATATCGACGGAATGGTCAGCTGGAACAAGGCTGACGGCAAGATTTACTTCCGTGGTGAAGATGGTTTCTATTCTCGCATCTTTGCCTACGATCCTAAGACCGGCAATTATGATCAATTGCCTATCGAGGTCGACAACGTGAATGCATTCAGCATCGGCAAAGAGAAGGCGTCACAGATTGCCTATATCGGTCAAGGTTATGATCATGCCGGCGTAGTATATCTTTACGACCTCAAAAAGCGTAGCAATCGTTTGCTTGCCGATCCATTCAAAAAGACACTCGATCAAATCAATCTTGCGACCGACAAAGTATGGCAGTTCACATCGTCAGACGGTACACTCATCGATGGCGTACTTTGCTTCCCACCTGACTTTGATGAGACAAAGAAATATCCGTTGATTGTATATTATTATGGTGGTACAAGCCCATCTGATCGCTCTATCCATCACCCTTATACTCCTCAGATGTTTGCGGCACGCGACTATGTGGTCTACGTTCTCAACCCAAGTGGTACGACAGGTTATGGTCAAGAGTTCTCGGCTCGCCACGTCAACGCATGGGGTAAGCGCACTGCCGACGAAATCATCGAAGGTGTTAAGAAACTCGTCGCTGAGTCGCCATTCATCGACGCTGAAAAGATTGGCTGTATCGGTGCATCATACGGAGGCTTTATGACACAATATCTCCAGACAAAGACCGACATCTTTGCTGCTGCAGTGTCTCACGCCGGCATCTCTAACGTGACAAGTTACTGGGGTGAAGGTTTTTGGGGCTATAGTTACAACAGCGTGGCCGCTGCCGACTCATATCCTTGGACCGACCCTCAACTCTTCACAGAGCAAGGTTCGCTCTTCAATGCCGATAAGATCGACACACCACTCCTTTTGCTTCACGGTACACACGACACCAACGTACCGGTCGGCGAAAGTATTCAGCTCTTCAATGCTCTCAAGATACTCGGTAAGGAAGTGGAATTCATCACAGTCGATGGCGAAGACCACGTTATCGTCAACTATACGAAGCGTCTCCCTTGGCACAACACCATCATGGCATGGTTTGCTAAATGGTTGCAAGACGACTCTAAGTGGTGGGACGACCTCTACCCAAAACGCCATATGTAATCAACCCTTTTACATAGAAAGTCGATATGACAAAATCACGATACATCATCCTTCCGCTTCTCCTTGCTCTGTGTCTTGTGGCATGTGGGCAAGGTGGCGAAGAGAGTCAAGAGCCGATAACTGTAGAGTCTGCCATCGATGAAGGTCGAAGAGCGGCAAAAAGACTTGTGCATCAAGAATTTGAAGACTCTATGCAACTCCAGTTGGCGCTTCTTGAGGCTAAAGCCAAGCAAAGTCGCTACCTCATCGCAGGTGATACTGTGGCTGCGCAAGCTTTCGACACAGCGTTCGTCTCTCTGTTGCGATGTGTCAAACCCGAGCTTGCGACAATCCTTGAACGATGAGCGAGTGTGAGTGTTCTTAAAACATAACTACCCAACATCTTCCAAATAAATGAGGCAGAATTCCGACGAGAATTCTGCCTCTACAATTTTGGTGAAATTTGATTAACTTCTGTTTGACCTATTGACTCACCACATGCGCATCAGATGCTATCGACATCAGCAATGGTCAGACGGATGCCCATGTCGGTGATGTGTTTAGCATATGCATCCGGTATGTTTCTATCAGTGATGATATGATCGACATCTTCGATGCCACATATTCGGCTGAAACCACGCTTGCCAAATTTAGATGAGTCGGCTAAAACGATAGTCTTGGCAGCTGCATTCATCATGACACGGTTGAGCTGAGCTTCCATAAGGTTGGTGGTGGTAAGCCCAAAATCGATATCAATACCATCGACACCTAAAAACAGCTTGCTGCAAGCGAAGTCTGCCAAACACATTTCTGCATATTTTCCGACCACAGTCAGCGAGCTGTGTCGTAAGAAACCTCCGAGCTGAATGATGTCAAACTTGTCGTTTTGGCAAAGGATTTCGGAGACAGTCATCGAAGCGCTGATTACAGTGAGCAGGTCTTTAGTGACCAATTCGCGAGCCAAAGCAGTCACGCTTGAGCCTGAGGCGATGATAATCGATTCTTTATCATTGACAATGCTTGCACCAAGACGAGCTATCGCTTGCTTCTCATTGATAAAAAGTTTCTCCTTCTCATTGACAGAACGATTGCTCATATATGGGTCGATAAGCATCGCCTTGCCGTGATTGCGATAAAGTTTCTTTTGTTTTTCGAGTTCGGTGAGGTCCTTACGTATTGTTACGGATGACACTTTCAATGCATCAGATAGCTCAGTCACAGCGATTGAGCCATTTTTCATGAGAAGATTCATGATTGCAGAGTGTCGTTCGTTTTTTGTCATGTTATTAGGTGTTTTGGTTGGTGTTGCATGCAAAATTAGTCAAAATATCGCGAAAAATTGCCATTTTGGATATTAATAAAAGTTAATCTATAAACTTATTTTATTGTATTGAAGCAAATTGACCTAATTAGAGGGAGTTAATGCATTGTGCTGACAAAATGCTACGTCTCCGAGTCTGCTATAGGTGATATTCGGGTGATTTCGTTTCGAAATAAACGATATTCCTTGTCGAAACAGCAATCTGTGTGAAACAATATTGCAATTCTGTTGCGTTTTTGTGAAAAGAGTGTCAAAATTCGGTAACATTAATCTAAAAGGTAGAAAAATATCTTAAAAAATCTTTGTCTGAAATTTGTAATATTAAAAAACATTATCTAACTTTGCTTTCGATTTAAAAGTTGTGTAGTTTTGAACATAAATTCCAAACTCTCAATTTATGCAAAAATGCGAAAATAATCAACACTTATTAAAAATAAATACTATGCTGAGCAAAAATAATGAATATGATGTCATTATTATAGGAGGCGGAGCCACCGGAGCCGGTACTGCTCGTGACTGTGCTATGCGTGGTCTGAAGACGCTCATCGTCGAGAGACTCGACTTCACAGCAGGGGCTACAGGTCGTAACCATGGTCTTTTGCACTCCGGAGCACGATATGCTTCGACCGACAAGGAGTCGGCTGAAGAGTGTATCAAGGAAAATATGATTTTGCGTCGCATCGCTTCTCACTGTGTCGATGAGACCGATGGTCTCTTTATCACTCTCCCTGAAGATGACCTTAACTTCCAGAAAAGTTTCGTTGAGGCTTGTTTGCAATCAGGCATCAAGGCCGACATCATTGATCCTAAAGAGGCTCTTTTGCTCGAGCCTTCCGTAAATCCTGAACTCATCGGTGCTGTCAGAGTGCCTGATGGCTCAATCGACCCTTTCCGTCTGACTATATCCAACATTGTCGATGCTCAGCGACATGGAGCGGATGTACTCACATATCACGAACTCACAGATTTCATTTTCGACGGTACATCTATCGTCGGAGTGAAACTTCACGATAAAGCCGGCAATCGCACTGTAGAATATCGTTCTAAGGTGACCATCAATGCCGGTGGTATTTGGGGCTACAAGATTGCAAAGATGGCTGGTGCTACAGTCAATATGATGCCTTCTAAGGGCTCACTCCTTATCATGGGTCATCGCATCAACAACATGGTTATCAACCGTTGTCGCAAGCCTGCCGATGCCGATATCCTTGTGCCGGGCGACACTGTGTGCGTCATCGGTACGACATCTACAAAGGTGCCTCATGAGGAGGTTGACCTTATCCGACCAACTGCTGACGAAGTTGACATTCTTCTTCGCGAAGGCGAAAAACTTGCTCCGGCGTTGGCCTATACACGTATTCTCAGAGCATACTCAGGTGTGCGTCCTTTGGTGGCATCAGACGATGACCCATCAGGTCGCAGCATCAGCCGCGGTATCGTCTGCCTCGACCACGAGACTAGAGATGGTATCAGCGGATTTATCACTATCACCGGCGGTAAGCTCATCACATATCGCCTCATGGCTGAATGGGCCACTGACTTGGCTTGCAAGAAACTTGGTGTCAATGCCAAGTGTCAGACAGCCGACATCTGTCTCCCCGGCTCAGAAAAGCATAAAGACGACAACGCTCCACACACGACTGCTTACAAGGCAGCCGAATCACGCCACGGCTCGTTGACCAATAAGATTACGACAGGCGACAACTATTCCGACTCTCTCATCTGTGAGTGTGAAGGTGTTTCGGTCGGTGAGGTCAACTATGCTATCAACGAACTCCATGTCCACAACATGATCAACCTTCGCCGTCGTACACGTGTCGGAATGGGTACATGTCAGGGCGAACTTTGCTCTTGCCGTGCTGCCGGATTGCTTGCCAATTCGCACGGTTGCAGCCAACGTGCCAAGGAAGACCTTGCAAGCTTCCTCAATGAGCGTTGGAAAGGTATCGCTCCTATTGCGTGGGGTGAATCACTCAGCGAAGCTCAATTCACATCATGGATATATGAAGGTGTGTGTGGTTTAAGTTTAACTAATAACGAAGATATACAATGAGATTTGACACTATAATAATAGGCGGTGGTCTGGCAGGACTTGTCGCCGGCATCAAGCTAACTTCTGAAGGTCAGAAATGTGCTATTATCTCCTCAGGTCAAAGTGCATTGCATTTCTTCTCAGGCTCATTCGACCTCTTGGGTTACAATGGTACAAACGAGATTGACAATCCTATCGAAGCTATCGCCGGCCTTGATGCGAAGCATCCCTATGCTAAGTTGGGAGCATCGACTGTGGCAGCTTTGGCAAATGAGGCGAAAGATTTCTTTGCATCGATGGGTGTCAGACTCAATGGTGACGCATCAGCCAACCATTATCGTATCAGCCCTACAGGCGAATTACGCAAGACCTGGCTCACTCTTGACAAGCATTTCGCTTGCGATAGTCTTGAGTCTCTTTCTCTCGGAAAAACCTTAATCCTTAATATAGATGGATTTCTTGATTTCCATCCCCACTTCCTCTCTGACGGTTTGAAACGTCAGGGCGTCGATTGTCATGTGGCGTCGGTGACAATCGATGAGTTGCAACGACTTCGCACAAGTCCTACGGAAATGCGTTCGGCTAATATTGCCAAGGTGCTCCATAAGGATGACGCTATCGTACGACTCACCGAAAAAATTGCCGAAAAGTCGCAAGGATTTGATACAGTCATTCTGCCATCAGTCTTCGGTATCTACGACAGCTTGATGGAAAACTATCTCGTAGAGCGATTGAAATGCAATGTCAAGCTCGTCTCAACATTCCCGCCATCAGCGCCGGGCATACGTCTTCAGATGGCTCTAAAGCAACGTTTCCAAAACCTTGGCGGTGTTTACATGCTTGGTGATATGGTCACTAATGGTCACTTCGAAGGAAATCGTCTGATGGATATCCATACAGCCAATCATAAGGATATACCTTTCGAGGCCGACAATTTCATCATTGCGACCGGTAGTTTCTTCAGTCATGGTCTTCAAGCTCATCTCAATAGCATCTGTGAGCCGATATTCAATCTTGATGTGACTGCCTCCGGTGAGCGTCAACAATGGTTTGATCAGAATGTGTTTGAAACTCAGCCATATATGTCGTTTGGCGTAGTGACCGATAGCAATCTCCATCCTCAGATTGAAGGTCAAAGCGTCGAAAATCTATATGCAGTAGGCTCACTGCTTGAGTCTGCAAATTGTCTAAAAGAAGCTTCAGGTGCAGGGGTGTCAATACTCACAGCTCTCAAAGCTGCTAACAACATTTTAAAGCGATAAGTCATGGATAAGAAGATAGCACTCAATATCAGTACAAGCAACTTTGAGCAGTGTCTTAAATGCACAATTTGTACAGTCTATTGCCCTGTATCGGCAGTCAATCCTGACTATCCCGGTCCTAAGCAAGCAGGTCCCGACAATGAGCGTATGCGTCTCAAAAACGCAGATTTCTACGATAAGTCGTTGAAACACTGCTTGAACTGTAAGCGTTGTGAAGTGGCATGTCCGTCAAACGTGAAGATTGGCGACATCATTCAAGCAGCTCGCATCAAATACAGCACCGATAAGCCTAAGCTTCGCGACATGATTCTCGCCAACACCGACATAGTCGGCACTATGGCCTCTACTTTCGCGCCTATCGTCAACACTGTGGTCGGTATGAAACCGGTCAAGATGATTATGGACAAGACTCTTGCCATCGATCATCATCGCACATTCCCTAAGTATTCGTCTCAGCGCTTCGAGTCATGGTACAAGAAGCAAGCTGCTGACCAAGATAAATTTGACAAGCACATCAGCTATTTCCATGGTTGCTATGTCAACTATAATTTCCCGAAACTTGGCAAAGACCTCGTCAAAATCCTCAACGCAATCGGTTATGGTGTTCACCTTCTTGAGAAGGAAAAATGCTGCGGTGTAGCGTTGATTTCCAACGGATTAATAGATCAAGCAAAACGCCAAGCCCTCCTCAACACAGAGTCAATACGCAAGTCAGTGAAAGAACAAGGTCGCACAGTGCTCGGCACATCATCGACTTGTATCTTCACCCTTCGCGATGAATACCACCACCTCCTCGATATCGACAATGAAGACATCAAAGATGGCATCGAATTGGCTACACGATTCATTTTCCGTCTTATCGATAGCGAAGATGTCAAGTTGGCGTTCCGTGACGACTATAAGGCTCGCATCGCTTACCACACACCATGCCACATGGAGAAACTCGGATGGGCAATCTATTCGACTTCATTGATGCGCATGATTCCGGGCGTTCAGCTCACAATGCTCGACTCACAATGCTGTGGTATCGCCGGAACATATGGTTTCAAGAAAGAAAACTATGAAGTGTCGCAGAAGATAGGGGAGACTATCTTCAAGCAGATAGAAACTCTTCAGCCCGACTTTGTGGCGACAGACTGCGAGACTTGCAAATGGCAGATTGAGATGTCGACATCTGTCGAAGTGCAAAATCCGATTTCAATTATCGCTGATGCACTCGATGTAGAGAAAACAATGAAATTAAATAAAGTTAACCTTTAAAAATTTTTAGAATTATGCTTAAGTTTTTGCAACCACCGGCTCATAAGAGCGAGTTGCCAGCAGGCAAAGTAGATTCTACCTACAAGAGTCTACGTTGGCAAGTCTTCTTGGGTATCTTCATCGGATACGCCGGTTATTACATCGTGCGTAAGAATTTCTCAATGGCAATGCCATTCCTCGGTGAGTTTGGCTTTGAGAAGGGTGAACTTGGTATCGTGTTGTCAATGAACGCGATTGCCTACGCATTGTCTAAATTCTTAATGGGTAGCGTTTCTGACCGCAGTAACGCTCGCGTGTTCCTTCCATTAGGTCTTGTTTTGGCATCACTCACAATGATGTTTATGATCGTGCCTGTAGTGGCATTCGGTCCTGAAAACAAGGGTTGGGCTATCGCTTTGATGGCAGTACTCAACTTCCTCGTAGGTTGGTTTAATGGTATGGGTTGGCCTCCTTGCGGTCGCGTGATGACTCACTGGTTCTCAGTGACTGAACGTGGTACAATGATGTCAATCTGGAACTGTGCTCACAACGTAGGTGGTGCCCTCGTAGGTCCTATGGCTGCTTACGGTGCAACATGGTTCGGTTCATGGTTCTATGGAGCACAGACTGACCACTACTTCTTGATTGGTACATATGTGTTCCCATCTGCAGTGGCAATCCTCGTAGCTCTCTTCGCTTACGTACTTATTCGCGACACTCCACAATCTTGTGGTCTTCCATCAATCGAAAAGTGGCGTAATGACTATCCTAAGAACTATAGCGCTAAGTCTGAAACAGTCCTCTCTACTAAGGAAATCTTCTTCCAATATGTATTGAACAATAAGCTCCTTTGGTTTATCGCAATCGCTAATGCATTCGTTTACATGGTGCGTTACGGCTGTCTCGACTGGGCTCCTAAATTCTTGATGGAAAGCCAAGGCTACAACATCAAAGAAGCAGGTTGGGCTTACTTCCTCTATGAATTTGCAGCTATCCCTGGTACACTCGTTTGTGGATGGATTAGCGACAAGGTTTTCAAGGGTGGTCGCGCTATGACTACAGTGATCTTCATGGCTATCGTAGCTGCATTTATCCTCCTTTACTGGCAATTCTCTCACGATGCAACTATCGTGTCTATCGCATTGATCGGTATCGGTTTCTTTATCTATGGTCCTGTGATGCTTATCGGCGTTCAAGCGCTTGACTTGGCTCCAAAGAATGCAGCAGGTACTGCAGCAGGTCTCACTGGTTTCTTCGGATACTTCTTCGGTACAGCGATCCTCGCCAACATCGTTATTGGTTATGTAGCTGATGCTGCAGGTTGGGACTGGACATTTATCCTTCTCCTTGGTGCATGTGTACTCTCTATCGTATTGATGATGTTCACATACAAGGATGAAAAAGCATTGTTAGCAGAAAAGAAATAACAGTTTTCATTAATTTAATATTAACTTTTTTAACATTTAATTTATGCGCAAAAATCTGTTTTTATTTGGGTTAGCGACAGCCTTTGCCGCTACTACCCTCACATCTTGCGAAAACCAAGAGTTGACAGATGTGAATGTTGATGCAACACGTGTTGAAGTGGGCTATCTTTCTCCAGAGATGCAAAAAGTCCGCAATTATGTGCCACCTATGGCAGTAATGGCTCACCGTGGTTCTACTTTCTGGGCTCCAGAAGAAACTGAATCAGCTTGGCGTTGGGCTCGTGAAATGGGTGCAGACTACCTCGAATCTGACCTCCAATGCTCTAAGGATGGTGTCGTACTCGCAAACCACGACGACAACCTTAAGCGTACAACTGACATCGAAAACCTCTATGGCGAAGATGTTCCACGCGATCGTATCAACTTCTATATGTCAGCTCAAGGTGGTGGTATGACTAAGGAGCAAGCTGAAGCTCAAATGGCTAAGGACCGTGCTTCTTTCAACCCATTCTACACTAACCAATACTTCTATTTCGAGCTCGCTCGTCTTGATGCAGGTACATGGTTCAACCAAACAAGCATCGAACAAGCTCGTGATGGTTTCTCAACTCAACACCAATACGTATCTTCACTCGAAGACCAAATCCGTTTCGCAGAAGGTAAGATCCTTAAGCGTGACGAAAACGGCGAACGTGTTTACACTATCGAAGGTACTTGGGACCCAGCAAACCCTCACACTTGCTTGAAGTATCACTTCGAATACGAAGCTGACCCACAAGATACTGGCCACCGTCCAGGTATCTACATCGAATTCAAAGAATCATGGTTGAACCCATCTAACTTTGAAGAAATGGTTTACAACGAACTTGACCGTCTTGGTTGGAACATCATCACTAAGCCTGAAGCAGACAATGCTCCTTGGTACAAGGATGGTAAGGTGAACGTAGCTTACACTAACGGTAAGGTTATCCTCCAAACGTTCTCATTCGAAAGCTTGCGTCGTTCAGCTGAGAAGTTCGAAGGTAAGATCCCTATGTGCTTCCTTCTCTGGCATGACAACATCACTCCAACTCAATACGCTGGTTACATCAACATGGGTCTTGAGTTCTTGGCTCACATCATCGGCCCTTCAATCGCTGGTGCTCCTAACAACTACTTCGAAATGAATGCTCCTTGGATGCACGACATGATTCGTCGTTCAGGTATGCTCAACCACCCATACTCATTTGACACAATGGAACAAATGAACGTATACTGGGGTTCTTACCACTACGACTCAGGTCACTTCAAGGCTCCTTACATGGACGGTGCATTTACTAACCGTACAGAGCTCACACTCCAATTCCTCATCGATAGAGGTGCTCGTGGCGAAGGTGCTCCTACATTCGTTCCAGATCCAGTAGAAACACTTAAGCGTCTTGGTTACTAATCAATTGTCTCACCAATAAATTTAGAAGATAATATATGAAAAAGATATTTCTATTGCCAGCATTTGCTGCTCTCGCAATGACTGCTATGGCGCAAGATTTCGACACCAATCCGGTAGTTAAAATCGAAAATCAAGAAGAAGAACTCCAATTCACAGTTGGTGCTCGTATGATGGCTGACGTTGCTTACTATCACAGCGACTTCACTCCTCTCAAGTCTGGTGCTGCTCTCACAGATGCTCGTATCCGTACTTCTATGAAGTATAAAGACTGGTATTTCTACGCAGACTTCGACTTCTCTAAGGGTAAGTTCAAACAAAAGAATATCTTCATGCAATATTCTTTCGGTGATGAAGCTAACCAACAAGCTGTGAAGGCTGGTTACTACAACGATGCTGCTTCTATGGCTCGCAACACTAGCCTTGGTAGCTACCACTTCATCTCTCGTCCAGCTCCAGCTAACGCTCTTCAAGCAGGTCGTCAACTTGGTGTGACTTACAAATATCGCAACGATAAGTTCTTCGCTAACCAAGGTGTATTCGCTGAAAACCTTTATAACGATCAAATCGACGGTTTCCAAGGCGTGACTGTATCAGGTCGTTGGTTGTACAGCCCAATCAAGAATGGTGACGAAACATTCCACGTCGGTCTTAACGCACGCTACGCTAACATCTGCTCAGGTGTTAACTACAACGACGTGCTTCAAACTAAGGTCCACATGTCTTCACCACTCGAAACTTACGTAGATGGTAACACTGAATTCCTTAACACTGATATCCTTTGGGCTAAGCACGTTGTAAACGCAGGTGCTGAATTCCTCTATCACAACGACAAATTCTTCGCTCGTGGTGAATACATGTTCAAGTATATCACAAAGGAACGTGACGACGAAACACTCTTCAAGAACCAACTTGGTACTCTCTGGTCTTGGGGATCACTCGCTTCATGGCAAGGTGGCAACCCATTGAGAAACAACATGTTCCACGGTGCATACGTTGAAGCTGGTTACAAGATCTTCGGTAACGCTTACAAGTACAACGCTGCAGAAGGTATCCTCGGTGGTCTCAATGGCAAGTCTTTGGAAGTAGTTGCTCGTTATAGCTACACTGGTCTCAACGACATCGTTGACGGTGCTTACTATTTCGAAGCTCAAGATAAGTATATCGACAACGGTATCCTTTCTGACTACCCAGCTGCTTCAACTTGTGTAAGCGGTGGTAAACTCCACGCTGCAACAGTGGGTGTTAACTACTCATTCAACAAGTTCGTTCAAGTTATGCTTGACTATACTTACAGCCGTCTTGATCGTGACCAATACAAGTACGACAAGAACTTCCACGCTGTACAAGCTCGCTTGATGTTCTCTTTCTAATGACATCCGTTTAATAGCTTTATATAAGCAATTGTTCTTCTTTATCAGGTGCCGAGTGATTCGGCGCCTGATATTTTTTTACCATAATATTCCACTTCTTTTATGAATGTTTTTTATCGATAGTGAAACACATACTCATTTCAGTCTGCATAATTGCTTCACACCGGTCAATTGACCAAAATAGTTGGTGAAAAATAGGGTAACTCTCTAATGGTCAAAATAGTTGGTAAAGATTGATCATTAGGTTTTTATACTCGATTTTGCTTGAAAAGTTGCGAAATTTAAAGCAAATGCTTATATTTGCGAAAAATATATATAAGTGAAATTGTTGATTGATTTAATATGAAACTACAGCATTTATATTTGAATTTTATTTTTTTAGAATTGTTTTTAGTTGTCTATGCAGTGATATATATGGGTGCAGTCGTTGTTCTTCATCCTTATCAGTTTATATATGACTATGTATTGTTGGAGAGTGGTGATTCTTTCGCAAGAAGACTCGCATATAGTCAACACAATCCCGATGAATTTAGAAATTTTGGCATAGTAGAGAATTCACTAAAAGATGAGGGACGCAACTATATGTGTGAAATTAATATGGGGCATGGTTATTATATGTCTTTGATAATTACAAAGACACCGATTGCTTTTGTAAGTTTTGCGGGGTTGCGAGATGAAGATATAGTTGTAAATGAAAATGGTGAGAGAAAAAGTAAATGCGAACAAAAAGAGATACATCAATTGACAGTAGAGGAGTGGATCGAATTATCATATCAATTTGAAGAGGGTGTAGGATTTAAATTAATTCCGAATTATCCGAATAGGTTTTTAGGAAAATGGGTGGTGCCAAACACATATAATTTGGTATTATGTTGCATGCCAACAATTTATATGTTTAATCTGATAATATTTTTTATTGTAGTTGCAGATTATTTCAAGATAGTTCAACGCTCGCAGAAGTTCATTCGGACAAAATTTAAATCAAAAGATTCAGATAATACATTCCTAAAAAAGCTAATTTCAACAACTTTTCTGACGGAAAAATTATGGAGATTCAGAAGAAACTAAATCGAAGACCAAGAGAAAAAATAGATTTTGACACACTTAAAAATCGGTTTTTCTCAAACCTTAACTAATTTTGCATTTGCTGTTGGACTCTACACACCTAATTTCAAATTATTTATATGTGAAATTTTTTTTGGGTTAAATAGTCTTTATTGTAAATATTTTTATTAAATTTGCGATATACAATTTGTCTCTTATCAAGAGACGAATTAAAAAACGATAAAATAATGTTTAACAGTCTAATGCCAATTAAAAATAAATGGGAATATTAAATAATTTAAAGGATAAATTTAAGAGTGCAGAATTTACGGTTGCACCTAACAAGA
>JAFYNZ010000034.1 GCA_017547845.1 Muribaculaceae bacterium
ACGATATTAGCCCTCATGAATTATTCGCAATTCAAAAGAAATTAAACAATCGACCTCGTAAAAAATTAAATTTTAATAATCCAAAGTGTGCTTTCTTCAGTCATTTTAATTAATTTCGCACTTGCTTGTTTAATCTGCGTTGGGTGGAAAAGTGTGGGGAAATTTTGTCAGGTGGAGAAAATTTTGTAATTTTGCACCGCTTTTTAAGCGCGAAAGTGTGATGGGAAATCTGTTGCCGACCCGGGGAGTGCTGTCGCATGGCAGTCCGGTAAGGTAGCTCTCCGCATTAAGGAGCAAAAACTTATTTTGAGTAACACAAAAATTTAAACAATGAAAAGATTTGAATTGAACGCTATGCCACGCGTAGAAGGTGGCAAAAAAGCACTTAAGGCACTCCGTGCTCAAGGTTGCGTACCAGCAGTTTTGAATGGTGGTAAGATTGTAGAACTCCCTTACGCAGGTACACTTGCTGAAGGTGAAAAGGTAATCGAAATCGAACGCGGTCGTGGCGTAATCGTTACAGACATCGCTGTGAAGATGGAAGATGTTCGCAAGCTCATCTACACTCCTGATATCTTCGAAGTTGAAATGACTATCAACGGTCAAAAGAAGATGGTTGTAATGAAGGATCTTCAGTTCCAAGCTGTTAAGGACACTGTTCTCCACATCGACTTCCTTGAAGTATATCCTGATAAGCCAATCGTAATGGAAGTGCCTGTTAAGATCGAAGGTCACGCAGAAGGTGTGAAAGCCGGTGGTAAGCTTACAATGAACATGCGTAAGCTCAAAGTTAAGGCTTGCTACACTGAAATTCCAGAACGCCTTGTTATCAACGTTGATAACCTTGGTCTTGGTAAGTCAATGCAAGTTGGCGAACTCCACTTCGAAGGTCTTGAGTTGATGAACGCTAAGAACGCTGTTGTTTGCGCTGTTCAATTGACTCGTGCTGCTCGTGGTGCTGCCGCTGCTGCTGCCGCTGGTAAGTAATCAATTGGTCTTAACCAGTAAAGAAATAATGGTAGAGGTTGGTGCTCCAATCTCTACCATATTTTTAAATCAAACTATTTGATGATGTTCATTGAAGTTTCAATAACGAGCTTCAGATAAAACACTAAACAAATGAAATATCTCGTAGTGGGCCTCGGTAATATCGGCCCTGAATATGTCAACACGCGTCACAACATCGGCTTTATGACAGTCGATGCTTTGGCTAAAGCCGGTAATGCCCAATGGGAGTCGTGTCGTTATGGCGATATGGCCAAAATGCGTGTAAAGAATTGCGAACTATTACTCTTGAAGCCTTCAACGTTCATGAACCTTAGTGGTGTCGCTGTGCGCTACTGGATGAATAAGGAGAAACTCCCGTTGCAAAATCTTCTTGTCATAGTCGATGACATCGCTTTGCCTTTTGGCGCAGTCAGACTCCGTGGCAATGGTAGCGATGCCGGCCATAATGGACTGAAAAACATCGCTGACCAACTTGGCACACAGCAGTATGCACGACTCAGATTCGGTATTGGCAATGATTTTCCGCGTGGCTGTCAAGTGGATTATGTGCTTGGCGAATTCCCTGCTGAAGAACGTGAGAAGATGCCGGAGCGTCTACAAGTAGCATGTGATGCTATTAAGGCCTATTGCCTGAGTGGACTCTCTTTTGCGATGACCAACTACAACAATAAGTAATGAAGTCGGAAGTTAGAATTGATAAATGGCTTTGGGCAATGCGTGTGTTTAAGACTCGCACCATTGCTACTGATGCTTGTAAGAAAGGTCGTGTCACAATGGGTGGCGTTTCGGTAAAGCCTTCACGAACCATCAAGGTGGGTGACATCATCGATGTGAAGAAACCACCGATTACCTACACTTTCCGCGTGCTTGCGTTGACAGAAAATCGACTCGGTGCGAAGCTTGTGCCTGACTATCTTGAGAACATTACTACTCAGTCGCAATACGATTTGCTCGAGATGACTCGCATCAGTGGTTTCGTCGACCGTCAGAAAGGGCTTGGTCGTCCTACGAAACGAGACGCTCGCGAAATGGCGCAATTCAAAGAGCAGAGTTATGCTGCCGACACCTTCTTCCTTGACTGGGAAGACGACGATGATGAAGACGATTTGGATTAGTCGTCAGCAAGGTGGAATATAACCCTTGTGTGCATCGACAACGATTGAGTTGTCGAACGAAACGATAGCAGATTTGAATGACACTTCGTCTATAACAATAATGAGAAAGGAAGGGATCTTGTATTGATTCCTTCCTTTACTATTTCTATGCGTCTATTCATACCTTAAGAAGAAGGCATCAAGGACTTCTTTAAAGATGTCGTTTGGGGCAATCCTGTTGAATAGATTCATGCATGTCTGGAGTTTTATAACATCGATCCTGCTACCCATGATCTGGTCAATGTCTTTCTTTCCTTTATGTGTGAGTAATGCTTCACTAATTTCTCGCAATCGTGCTCCTAAGACAGGATGTGTCCAGTATGCAGCAGCTTCTTCGATGCTTTCTAAGCCATAGAACTCTGAATTATGGCTGTGTCCCAATCCTCTTTGTTGAGGGAAGATATACCATATCCAGTGGCTGACTTTTCTGCCGTTATTTATCTCATTTAGAGCTCTTTCGTAATTGTCTCGTTGTGCATCAACGAATCTGCCCAGCGGAAACTCTTTAGTTTGAGGGTGTCCTATTATTTTCCAAAATGTGGCTGGGAGTGAAACATTCGTGAGGTCTTTGCAATTTGCGAAGAGTGGTGCAATTTCCTCGTCTCTATATCCCGCGATTCCGCATCCGATTCGTGTGACGAAGAAGTGCTTCCCCGGATTAGTTCTCGCAAATTCGCAAAAGCGATTGATGTCTTCTGTCATGTCGGAGAGTCCACTCATCGAGTTGATAGCATAGCATTTGCCTTGCATGCCGTGTCCTTGTCCCATCACAGCTCCAAACCGTTCTACCGCTATTTTTGCTGCTCCTCCATGATGTTGACCTTGTGCGTTTGATCCAAACACGAAGATTTCATTCTCGGTCAGTCTGGTGATTTTTTCGGGTGTTATTCTGCTTGTTGGGTTGTTAGGCGATTCTTGCAGTTTTTGCAGCGTTTCTACTTCGACAATTTTCTTTTGTCTTCTCCATTCTTCGAGGAATTCTCCCATGTCAATTTTTACATCACTCAGCTCTTCTCTTTTAAAGTGCCTGTTTTTGACCATATAGTCTTCTATCTGATGTTTGACGCTGGCTTCTGTTTTATACTTTGCCATCTTTTTTGCGTCCATAGGAAATGATTCAATTTTTATGGGTCTCTTTTTGCCATTAACAGATTCGTACTTAATTGCTTTGATTTTAACTGCCATAATGATTTCTTATTTGTTTTGATATTATTGTGTTATCTTGACGCAAAGTTAATAACAATATTTGAATCCACCAAATTTAATATGTAAAAATTACACAATAAAGACATTCCTCCAGTGATTACCCAAAAATTTTGACTCATATCTAACAATCCTTGCAAATTTTCTGATTGCAATTATCCTACGCTGTATCGCATGTAAATGGTATTCATCAAGAGTGATTTATAAGAGTAAATACAATTCGGGGTAATGTGGTGAATCAATCCAATCTGAATAAATCATGCCGACATTTTTCTGACGGATACGTCGGAGATAATGTGGTCATAGGTTTGTGATAGAGGTGTGGCTATAGTTTGGAGATTGTGTGGCTATAGTTTGGTGATTGTGAGGTTACAGGTCTATAGTGTGTTTGCTATGGGTGTTTGAGGTGAAAGATTAAAGGCTATATCCGGGGAGGATATAGCCTTTAGAGTATCTGAACTGACTTCTTATTAAGCGTTCTTTACCTTTTCCACGATAGCCTTGAAAGCTGCAGGGTTGTTCATCGCGAGGTCAGCGAGGACTTTGCGGTTGATTTCGATACCTGCCTTGTGGATAAGACCCATGAGTTGTGAGTAAGAAAGACCTTCGAGACGTGCAGCAGCGTTGATACGTTGGATCCAAAGAGCACGGAAGTTGCGCTTTTTGTTCTTACGGTCGCGGTATGCATAAGTCAAACCTTTTTCCCAGGTGTTCTTAGCAACTGTCCACACATTGCGACGGCTACCATAGTAACCACGGGTGAGTTTCAGGATTTTCTTTCTTTTTGCTCTAGAAGCAACATGATTTACTGATCTTGGCATCTTTTTTAAATTTTTTGAACGTGAGCGGCATTATTGCTCTTGCGGTGCGTCACATTCGGTTAATAAAAAATTGAATTTTGAAAAATTAAAAGTAAACTGCGTTAGAGAGAGTTTTGATTACTTCATTGCGAGAAGTTCCTTCACTGAGTGTTCGTTTGAAGTGTGAACCATTGCAGTGTGGTCAAGAACTCTTTTACGTTTTTTTGTCTTCTTAGTCAAGATATGACTATGATAGGCATGTTTTCTTTTGATTTTTCCTGTTCCGGTAAGAGCGAATCTTTTTTTAGCACCGGAATTAGTTTTTACCTTTGGCATTGTTAATAAAAAATTTTAGTTGTTTGTTAATTTACCTCGGCACATGGTGCCTACGGTCTACTGTTTATTTTTTGTTACTTGTTTCCTTTTGTAGGGCTAAGCATGATAGTCATGCGTTTGCCTTCGAGAACCGGCATTTGCTCAACCTTTCCGTATTCTTCAAGGTCATTTGCAAAACGAAGCAGGAGCACTTCACCTTGCTCTTTGAAGAGGATAGATCGACCGCGGAAGAATACGTATGCCTTGACTTTTGAACCCTCCTTCAGGAAGCCGATTGCGTGTTTGAGCTTGAAGTTGTAGTCGTGGTCGTCGGTCTGAGGTCCGAATCTGATTTCTTTCACTACAATCTTAGTAGCCTTAGCTTTCTGCTCTTTAAGGCGTTTCTTTTGTTGATAAAGAAACTTTTGATAGTCCAATACTCGGCACACAGGTGGCTCGGCATTAGGTGAGATGAGGATGAGGTCGAGTTCTTGCTCGTCGGCAATCTTTTGAGCTTGTGCCAAAGAGTAGACACCTTGTTCGACATTATCACCCACCAAGCGCACTTCACGCGCGTGGATATTTTCGTTAATCACATATTGGTCCTTTCCGCTTTTGTCGCCTTTCTGACCTTTTTGTCCCGGTTGAGGACGTTGTCCGGCTGGTTTACGCGGACCATTAAATTGTGGTTTTTTATCCATTCAGTTCTGTTACTGTTTTATCATTGCATTTACCTCATCGGTCAATTGCGCTGCAAAGGTAGTAATTTTCATCGAGATATTATCATTTTCTCCATGTTTTCTTACTGAAACTTCTTCATTTTCTACCTCTTTTTCTCCAACAATCAACATATAAGGGATTTTTTTCATCTGATTGTCGCGAATTTTCTTTCCGATTTTTTCATTTCGGTCGTCGACAATTGCGCGTACATCAAATGCGTCAAGTTCTTTAACGACTTTATATGCATAATCGTTGTATTTTTCGCTAATAGGGAGTACTACTGCTTGCTCTGAGATGAGCCACAATGGGAGGCGTCCTGCTGTGTGCTCGAGAAGCACTGCAACGAAGCGTTCCATTGAGCCGAATGGTGCACGGTGAATCATTACAGGGCGGTGCTTTTGATTGTCAGAGCCTGTGTATTCCAAACCGAAGCGTTCAGGGAGGTTGTAGTCAACTTGGATTGTACCGAGCTGCCAACGACGACCAATCGCGTCTTTTACCATGAAGTCGAGCTTAGGACCATAGAATGCTGCTTCGCCGAGTTCTGTGCGAGCGTTGAGACCCTTTTCTGCACATGCTTCGATGATAGCACTTTCTGCGAGTGCCCAGTTTTCGTCGCTACCGATGTATTTTTCCTTGTTGTTAGGGTCTCGAAGTGAGATCTGTGCTTCGAAGTTGTCGAATTTGAGTGCCTTGAAGATGTAGAGGATGATATCCATCACCTTGAGGAACTCTTCCTTGATTTGGTCAGGAGCACAGAAGATGTGGGCGTCGTCTTGAGTAAAGCCGCGCACACGTGTCAAACCATGAAGCTCACCGCTCTGCTCGTAACGATATACTGTACCAAACTCTGCAAGGCGGAGTGGAAGTTCACGATAGCTGCGAGGGAATGCTTTGAAGATTTCGCAGTGGTGAGGGCAGTTCATTGGCTTAAGCAAGTATTCTTCACCTTCTTCCGGAGTGTGGATAGGTTGGAATGAGTCCTTGCCATATTTAGCATAGTGACCAGAAGTGACATAGAGCATCTTATTACCGATGTGAGGAGTGATCACTTGTTGGTAGCCATATTGCTTTTGAATCTTGCGGAGGAATTGTTCGAGTCTGTCGCGAAGTGCAGCACCCTTAGGCAACCACAATGGAAGACCTTGACCTACGTTTGAAGAGAAAGCAAAGAGTTCCATTTCCTTACCGAGTTTACGGTGGTCGCGTTTCTTTGCTTCTTCAAGCATCACGAGATACTCATCGAGCATTTTCTTTTTAGGGAAAGAGATACCATACACTCTGACGAGCTGGTTGCGCTTTTCGTCGCCTCTCCAGTAAGCACCTGCCAGAGAAAGCACTTTGATGGCTTTGATTGCACCTGTGTTAGGAAGGTGAGGACCGCGGCAAAGGTCGGTGAATGCACCTTGAGTGTAGGTTGTGATGTGGCCGTCTTCAAGTTCGCTGATAAGTTCGCACTTGTATTCTTCGCCACGATCGCCAAACATCTTGAGTGCATCTTCTTTCGAAATGTCTTGACGAACGATAGCTTCTTTCTTAGCTACCAATTCAGCCATTTTCTTTTCGATTTTATCGAAGTCGTCGCTTGTAATCTTGTGTTCGCCCGGATCGATGTCGTAGTAGAAACCGTTTTCGATAGCAGGGCCGATACCGAATTTTACGCCAGGATACAACTCTTGCAATGCTTCAGCGAGAAGGTGGGCAGATGAGTGCCAGAAAGCGTGCTTGCCTTCAGCGTCATCCCACTTGAAAAGCTGGATAGCAGCATCTTCGTTGATGGGGCGAGAAATGTCCCATTCCTGATCGTTTACTTTTGCAGCGAGGATGTCAGCTGCAAAGCGTGGGCTAATGCTTTCTGCAACTTGAAACGGAGTTACACCTGCTTCAAATTGCTTTACATTGCCATCTGGGAATGTTATATTAATCATAATTCGTAATATTGTCTAAATGTAATTTAGTATTTATGATTGTAAAATGCGTTTTGGGACGCGTTTACAAAATTTCGTGCAAAGATACGAAAAAAATCTTCAATATGCAATGCTTTTCTCTATCTATATAAGAATTATTGCTGACTCAAAGAGATACGATGCAATAGGAGCACGATGTAGCCACGATTGTCGAGTAGTTCGACCTTGTCGTTTGGCAAAGGATTGACAAAGGTCACCTCTTCGAGTGCTGCAAGCAGAGATGTCTCGTTTGAAGCGTCGGGGCAAGCCATGCGTGTGGTCGCAATCCCTTGGAATGAAATAGTGTTGGCAGTCTCAAGGTCGGTTTCAAGTGATCCGTTGAGAATGTTGCAACCGGTGTTGCCGTGCACTTTCATCTCCGCGATGTCAAAGACGAGTTGCATATCTTGATTGTCAATCTGTTGACCGGCTATCTCTATCACGTTCCATGCGCCATTGAGGAAGTTGAAGTCTTGATGCATAAGTAGCATTATCGGATGCTGAGAGGCATCAAAAAATTCCAAGAATTGACGGCTATCTTCTTTGTGGATAACGTAGTAACGTGTTTCGCGAAGAGCATTGTTGATGTCTAAATCCGAAAGGCCCTCTGTGGCACAAGCTCTCATTGTCGTGATGATATTGTCGAATCTCAATGTGCTGTCTGCAGGGTTGCAGCTATAGTTGGCATTGATGACATTGCAGCCATTGTTGCCATAGACATAGTTCTCTTTAGGACTGAACTTTAGGAATGGAGGGAATTCACCTTTGGCCGTGTTGCCATTCACCACCTGAATAGCCCAATCGCCATCGATTGCTTGTTGCACAATCTTAGCGGGAGCTTCGTTGACAGTGTCGGCTTTGACTACCAATTCCGGAGCAATCTCAAGAGTCTCTCTATCTTTAGGTACTTCGGTTTCGACGGTAATAGTTTTGTTTTGGGGTTGGAATATTTGGATAAAGCTTTGGACTTGGCTACATCCGGAGCATAAGAGGAGGCACAGACCGGCAAACATTTTTGTTGTAGTAATTTTCATTTTATATAAGTGTGTTTTATTGAGTTGGCAAAGTTAGTAATTAATTCTGAGAATAGCGAACAACATTTTTACTTTCTGAATTCTTCCATTAATTCTCAAGATACTTATGTGGAACTTCTATTGATTCTCATAATATAAAGACACAGCAAAGACACATTAAGTTTAATGGGATTTCTATAATTCCGAGATTTGGTTAATTCTTTAGGTTTGTAGTTCTTTCTTTTTAAGTTCTTTGCACTATTGATTTTATCAAAGTTGCATTTCGTCAATGGGGTGGATTCTGATGGTGGAAGAGGGTTAAAAAATCTTAGATGTTTTTATAGATGAGAATTAATTGCTAATTTCGCGTATCAATCAGGTGACATCTATGAAGTTAAGATATATAATAAGGTGTACAGTCATGTCGATGATGGTCGTTCTGAGCATTGTCAATGGTCATGCTCAAGTCAATGCAGAGCAGGTGTTGGCAATCGGGAAGAATGTGTTGTCGATGGAGGACTATATGCTGTCGATACAGTATTTCAATCAGGCCATCAAGGCTAAACCATATCTTTCGGAACCATATTTTTTCAGAGGGTTGGCAAAACTGTATCTTGAGGACTATCGTGGTGCTGAAGAGGACTGCACATTGGCGTTGGAGCGCAATAAGTTTAGGACCGAAGCTTATAAGGTGAGAGGGTTTGCGCGTCAGCAGATGGGCTTGGATTCACTCGCTATTGCCGATTTTGATTTTGGGTTGGAGTATGCTCCGATGGATAAGTATTTCTTGTTTTATAAGGCTGTCGCTCAGACCACTATCAAGGATTACGAAGGGGCAGATGCTACCTACGGCTCATTGTTGCGGTTGTATCCGAAGTTTGAAGATGGCTATTCGGCAAGAGCCCAAATGCATTTGCAGGTGGGTGATACGACGGCAGCTCTTTCCGACATAGATTGTGCAATCGGGATATCCAAGGCAATGGTCAATCCCTACTTGATGCGTGCTGATATTTACTCCAAGCGTAGAGAGTGGAGTGCTGCACTTGAGAGTATGGAGGAGGTGATAAGGTTGCGACCAATGGAGGCTGATTTCTACGTCAATCGTGCCTATATCCGTTATAACATTGATGACTATTTCGGTGCGATGAGCGACTACAACTATGCTATAGAGTTGGAGCCGTTTAATACTGCTGCCACGTTCAATCGAGCATTGCTTCGCTATGAGGTGAAGGACCTGGAGCGTTCGGAGGCAGATTTTACGACGGTGCTTGAGTGGGACGCATCAAATTTCCATGCTAAATATAATCGTGGTCTGGTCAGACTTGAATTGGAGAAATATCGTGAAGCATTGAAGGACTTTAAGGATATTGCCACGAAATACCCTCGTTATTATCCTGTCTATTATGCGATAGCGCAAGCGGAGTATGGTTTAGGCAATCATCGCGCATATTTTGAAAATGTGCGTAAGGCCGACGCTTTGGTGGAAGGATATGTGAAAGACCCTACAAGAAACAAGCTCGACAAGCCGACGATTGCTTCGGGATCAAACGACCGAGGTGTGAGTCAAGGTGAAGATGAGTCGGAACTTGATGTAATGAACCGATTCAACCAACTTGTCACAGTCAATGAGAGTCAAGAGTCGCAACTATCGTATAATGATAAGATTAAGGGACGAGTGCAAGACCGTAATGTGAGAGTAGAGCCGGAGCCTGTCTATGCGTTGACATTTTATGACTCAACTAATGAACTCCGTAGCAATAGCAATTATTTCCGTGAACTTGACGAACTGAATCAAGCTCGCTATCTGGAGCGTATGATATATCTCTCCAATGAGCGTGTTGCCCCTGCTGATGTCAACGAAATCAACAGTCTTTTTGCTGAGATTGACAATTATACGGCTCTGATTGCAACCAATAGTAAACGCCCAATCGATTATTTCGGTCGTGCGATGAATTACATCACGCTCAAGGATTATGATAATGCTATAGCCGATCTTGACAAGGCTATCGATTTGAACGACAAATTCACAGTGGCCTATATGGCAAGGGCTTATGCCAAGCAGTGTCGTTTGGAGCGTGATGAGCGAGTCAATCAGATGGAGCAGCGAGATGATAAGGACAAAGAGGGGAGCGGTATGCTCCTTCAGCAGAGCCGCCAAGTGGGACTTACCGAAATCCTCTCGGACTATGACAAAGTGCTCCAACTTAATCCGGGATTGATATATGCATGGTACAACAAGGGCAACATAATGCTTTCTATCGGGGACTTGACATCGGCACTTCAGTGCTATTCGGAGTCTATCCGCATCAGTCCTACATTTGGCCAAGCCTACTATAATAGAGGTCTTGTCTATCTGCAGCTTGGCAATAAGGCGAGTGGAGTGGCTGACTTGAGTAAGGCCGGAGAATTAGGAGTCTTGCCTTCCTACAATGTGCTCAAACGTATGCAATAGTCAAGAGGTGACATATAACTAAAAGAGGCTGTCTAACAACAAAAGTTGGACAGTCTCTTTTTTGTGCGAAAAATTGGGGCATTTAAGCAGCTTTCGCTCCACAAAAGTATTTTGTTGTGTAAATGTTTAAATCGAGGTTCACACAATGTCTTTTTTGTGAGT
>JAFYNZ010000035.1 GCA_017547845.1 Muribaculaceae bacterium
ACTCACAAAAAAGACATTGTGTGAACCTCGATTTAAACATTTACACAACAAAATACTTTTGTGGAGCGAAAGCTGCTTAAATGCCCCAATTTTTCGCACAAAAAAGAGACTGTCCAACTTTTGTTGTTAGACAGCCTCTTCATCTTTTCAGATAGCAATTATAGATGCTATAGATACAATAGATGGGATAGGAGGGGAAAGGGCTAAAAGGGCTAAAAGGCTTTGGAGGCATTGCTCATCAAACACTGCTGTCCTCTCTCTGTCCGCAAGTGTGCTCGTTGTCTCGGGGTCGGAAGTGGGACAGTGTGCAGAGTCACTGTATTATCGGCAGATTCGTCGGAGAGAAGGCCTAAAAGGGCTAACAGGCCCAACAGGCCCAACAGGCATTGCTGCTACAAACTCTCTACTTCCCTTGCTTTTAAGGGATAAAAGGGCTATAAGGCCCAACAGGCATTGCTACTACAAACTCCCGACTTCCCTTGCTTTTAGGGTTGAGTGGGGCTAAAAAGCCTAAAAGGCACTGCTCATCTATGCTCTTCTTATAGGTGTCCCACGAGTGTCCGCAGATGTGCTCACTGTCTGCACTCCGGGGAAGGGACACTTCATCGCATTATTAAATACTGCGCATTACTAATTAGGCGTCCCATGAGTGTCCTCGGGTGTCTTCGTTGTTCGAGGGTCGGAAGAGGGACAGTGTGCAGAGTCGCTGCTATCAAGGCCCAAAAGGGCTAACAAGGCTAAAAGGCACTGCTCCTACAAACTTCCTGCTTCCCTTGCTTTTGTCGCGGGGGCTGCGGAGAATTGGTGGTCAGGGGATGTCTGCGGAGAATGGTGGTTAGGGGCGGTAGATGAGGGCGGTGGCGTAGGCTGAGATGCCTTCGCGTCGGCCGGTGAATCCGAGTCGTTCGGTGGTGGTCGCTTTGATGGATATGTCGTCGATGTCGACTTGCATTATCTCGGCGAGTGTGGTTTGCATTCGGGTGATGTGGGGGTTGATTTTGGGTGCTTCGGTGCAGATTGTGATGTCGACGTTGCCTATGAGGTAGCCTTTGTCGCTGAGTAGTCTGACGACTTCTTTGAGTAGGATTTTGCTATCGGCTCCTTTGTAGGCGGGGTCTGAGTCGGGGAAGTGGTAGCCTATGTCGCGCAGGGCGGCGGCTCCGAGCAGAGCGTCGCATAGGGCGTGGATTGCTACGTCGGCATCGCTATGGCCGAGTAGTCCGTGGGTGTGGTCGAGTTTTACGCCGCATAGCCAAAGGTCGCGGTCTTCAACGAGTCGGTGGACATCAAATCCGAGTCCTGTGCGGAATTTGCAATTGCTCATGGTCGTGGGGGGTGTTTGATGTGTTAACGACGGCGTCCGACGAGGTCTTTGAGTCCGTCCATGTCGAAAGATAGTGTGAATCGGAGTGTCTGGTCGAGCGGGCTGCTTTGTGCTGTCGCGAGCATATATGAAGCGTCGAGTCGCACTACATTGAGAGAGAAGCCTGCGCCGAAGCCGAAGTAGGAACGGCCGCCTTTGTTGGCGTTTTCGTAGTAGTAGCCCATGCGAGCGAAGAATTGCTGGTTGTAGGCGTATTCGGCGCCGATGGAGAGGTTGATTTCTTGCAGTTCTTCTTTGAATCCGCCTGGTGCGTCACCGAATGATTTGAATATACCTGTGATAGGCGACATGTTTTCCCATTCGTCGAGTGCTTCTTCGTAGGCTGCTTGACCTTCGGTGGTGTCCATGTCGAAGTCGCGTTGGCGAGGTTTTGTAGGCACGAGGAGTTTGTTGAGGTCAAGTCCGAGTGCGAGAGTGTTGTAGTCGGCGAGAGGGAACATGAAAGATGCCCCGAGACGAAGGTTGGTCGGGAGGAAAGCGTTGTTTGCTCCGTGGTTGTAGCTGACTTTTGAGCCGATGTTGTTGATGTTGAAACCGAATGCGAATTGGCACTCGTTGCGTCCGACCATAGGATAACTTACATAGTATCCGGCAAGGTCAGCAGCGAATGCTGATGCTGCAGTGGTCTGCTCGCCTGAGTAGCTGTCTTCGTAGGAGAGGTCGGAGAGGATGTAGCGCAGAGCGACGCCCATAGAGAAGCTTTCGGAGAGTTTGCGTGAGTAGCCGATGTCGAATGCCATTTCGTATGGGTTGATGGTCTGGAGTGTTGCGCCGGTGTCGTCGTTCATTGTGACTTCGCCGAGAGAGAAGTAGCGCAATGATGCTGATATGGCTTGGTTGTCGCCGCTGCCGATTTTCCAGTAGCCTGAGAGGTCGGCGAGGAAGATGTCGTTGACGAGTTTGCGAAGCCAAGGGGTGTAGGATAGGCCTATGCCGCCGCTGCTGTATGCGAATGCGTATTTTGAGGGGTTCCAGTATTGAGAGTTGATGTCGGGGTCGGTGGCTGCACCGAGGTTGCCCATGGCCGATCCACGAGCGTCGGGAGCGATGCCGAGAGTGGTGACACCGGTGTTGACAGGATTGAATTCGTTGTCTTTGATGTCGTCTTGAGCAAAAATAAGTGATGGCGATACCAGAATCATTAGGAGGCTCACCATCAGCAACTTATGATGTCTTTTCATTAGTCTGAGTGTTTCGATTTTGTTTTACCTATCTATATAACTCGCAATCGGGCGTTTTATTGCTTTGGGAGTGTGTTTTTTAGGATTTTTTGGGAGGGGAGGGGGATAGATGAGATAGATATAATAGATATAATAGGTGCTATAGATATAATAGATATAATAGATGCTATAGATAGCGTATCAGTGGGTAGATAGGGGGGCGTGATGGATATTATAGTGGGAGGAGGTAGAGGGTGTGGCGTGGGGTGGTGCCTTTGCGACCGTTGTCGGCTGTGAGTCGGCAGTGGAGGTGGTAGATGCCGGCTGCTACGGGGTTGCCGTTGAGGTCGGTGCGATTCCATGTGAGGGTTTCGTCTGCAGTCGATGCTTGGAAGATGACTTGTCCTGTGAGGTCGGTGATGATGATTTCACGGTTGACTTCTGAGTCTGTGTCGCAGTTGATGGTGATGTCGGCTGATTGACGCACTGGTTGCGGCTCGATGGTGACTGTGCCTGAAAGGGTGTCGTCGCAGACATGGAATGAGATGGAGTGTCGAGCGCTGTTGCCCATGATGTCGGAGACGTGGAGTGTGAGGGTGTGAGTGCCGGGTGCGAGGTTGTCGACGGGGAGGGCTATGTCGCATTGTCGACCGCTTTGGCTCAGTGAGATGTGCTGAGAGAGGTCGCTCAGGGTGGTGTGGTCATCGAGTAGGAGATAGGAGTGTCGAGTCATCGTGTCGTCGGTGATGGCTATGGCTGTGTCGTCGGTGATGGTGGCGTAGAGAGTGATGTCGCTTGTGACGATGTCGCCGTCGGTGAAGTCTGATGAGTTGACCGTCATGCTTTGGATGACAGGTGATGTGGTATCGACTATGGCTGTCGCGGGGTCGTGGGGAGCGTAGGCGATGTCGAGTGCTGATAGTGAGCCGATGCGCTTGTCGGGGTCGTAGGCTGACAGTCGCAATTTGCCAATGTGGTCGGTCGATGTGTCGATGCCTTTTGGGACTATGATGTCGCATTGGAATGCACCGTCGATGACTTCGGTGGCTATGGTGGAGATGATGGTCTCGTCGTAGGTGACATCGACGGCTTTTGAGCCTGTGAATCCGTTGGTGGTGATGGTCGATGGAGTGTCGTAGAGTCGTGCGACGAGGGTGCCGTTGAAATGGTCGATGGGTGAGCCTTGGTGGTCGACGATGTGTCCGTGCAGACGATAGACTGAGCCTTGGGCGAGGGAGGGAATGGCGTTGTCGTCGTTGTCGGCATCGATATCGATTGTCATGGTGGTTGAGGCTACGGGCAGAATGATGGCAGGGTCGCAGATGAGGTGATATGCGAGTTCGTTGGTGTGTTGAGTCGGGATTTGGCTCTTGGTCATGGCGTAGATTTGGCCGATGGTGCGTGCTTGAGATGGGTGGGACACTGAGGAGTCGTTGCAAACCGGGCTTTGAAATAGTTTCTGCTGGAATGTGCTGAGTAGCATGTAGTTCCAGTAGGAGTAGGTCTTTCGGCTTGACATGATGCCGCCGATGATGCCGTGGTCGTTGGCGAATAGCATTGCTTCGGTCGAGCCTCTGACTCCTGCGTCGGGGAGGGTGACGGAGCATGCGCCGATGCCGAGGAATGCGAGGCGGTCGTTGGATAGGCGTGAGGCTTCTTTGGTGGTCCAGATGGAGCGATTGGTCGATAGCGACTCGATGGCAGCGTGGCCGAGGTAGGTGCCGAAGATGGTGCCTTGTCGGAGGTGTCGCGACATCTTGAGTGAGACCTGGTCGGCGGGGTATGCGCTGACATATAGTTTGCTGACTTGCAATCGGTTGTCGGCAAGTTCGGCAAGTTCGGCAGCGAGGTCTTCTGCTTGGTTGAGGTGCTCGTTGTAGTCGGGGCCATCGGCTGTGCATAGTGTGTTGCCGAGCCAATAGGCGTAGGAAGTGTCGGTGATGTAGTGGGCCACTTTGTCGATGATGATATCGGCGTCGGCCGGGGTGCGTATGGGTAGCACTCCTACTCCGATGCAGAGTCTCTCGTGTTGGAGTCCTTTGGATGCCGGGGTGTCGTCGAGCATTCCGAAGAAGTCGGTGATGCAAAATGATCCGAGCATGTCGAGGCTTTCTTCGCTTTGGTAGGAGAGTAGTCGTTGTCCTTTCTGCTGACGCAGGATTTGGCGATTGTCGAAGTGCATTTCGCCGAATAGCAGGAGGTTGGCCAATTTGTCGGGGTTGCGGTCGTAGAGCATTTTGCAGAAGGCTCGGTAGGCCATGGCGTCGGGAGTCCCGGCAGCAAATTCGTCGATGATCTGCTCGGAGTCGACGACGAGGACATCGATGCCGTCGTAGTGTCGGTGGATGTCGGCGAGTTGCTCTGCTTTGTGATGGAGGTCGGAGGTGGTGATAATAAGCAAGTGAGGCACTTGGTCGGCAGAGATGGCGTGCAGGTCGTGGTTGTCGACGGCTTGCCAGTGGGCAATCTGCAGTTGGGTTTTGGATGTGTCGAATGCTATCATCATGCCTTTCTGCTTGTCGGCAGTCAGACCTGTGACATTGGCTGTATTGCCCGAAAGAGAGTAGGGAAGAAGTGTGGCGTTGTTGCTATCGGTGATGTCCCATACCAGCATATCGTCAGAGGCGTTGTGTATGGTGACGCATCCGTATTGGTCGGTGTCGTATTTGGGTACAAATGCCCGGAATTGTGGTTGCTCGTCGACGAATGCAATGCGTTTGCGAGCCCCGATGAGGAAGTAGTCGAGGTAGGCTTGTGAGGTGTATTTGCCGGGAAAGTAGTTGATGGTCACGGTGCCGGATGGGGCAGAGAGTTGCACCTCTCTGTTAAACGGGGCTGATGGCGAGCCGTGGTGGTTCTGCTCGGGACGATTGATTTCGGATTGGAGAGATGGCGAGCCGTTAATGTCGACGGAGAGGGTGGAGAGGGTGCCGTTGTTGTCGTAGAATCGGCATTCAAGCGAAGCGCTGCCCGGTAGTGCACCGGGGATGTCGTAGGGGAACGACTGCGAGTGACGGTCTTCGGCAATGAAACTTTCGCCGACGAAGAGGCGTCCCGACTGGCAGAAGTTGGTCAACTCTCGCTCGTGCAGATAGTAGTCGTAGCAGTGGTCGTAGGGCGGCTTAGATGAGTCGTAGTCGGTTGCAGATGAGGTGGGTATGTGATAGACATCGTCGCGACTGTCGGTCAGGAAGTAGTAGCCACGGTCGGAGTAGGTGTTGAGGTATTCGCGTTGGAAACGACGATTGACCGGGTCGTTGTACTCGTGTCGATAGCGAATGTTGAGCGGTCCTTGACCGTAGAAGTAGACTTTGTCGTCGTGGTGGAGTATGGCGACGGGGGTGAAGTCGTCGGTGTAGTCGGTGAATTGCTCGGGTAGTTGAGTGCCACCACGTCCGTAGATGCCGACACGCTCGGGTGAGTCGAAGCCCATGGAGCGCAGTTGGTCGTAGGAGAGTTGGTAGATGCCGTTTTGGTCGACAGCGATTTTCACCCATCGTCCTTGAGCGAGAGGGGAGTGGTCGTCGAAGTAGTCGAGAGGTAGCGCCTTAGCACCCAATGCAGATGCCAAGAGACAGAGTGTCAGCCATATATTCAAGCGCATCGACCGCATGTCGGGAGGCTATTTTATCTTGAAATTGAGGCGGGCCTTGTCGCGAGAGTCGGTAGCAGAGATGGCGTCGTCGATGTGGCAGACGATGCCTTCCGGAGCAAAACCGATGTAGATGAAATCGCCGATTTTGAGTGTGAAGCGTCGGCTGATGTCTTCTATCAATGTGTCGATGTCGGTGGCGAGTCGGCTGATGTCCCAAGTAGCCACTATGGTGTCGTTTTGGCGTACCTCAAAACTGAGGTTTGCCAACTGCTTGGCTGACTCTATCGTCTCGAAGTCGCCCATGATGGCTGATGAGTCGAATGCTACGGCTTCTGCCCAGGGAAGATGCTCATTTTGAAGGGATTGAAGCATGTTGACTGCACGCACATTGAGCCCGAGGGCATATGCGTCGTAGTAGCGATGAGCAAAGCGTCGAGCGATGTTTTTGCCCAGACGACAGACTCTTATGACCAACGACGGATACATGCGAAACTCTTGGTCGAATGCCGGCAAGAAGAATGGCTTGCTGTCTTTGAGTAGCGAGGAGTCGGCCATGAGCAACGCTTGTCGATGCTCGGTGCACTCACCATAATTGTTGACGATACCTAATATTTTCATGTTGTTGCACTTAAACGGTTGTAAATCAAGGCAAGGTGGGCGTAGATAGATGTGTTGGCCATCACGATGCCTTCGGTGACTTTGATACGATAGGGTGTGAAATTCCAGATGGCTTTGAGACCTGCAGCAGCCATGGTGTCGGCAGCATCTTGGGCTTGGTCGGCAGGCACGGCGAGGATACCGATTGAGGCGTTGAGTCGGCGTTGGTAGTCCTGAAGGTCGTCGATGTGATAGATGGGCACATTGCAGATGGTGGTGCCGATGATGTCGGGGTTGGTGTCGAAACCGGCTACGATGTGCAGACCATAGTTGGCAAGCCCGGTGTCGTGGATGAGTGCTGCGCCAAGGCTGCCTACGCCGATGATGAAGGCGTTGTGCACCTCTTTAAAACCGAGAAACTGTGACAAAGCGTCGCACAAGGCATCGACTTCGTAGCCGATGCGCGTTTTGCCCTTGATGTTGAGAAACGACAAGTCTTTGGCTATCTGAGACGAGTCAACGCTGAGGGCTTTTGAGATTTGTGTAGAGGAGACGGTTTCGATACCTGAGGCGCGTAGGATGTCGACGTATGCCAAATACCATGGCAGACGACGTAGCGTAGGCTCGGGGAGGATGATATTGTTGTCTATCATATTCGGTCGTAATTAGAGTGCAAATTTACACTTTTTTCTGCAAACATCAATGATTGAAGGTTTAATGAATGTTTAATGTTTGATGTTTAGGGTGTAAAGGAAAGGCCCAAAAGGGCTAAAAGGCCTAACAAGCCCAAAAGGCATTCTCTCCATTAAACTCTCTACTTTCTTTGCTGCTAAAAAGGCTTCGCTCCGATAAGTATTAGGTGTCCACTCATTGTCCACGGGTGTCTTCGTTGTTCGCACTCCGGGGAAGGGACACTCCATCGCCTCATTACACACTGCTGTCCACTCGTTGTCCACAGGTGTCTTCGTTGTTCGAGGGTCGGAAGTGGGACAGTCTGCACCTTAAATCCTTGACCTTTCTGCTCTTATTATTGCGCAGTGACGGCGAGTTTGCGAGTGAGTGTAGTCCCTTCACCCTTGCTTGTGGTCACGACAGCGCGATAGAGGTAGATGCCTCGTTGGACGCGAGTGCCTGAGGTGTCGTGCAGATTCCATTGGATGGCAGTGCCTTGAGTGTTGTTGCCGGAGTTGTAGTCATCAGATGTCCACACTTTTTTGCCCGAGAGGTCGAAGACTTCGATACGCACAACGGTTGATGCCGAAGGTGTGTCGTGGTTGACATAGAATGTGACATCTGTCGAGGCAGGGTTGACATTGGTGCGTAGGTCGGTGATCGACGGACGATAGGAGTCTGAGACGTTGAAAGTGATGGTCTGCGACGAAGAGTTGTTGGCGTTGTCCCAGACGGTGAACTTTAGCGTGTGAGTGCCTGCCGCAAGGTCGGCAAGAGGATAAGTGATGCTACCCGCGGTGAAGTCCTCAAGGTCGGCTTGGTAGAAGTCGACAAGGTTGTCGATGACGGTGTGGTCGTCAAGGACGGCAGTGATGGCATGGCCGAAACCACTTGTTGAGATGTTGATGCCCGAGTCGTCGCGGAATTTGGCGAGGAGCATAGGTGAGTCGTTGACATTGTCGCCATCTTCGAAGTCTTGAGAGTTGAGGGCGAGCAGACTGATTTCAGGGCCGGTGAGGTCTTCCTCGGCCTTGTCGTTCCAGCCGTAGACATAGAGGCTCTCGGTCGAGCCGTTGGCTTCGCGCATATCGTCGCTGTAGGCGTAGATGTTGAGCAACGCGGGGCTATAGTTGTTGTCGATTTCTGACGGCATGAGGATTGTGACTTCCCACTGACCGTTGACCACTGGCACTTTGCTTGTGAATAGTTTGTTTTCGCGGTCGTTGTAGTGCATGACTTGGCCCTTTTCGCCGTGTCCGAAGGTCTCGATGGCGCGTTCGGCATCGAAGAGAGTCGGCACAGCCACGCCGTTGAAGTCTGTGAGCAGTTGACCGGAGTTGTCGGCTATATGGCCCTTGACGAGGACCTTGCCGCGTGCCGGAATCACAGGGTAATCGTCAGGATCGCTTACGGCCTGAGGTTTTATGCCGTCGATTTCGTCGATTACCACGTTGTAGGCAGGGCTTGGGAGACGCATCGCAGGGTCGCCCATGACCATAAAGCGGAGTTTGTTGGTGTCGCTGGCGCCACCATTCTTAAGGAAGAGGTTTTTGCCATCTTTGTGGATGTCGCCCACACGTTTGCCCAAGCCGTCGGCATCGCGTTGGAATACGACACGAGAGATGTAGCGGTTGAGCTTGCCGTTGTTGGGTATATACACCTGACGAGTTGCGCTGATGAAGCCGATGGCGCCTGCTGTGGGGTTGAGAAACATCAACTCTGCTCCCGAAATCTCGTCATCGTCCCAGCGAGTGAATTCGCAAGTGGCGGTGAGCATGAATGGCAGACGAGTGTTGGACATGTTGATAATGTCGGTGTAGGTGAGCAGACGCTCGTGGGTCCAACCGACAGGGTTGCCGTGACCGATATAGTCGAGGTAAAGCACCCCTTCGTCAAACATTTTAAGCATTCGCTCTCTCGCCAACGGATAGCTTTTACCCGAACTTGATGTGCCCAACGGATAGGAGTCGAGATATATCTTTTCGTAGATGAAGTCTTTGCCATTGCCCGAGCCGCGGAGTTGTTTGTAGACATCTTCGCTCTGCTCAAGGTGATCGCCAGAGTCTTCGTCGTCGGCTATGAGCATGACATTGTTGCGCCAACTGCCGAGCTCAGGCTCTTTGACGTAGCGTATCAATTTGTCGACAACTTTGGAGGCTTCTGATACAGTGCGCACCGGCATTCTGCCGACTGCTATCGAGAGGGGTTGTGAAGACATGTTGAATGTAGGTGACGATGAGTCTTCGAGCATGACGATGTAGTCGTCGGTGCTGTATGATGACTCGGTACTGCTTTCAGGCGACTGCCAGATAGGGATACGAGGGTAGCCTGCCGAGCGCACCTTCTCGGTCAGTCCACGATTGTCGTAGCTCGGTCGTCCGAAGAGCAGGCAGTAGCCCAGAGAGTGACCCTCTTGAGGCGAACGGTCATACCACATCTTGAGCATCTTGCGAAACGCTGTGAGGTCTTGTGTTCCCGAAGAGAACTCGTTGTAGATTTCCTCAGGCGTGATGATATAGACGAGCATCGAGTCCATCTCTTCGTGGAGCGCTGCGATGCGTTGAGCTTGAGAGACAAATTCTGCCGGCGAGATGATGACCATGTCGGGCACCGGCATCGAGTGGAGGTCCTGGTTGGCTACATTGGCAGAAAATGCCGGAGTGTTGGGCATCTTGCCGGGGTTGAAAGCGACATAACTGCGCATTCCCTTTTTGATAGGTGCAAATCGGGCAGTGTTGCCTTGAAGTTGGGCCTCTATCTTGATGGGGCGGTGAGTGTCGGTGACGTCCCATATCTGAGTCGCTGCCGTGCAGCCTTTAAGTGCGAATGCGATAGTGTCGTTGGTGTCGTAATCGAAGCAGAGTTGCTGCGAGTTGAGACTGAGGTGACGCTCGTAGCTGATGATAATGTGGTCGAGGCGAGCGAGAGTGATGACACCCGACGATTTATAACCTAACTCAAGGTCGAGACGAGAGGCAGCGTCGGTGAAGGTCTTGGTGTTGGTAGAGATTATGTAGTGAGTATCATTGGAGGTGGTGGCGGCAATAGACGCCGAACCTATCTCCTTGCCGTTTGCTTTGATTTTGAGCGTAGAACCATTGCCTGCAGTCTTGGTAGCGAAAATGACACGCGCAGTCATTTGGTCAGACGCTTTGTCGGCAAGGTTGAACGAAAATGTTTGTGTCGAATTACCACGAAAATCCTCGCCCAGCAAGTCGGCACCGGTGTTGGAGCCGGCAGCCAATTCTTTTTCATGCAAGAGATGCTCGGTGAATGTGCTGACCTCGGTGGCTTGAGGGTCGATAATGCCCTTAATGCTTGGCATCTCCTCAGGCTCGATGTCGATGTCGGAGAGGAAATAGCAACTCTCAGTGCCGTAATTGTTTTGCTGGCGATCCCACCTTATAGTCGATGCTGAGGCTGCCTTCCAAGTGATGGTGTTGACACCGTAGAAGCATATCCCTGCATCGGTGCGCACCACAGGCTGACAAGGCAAATCGTCGGGTTGGGAAGCCGTAAGTGCTTCCTTAATCCTCTGCCCTCCATAGCCGAACACGTTGACCTTCGTCGGGTCGCTGAATCCCCACTCCTTGAGTTGAGCATTGCTGATGAATTGCATACCGGTCTGAGACACAGTGATTTTCACCCATCGTCCTTGGGAGAGGCGAGAGTTTTGGGCGTAATGCTCCACAGGGAGTGCGTAGCAAGCCAAAGAGGCTATCATTGCCACTAAGCAGAAAGAAAGTCGCTTTATAATGTCTGTCATTGTCAATCGTATTAGGGGACACATATTCACTTTATGGGGATACTTATCCGCCTATAATAACGCACGACACCCCACATTTATTGCACATGCTTTATTGGTTGATGTGTAATGCCTTGTGGACGTTTTACTTCTTAGACCTTCCTTGCCATCTTGCTACTGATGGTTGAGGAAGGATTGCCACTGCTGACGACTGCCGGCAAAGACATTGATGTCGACATCGCCCCTGATGCCTTGCACTCGTCCTCGATGGTTGAATTGCCAGAATGTCCATTCGTCGGGTAGGGGTACTTGAGAGAAGGAGCATATCCATAGCGGATAGTTGCCCAGTCGGCCGTAGATATAGTCGTAGAAGCCGTCTTTATTGGTGTAGAGTATGACGCGGAATCCTTTGAGACTCAGATAGTCAGCCATTGCAGAGACTTGCTCTGTGACCACCATCGGGTCAACACCCTCAGGGTTGCCATGGCTCTCCACATCGATGACCGCACCCAATGCCAACGGACGGTCTCCGACGACACGACAGAAGTTCATCGCTTGTGCCACCCCATCGACATCAAATCGGAAGAAATGGTAAGCTCCGACAGCGAGTCCGGCACGCACAGCCTTCGAGTAGTTGAGCGTAAAATTTTCGTCGCGGTGAGTGCGTCCTTCAGAAGCTTTGATAAACACAAATTCGTAGCCATCTTCGAGGATAGCATCAAAGTTCATCATACCATTGTGACGCGAGATGTCGATACCTTTGACCGGGTAGCGTGTGAAGTCAACATAGGGTGGAGAGGTGCGAAATTCTTGCCATGCCCACCAACAGACACCTACCAGCAGAGCGAAGACAGCGACAAAAGTCGTCGTCACCACCCACTCTCTTCGGAAGAAGACTCTCAGACGTCGTATGCGGTTGATAATTATCATATCGGATTACAAAGTTAGCAATATTTCTGCATTCTGCAAAGCCATCAAACAATGAACATGAATAGTATCCTCAGTATCTATTATATATTGCATCTATGATATCTTTTATATCTATCCTCTGTCCCGTAGACTTTAAGCATTCGGAATTAAATGGGACGGATTGGTGGATTTGGCGGATAAATGGTTAGATTTGAAACTTTGGCGCAAAAAAATTTAGCGTCAGATTATGTCAACTGAAAAAATTATATTATTTTTGCACAGAATTAATAAAAGTGCGCAAAGTTTTCGCGATGCGATAGAACTATTTGCGAGTTGCTTTTGTTGTGAATATATAGATTTTATGGTAATAAAGACGCGCGACAAACTTATAGAGGTGGCTCGACAGCTTTTTGCGAATAAAGGCCTCGAGAATACTACGATGAATGATATTGCGACCGCTTCGAAGAAGGGGCGACGCACTATCTATACCTATTTCCGAAATAAGCGCGAAATCTTTAATGCCGTGATTGAAAGTGAGACGGAGCAGTTGCTCGACAAGCTTCGCGCCATCGCACGCAAGCCTATTTCGGCTGAGGAGAAGCTTCATGAGTATGTGGTCTGTCGTTTTTTGGCGATGAAGGAGATTGTGTCGCGCAATGGCTCGTTGAGAGCCGGATTTTTCCGCGACATCCGTAAGGTCGATCGCGCCCGCAAGATGATTTCTCAGAAGGAGATAGCCATTCTGCGTTCCATCCTTTCGGAGGGTGTGGCTACGGGCATCTTTGAGATTCATAATGTCGACCATTGCGCCATCATTATCACCCACGCCATCCATGGTCTTGACGTGCCTTATATTCGCGACAATCTCGCTGAGCAGGGCATCAATAAGTATGTGGTGAGAACAATTATTAGCAACATGATTTTAAACGGAATCAAAAAGAGATAAATTTATATGTTCATAAATGCATTGGGCTATTATGTGCCCTCTAAACGAATCACTAACGACTATTTCCTTGATGTCAACGGCTTGACGTCTGACTGGATTGTGCAGCGCACAGGCATCATCTCTCGCTCTAAGGCGGGTGAGGGTGAAGGTCACGACTCTATGGGCCTCGAGGCTATCGAGAACGCTCTGCCATCATTGCCTTATGACATTAAGGAGGTCGACCTAATCGTTTCGGCTTCCTACTCGACTTACGACACTGTGGCTACGTTGGCTCATGTCGCTCAGCGTCGCTACAACATCGATGGCGCACGTGCCGTCTATGCTTCGGCTGCCTGCTCATCGTTTATCAACGGCTTGGAAATCATCGAAGGATATTTCGCTTCGGGTAAGGCCACTAAGGCGCTTTTGCTCTGTAGCGAACATAATACATACTACAGCAACGAGTCGGACCCTAAAAGCGGTCACCTCTGGGGCGATGCGGCTGTCGCTTACTTCATCTCCAAGGAGCAGGTGAAGAATACGGACTGGAAGATTCTTAACGTGTTCACACAAGGTCTCGGCAACGTAGGCAAAGGTCCTGACGGCGTGCGACTCCGTCCGAAGGAAGATGGTATCACGATGCCTGACGGTCGCGACGTGTTTATCCACGCTTGTCGCTACATGATCCATGCCCTCAACAGCTCGCTCAAGCAAGCCGATCTCACGATTGACGACATCGCTCATTTCATCTGCCATCAGGCCAACAAGCGCATCGTCGCTCAAGTGGCCCACCAGCTCTGTCTGCCTATGGAGCATTTCATCAACAATATCGAAGAGCTCGGCAACACAGGCTCGGCTTCGGCACCGTTGGTATTGGCTCAGAATGTCGACAACATCGCCAAGGGTGAGAAGGTGGCATTGATGGTCTTCGGCGGAGGATATTCGTGCGGTACATTCATAGTAGAAAAACAATATTAAAAAATTAACTAAATAATTAATCTTATACGACATGAAATTATTAGAAGGAAAGACTGCCCTCGTGACAGGTGCAGCACGTGGTATCGGTAAGGGCATCGCCCTCAAGTTTGCTGCTGAAGGTGCCAACATCGCTTTCACCGACCTCGTAATCGATGAAAACGGCGAAGCAACTAAGGCTGAAATCGAAGCTCTCGGCGTGAAGTGCGTGGCTTACGCTTCTAACGCAGCCGACTTCGCTCAGACAGAAGAAGTGGTGGCTAAAGTGAAAGAAGACTTCGGCTCAATTGATATCCTTGTCAACAACGCAGGTATCACAAAGGACGGCTTGATGATGCGTATGACTGAAGCTCAATGGGACGCTGTGATCGCAGTCAACCTTAAGTCGGCTTTCAACTTCATCCACGCAGTGCTCCCTATCATGATGCGCCAACGCTCCGGCTCTATCATCAACATGGCATCAGTGGTGGGTGTACACGGCAACGCTGGTCAATCTAACTATGCTGCTTCAAAGGCTGGTATGATCGCATTGGCTAAGTCTATCGCTCAAGAAGTGGGCTCACGTGGTATCCGTGCTAATGCTATTGCTCCTGGTTTTATCGAAACTGCTATGACAGCAGCATTGCCGGAAGAAGTTCGCAAAGAATGGGCATCTAAGATTCCATTGCGCCGCGGTGGTCAGGTAGAAGACATCGCAAACGTCGCTACATTCCTTGCATCTGACATGTCAAGCTACGTATCAGGTCAAGTGATCCAAGTAGACGGCGGTATGAACATGTAATCCATTGACACGCAACGTCATAGAGGCGAGGGACTCCACACGGAGCTCCTCGCTTTTGTTTTGCAGCTATGTCATAATCACTATATGCTAATGCAAATGTTAATTGTTTGCGAAATTTCTTATATGTCAAATATATTTAGTATTTTTGGAATAATCTCATAATCCGCTAAGAATAAAAAGTTTATGCGAAAAGTTCAAGAACGAGGTAATGAGTTGGCAACTGTTCTGATTTCTACATACTTGCATGATTTGCATTGATGTACAACTCATCTTGGAACAAAGGTACAACTTTTTTATGAACGAGCAAAAAGGTGGTGCGTTTTTCATTATTGCAGTGTAATATTTGAATTTGGTCTATCATCAATCTGCGATATTATGAGTTTCCCGATTCCGTCATTCGCCCATCTCCTTTGCTCGTCTGCAAAGGTAGTACATCAGCCCTTGAAAGTTGAAAGGTCGGGCGGCAAGCCGTTTCGGACTGAATCTTCCTCCTGCGGAGAGTATTCAGCCCGAAAACCTTTCCTCTTTCAATGTCTGTACTTAGAAATGCAGACGGCAACGGAAATGAACGACTGACGAAAATGTAGATAAAGATAAACAGACAGCATACAAATTGGTTCTTACATTGATAACCCATTTGTATGCTGTTCTTGTTTCTATCCATAGGAGCACTATTATTTTACATCATAGATATATAGGGCAAGCGGTAAATTTCACTCCCTCCAAAAATATAGAGAGGTTTATCCGCTGCTATTAAGCAGGTGCTTGCCGTTGTACTCCCGTTTCAATGCCTGCTCAATCTCACTTCGCTTATACAGAACTTTACCACCAAGTACATAGTAAGGCAATGTTCCATTGCTTCGGTATTCGCTTAATGTCCTTCGGCTGACTTTAAGCATATACGCCACCTCCTTGTCGCATAGATACTCATCATCGTGTTGTAATGTTGTCTTGTCTTTTGGCATACTATCGAGAATTTCCGATAGTTGGTCGATACTCTCGTGAATGGACAGCATCCACGCATCGTCTTTGGTTCTCATCTCTTGATACATAGTTCAAATGGTTTTATTGTTATACATTGATTAGATTTCTCGTCCTCGCCATCTGGCTTCTTTTCGTCTGTCCTCCACCTTCGTTAAAATACTCTCTACATCTTCGGGCAGGTAGTAGGTGCGGTTCCCGATTTTGGTGTAGGCAAGCGTTCCGTTATCACGCAAGGTCTGCAATGTTCGCTTGCTTATCTTTAACCTCTGACAAACATCCTGATGGTCGAGCCAATTGTTTGTCTTTTTCTTCCCGCTCTTGACAACGGGTGAATTTGATACTCGCAGAATGAACTGCTCAATCTTCGTGGCAAATTCCTCGAATGCCTTTCGCTCAAAAATGATTAAATCCATACTCTTTTGTATTATATTATTTCACTTATTTTTCTTGTTCGCACTGCTAAATAAGGAAGAGATTTTCATACTTCAATGGCACTAACAACAGGTGTCATTTCTTGTCATATCGTTTCATCATAGATACGACAATCAGCTATTGAAATAGCCTCGATTCTCATACGCAGTTCCGTTTTCTGAGGGCAAAGAAATAGATAAGCTATCACACCTCAGTCATACGGAGAGCCTATTGCAGTATGTGGCACAGTTCGTGGCACTTTTAGATGTGTATAGCAATACATTCCTAAGCATACATCACATTGTAATCCATATTACCTAGGAATATACAAAGCGACCGCCCGTCTCGGATCTTGTTCGTAGCATTGTCGTTTGTCAGACCGATGCTTATCCGTCTGCCAAACTTCTGCTCCGAACAGCCGAAACGCATAGTCGCTTATTCTATGATAACAGGATAGCGGATAGACCAACTCCCGACATTTCGGCAGTTCGTCTATCCGCTATCGTATTTAAGTTCTTAATTACCTCAATTAAGCATTTCGCCCCAGTCCATCTTAATCCGTTCAACTTGGGAAGAATTATGCAGTCGGCACTGATTACAAATCATCCTAAAAAGCAATACAATTCATAATTGCCTACATAGACCTAATTAGTTGTGGTAGAATTGTATGCATATTTTCTTTGCAGCAGATAATCGGTCAAGATTGTGCACAAAGGCCACAGTATTAACTTTCAAAAACATTCAAAAGATGAGCAAAAAGGAGACTAAAATCAGTAACGAGGAAATGATGGAGTTGATGGGACTAAAGCGTACATCAAACTCCGATGATGACTCGGACAAGACAGCCATTGATTTGGCAATTGAGAAGTATTCAAGGGAAGAATTGGCTGCAAAGGAAGCTGAACAACCAGATGAACCGACAACCGATGACGTAATTCCTAACGATACGGAGGAGTCCACAAAGGTTGAGAGTGCAGAGCAACAGCCATCAGTACCATCCATTCAACGCAGAGTAAGTAGCAAGCAACGCAAGCTCTCATTGGAGGAATATCGCAACACATTTATGCGACCTTACAAGATTGAAGATCGCAAGCCCGTATTCATCAGTGGCAAGTTACGTAAGATGCTTGACAAGTTCGCTTGCAAAATCGGTGAGGATAGAATGAGTATGTCGGGACTGTTGGAGAACATCGTTCGCCACCACATCGAACTCTATTCAGAAGATTTTGAGCATTGGAAAGGAATGTAACCTTTTAATCCAATCAAATTAAGAACTATTCCAACGGTATTTCATTTTGAGGCACTCAAAATTGATTGACCTTCGGTTAGTGGGGAAGCAAGTTTATGTTTTGGGCAGACCAAAACCACTTGCTTCCACTCCCGAAGGTCGCAGAAGAGGACATCCCGTTGGTCTATCAAGTAAACAATGTATGTATCATTTTCAAAATCAGAAATCGTATGAAACGAAGTATCAATAACAAGACACTGGGTAAGGGTGGACGCCCCACAAAGAAGTTGTCCGAAAAACGCAAGTACCGCATAACGGTAAAGATGTCTACCGAAGAGTACTACGCAATGAAACTGAAAGCCAAGAACGCAGGAGTATCGGCAAGTGAGATTGTAAGAATGGCTATCCGTGATTGTCATATCAAGGCACGCCTTACTACAGAGCAGGCGGACTATATCCGCAAACTATGTGGAATGGCGAACAATCTTAATCAACTTACACGCAAGGCTCATCGTGAGGGCGTAAGGCTGCACTATGGGCAATGTCAGCATCTGCTGCTCTCATTGGAAAACATTATAGACCATATCAGCCTATGATGGCGAAGATTGTGAAAGGCTCAGGAGCCAGAGGAATTGTCGATTATATCATCGACAAGAAGAAGCAAGCTACGCTAATAGATTGCCATGGTGTATTGTTCAATGACAATGGCACGATAGCCCGAAGTTTCATAGCCCAATCAAGGCTTAATCCACGAGTTGATAAGTTTATCGGTCATATCTCACTCAGCTTCTCAAAACAGGATTTGCCACGCTTAACTGATGAACTTATGATACAGATAAGCCGAGAATATATGGAGAAGATGGGCATTCGTGATACGCAATATATCATCGGACGACACTATGATAAGGAGCATCCGCACGTTCATATTGCCTTTAATCGTGTGGATAATAACGGCAGAACCATCAGCGACAGGAATGACCGTTATCGCAGTGAACGCATATGCAAGGAACTGACACGCAAATACGGACTATACTTCGCAAATGGTAAGGAACAGGTAAAAACGCACCGATTGAAAGAGCCTGACAAAACTCGTTACGAGATATACCAAGTTCTCAAACGGGAAGTTGCAAGATGTTCGGGTTGGACCACACTGCTGAAGCGCTTGAAAGCCGAAGAAATAGATGTTCGCTTCAAGTATAAGGGCAATACCAATGAGGTGCAAGGTATCATCTTTACCAAGAATGGCTACCACTTCAACGGCTCGAAGATAGACCGCAGTTTCAGTTATTCAAAGATTGATAAGGCTCTGAATGGTAACAATCAAGCGGAATATCAGCGACAATATGAACCACATCATATGCAGACAAGCCACTTCGAGAACAAAGAATCGGAGCTTGTCAGCGGTTCATTAGGTTTGTTGGATTTTGCATCTTCGGCAGATGTAGATACCCAGGAAGAGACCGATTTCCGCCGTTTGATGCAACAGAAGCCAAAGAAAAAGAAGACAAGAGGATTCAAACTCTAATCATTAACCATTAAAACAAAACCAATATGCAAGAAAATAATTCAATTATCATCGCAATGTTGGAAGAGTTGCTGACCATCAGCAAAAGCCAACGCACAGAACAAACAGTAAATGCCAATGTAGATTTAACCCCTATTAAGGAGTTGATCGAGAGCAGTAACAAACATCGAGAACAGGCAGAAAGCGACTTACAAAAGGTTGTCGCCATTATGTCCGGTGATGTAGAAATGATACATCGTAGGGTAAAGGATGTAAGAGCTGTCATTGGTAATTCTCAATCATCGGGAAAACTCCAAGAATCAATGGATGAAACTAAAACATTGGTTCAGAAACTCAAAGAAACCATTGAGGATGGTGTCCACAATTTCAAGCATCATAGAATAGGTTTTGAAACACCATTTGTCTTTTGGACTATTGTGATAGAAACGATGTTGATTTTGGGATTATTTACTTGGATTATAATATTAGAGAATCCAAACCAAAACTGCATTGATAACGATCTCAAATACCGCTATATCAAGATGAAGGGCGATGCTTCAGCAGAGCAGATAGCCACATTGGAGGACATCTTTGAACTCAACCGTGATAATCAAAAGATTGAGCAGATGCGTGAGGATGTAGAAACCTACGAAGAGGCTGTCCGCAAACAAGCCGCTCTTGCCGAGCAAGCAAGACTTAAGGAGCAAGCGGCAAAGGAGCAGGAGAGCAAGGCAAAGTCTATCAAGGATAAGCAACAGCCAAAGGATAACCCAAACAAGAAATCAAAACCGTGAGCCTATGGCAAGTATCAAGGTAAAGTTTCGACCCTCGACAAATGGAAATAAGGAGGGAACAATCTATTATCAAATCATTCAGAATCGTGTAATCCGTCAATTAAAGACGGATTACCGACTCTTTATGCACGAGTGGAATGAGGATAACAATGCAATAATCGCCACCAATAATAGCCGACAGAACTATCTGCAATCCATTGAGGAGCGTATTGATTGGGATATTAAGCGACTGCAAAGCATCATCAACCAATTAGAAAATAAGCGAGTAAAATACACTGCTGATAATGTTATCTCAACATTTCAGAAGCAAGCCAATGAGCAATCGTTATTCAATTTTATGCAGAGTGTTATTGCCCAACTGCAACAAATGGGCAAGCAACGCACATCGGAAACATACCGTTGCACGCTCAAAAGTTTTATGCAGTTTAGAGAGGACAAAGATGTGCTATTGGAAGATATTGATTCCGATTTAATGCTGATGTATGAGGCTTATTTGCATAATAGAGGACTGACAAAGAACAGCACTTCATTCTATATGCGAATACTCCGAGCTGTCTATAATCGTGCAGTTGAAAAGGATTTGACCACCAATCGAAACCCATTCAAACACGTTTATACAGGTATTGATAAGACCATCAAACGAGCCATTCCATTAAAGGCAATCAAGCAGATTAAGAACCTTGACTTATCATTACAACCCTCATTGAACTTTGCAAGGGATATGTTCTTGTTCTCA
>JAFYNZ010000036.1 GCA_017547845.1 Muribaculaceae bacterium
ACAAAAAAGACATTGTGTGAACCTCGATTTAAACATTTACACAACAAAATACTTTTGTGGAGCGAAAGCTGCTTAAATGCCCCAATTTTTCGCACAAAAAAGAGACTGTCCAACTTTTGTTGTTAGACAGCCTCATTCTTTTACTGCTTAATCCTTTGTCGCTTTGGTCGGATTTTCGGCTTTAACTTTCAGTTCGCCGTAACAAAGACACACTTAATGAAACACTATCTTAGGCGTAAAAAAAAGCCGACTTCCCAAAGGAAGCCGGCTATCTAAATTTATTACAACTTACCTTACGATAAGTTTTATCTTTTGTGACTGAGACTTCGCTCAGTCGTGGTTTATATGGATTTCACAAAGCACAATCTTTTAATAGTCGATGGTGACTGATATGTGCTTTGCTGAGGTATCATTTTTCGACACTACTTAATATGGTTTAAAGTGTCTCAGCATTGATGAGCACCTTGCGAGGTTTGCCCTTATTGCATGGTCCTACGATACCTGCTTCGCAGAGTTGATCGACGATGCGACTCACTCTATTATATCCGATCATGTATTTGCGTTGTAAGGCTGATACGCTGATGGTGTCGCTATTGACAACCAGACGCGCAATCTCTTCAAATAATGGATCTCTTTCCATATAAATACCATTTTGGTGGATTACTTATTGAGCGAGCAGTCAGAGCAACGAGGTTTGAGTTGCTTGAAGAAGTCGTTGCCCTTGTTGTCGACGAGGATGAATGCAGGGAAGTTTTCCACTTCGATTTTCCAGATTGCTTCCATGCCGAGTTCAGGGTATTCGACGAGTTCGACGCTCTTAATAGAGTTTTGAGCAAGGATAGCGGCAGGACCACCGATTGAGCCGAGGTAGAAACCACCATGTTTGTGGCAAGCATCAGTCACTTGTTGACTGCGATTGCCCTTAGCAATCATAATCATAGAGCCACCGGCTGCTTGGAATTGGTCGACGTAAGAGTCCATACGACCTGCGGTTGTAGGACCGAATGAACCAGAAGCATAGCCTTCCGGTTTCTTAGCAGGACCGGCGTAATAGATAGGGTGGTCTTTGAGGTATTGTGGCATCTCTTCGCCATTGTCGAGACGCTCTTTGATCTTAGCGTGTGCGATGTCGCGACCTACGATGATAGTACCGTTGAGAGAGAGACGAGTTGATACAGGGTACTTGTCAAGTTGAGCGAGTACATCTGCCATAGGTTGGTTGAGATCGATGCTGACAACTTCGCCTTCGCCTGCATTGCGGAGTTCTTCAGGGATGAGTTCGCCAGGGAATTCGTCGAGCTTTTCAACCCAGAGGCCGTTGCGGTCGATTTTCGCCTTGACGTTGCGGTCGGCAGAGCAGCTTACGCCCATACCTACAGGGCAACTTGCGCCGTGGCGTGGAAGACGGATAACGCGAATGTCGTGAGCAAAGTATTTACCGCCGAATTGGGCACCGAGACCGAGGTTGTAGGCCTCTTCCTGAAGGCGTTTTTCGAGTTCGATATCGCGGAATGCTTGACCATATTCGTTACCTTCGGTCGGAAGGTTGTCGTAGTATTTGACAGAAGCTTTCTTGACAGCAGCAAGGTTGGCTTCAGCTGATGTACCACCGATAACGAATGCGATGTGGTAAGGAGGGCAAGCCGCTGTGCCGAGTGTCTTCATCTTTTCAACCAAGAAAGGCACGAGAGTTTTTGGATTAAGGATGGCTTTAGTCTCTTGGTAGAGGTAGGTCTTGTTGGCTGAGCCACCACCTTTGGCTACAAAGAGGAACTTATAATGGTCGCCTTCTTCGGCATGGATTTCGATTTGAGCAGGGAGGTTGCAACCTGTATTGACCTCGTCATACATGTTGAGAGGTGCGTTTTGAGAGTAACGAAGGTTGTTTTCTGTGTAAGTCTTATAGATACCGAGAGAAATCTTTTCTTCGTCGTTGCAGCCTGTCCACACTTGTTGACCTTTGTAGGCAGCTACGATAGATGTGCCTGTGTCTTGGCAGAATGGGAGCACACCTTTGGCTGCTACTTCCGCATTACGGAGCATAGTGAGAGCGACAAACTTGTCGTTTTCAGATGCTTCAGGGTCGCTGAGGATGTTGGCAACTTTTTGGTTGTGTTCGCGACGGAGCATGAAAGAGCAGTTGTGAGATGCTTCGTTAGCGAGGATTGTAAGAGCCTCAGGGTCAACAACGAGCATTTCGTGGCCGTTCCAGTTTTCGACTTTAACGTAGTCGCTTGTGATGAGGCGATATTCTGTAGTGTCAGGACCAAGTGGAAATGGTTCCTGATAGTGGAATGGTTTGTTTGCCATAGTAGTATAAAAGTTTTAATAGTTATGATAGTGCAAAGTTAATGAAAAAAATGTGCTTTGCCAATTTTTTCATTAACTTCGAGGCTTTTCGAGCAGCGTGCGTCCGACGCAGTCGGGTGCGCGTTCGGCTTGCCGAGCGAGAATACCTCAAAGTTACCACATCATGAGCTTTGCCAATTTTTTCATTATCTTGAGGCTTTTCGAGCAGCGTATGTCCGACGCAGTCGGGTGCGCGATTGGCTTGCCGAGCGAGAATGCCTCAAAGTTGCCACTTCATGAGCTTTGCCAATTTTTTTCATTAACTTCGAGGCTTTTCGAGCAGCGTATGTCCGACGCAGTCGGGTGCGCGATTGGCTTGCCGAGCGAGAATGCCTCAAAGTTGCCACTTCATGAGCTTTGCCAATTTTTTTCAAAACATTATCGCGGAACTTGTAGAAAAAGCGAAACTACTATGAAAAGAAAACCAAAAAGAAGAAAGATTAGCGACAAAATTCCACTCTATCCCAATGTGAATAAGGTGTTAACAACTTTTAGGCTATTTTATCACCCACAAAGTGTGGAGTGTTGGTGGAAAATTACTAATTTTGTAGGAATATCCGCTTTGGGATATTTGATATATATTAAGACATTTTAAAGGTATGAGTTTAAGAAAATTATTCAATATATTTCTGATTATTGTCATTTCGGTTACAGCCTTAGGCTATGATGCCGAAGTGCAGGCGGCATCGTCGTCGGCTGAGTCATCTGTATCTGCTCAAGCAGCCAAGCGTAAGAAGAGTAGTCGCAAGAAAAAAAGTTCTCGTAAAAAGAAGAGCAGTCGTAAAACGAAGAAGAGTAGTCGCAAGAAGAGTACGACTCGCAAGGCTGCACCTCAAGAGGCTATACTCAACGACTCGTTGACGCTCGGTGTCAATCGTGCTGTGCTTCGATGGGTGCCTAAGGATAAGAATCCGGGAGGATTGCGTGTCAATTCTGTTAAGACCGACAAGGCTCAGAAGGTGGCAAAGGTGGGGCTTAATGAGAATTTCACCCATTTGGAAGTGACAGCCGAGTTTATCGACAGTCTCAAGAGTGTTGTGACTCGTGCATTGCCCGACTCTATCAATGACTATAGGGTAGCTCTCAATGTGGGCAATCGTACACTGGCATATTTCATCAATAAAGTCGACAAACTTCCTGAGGAATATCGTCGCAATAAGCCGTTTGTGTGGCCAAAGGATCCATACGCGAGCACTGCGAAGGGTATGCAAGGCGATAAATTGGCTTTGTGGCATAGCCATGGCCGCTATTATAAGCAGGGTGGATGGTATTGGCAGCGTCCGTTGTTGTTTGAGACTGCCGAAGATGTCTTCACAATGAGCTATATACTCAACTATCTGACACCGATGCTCGAAAATGCCGGCGCTTATGTCTTCTTGCCTCGCGAGCGTGATATCAATCGCAATGAGGTGATAGTCGACAATGACCTCAACGAGGGTGGCGACCTGTTTTCTCAGCCTTATTACCGCGAGTTGACCGGCTCAAAGCCTTGGACGAATGGCACCGGTGAGGGATTTATCTACGACCTTAAGGATTTTCGTGACACAGAGAATCCGTTCGAAGTTGGCACTTACCGACAGACGACAACAGTGATGAGTGGCAAGCAGTCGGTCGCAGCATGGTATGCCGACATACCCGAAGATGGCGACTATGCAGTCTATGTCAGCTATAAGACGGTCGAAAATTCTACGACCGATGCTCTATATACGGTATATTACTCAGGTGGTAGTCGTCAATTCACAGTCGATCAGACGATGAGTGGCGGCACTTGGGTTTATCTTGGTACTTTCCCATTGGAGGAGGGTTATAGTGATGAAGAACCTGTCGTGACGCTATCCAATCTATCGTCGAAATCAGGTGGAAAGGTAGTGACTGCAGATGCTGTGAAAATTGGTGGCGGCATGGGCAACATTTCGCGCAGCAATCGTCGAAGCGATGTGTTCTACGACCCGTCTACTCCGTTGGCTATGAACACTACGCCGTCTCAAAACGATCAATCAGAGCAATCGACATCTGAGGAGGTCGAAGGCGAAGAAGAGGGTGAAGGAGATGAAGAAGGCGACGAGACTGAAGAGGGTGAAGAAGATGCTACGGAGCCTGTCGTTGCTCCGACTCAAGAGGTGGTAGAAACTCCGAAGTCGGAGGCTGTGTTTAAGATGTCGGGTTATCCCCGTTATCTTGAGGGAGCTCGCTATTGGTTGCATTGGGCAGGTTTTCCTGAATCGGTATATTCACCATATGGCGGAAATGACGACTACAAGGATGACTATACGAGCCGTGCATTGTGGGTAAACTATCTTGCCGGTGGAAGTCGCGTATTGCCCGACAAGCCGGGTTTGAACGTGCCTATCGACTTGGCTTTCGCTCTTCACTCAGATGCCGGCAAGCGTGCTGACGATAGCATCGTGGGTACATTAGGCATTTATTACACCGATAATGGTGCTTCCTATAAAGACGGAACGCCACGCACCAATTCGCGTGTGCTGACCGATATGGTGATGCGTCAAATCACGATGGATATCCGCCGAAGCGTTGAGCCTCAGTGGAAGCGTCGCTCTATGTGGGACAAATCATATGTCGAAGCTCGTGTGCCTGAGGTGCCGACCACGCTTATCGAACTCCTGTCACACCAGAATTTTGGCGACATGCAGTATGGACTCGACCCTCGATTCCAATTCATTGTAGGTCGCTCCATCTATAAGGCGATGGCTCGCTTCATGGCAGAACGTAAGTGCCGCGAAGTGGTCATTCAGCCATTGCCGGTCAAGTCGTTTGCAATCAGTCGAGTGGGCAAGGGTAAATATCGTCTGAGCTGGCAAGCCTCTATTGACTCGCTTGAGCCGACAGCCAAGCCTGACAAGTATATCATCTTCGAACGCAATGGTGAGACGATGGGCTTCAATAAGATAGGGGAGTCGAAGACCACTTATTTTGATGTGCGTGTCAATGACAACGATGTCCATAGTTTTAAAATCGTTGCAGCCAACGAGGGAGGTATGAGTTTCCCGAGCGAGATATTGGCACTTAGAGAAAGCGAAGATGGCAACCATCCTGTGCTTATAGTCAACGGGTTTACTCGTGTCTGTGGTCCGGCATCGTTTGTCGAAGGTGGTAATGCAGGGTTTAAGTCTGAAGAAGATTTCGGTGTGCCTTACATTCGCACATACTCATTCTCAGGTCATCAGATAGAATTCCGTCGCACTGCCGGCGACAATTTTGGTAAGAGTTCGGATAGTTATATTACAAAGGTCATAGCAGGCAACACGTTTGACTTTGTCGCTATGCATGGTCAGTCTATCGCTGACGCTGGTTATGGATTTGTCTCTTCAAGCATTGAGGCTGTAGATAATGGTACAGTGCGTCTGACGGACTATAAATCGGTAGACTTAATCCTTGGCAAGCAGAAGATGACAAAACTTGGCAAAGGCTCGTCGGGTTGGGAGTTTAAGACATTCACTCCTAAGGTGCGTAAGGCCATCACCGACTATCTTAATGGTGGAGGTGATATGCTCATCACAGGTCAGTATGTAGCATCAGATATGAGCGACGACAAAGCCTCGGAGGAGGATAAGCGTTTTGTGAGTGAGCAACTTGGATGTACATTGGTACAGGCTGAGACTATCCGCAACCCTCGCATTGATGTCGTATCTGCCGACTTGTCACAGTATATTGTCAACGACCGCTACACCTATAGCAATACTCTCAACGAAGACTTCTATATCGTCGAACGCCCCGATATCATTGCTCCTAACGCTTCAGTCGGAGCAAAAGCGTTGATGAAATTCACCGACACCGACCATTGTGCTGCAATCCTCAAGGAGCAAGGCCGTAGTAAATGTGTGGTGATGACTGTTCCATTTGAATCCATTAAGGATGTCGAGCAACGCAATCGTTTGATGATGGAAGTGCTCAACTATTTTGATAACTAACCCCTCAAACCTATACCTTATATAGATATGTATAAATTCACAGACATAGCAGCTCTTTACGCATATGCGTTGCAACACCCTGAACAGGAGTATATACCGATGCAAATCGGCACTCGTCATGTAGTTATGGATCCTTGGGCTGAGCAGCGTATGATTGCAGTGGCACAGCAAAGCAATGCAGCCTTACTTTATAGTCATTATCGTGAACGCCTTGACGACGGTACACTGCAGTCACATCCTTGTATCGCATATCAAGCAGGCAGTCTCAGAGACGACTTTGATTTTGGCTCGGTTGTGGTGGTCAACACTTCTATACTCATCAGCGAATGTGAAGACCTATTGTCCGGCAAGTGGATGGATGGTGGTTGGTATGCTCTCAGACTTCGTCTTTCTGCCTATGGCACAATACAGTTGTTGCCGGAGTATCTCTATACGGCACAAAAGGTAGACTATCGTCTTAGCGGACAGATGCAGCACGACTATGTCGACCCACGCAATCGCAATTATCAGATAGAAATGGAGCAGGTTGTCACCGACCACTTGGAGATGATTAACGCTCTTGTCCCGGTCGAAAAGAAGGAAATCGAACACTCAGAGTACGGACAGTTCCCGGTCGAAGCATCGGTCATCATCCCTGTGCGCAATCGTGTCAGTACAATCGGTGATGCCGTGCGTTCTGCCTTGGCTCAAGAAGCTGAGTTTGAGTTTAATGTCATAGTTGTCGACAACGCAAGCACTGACGGCACTGCAGAATTGCTCGCTTCCATCGACGACTCTCGTCTTCATGTCATTACCCTCAACGGCTCGGAAAATCTTGGTATCGGTGGATGCTGGAACTTAGCCGTCACCTCCGACAAGTGTGGACGCTTTGCTGTGCAACTTGATAGCGACGATCTCTACAGCTCACCGGCGACATTGCAGACTATAGTCGATAAGTTCTGTGAGCAGAAGTGTGCCATGGTTATCGGTACATATCTCATGACCGACTTCAACCTCAATCCGATTCCTCTGGGCAAAATCGACCATAGTGAGTGGACAGATGAAAACGGTCCAAACAATGCATTGCGTATCAACGGACTTGGTGCTCCACGCGCATTCTATACTCCTCTGTTGCGCGAAATACTTCTGCCTAATACTTGCTACGGCGAGGATTATGCAGTCGGTATCCGTCTTAGTCGCGAGTACAAGATAGGTCGCATTTATGATGTGCTCTATCATTGTCGACGCTGGGAGGGTAACTCCGATGCTGCTCTCTCAGTGGATAAAGTCAATGCCAATAACTACTATAAAGACTTCCTTCGCACTTGTGAGTTGGAAGCGCGTATTCTAATGAATGAATCTCGCTGATATGGCAAGTTCCGTAGACAGTTTTTTCGATAGTCAGTTGTCGGTGTGGAGAGATGCTCGCGATCGCTATGAGGCGTTGGAGCATGTGATGCAACGAGAGATTTTCTTCGGAGATTTCCCGGTCAGATTGCAGTGCAACCCGTCGCGTATCGTTTCAACTGGTGCGAAGGTTGATGCTGCATCTATCAGCAAACGACCATGCTTCTTATGTCGATGTAATCGACCTGCTGAGCAGATGATAGACTCTGCTATGGTAGAGGGTTACGACTTCCTTGTCAATCCGTTTCCGATATTCAAGCATCATTTCACTATAAGTTGTGTTGATCATCGTCATCAAGATGAGGTGGATTTGACGACTATTGCTCTGTTTGCAGAATCCAACCCCGATATGGTGGCATTTTATAACGGATCGGCGAGTGGGGCGTCAGCACCAGATCATCTGCATTTTCAAGCAGGCAACATCGACTTCCTTCCTCTTTGTCGTTATGTAGCTGACCACACTGGAGAGTGTGATGAACGATTTTCCGATATCAAAGTGTATCGTTACCCTGTGTTGCCAATGAAGTTTATTCGCTTCAGTCTGTCAACCACAGATGAGCAATCACTGCGAGAAGTCTTGACACGTATAGATGCACTTTCGACAGATAGGTCGATGCGTAATCTTCTGATGTTTTCCATCGAGCCCGGAAGTGTGGAAGTGTTGTTGTTTCCGCGCCGAAACCATCGTCCATCGTGCTATTATGCTCAAGATGAATCGCAGCGCATGATTAGTCCCGGAGCAGTGGACATGGCAGGAGTGTTGATTCTGCCACGCATTGACGACTACGATACTATCACAGCTGATGAGATATCCAAAGTCTATGCTGAAGTCGGAGTCGATGATTGTGAACTTAAATCAATGATTGATAGATTAGTAAGTAATTGATTGCTATGTTTGGTTTTATGCAACCCTCAATTCGTGTCGGTCTTGTAGACAATGGCGCTTTCGGTCTTCGACTCGAAGGTGACTACGACATCGACTGCTCCGAATCGCAGATATGCTACACTCCTTGCGATGATAGTTGCTATGCAGAGGTTTCGGGTATCAAAATCGGTCGAGACTTTCATTGGCAGCGTGATATGGTGTTGCGCTTCAAAGGGCGTATGATGTTGCAGAAACGAGACGACGGGTCAAGTTCGCTTATCAACATACTTCCTGCCGAGGAATACCTTCGTAGCGTCATATCATCGGAGATGAATCCGAATGCACACCCGGAGTTCTTGAAGGCTCATGCCATCATCTCACGCAGTTGGCTTCTTCGTATGATTTCCACTCCGAGATGTCGCTCTTCTGTAGACGCAGAGTCTTGTGGACATGTTGAGATAGATGAAAAATCTGATAACGAGACACTTACACGCCATATCTCTTGGACCGATGTAGAGGCTCATAAGCACTACGATGTCTGTTGTGATGACCATTGCCAACGTTATCAAGGCATTACGCATATCAATCAAGAGGCTTCAGATGCAGTGGCTCAAACTCATGGTCTTGTGATGGTAGACGAAGATGGGCAAGTGGCTGATGCTCGATTTTATAAGTGTTGTGGGGGTATTACAGAGCAATTTTCCTCAGCTTGGCAAGATAAGGATTTTCACCACCTTCGGTCTGTAGTCGATCCTTATTGCGACCCATCACAGATGACAGAGCAGGAGCGTCAGAAGATTTTGACAACAATCCTCAAAGACTACGATGCTGAGACCACCGATTTCTTCACATGGATTGCGAAAGTGACGGCTTCACAGGTTGCAGAGCGTTTAAAGTCGAAGTTTAATTTATCTGTTGGTGGTGTTGTTGATATAAAGCCTTTAAAGATAGGTGATTCCGGACGCATAGTTGAACTGATAGTTGAGGGTGCGGATTCATCTGTGGTTATAGGTAAAGAACTCGCAATTCGCAAGTTGCTTAGCGATAGTCACCTCTATAGTTCGGCATTTACTATCGACCGCCAACTTGTAGAAAAGGAGATTGTCTTCACACTCAAAGGAAAAGGATGGGGGCACGGAGTCGGTTTGTGTCAAATCGGTGCTGCAATTATGGCAGAAAGAGGATACTCTTGCGAGCAGATACTTCGACACTATTACCCCGGCATCAAATTGGAGAAAAGATATTAATAGATACCAAGTTTTGGGAACACTTTGAAATGTTCCCATACGACATAATTTGCGAATTATGAAACACAATAGAAAAAGCCCTTGGTGGTGGCTCCCGTCCACCTACATGGCAGAAGGTCTGCCTTACTTTGCTGTCAATACGATAGCTGTCATGATGTATGCCCGTATGGGAGTGAGCAATTCCGATATGGCATTCTACACGGCTTGGCTTTATCTCCCGTGGGTGATTAAACCGTTTTGGTCACCATTCGTCGACTTGATCAAGACCAAGCGTTGGTGGACCATCACGATGCAATTTCTTATTGCTGCGACCATGGCAAGTGTCGCTTTCTGCATCAATCTTCCGACATTCTTCGCCACTACATTAGCAGCGTTTTGGATGATGGCGTTCTTCTCTGCTACTCACGACATTGCTGCCGATGGCTACTATATGTTGGCTCTCGATGATAGCGACCAAGCTGCTTATGTCGGGGTGCGTAGCACGTTTTATCGTATTGCAAGTGTCATCGGGCAAGGTGGACTTGTCATATTAGCCGGAAAGATGGAAACAGCGACGGGCGACATACCCATGGCGTGGAGCAGTGTCTTCGTAGTTTTGTCTTTATTCTTTGTGGCTGTCTCGTTTTATCACCTCTGGGCAATGCCGAAGGAGAGGACTTCCGGTGTCGAAAATCGTCAGTCGGTAGGCGATATCCTTAAAGGATTTGGTGACACATTCGTCACCTTCTTCAAGAAACCACATGTTGCCTCGGCTTTGGCGTTTATGCTCTTATATAGACTCCCTGAAGCCATGATGCTCAAACTGGTGCAGCCGTTCTTTATTGCCGACCGCTCGTTGGGTGGGCTTGCTCTGACCACAGAGCAAGTCGGATTTATCAATGGGACTGTCGGAGTCGTGGCACTCTTGCTTGGTGGTATTGTAGGGGGTGTCTGCATCTCAAGAGGCGGTCTGAAAAAATGGTTGTGGCCTATGGCATTGTCATTGACTCTGCCATGTGCATTCTATTGTTATCTGGCAATGGCTCAACCGACTGATTTGCTACTTATAAATGCCGGTATTTTTGTAGAGCAATTTGGATATGGCTTCGGTTTTACAGCATTTATGCTTTATTTGATACATTTCTCAGAAGGAGAGTATAAGACAGCGCATTACTCGTTCTGCACAGCATTTATGGCTCTCGGTATGATGCTTCCGGGTATGGTTGCGGGCTGGATACAAGAAGCTCTCAATGATGTATATGTTTTAGGTTTAGATGGTCCTCAGGGTTACATCAACTTCTTTTGGTGGGTGATGATTTGTTCGATAGCTACATTTGTGGTGTGTACAATTGTGAAGATTGATCCTAATTTTGGTAAGAAAAAACAGTAAGATGATGAGATACTTTTTGCATATTATATTGGCATGTGTAGCATTGTTCGGCAGTGCTCAAGTTAAAACGGGGCTTGAAGTCCTAAAGGAGCAAGATTTCGCTTTGCTTAAGGGTAAACGAGTGGGACTCATAACCAATCCTACAGGTGTCGACAACAACCTTGTCTCAACTATTGATATCCTCTACAACGCCGATGGAGTCAACCTTGTGGCTCTATATGCTCCCGAGCACGGTGTCAGAGGCAATGCCCTCGGTGGTGAAAATATTTCTCAGACCAAAGATGCGCGCACCGGACTGAAGGTTTATTCACTTTACGGCAAGACTTACAAACCGACCGCTGAAATGCTCCGAGATATTGATATAATGGTCTACGATATTCAAGACATAGGTTGTCGCAGCTATACCTTTATATCTACAATGGGTAAAGCTATGGAGGCATGTGCTGAGAATGGTGTGAAATTTGTGGTGCTTGACCGTCCGAATCCTCTTGGAGGAGAAAAGGTGGAAGGTCCACTTGTCGAAAGTGGCTACAAGTCTTTCGTCAGTCAGTATCCGATTCCGTATGTATACGGATTGACTGCCGGCGAACTTGCGTTGCTACTCAATGGTGAAGGAATGCTTCGCAATGGTATCAAAGTCGATCTTGAGATTGTGCCGATGCAAGGTTGGGAGAGAGATATGCTTTGGGAAGAGACAGGTCTTCCATGGGTGTTGACATCTCCTCATATTCCACAACCTATTACAGCCATATTTTATCCGGCTTCGGGCATCATCGGTGAGTTGAACACCATCTCTATCGGTGTCGGTTACACACTCCCTTTCCAAGCTTTCCTCGCGACTTGGATAGATGCTATTAAGCTCTGCGACCATCTTAATGCACTTCAATTGCCGGGGTGGACATTCCGTCCCATCTACGCAAAGCCGTATTATGGTGCTGATCAGGGCAAGAGTGCACAAGGTGTGCAACCATATATTACCGACTATAGCAAAGCCAACTTGAGTCTATTGCAATTCTATGTCGTCGAGGCTATAGAAAAGTTGTTTCCGACTCACAATCCTATTAGAAATGCCAAGGAATCACGACTTAATATGTTTGACAAAGTCTGTGGTTCTTCCAAGATACGCAAGACATTTCTTGACTCCGGTTGCAAGGTGTCGTCCATAGAAGAGATGTGGACTGCACCGGCCGAAGAATTTCGTCAACGACGCAAGCCATATTTGCTTTATTAGATACTTTTCTGATTAAGATACCTTAAAAAAAGCGGTGTATATGGCATTTTGTTCCAACAAATTGCTGAATACTAATTGAATTTTAAGAATTTAGTATTATCTTTGCAAACATTACTATAATGGCGTTATATAGACACATATTATTGGCAGATGCCGGGTCGACCAAAACAGAGTGGCGACTTATAGGCAGAAAGGGTGAGACAAAGGTTAGTCTTGTCACACCCGGTATTAATGCGCTCGTTACTGCCGATGATGTGTTGTGTGATATTATTGACCAAGTGAAACTCAAGGTGTGTGGCAGTCTCGATAGTGAGATTATCCTTCCGGAATATATGTGCACCACTATGATTGAGCCATCGCCCATAGATGAGATACATTTCTATGGTGCAGGTTGTGCCACAAATGCTGCAAAAGAGCGTATCCGTGAAAATATATCTTCGCGTTTCCCATCAAGTTTGATAGGTGTAGAAAGCGACCTTGTCGCTGCAGCCAGAGCAGTATGTGGAAAGACAGCCGGTGTGGCATGTATTCTTGGCACAGGGTCGAATTCGTGTCTTTACGATGGCCGCATTATTGCAGCAAACACGCCACCGATGGGTTATGTGCTTGGTGACGAGGGTAGTGGCACTGCTATCGGTCGTCGCATGATATCAGATGCGTTTAAACATCTGATGCCGGAAGAGACGACTGCAAGGTTTATGGAGCTATCGGGTGCTACTTTGGAAGAAATTGTCAGCAATGTATATTCCAAGGTTGGAACAATTAAGACGGCACCTAACGCATATATCGCATCGTTTGCAAAGATTGCCTCGCAGATGATTGACGATCCATATATTAGAAATCTTGTAAAAGAAGAGTTTAAGTCGTTTATCTCTCGCAATATAATGCAGTATCGACGTGTTAAGTCTCTCAAAATCGGTTTTGTTGGCTCTATTGCGGTCAATTTTGCAGATTTGTTGAAAGAGGTGTTGGATGAATTTGGGTTTAAAATGGGCAAGATATTAGACACCCCGATGGATGGTCTTGCTCGACATCATTCTCGCACTTCATTGTAAAATTATAGAACTACTAATGAAATGAAATATAGTGTAATGACATACGTTTTTGTTGCGTTTCTCGTTGTGATTGGTGCTTTTAATGCCTCTTCACAAGAGACTCAATCTGCTCCAATGGTGGTCGAAACTCTGTTTGAGTATCCATCGGCGCCTGAGGAGATGCAAGATTGGACAGAACGCAACAATTGGCTCGTCGAAAACTTCTGGAAACCTTTTGATTTCAAGCAGAAGTCTGTCGGACAGTTTCAGCTTGATCATGCATTCAAGACGTGGACTTATCCGATGAGGTTTGCTAACAAGGAAGTGGTTAATAAGAGTGTCGACAAACTTATCGCCACACTTGCAAAGCATCCTACATTGCTATATCAATTTACTCGTTCGGCAGAGAATAATATTTATGGTAGTCAAGCAGAGGTATGGATTGATGAGGTATATGTGAAGTTTCTCAATGCCCTGATTAAGTGCAAGAAGATTTCCGACATCCGCAAAGTGCGTTATCAGTCTCAGCTCAATAGTCTTCAGAACTCATTGGTGGGCTCGAAGGCTCAAAAGTTTGATTTCATCGATCGTGGTGGTAAGAGTATCACTTTCAGTCCTGAAGCAAAATATACTATCATAGAGTTTGGTCATTCGGATTGCTCTGATTGTCAGATAGCACGCATTCACCTCGAGACTAATCAGAAGCTTCAGCAACTATCTAAGGATAACCAAGTTCTTGTCTATTTTATTATTCCTGATCTCGATAATGAGAATTGGGTGCAACAAGTCTCTGACTATCCTCACCATTGGACAGTAGGTGCTTCTGATAGTGTGGAAGAAGTGTACGACATCAGACTATCTCCTACGTTCTATCTTATCGGTCCAGATCGAAATATTCTCCTCAAAAATGTCACCGCTGATGAGGTGGTAAATACTGTAATTCAATTATTAGAACAATGAAAAAGCTGCAGTCAATATTGAAAAATTTATATCTTGCATTGTCAGGATATTCCTACACCAATTTAGGACGATTGTTTTTGCGTCTATTCGTAGGCATAATGTTGATACAATTCGGTGTGCGTCAATTGACTTATTTCCATGAAATCAAGTCGATTTTCCCATCAGTACTTGGTATGGACAGTGAGTTGTCGTTGATTGTTTTGATTTCAATCGAAATTATCTGCTCATTGTTTATCATGATGGGCTTTATGACTCGTCTTATGTCGGTGGTGCCGTTGGTGGTTATGATTGTGGCAGAGTATTACATTCTAAGCGATTTTACTCAACAGGCTTCCTATATGCTTAATTGGCAGCAACAAGGCTATTTGCCGGTGATGTTCTGCGGCATATATTTCTTCTTGTTGCTTGTAGGTCCGGGTAAAATTTCAATAGACTATTTTCTTTCACTTCATATCATTCACACCGAAAATCGTAGTGAAGATGAGTTGGAAGAGGTGTAACACATCAATGATTATTGCAATATGAAAATAGCAGTTCTTATTTCAGGCGGTGTTGACAGTGCTGTGGTGGTGCATAGATTGTACAACCAAGGTCACGACTTGCATCTCTTTTACATACGTATCGGTATGGACAACGGCGAAGGAGATTGTAGTGCAGAGGAAGACATTGAGATGTGTACCCTCATCGCACGCAAGTACAATCTGCCTTTCCAAGTAGTGTCACTGCACCAAGAATATTGGGACAATGTCATGCAGTATGCTTTGGATACAGTGCGCCAAGGACTTACTCCTCACCCGGATATGATGTGCAATAAGATGATTAAGTTTGGATTCTTTGAGCAACGATGGGGTAAAGATTTCGATAAAACAGCGACAGGTCACTATGCATCTATTAAGGAGATTGACGGCAAGTACTATCTTGCTACGGCTGTCGATCCTGTCAAGGACCAGACAGATTTCCTTGCTCAGATTTCCTATGAGCAGTTGTCCCACCTTATGTTCCCTTTGGGTGATATCCCTAAGAATGAGGTGCGTCAGATAGCGCAAGAAGCGGCATTGCCTAATGCTAAGCGCAAAGACTCCCAAGGCATTTGCTTCCTTGGTAAAATCAACTATAACGATTTCATACGTCGCCACCTCGGTGAAAAGCCCGGACCAATTATCCAAATCGAAACCGGCAAAAAAATCGGTACGCATAAGGGCTTCTGGTTTCACACCATCGGACAACGCAAAGGCCTCGGTCTCAGTGGTGGTCCGTGGTATGTAGTTAAGAAGAATGTGCGTGACAATGTGGTCTATGTGTCAAATGGTTACGGCACAACACGTCAGTATGGTCGACTCATTCACCTTGATGAAATGCATTGGATTTCAGGCAATCCTTTCCCGGAAGATTGCAAGGAGATGGAGATTAAATTCAAGAATCGCCATATGCCTGATTTCTTATCGGCTAAACTTACCAAGATTTCTGAAAGAGAATATGTCATTCTATCCGAAAAAGATGTGCAAGGCATCGCTCCGGGACAGTTTGCTGTAATCTATACACCTGACGCCAAGTTGTGTCTTGGTAGTGGTGTAATTACAGGAAAACCAATTAAAAACGAAGAAGAATTAGGCACGATTATTGCCGATAACTAATAAAGAAAAATTAGAAAAGTATGGATAATCGATGCAAATTAAATATGGTGGGTATCACCTATAGTCAGATAGAGCGAGGAGTGTATGCGATGATACTTGAGCAAGAAGGGACCAATCGCCGCTTACCTATCGTCATCGGCACGAGTGAAGCTCAGTCTATAGAGTGCTGTCTGCAAAATATCAAGACTCCTCGTCCTTTGACACATGATTTGATGGTTTCGTGCCTTGCAAACTTTGGCGTTACGGTAGAAGAAGTTTATATCCGTCGACTTCCGACAGGTGTTTTTACAGCCGATTTGAAGCTTCTTGGTATCGAGAAGTCTGTCATAGTAGATTCTCGTTCTTCTGATGCAATCGCTTTGGCATTAAGATGTAATGCACCTATTTATACATCGCAGGAGGTGATGGATGAGTCGGGATTTGATGCTAAAGAGACATCTAAACCTGAGACTAATGTCAAGAAAGAAAAGTCGTATGCAGAAATGAGCATCGAAAAACTTTCGGAACTTCTCCGTAAAGCCGTTGAAAATGAGCAATATGAAGAAGCTTCGAAGATAAAAAGTGAGATTGATAGAAGAAATAACGAATAGTCAAAAGTTGCTGGAAATCTCTTCTTGATGCCTTTTTCAATCATAAAATCTTTTGAAATGAGTCAAAAAGTAGTGATTGAAGTCAAAAAATATTCGAAATGAAACTTTTTCTTCTTCAAAAATTAATTATTAAAAAAATTATTACTATATTTGCAATCAGTTATATATTAGTGCAACAATAAAACTATTACAATGAAAAATCGTAAACAAAGAGTAGAACTGATCGTTGAGCTTATTAAGAACAACTGTATCGGTAGCCAAGAAGAATTGGCAACTATGTTAGCAGAGAGAGGTTACAATGTGACTCAAGCTACTTTGAGTAGAGATTTGAAAATGTTGAAAACTACTAAGGTTCCGACCGACAGAGGTACTTATATGTACATCATGCCGGACACAAATTCTCTCAAGGACAAGCTTCTTGCTTCAGGTCAAATCGCAATGAACACTACTTATCAAAGCGGTTTTGTATCTTTGTCTTTCTCTGGCAACATTGCTATAATCAAAACTCGCAATGGTTATGCTTCAGGTCTCGCTTATGATATCGATATGAGCAAGGCTCCTGAAATCCTTGGTACTATCGCCGGCTCTGATACTATCATGGCTGTAATGCGTGAAGATATTGACGCTGAAAAGGCTCGCGAAGTATTTGCTCGTTTCTTGCCTCTTCACACCAATATCCCAATGATTTAAGGTGAATAGCAATTGATTTAGTATTTTATTAATGAGTGGTAGGTGACCGTGTTTTCGCCTTCCACTCATTTTAAGCATAATTTATCCAATCACTTTTATAGATGATTAGTGTAGGTATTTTAGGTGCTTCAAGTCCGACTGCAGGTGAATTAATTCGCCTTCTTATCAATCACCCGGACGTTGATTTGAAGACTGTCTCCGATACTTCCAAATCAGGTCAAAAAGTGTCGTCTGTGCATCATGGCTTGATAGGGGAGACCGACTTAGTGTTTACCACTGACGATGATTTCTCATCGTTGGATGTCTTGTTTTTGTGTCTTGATGGTCGACAAGTGGAGGAGTTTATGGACTCCTATGTTGTTGCAGAAAACCAATATATAATCGACCTTTCCGATTGTTATCGTGTGCAAAATCAAGATAGCAGATTTGTCTATGGATTGTCAGAACTTAATCGAAAACCGTTAGTGCGTGGGGCGCGTTTGGCAGTTGTACCGTCGGCTGTCGCTTCTGCCGCATTGATATCACTTTTGCCGTTATTCAATGAGTCTGCAATTGACACCGATATCGACATTGAGGTGACTGGTGGTTATGATAAGATAGGTTATGTCGAAACTGAAATCATCTGCCAATTGCGAAAAATCCGTCCCGACTTCAATGCTAAGGTGAGCATTGCATATTCAGATGCTGAGGTTCGTCGAGGTATACGTGTCAAAACAATGGTGCAGTCTAAGATGTCGACGCACGACGTAGTCAGAATGTATCAAGACCTCTACGATGACCATAACATGACATTCATCGTCGATCGACCTATGGATTTCATAGAGGTCGAGGGAACAGATAAATGTCTTGTCTACATTCAGAAGGCTGATTCCGGCTATATACAAATTGAGGCCATAGTCGATGGTAAACTCAGAGGTGGTGCCGGTGATGCTCTACACGTCATGAATCTCTTCTGTGGACTTCATGAGAAAATAGGTCTCTCACTTAAAGTAATAGGTTTTTAGTATGTCAGTCAATAAAGTAATACTACTTGGAAATGTCGGTGCAGATCCGGAAATGAGGTATCCTGAGCAGGGTGTATGCATCGCAAAAATGCCATTGGCAACCAATGAAAGAAAAGGCGACTTGGAGATTACCGAGTGGCATAGACTTGTGATGACAGGCAAAAATGCCGAGATTGCTGAGAAATACATTCGCAAGGGCACTACGCTTTATGTCGAAGGTAAACTCCGCACATCTACATGGGAGGACAAACTTCAAATCAAGAGAAGTGTGACAGAAATCTATGTAGACAAATTTGAATTGTTAGGTAGAAGATAGAATTTTAAATTGACAATATAGATATAATCAGATATGAGAAAGTGGCGTATTGAAGACTCTGCCGAGCTATACAACGTGACAGGTTGGGGTCTGAAATATTTTTCAATCAACGACAAAGGTCATGTGCAGGTCACTCCTTATGAAGGTAGTGCTCCTGTCGACCTCAAAGATGTGATGGACGAATTGCAACTTCGAGATGTGTCGTCTCCGATTTTGCTTCGTTTCCCTGACATACTCGACAACAGAATCCAAAAGATTTCCAACTGCTTTAAGAAGGCGGCTGCCGAGTATGACTATAAGGGACAAAACTTCGTCGTTTATCCTATCAAAGTCAATCAGATGCGACAAGTCGTGGAGGAAATTGTCAGCCATGGCAATAAGTACAACATCGGTCTTGAGGCCGGTTCAAAGCCGGAATTGCATGCTGTATTGGCTACAAATTCACACGAAAAGTCACTAATCATTTGCAACGGCTACAAAGATGAGGACTACATAGAACTCGCTTTGCTTGCTCAGAAGATGGGACGTCGCATTATCCTCGTCGTTGAAAAGCTTAATGAACTTCGTCTCATTGCTGAAGTCGCAAAGCGCATCAAAATCGAGCCAAATATCGGTATCCGTATCAAACTTTCAAGCTCAGGCAGTGGCAAATGGGAAGAATCAGGAGGCGATGTTAGTAAGTTTGGCCTCAACTCCAGCGAACTCCTTGATGCTCTTGCATTCCTTGAAAAGAATAAGATGGAAAACTGCTTGAAGCTTATTCACTTCCATATCGGTAGCCAAATCACTAAGATTCGTCGCATCAAGAATGCTCTTCGCGAGGCTATGCAATTCTATGTGCAACTTTCAAAGATGGGACTCAATATCGAATTTGTCGATATAGGTGGTGGTCTTGGCGTAGACTACGATGGTACGCGTAGCAGTTCAAGTGCCAATTCGATGAACTACTCTATTCAAGAGTATGTCAATGACTCTGTTTCGGCTCTTGTCGATGTGTGTGTCAAAAACAATCTACCGCAACCTAATATTATCACCGAGAGTGGTCGCTCATTGACGGCTCACCATTCGGTGCTCATCATTGATGTGCTTGAGACAGCACAGCTTCCTATATGGTCGGAGTCAAAGGAAATCTCTGACGATAACCACGAGTTGGCTCGCGAACTTTATGCTATTTGGAACAAGATTAACCCTTCTCGCGTGCTTGAAGACTGGCACGACGCTGTGCAGATCCGTGAAGAAGCACTCGAATTGTTCAGCCTCGGTCTGCTCGACTTGAAGACAAGAGCTCAGATTGAGAAGCTATATTGGTCTGTCGCTCGTGAAGTCAACGACATGACTCGCTCGATGAAGCATCCACCTGAAGAATTGCGTAAGATTGGAAAGATGTTGCCCGAAAAATATTTCTGCAACTTCTCCCTCTTCCAGTCTCTGCCTGACTCTTGGGCTATCGACCAGATGTTCCCAATTATGCCGATTATCCGTCTTGATGAAAAGCCGGGTCGTCTTGCTACATTGCAAGATATCACTTGCGATAGCGATGGCAAAATCAGTCACTTTGTGTCTCCGCAAGGCGCATCGGAAGCGTTGCCGGTGCATGCTCTTCGTCCGGGTGAACCATATTATATAGGTGTCTTCCTTGTCGGTGCTTACCAAGAAATTCTCGGTGATATGCACAACCTTTTCGGTGACACCAATGCTGTGCATATCAGCGTCTCTAAAGATGGCTATGAGATCGACCAGCTTATTGATGGCGAGACTGTGGCTGATGTGCTCGACTATGTGGAATACAATCCTAAGAAACTTGTAAGAAACGTGGAAGCTTGGGTGACTGCTTCAATGAAGAAAGGAATCATCTCTCCAGAGGAGGGTCGCCAATTCCTTAATACATATCGTGCAGGCCTTTACGGTTACACTTATCTTGAAAGAGACTGATTGTAGAGATGAGGTATTTCTTGAAACTATCCTATAATGGAGCACCTTTTCATGGTTGGCAAGTTCAGCCTAACGCTGTCAGTGTGCAATCTACTATCGAGGAGGCGTTGTCTACGGTGTTGCGTGAGAATATCAGCATCGTAGGTGCGGGTCGTACTGATACAGGTGTGAACGCTCGACAGATGTATGCGCACTTCGATTATGATAAAGAAATACCTGATTTCGGAAAGTTGATTAACTCGCTCAATCGACTCGTCGGAAAAGATATTGCTATATACGATATAATAAAGGTGGCAGATGATGCTCATGCTCGATTTGATGCCACTGCTCGCACCTATAAGTATTTTGTCACTCATCAGAAGTCACCATTTTTGTATCCTCTGTCGTGGCACTGTCCCCAAAGCCTCGATTATGAGAAAATGAATGAGGCGTGTGAAGTGCTGAAGCGTCATATCGATTTCACAAGTTTCAGCAAGCTCCATACTGATGTTAAGACCAATAACTGTCGTATAGACTATGCTCATTGGCAACAAGAGGGCGAAATGATGGTATTTACCATTACTGCCGACCGTTTTCTGAGAAATATGGTTAGAGCAGTGGTTGGTACGCTTGTTGAGGTCGGTCGCGGTAAAATTTCTGTCGAAGAGTTTGAGCAGATAATACTCAAGAAAGACCGATGCTCGGCAGGCACATCAATGCCTCCACAAGCACTCTTTCTTTGGAAAGTCGATTACGATTACATAGCCGAATGATAGCCTTGACGATGCATTCGCAAAAGGGGGTAAGCATATTGGACTGCTTAGATTTTGCGAGGAAGATGCGCTGGGGGGTATAATACAAAAGATAGTTTCGGATTTATACATAAAAGTAAATGGAGGCCCGGGCCTCCATTTACTTTTTATAGCGATTGTAAATTTCTACGCCTTTCCGTTTGGCCTGCTTGATACATTCCGGATCGTCAGGGTTTATATTGTATTTTTCCATAGAAGGAATGACCACCCTTGTGCCCGGTCGGATTCTGTCGGGGTGACCGAGTATCTTGCTATTCTCTTCATATATATATGGCCACAAATGATAGTTGCCATAGTGCTCACGAGCCATCGTCGTGAGGAAGCGAGTCAACGAGATTGTGTCATACACCACTTCGTCTGAAGGTTTGGTATCCGGCATGATTACTTTCTCTTCTGAAGTGCTTCCTTGCGCAGTGTCGGTAATGGTAGTTGCAGAATCTGTGGCAAGGTTGTCGGCGGATACAATCTGAGTAGATTGTGTTGATGCTTCACTGTCGATGTTGAACAGTTGTGGATTTACAAAGTATATCGCAGTAGCAGCTATTGCAAACACGGCCAATGATGCCACGATGCCCCAAATGAATCCGGGTAGGAAGCCTTTGCGACGTGTAGTAGTCTCTTCGTTAGAGTCAATATCTGACTGTAGACTGTTTTTAGAGGATTCTCTTTCTGCTGCAATTGCTTGAGAATCAGATTCTTCTGATGTAGACTCTTGATTGATAGATGCTTCAGATATCGGAGTCTCAATGATTCTTTGTTCCGAGATTTCTACAGTTTTACTTGGTCGCTCTTCGGCAGACTCGCTATCAACGGAGTCAATTGACTCAGTTGTTGCATTAGTTTCATTGTCATCAGATGTTGTCTCGATGTCAATATTTTCACTTGCCGCAATGATGATGCTATCGTCTTCCTCGATATCGTTGTAGTCTGCGATATTGTCAAGATCGGATTGAGTGATGTCATCACCCTCATCAGGCGTTTCGCTACTTTCTGGAGCTATATCATCTTTGGTTTCGTCGATGTCGTCAGCATCATCTTCCGCATCCCACTCTGTCAAAGGTAGAGGAGGTGCGACCTCTTTCTTTACTTCAGTTGAGATGTCGTCGGTAAGAGGTTGGTCATCAGTTGACTCAAGCATTTCGTCGGTGACACTGTCCTTGAGTTCGATGGTTTCAAAAGCGGCGAAAGGCAAGTTGATTGCCTCAGCCAACTCCTTGTCGGGAGTGAACGAGACTTTCTTATGGCCGGGAATTTCGATTTCTTCACCGGTGCCAACTTTGACACTCTTTCGAGCGTCAACTTCGACCACCTTGAACGTTCCAAGTTTCTTTATTTTGACATTTTCTCCTGATGCTAAAGTGTTGGCAATCAACGAGAAAAATTCTTTGAGAAATTCTTCGCTAAGATGCTTGGAATATCCTGTCGACTCCGAAATTGCATTGACCAATTCAGGAAATGTGATTTTCTGATTCATAAGTGCGTGACTATTTTGAAGTTAGCTTATGAAATGCGATTATTTAATCTTTTGTTTAAGCAAAGCAGAAGGCTTAAACGAAAGTGTGATTTTGGGTGGTACGAGAAGACGCTTGCCTGTCTGTGGGTGAACAGTGATTCGTTCAAGGCGTTTTTTTGCCTCAAACGATCCGAATCCGGGTATCGCGACAGTGTCCATATCCGCGCAATGATCTTTGATGACGGTCGAGAGTCCGTCTATCATATTAGATACCTCTGTCTTGTTGCGGTTAAGTCGCTTGGATAGTGCTTCGATTAATGTCTTGTTGTCCATCCTTTATGTAGTAGTTTTGACTTATTGTGTGTGATAAAATTCTGCAGATAATCTTGCAATCTACAAAATTACAAAAAAATCTCTTCAAAACAAACCCTAATATCAATAATAGTGCTAATTTTGCAAATGATTTATGTGTTGATTGGTCTCGACTGCATATTGCGAGGCGTAATGACATATGGGAACTTCTATAAATTGCTTTGTGCTGATTTATGAATTTTGACTGAGGAGATTTTTGTTTTTAACGCAAGGAGTATAGCGAGCTATACGACTGAGTTAAAGGCAAAAAGATGCCAGTCAAAAACATAGAGCACACAAAAGGAAGCCCTCGAAAATAAAATAAATAACTAAATCCGGGAATTTATAGAAGTTCCCATATAGTATTAACGTATAATAATATTGAATTATGAAGAAGATTTTAATGCTGATTTGTTCAGTAGTGTTGTGTTTTGTAGCGAGTGCACAAGTATGCTACAAGGTGTCGGGTAATGGTCTTGCTGAGCCCTCTTATCTTTTCGGTACGCATCACCTTTCACCATTGAAAATTTACAACGACAACGATAAGGCTGTAGCTGCGTTCGCTGCGTCGAAGCAGATTGTCGGAGAAATTGATATGACTGTCAATCAGATGGTTATGGCCATGGAAATGCAAAAGCATATGATTGCTCCTCAGGATAGTACACTTTCCAAAGTGTTGACGGCAGAGGAATTTGCTGCAGCCAAGAAATTTTTTGAGCAATATAGTCCTCAGCCCGGTCTTACGCTTGAAATGATGGATCCATTAAAGCCATCGGCCGTGATGCAGACACTTGCAGTATCATTAATAATGAAGAATATGCCCGAATATAATCCTGCAGAGCAGTTGGATACATATTTCCAAGTTGAAGGTAAGAAGAAGGGTAAGAAAATAGTTGGTTTAGAAACAATCGAATTCCAAGCTGATATGCTCTATAATATGCATTCAATTCGAAAGCAAGCAGAACAGTTGATGGAAATGGTCAATAATCCTCAGAAGTCTATCGATGAAGCAAATGAACTAAATAAGGCTTATTTCGCACAAGATATGCAGAAGATGTATGAGTTCTCTATGGAATGTGAGTCGGACCCTGTCTTTTTCGAAAAACTATTGCTCAATCGCAACAATGATTGGATTACAAAGTTGCCGACTATCATGTCGGAGGGTTCATCGTTCGTCGCAGTAGGCTGCTTGCACCTTGTCGGTGACTATGGTATTATCGAGCAACTCCGTAAACTCGGTTATACAATTGAGCCGCTTCAGTGAGACGTCTCGACACATAAAGGTCTAAAATAAAAATATTGAGTATAGATAAAGGTGATGCTTTGCATTTTATTCTAAAAAAATAATTGTTGCGTCTAGGCGTGTATTATTTGATAATATTTTTTGTATAAGTCGCAGAAAAGTGTTACCTTTGACAAAAATTTAAAAACCAATCAAAAAATTAAAAGATATTATGGAACTACCTTTCGCAGAATCGTGGAAAATCAAAATGGTTGAGCCAATTCGCAAGAGCACACGTGAAGAACGTGAACAATGGCTCAAAGAAGCTCACTACAACTTGTTCAACCTTAAGTCAGAGCAAGTATACATCGACTGTTTGACAGACTCAGGTACAGGTGCTATGAGCGACCGTCAATGGGCTGCTATGATGATGGGTGACGAAAGCTACGCTGGTTCATCTTCATTCTTCCGTCTCAAAGAAGTAATCTGCCGTTTGACAGGTTTTGAATATGTTATCCCTACTCACCAAGGTCGTGCTGCTGAAAACGTACTTTTCAGCCACTTGGTAAAGGCTGGTGACATCGTTCCAGGTAACTCACACTTCGATACAACTAAGGGTCACATCGAAAGCCGCAAGGCATTCGCTATCGACTGCACTATCGATGAAGCTAAGAACACTCAGCTCGAATTGCCATTCAAGGGTAACGTTGACCCTAAGAAACTTGAAAAGGTTCTCGAAGAAAACGCTGACAAGATCCCATTCGTAATCGTAACTGTGACTAACAACACAGCCGGTGGTCAGCCTGTATCTATGCAAAACCTTCGCGAAGTGCGCGCTATCGCTGACAAGTATGGCAAACGCGTTCTCTTCGACTCTGCTCGTTTCGTAGAAAATGCTTACTTCATCAAGACTCGTGAAGAAGGCTACGCAGATAAGACTATCAAAGAAATCGTTAAGGAAATGTACTCTTTCGCAGATGGTATGACAATGTCATCTAAGAAGGATGGTCTTGTAAATATGGGTGGTTTCATCGCTACTCGTCACGAAGACTGGTTTGAAGGCGCTAAGCGTTTCTGTATCCCATTCGAAGGTTACCTTACATATGGTGGTATGAACGGTCGTGATATGGACGCTCTCGCTGTAGGTCTTGATGAAAACACTGAATTCGACAATATCGAAACACGTATCAAGCAAGTTCAATACCTCGCTGCTCGCCTTGACGAATATGGTATCCCTTACCAACGTCCTGTAGGTGGTCACGCTATCTTCGTTGACGCAAGCCTCGTACTTACTAACGTACCTAAGGAAGAGTTCCCAGCTCAAACATTGACTATTGAACTCTATCGCGAAGCTGGTATCCGTGGTTGCGAAATCGGTTACATCCTTGCTGACCGCGACCCTGTGACTCGCGAAAACCGTTTCGGTGGTCTCGACCTTCTCCGTCTCTGCATCGCTCGTCGCGTTTACACTAACAACCACATGGACGTTATCGCTGCTGCGTTGAAGAACGTTTACGATCGTCGTGAGACTATCAAGCACGGTGTGAAGATTGTATGGGAAACTGAACTCATGCGTCACTTCACAGTGAAACTTGAGCCTATCACTGAATAATCTATTTTAGATATATTTTCAGCAAAAGCGTCGCTCTTTGAGTGGCGCTTTTTTTTACATATGTCAAAAAAGAAATGAAGTTGATGAAATTTTGCAACATTTTTTTTGATAGTAGAGAATAGTAGTATAAATTTGTGTCGAATTATAAATTTAACGCCTATGAGATTAAAGTTTTTCCCACTAATTGCGTCTGCTTTGCTGTTGAGCGGTGGCTCATTGGTCAAGGCAGATAGTGTTATCGAGGTGCACACTTATAACTCCGGCTCTGAACAATATGCTTTGTCAAAGGATTTCAAAATCGATTTCACAAGCACAGGGTTTGACTTATTAAGTGGTGCAAGCGATGTTGTCGCAATATATGATCTCTCCAACGTACAAAAGATTTCATTTATTGCAGACACAAGTGTTGAGTCTTTGAAAGATTCATCAGTTTCTTTGTTAGTAACACCCAACCCTGTCGTTGACCTAATGACTATCCGTGGAGGAGAAGAATTGGTCGGCACTGAAATCAACATCTATTCAGTCGAAGGACAAAACGTAGTCAGAGTATCCAACTGGCAAGGTGAGTCTATCGATGTTTCACACCTCTCATCAGGAATCTATATTATTAATACACAATCTAAAAATCTCAAATTCATCAAATTATGAAAAAAATATTATTCGCTATAGTTGCATTTCTTGTCGGCTTCACTGTATATGCGCAGTCAGATGTTAATCGCATGCTTATCGTCGACAAAAATGGTTATTTCAAGGCATTCAATTTAGAAAACGTTGACTATGCTTCTTTTGCTAACGTCTCTGGCGAAGTAAAGGCAGAAGTGACTATCTCAGACATAGCACTTGACAAAATCGTAATGAGTGTAACTCGCACAGCAGCTTGTCAAGGTTTCAAACTTGTATGCGTACCTACAGTGCAAATCGCAACCCTCTCTGATCAAGGTCTTGCACAATACATCGACAATGACAACGACTATACATACTATCAAAACTTCACAGATGGCGAATTGACAGGTATGCAGTTGGAACCACGCACCGAATACACTATCGCTACAGTTGGTATCGATGAATACAATGTATTGTGTGATATTTGCCGTGTTGATTTCACAACTCCTTCTGTTCCTGTGACTGGCAGTCCTTATGTAGAAGTGTCATTGGAAGAGGTTACTCAGACTACTGCCACAGTAATGTTTACACCTAACGATGATGCTTATCAATACAGCTACGTATTGGGAGAAAAGGGTCAAATCGCTCAACAATATGAATTCTTTGCGCCTTTCTATGGTTATAAAAATATAGGCGAAATGGTCGAAGCATGGGGCGTTGCTCACACAGACGAAGATGTTCACACTTGGAAAGACTTGGTGCCTGGTGCAGAATATGAAATCTATATCCAGACACGCGACACTCAAGGCATTATGCCTGAGCACCAAATCTATACTTTTAAGACTGAATCATTGGGTGGTGAAGGCGTTGCTATCGTTGACGTAAAACTCGGTGCTTACAAGAAAATGGACTGGGGTGGCGAAATGCTTCCAAGCCAATTCGTGACTTACACTCCTAATGATCAGGCAAGTTGCTATCGCATGGGTGTTTACTTGGCAGAAATCTACGATGCTGAGGCAGAAGCAATCAAGGAAGAACTTTGCACAAACTGCCCGGAAGGTGTGACTGGTACAAGCTGGTATTATTTCGAACCAATTACTACCGACTATCAGATTAACCCTAATACAGAGTTTGTAGTTATTGCTGCTGCTAAGAACATCAATGGCGAGTGGGGTCCTATCACAGAAGTACGTCACACAACTCCTGCTACAGCAAACATGCCGGCTAAGCAAACTTCAACTATTGGCAAGCGTACTGCTCCTAAGAAAGTGACTCAGCAAGGTATGCTGCCTGCTGTTAATCCTTCTCAGACAGCTACACTCAAAGTGAAGTAATTTGTTTTTGATTTTCCCATAAGTAAATAACCTTTTTCAAACAAAATGGTCGCCGGATTGCAAAAATCGGCGACCATTTTTATTTTGGGATATTCTATAAATTGCTTTGTGATGATTTGCGATTTTTTAGGTGCGAAGATTTTTTGTTTTTAACGCAAGGAGTATAGCGAGCTATACGACTGAGTTAAAGGCGAAAAGATGCCCCTAACTGTTGCGATTGAGCGAGAGGAGAGTTATGCTTGCATAAACTATCCCGAGCGTTAGCAACTTGGATGAAATCAAAAACATAGAGCATACGAAAGGAAGTGCTTTTTTCGTATATATGCACCTCACTCTACATATTGCCTTTTAGGCGACTCAATAGTTGAAGAAATAACTAAATCCGGGAATTTTTAGAAGTTCCCTTTACTACTATATGGCTAAAAAGTGACGAGGAGATATATCAACGATATATCCCCTCGTCTAAATTCGTTACAAGGCAAGGATTATTCTCCGTAAACCTTAGTAGTTTGTTTTTGAACGATACCAAAGAAGTAGCTTGTAGTGTAAGAGTCTACGTGTGTAATCTTCGTGATATCATCTTCTTTAGCAGCCTGTCGATGTCGTTCTCAGCACTCTCAGCTGTTTATTTTGCTAATTCGACCTTTATAACTTGCGTCATGCAGTGTGCTGCACCATAGCCTTTGATAAGCGTTTCAAGGGGTAGCCATTCCACTTTGACTCCATGTTTGGCAAATGCTTGTTGGAGTGTCTTTGACTGGTTGCCTACCGCAATAATATGGCGAGGTGCTATTGTCAAGAAGTTGTTGGCGTAATGCAGTTCGTCTTCTCGATTGATTGGTATTATTGTGAAACCTCGGCTCTTCAAGTAGTCTACGAATGGCACATCTTTTTGCGTATGAACGTATTGCTTGTCCCCACTTTTGCGAGAATAGATGTCGACCGTAACCCACTCAGGATCGCCTTTCTTTGCGTAAAGACGACTTTCTACAAGTGTGCATAAGTCTTTGTCTATGATATTGAAATAGGTGTCGAGGTGCATTTGCATTTGCCAAAGTTTATGGTCATTGACCACTGCTATAGTGTCGTGACCAAATGCATCGGCTTCCATAATCTGTCGGATGGCTTCGATGTTGGTGCGCATTCCACATCCTATGTAGGATACGTTGCCACCACGCAGGTAGTCACCACCTTCCAATCGACCTTCTCCCGTTATGGAGAGAATAGGCTTTACTCCCAGTTGTTCGTAGCACATCGAAATGACTTGCGTTTCATCTGCGCGTTGAGCAGAGTTCATTTGGCAAATGATGTGTCCGCGTGGGGTAGTGATGCTTTGGTCGCGAGTGAAGTATAAGTTCATAAGTGGGGAGTGGCTATAGATAGCCTCAAAGCCGGTGTTGTTGTCGGAAGGGTAGAGCGTAACTGTGGGGCGAAGCAAGATGCAACGGATGAGGTCGGCTTGCGACATTTCATTTATCACATACATGCGATATTTCTCAGATTCCTCTACATTCATAGATGGCACGTTTTGAGTGTCATACTTCAGTGAGTTCATCGCATAGGTGCGCAGTCTGTCGATAGGTGCTTGATTTAGCAACTCTCTGACCGTATAGACCTTCACACCATTGCTTTCTAAGGCTTTGATATATCCTTTGTGTTCCTCTGCTGCTTTGTCAACATCGAAATAGTATTCGAATAGTCCGGCATATGGATGAATCACCCCATCGAAAAGTTCTTCACCCGGAGTGTGCATCAAAATAGCCTTAGCATAGTCCCACTCTGAAGATGGGTAAGTAGTATCTTGCGCCAAAGTTTTGAGTGATGTCGCAAGCAAAAATGATAATATGATTACTGTATATTTCATGATATTAAGTGGATAAGGGAGGTTTTTTATTAGCGAGTAGTCAGAACTTCTTTATGGCTATCGCTAATCTGATTTTGATTTCGCAAATTTAGCAAAAGTTTTCTGATTTTTGGAGAGTTTTCTCTTTCTTTTGGGTGATGGGGGATAATAATCTGATAATCGATCATGTAACCAAGATTGCATGCGTAGTTATCCGCTCTACACTCTAAAGTGTGCTTCGTTTTGTAATCTGTGATACGACACCACTCTCTATTGTGGTACGATGAGACTATGAAGGCAAGCAATACTGAAAAAAAACAAAGGAAATGTAGCGCGAACCACATTTCCTATGTTATTTCTCACTATTTAGGTTGGATTATTCTCCGTAAACCTTAGTAGTTTGTTTTTGAACGATACCAAAGAAGTAGCTTGTAGTGTAAGAATCAACGTGTGAAATCTTAGTGATACCAGCTTCTTTTGCTGCTTTGTCGATACCGTTTTCAGCACCCTTGTAGCTCCAAAGACCCAAGTAGATCATGCTGCTTGCTTCGCCACACTTAGAACCGAATTTGTTTGTTGTAACAGCAACTGGATTTGAGATTGTTGCGCAGCTGCTCAACAATGCACATGCTGCGATAGCAGCCAATACTCTGAATTTTTTCATTTGATGTAAAATTATTAAGTTATTAAAATAGCATTGCAATGCAATGTTTTTATTTAGACGATAGGTATTCGATGGCTTTGTCGAGGATCGCGTCTTGGCCGGTGATGTGGGCATCTTCAGCCATATCCACCTTGAAGCCTTCTGTAGGGTCGATACCAAATTCTGTGTGCACGAAGTTGACATCGACCATTGGGGTTGTCGAAAGGCGTACTGACCACCCGTTTGGCAATTCAAATGTGACAGGCACGCCGCCACCACCACCTGAGCGGTCGCCGATGATTGTGACATTGTCGAGCACCTTCATAGTGCGTACAAAGTCGTTGGCAGCACTATATACGCCACGATTGGTTAGTATCACCACATCTTTGAGGAATTTTACTTGTGCATTCTTATCGTTGAGGTCACTCAACAAGCTTGCTTGTGCTTGTAGATAGTTGGGAATAGTGTCGCCAAACTCATTGTGTCCGGGACCGGTCTTGATTAACTCGTAGCCTTTGAGCACTTTTTCCTTGTCTGTGAATCGGCAAGCCAACTTATTGACATTGGCAATGCTACCGCCTCCATTGCTGCGAATGTCGATGATAAGACCTTTGCAGTCTTTGAATTTAGTAAGGATATGGTTGAGGAGATAGTCGCTAAATTCGCTTGTGAAAGCATCGTAGTGCATGTAGCCGATGTTTTGAGGTAATGTCTGATAGATAAATCCATTCTTGCGATGATAGTCATAGTTGAAATAATTTTCCAAGATGATTCGCTCATCGTAGTTCTCAGGATAGTTTTCTTTCCAACCCCAGTATCGTGAGCCGTCGTAGTTCCAGTAGAGGTTGACGTGGCCATCTTTGAGTTCGGCCAACATATCGGCACACACCTTGAACAACTCGTCGTCGCTCATGCCATTGTAGATGCGAGGCTTATAGGCAGTATGAATAGAGTCCCAATCGATGTTTTTGTAATCGAAATAGCAATAGTATTCGTCGCAGATTTTCCAAAGCATTTCAAAGTTGCCCTCAGGATCGTCAGTGATGTCGCCATCATTGTAGATATAGCAAGACTGCAACGGAATAGCACAGATAAGTGCAAGGATATAATATAGGTGTTTAGTTTTCATAATTAGTAGGTATAAATAGCCGATTTAATTTTCTTGTTCATATTCTTTTCGCTCCAACGCATCAAGTCGCCGGCAAATCCGACCACCAAGTTGTGTGAAACGTATTGGAAGTGGTTGGAAGTGGCGTAGTAGGTCATGATGTCGTTGTTGTAGCCCAAGCGTAATGCCCATGAGTCGAAGTGAAGGTCAAAGAGCAGACGGTTGCGCATGTTGAAATGGCCGTCCCATGTTGTAAGGTGCCATGCGCCAATAATGTTACTATAGCCTTGTTCGACTTGAATGAATGTAGCAAAGACAGGGAGCGACATTTGGTAGCGAGCTGTGATAGGACGCTTGCCCAAATGGAAGTCATAGACTGCCATACCGGTAAATCCCAACGATAAATCTCCTTTAATAGAAATAGGGTTGTTGCCTTTGTGTGCGTTGTCGAAGTAGCCACCCAATGCATTGATGTCAAATCCATAGTAAAGGCGAAGTTTAGGTGCTACGGTCTGATTGTACATGTAGCCGAATGTGTAGTTGAAAAGGTGGGATTTAGACTTGCCCTTATCCGACAGACTGATAGTACCTGAGTTGTACATGTAGCGTAGTTGGTGCTGTTGCACCCACTTTGATTCGTTTTTGCCGGCACGCATCATTTCCGCTCCTACAGAGAAACTTGTGCCACTATAGGTGTAGTAGGACATGTATTTGTCTTTCCAAGCACCGCCACCGATGTTGAACTCCAATGCTGTGTGGAGAGGGCAATATGTGCTATCCTCTTTCTCCTTCGATTTGGCAAATGTCGTAATCGGCAATGCCAATAGTAGTGCAATTAATAGAAACTTTTGTAAAGAATTTTTCATTTTTTTGAAAAATTAGTTAATGTGATTTGTTGTTAGTTGTTTTTTATTAGTTGTGTAGTAGAGAGTTACATTAACTCGTCAATACTCTGTTTTTTCTTGCCTTTAGCGTCGCGCTTTGCTTTCTTGGCTGCTTGTTTTTCGAGATATTCCGACCATGGCTCGACAGAGGTGTTGATGATAAAGGTATACTCGTTGTAGGATTCATCGACATTTTTCACTGTCTTATAGTCGGCAGTGCGCGATGAGGTACGCGAAATTATATGTTGCTCCATGTTGAGTTCCAAAGAGAAGTCGCCGTAGAACGCTTGATGCTTTATGAGTTTGCCCGATGAGGTTTCTATCAGATTCTGACCATTGTCGATCAAGAAAGTGAGCAACTTGTGATAAGTTTCGTCGTCGTAGAAACGCACATACACATTTGCTGCATGCTCATCTCTACCCATCTGCACGACGATAGAGTAGTCGTTTGTTGCAGGACGTATTTCTTCTTCTGCATCAGCGATTATACACAAAATGTTTAGAGTTACATTCAGACCATTGGTTTTGTTTAGCGACCAAGTGTTGGTCTCATCGTTGTATTTGAAGTGATTTTCCTTAAACTCTTGTTTGTTGAAACTTAGGTATTTGGAGTAGGGCACATCTTGTGCATTGGCTACAAATGCAACGCAAAATGCTATGGTCATTAATAAAACTTTCTTCATTACAATTAACATTATTTGATGTTTTATCTTAGATGAGTAAACTTTATTTATTAATTAAGGTGATTTAAATCGGCAACTTTATTTACCTTGCGATAAATCTATTTGAGCTTAATTTTGCCGGCCATATACATTATTATTTTAGAATCGTTGTTTTCCAATGCTATAAGGAAGTCGGATATTGTAGCATTATCAGTGGAAGACGAAGCAAAACATCTGATAAAGTCGTTGTTGGCAAACTCCTTTTCTTTGTCAAGCTTGAACTCTTGTAGCATTGATAGGAAAGCATCAAGCTCTTTGTGTAAGGCTTGGCAAGTCTGTTCGGAGGCGTTGCTATAGTCAATGATAGTTATTGCAGTCACACCTTTCATAAACTCCTTGCCGAATTGCTTGTTGAACATCATTTTGATAAATCCCAAGCCTAATCCTTCGGTAACGGTCATGCAATCCACGCCTTTGACATCGTCATATTTAGTTACAAGTTGCTTTACCTTGATATCGACTTTAGATGCCCCTTGGGCATAGCTGGTCGATACTGTTATCATTGATAATGCAATAAGCAGAATTATATTTTTTATAAAACATTTCATTATATTAATGATAAATTTGTTTTCTGTTTTTTTGATCTCTTTCGGAAGAGAGAAGGGGTAATTGTTTTGTTATGAAACATGGTGAGTCAATTGACTCAGGCCGAATCAAACTTTGTTATACAAAATTACATTGAGATTATTAAAGTCCCAAATAAGGGAATTATACATTTTGGTTTACAATAATCTTTTACCCTAGAAAAAGCAATGTAAACAGCAATGTAAACCGAAATGTAAACATGTAAATTTAGGTAGATGTCTTGAATTTAGTTAATTTTGCATCAAAGTCTACAAGTGTGGTCTTGTGACTATTGTCAACATTTACAAAGAACCATGCTTGATAGCTAATCAAAGAAAGAAAAATTTGACATCGTTTTTATATCACGGAAGAGAATATGCTACTCGTTCACGAAATTAAAAAAATATTAATATTTCTTGTCTTGTCGTTGGTGAGCCTCTCGGGCCTTGCCGGCGACGATCTCTTTGTGAAAGCCAGAGAACTGCAGCGTGAGGGAAAATATGATGAAGCCATTGGGGCTTTTAGGAGTTACTTATTGCAACCCGTAGATGCAAATAAACTATCTCAGGAGCAAACATCCTCCTACACTGATGCCTTGATGCAACTGATGAATACTTACCAATGCAAGGGTGAGCCTGAGGCGTGCGTCGTTGCATTGAAAGAGATTCAGCACTCATCTCCTATATTAAAGAAAAAGTGTCTGAGAGATTACTATTCGGTGTTGGGCTATGCCTTGTCGCGCACTGAGAATATGGAGGAGGCAGAGGCGGTAACGTTGAAAGTATTCACTCTAACTCTTCATCATGCCACGCCTCAGCGCTATTTTCGCGATTATGCCTACGCAGCAGCAGTCTTTTATAGCAATCCCGACTATCAAGAGAATGTGATCGACTGGTGTCAAGAAGCGTTGGTGCAAGCTGAACTATGTGAAAACACCTCAGGAAAGCAGTGGGTGGCGGCGATGTTGGGCACGCTTTATAAGCGAAACGGATATATCAATAAGGCATTGCAACTGTTTCAGCAAAGCAAGGAGGAGTCTCTTAAAAGAGGTGACGACTTGGGAGTGCTCAATAGTCTGCATGCTTTAATCGATCTCTTCTTATATTGGGATGTGCCTGAATATGCCAATATATATGCTTCTGAAGCAATTCAGGTTGAGTAAACTATGACTATGGACAATCCTATGGTCTCGGCTCAAACATATATAAATAAAGGACGTGCATTGCAGCAACTTGGACTACAGGACTCGGTCTCCTTTTATATTCTGAAGGCGAGAGGTCTATGCAGTTCGTTGCCTTATAATAGTGGTATGGTAGATGTAGACCTATTGCATGGTACTTTCTTGACCGAAATGGGCGGGGATTCCTTGCATTTGGGTATACAGGAACTGGAACAAGTCACTCATCAAGCGACCGCTATCAATCGCGCTAAGGCATATCACCAATTGGCTCAGACCTATCTTAAACAAGATATGCCTCAACTTGCAGAGATAATGCTTGATAGTTTGTACTCATTGCTTAACCGGTCTCAGTCACCAATCTATATACATTTGAATTATCAACCGATTTTAGACCACTATATTAAAAATAACAATCATTATAAAGCGGAGCAATTCACCAGAATTATGCTCCAAGAGCAACAAGCCATAAAGGAAAAGAAGCTGAACTACAATCTCGTAGAAGCCATTGCAGATTTGCAGACTGAGCAACAAAGAAAGGAATTAAAGATAGTACAGCTTGAGCATACTAATCAACGATTATGGTTGGTGATTGCTATCGTAGTATCTCTCATTATAGTTTGTGTAATAGTTGTGCTTTACTTTTATCAGAAGAAGCAACATAAAGCAGAGATAAAGCGAGCTGATGATAAACTCTCTGACATGGTTGAAAAGCTCAATCAGACAAGTGCAGAGAAAGATATGATGTCGCAGGAGATTGATCAAATTATGAGCGATAAAGATAGTCGTCAAGAATTAGAGACATTGACTCCGTCATTGCTATTTAAGCAAGGCGAATCTAAATTCCGTCAGCGTTTTGAATTGCTATATCCACTTTTCCTCCCTCGTCTGCGTGAGAGAGTGCCTTCAATTACCCGTCGTGAGGAGCTTCTTTCGATGCTTATTGTTCTCAATCAAGACAATAAGGAGATCGCTGAACTTTTGGCGATTGCCCCACGAAGCGTCTTGATGCTTAGACATCGTTTCCGCCAAAAGATAGGTATGACAACCGATAATTCTTTAGAAAACTTTATAGAAGAAATTTTGGGTCCTCGAAATGAATCAGCATCAACTATTAAAAATGATTCAGACTCGACATCTATCACAAACTCTGATTCTCCGGATGATAATTCCTCAATGTAGGAGAGGGATTGACTCTGTGTCTATTTTGTTGTAAATCAATCAATTAATTTTATATTTATCACATGAGAAAGTTTTTTACGCTTTTAATTGCCGTATTGTCTATCTCATCGGCAATGGCAAATCCTGTTTCAGAAAAGGAAGCAACTACAATTGCTAAGAAATTCTTTTTGACAGGTAGGGGAGCAAAGGCTCCGATTAAAGATGCGTCAAAAGTGGTGTTGGCGTATGAGTTTCAGTCAGATGATGCGACATTGATGTATGCATTCAACAATGGCACTGATGGCTATGTGCTTGTGTCGGGTGACGACTCTATCACTCCGGTGTTGGGTTACTCTGACAATGGTGAGTTTGACTACGATGCTCTCCCTGCGAATGCGCGTGCATGGTTTGATATGTATGCCGAGAAGATTAAATCAGTTAAGGAAGGTAAGTCAGCACCTTTCAAAAACTATCCATCTGCATCATCGGTTGAGCCAATGATCGTAGCAAAGTGGAATCAGGATTATCCTTACTGGAATAATACTCCACTCGATGAAGGAGAACAATCTTACACAGGTTGTCCTGCTACGGCAATGGCCCAAATCGCTTACTATCATAAGTGGCCGGTCAAATCGGAAGGTCGAGTTGATTATCAGACTATCACAAAAAACATTCCTATCTCAGCTGAATTGAACACAACATTTGACTGGGATAATATGCTTCCAACCTATGATGAAAAAAGTCCAGAAGTTTCATGCAATGCAGTAGCAGAATTGATGCGCGACCTCGGTTATGCTATGTATATGGACTATACAAGTGTGGGTAGTGGTTCGACTCAAGATAAAATAGCATACGCTATTGTAAACAATTTTGGATATGATGAAGGTATGCGAATTTTGTATGCTCACTATTATGACGATGAGGATTGGGCTAATCTTCTTCAGGTAGAATTGAGTGCCGGTCGTCCTATTTTATATTGTGGTGCTACAGTGAATAATGAAGGTCACGCTTTCGTTTGTGATGGTTATGACATGGATGGTCTTTTCCATATCAACTGGGGTTGGGGTGGTATGTCTGATGGATATTTCGTTATCACATCACTTGACCCACAATCTCAAGGTTTAGGTGGTGCTGCTTCAGGTGCCGGATTTAATAAAAACCAAATGGCTTTTGTGGGTATCCAAAAGCCTGTAGAAAACACTGTGGTCGCTCCATATACATTGATGTACACAGCATGCGGTCTTGAAGTAAGAGACGTCGCTTTAAATTTCACATTTGAGGACTTGATAAATGGTGGTTATGGAGTGTTTGAAGGCGATTTGTGGTTTGATATCATTGCTTCGGATAACACTGTTGTCAAGAGCGTCGATTTAGTTGAGGAAATGGTAGTCGAAGTATTTGAAGGCTTTACATTCGAAATGCCGATAGATAAAGACGAATGTGTCTCAATGTTGGCAGATGGTCAATACATAATTGATTTCTATACTATCGATACTAACGGCACAAGAGTAGCGCTTGAGACTCGTGTTAACCCGTTGATGATAAACAAGTCTGGCGATAAAATAACTGTCATATACTACGATGAAATCGTGCCTGAAGCATTTGAGGTTGAACGCAAAAAGGCAACAAAGATCACATCTGAATATGCTTTCACTTTCGCAATCTCCAACGAAAACTCTATTGCATTTAACGGCGAAATCGGTTTGCTTTACTCGGCTGAACCGGATGATTCAGGTCTTGCGACATCAGGTCCTATCTCGGGCGATATCGCTCCTGTCGAAGTAAGCATTGAACCTGGCGAAACAAAGACTATCTCTATCCCTTCGGGTCCGCTTCCTAATCACATGGACTATCAATTGTCGCTTTTGACAGAAGGTGTCACTGTGAGAGATAATAATTTCTCATTCACAAGTGCCGGCTATGCTCCGATTGAGTTCAGAGATGCAAAAGTTGTCCGCGATAATCAAGGTCACTACTCATTGTCAGCAAAAATAGTGAACATTTCCGGCGAAGGCGAGACCTACGATGATGTCATCACTTGCTCTATGTTGACAGAATTTAGTGCGATTGAGGTCTATAAATCTTCTTCAGACAAGATTACTTTGGCTCCTGGCGAATCTGCAAATGTGTCGATTAATATTGATACTAAGGACATAGAATATGGTGACTATCGCGTCGTGTTGAACTACTTCGACAACGGTGTGGAAACAACTATGGCTCCAGTAGAAGAAAACTTTATATCATTCGTGTATATGTCAACTCCTCAACTTCGTGCTGACAACTTCTCGATGATATGTTATGACATTATCCCATCAAAGGGTTACTATGAATTTAGTTATGATATCACTAACGAAAGCGACCAATATTACGAAGGTGAACTCTATGTGTCTTATCGTACATATAATTCGGAATTGTCTGACTATGTGACAGATAAGACTCCTAACAAGAAGGTGGTAATTGCTCCTGGAAAGACAGTCAGCATTACTCATTCAAGTGTGTTGGAAGAACTTCAATTTGGTTTAGTATATGAGTTTGAAATCTTGGACGCTTCTAATAAGGCTATCGCAAACAACAAATTTGAGGTTCAAATGCCTGAATCGCACTCTTTGGAGCATCGCAATGCAAATGTCGAACTAATCGACAACTCTGTGATTGACTTCTATGCAGTAATCTGCAATTTCATGGATTCAGAAGCCGTGCCAGAGCCATATCAAGGCGAAATTGTTTTCGAAATCTACACAGAAGATGATCAGTTGGCTGCAGCATTCGAAATTCAAGAATTAACTATCCCATATCAGCAATACGTTGAGTTGCACTTCCAATTCTCTGTAGAAGGTTTGCCTGATGGTGTATATTACATCCAAATGAAGACAGCAGACGGTACTATTATCTATCCTGCAAAGGCTCCTGAAATGTATTTCGAGATGGGTGAATCAGCCGTAGAAGGTATCGAAGCTGAAGATCCTGACAAGTTGGTGAATGTAGTGAGCGTCGATGGCCGCATCATCAAGCAAAACGTCAAGGCTTCAGAAGCTACGCAAGGTCTTGCTCCGGGTCTCTACTTGGTCGGTAAGAAGAAGGTATATGTGAAATAAGACTCCTTTTCTTATCTGTTCGTCAATTGACTATGCCGGTAGATTGCGGCTTGTCGGTGATGGACGATAAGCAGACATAATGTTTCGCGCAGACTCAATCGTAACCGTAGCGATTGGGTCTGCTTTTTTTGATTTTGTCTCGCTCGCTGATTTTTCACGAAACTCTTTGGTCGCTGTATTTGCTATTGTATGAATAATTTATTAACTTTGTGGTGCGAAACTTTGCTAATTTGGGTGTGTTGTCGCAAATTGATATTTTCGGTGGACAGGATGCATGTCGATAACCGAAATGTCAAGGGCTTGAATTGCCGATAATATGTTTATTCCCCAAAGAGCAATCTGCTTTCGCAGAGGATATTAAGGACTAATTTCTTGGTATGAAGAAACTACGATATATTGCAATATTAATTTCAATTCTCTGCCTACCTATGCTTATGGGATGCAGAGAAAAGACGCTTTATACAGATATATCCGACCTTACGACGGAGACTATCGGGATTTACCATGCCGATGAGTATGAGGAGGTTATATCTCAGACATTTCCGCAGGCAGAGATTAATCACTACGACAAGGCTTTGAGCATGTTTGTCGATATTGAAGCATCAAAATGTGATGTGGCTATCATTGAAGAGGAACTTGGAAATCAGTTGCTTAATCGCAATGGTGATTATGGCTGTCTGGGGTATATTCCGATTGCAGAGTCCGACACACGACTATGTGTCATAGTGGAGCAGTCTATGATTGCAACGACCGATCATCAGTCAAATTTCATAAGCAATGTTGGCGATAGTGTCTATCGTAATTTCTTGTCAAGCGAAGCACTGAAACTGATTTTGGGCGGTTTTTATACGACACTGATAATCTTCGTTTTCGGTGGCATATTGGCGATTGCATTAGGTGCATTCCTCGCCTATCTGTCGCTTAAACATAAATGGTTGTGGATATATAAGCCATTGAGTTGGTTTGTGATGACAGTTCACGATATCCCATCGGTGGTGTTGATGATGCTATTCTATTATGTCATTTTCTCAGGCTCGGTTCATGGTATTGCTGCTTCGATTGTGGCACTTGGTGTCTACACTTCAGGCTCACTCTATAAGATTTTCAAGATACATATCTCTCAGGTCGGTAAGGAGCAGAAAGAAGCTGCTCAGCTATTAGGACTTACTCCGTTTCAGACATTCCGACATATCACATTGCCTCAAGCTTATAAGACTATGATGCCTCTTGTCGGAGGTGAATTGAAATTGCTTTTGCGTTCGACTTCATATGCCGGATATATAGCGCAGAAGGATCTTGTGAAGGCTGTCGATGCTATACGAGCATTGACATTTGACTCATTTGTTCCTCTCTTAATCGTATCGTTGATTTATCTCTTATTGTCATGGCTCATTGGCAAGGGACTTAATACGTTGTATGTAAAATTTATCAAACATGATTGAGGTTTCACGCATCACTAAATCGTTCAATGGTAAGACCATTTTGAGCGAAGTCTCTCTCAATATTGCAGAGAGGGAGATGGCTTGTATCATAGGCCCAATCGGTTGTGGCAAAAGTACATTGCTTCGTTGCATAGCCGGATTGGAGAAGCCTGAAAGTGGTCAGATCAATCTGCATATGTCGCAAGACAGTAAAAGCCATAATCATGTCGGTATGGTGTTTCAGCGTTTCAATCTGTTTCCACACTTGACAGTGCTTCACAACCTTACGTTGGCTCCAATTCAAGTGCTCAAGATGTCGAAGTCAGAAGCTGAGGAGATCGCTTTACGACAACTCGATGCTGTCGGTCTGCGTCAGAAGGCAGATGCTTTGCCGTCGCAATTGTCGACCGGTCAGCAGCAACGTGTAGCCATAGCTCGCAGCCTGGTAATGAATCCGAAGATACTTTTGCTCGACGAGCCGTTGTCAGCTCTTGACCCTATTGCGGCAAGCGAGGTTATGGATGTGTTGCGTAAATTAAAGAAGGAGATGACTCTTGTAATGGTATCTCACGACATGAATGCAGTAGAAGAGTTGGCTGATAAGGTTTATTTCCTCTGCGATGGTCACATTGTCGAATATGGCACAGCACAAGAAATCTTCCACAATCCACAGAAAACTCAGACCCGTCAATTCATAGAGCATCTAAAAAGTCTCATCTACACTATCGATTCGCCTCAATTTGACCGTCCCGAACTGAATGCCCGTATCGAACACTATTGCAATCGTTTCGGTCTTGGGGGTCAGGCACATCGTTTCTTACAACTTGCAGTCGAAGAGTTGCTGAATCTGATACCTTTGGACGGTGGCGTTGATTTGAAGTTGTCTAAATGCGACAACGAAGTGCGTATGAGAATAGATGCGACTCTACCAGACAAAGGAGTCGATTATCTTAATGAAGATGTTGCTGTCGATGTGATTAGTTTCAGTCTGCTTAATGGACTATGTGACTTGATGACCGAGACATCGGAAGGTGGATTACATAAGATTCATTTGGAATTAGATCAGGAACGTTTATTATTGAAATAGCAGAGAAATATGATGAAACTGAGATATATAGTAACCCTATTGTTGCTCATAATTTGTTCCGGAGTTGTACAGTCTAAACCTATTATCTTGACGTTGCAATGGACTCCTCAAAGCCAATTTGTCGGCTATTATGTAGCACAAGAATTGGGCTACTACGACCAATTAGGATTAGATGTTGTGATTAAACATTCGTCTTCATCTAAAGGAATCAATAATCATATTGAAGAGAGTGATGCTGTGACACTCAAACTCTACGATGCTATCTATATGATAGATAAGGGTCTTGATATTGTTAACGTGTTGCAGACATCACAACATTCATGCCTTGTCGTAGTATCAAGAAACGACAAGATAAAATCATTGAAAGACTTAAAGGGGTGTAAGGTTGGTATTTGGAGTGCAAGTTTTAGAGAATTGGCAGAAGGTATCAACCAGGATTTAAATCTGGGTATTCAGTGGGTGCCTTATGTGCAAAGTGTCAATCTTTTCGTTTCGGGGGCTGTCGATGCAACCTTTGCTGCAACATACGGTGAAGAATATCAATTGCGTTTCTCCGGATTTGAAAAAAATCATTATATATACTTGGCTAATGAAGGATATGATTTCCCTGAAGATGGATTGTATGTAAAATCAGAATTCTACAAGAAATATCCTAAGCAAGCCAAGGCTTTAGCCGTTGCTACCCGAATGGGTTGGGAGTGGGCGCATAAAAATCCAGAAAAGGCACTTGAAATCGTTATTAAGGTGATGAAACGAGAGCGAGTGCCGGTGAGTCGTAATCATCAAAGATGGATGTTGGAGCAAATTCTCAAACTTCAATGTGACACGAGGACTAAAAAACCGACGTTTGAGATTGATATGCAAAAGTATAATCAGATAAATCAATTTTTGATGGAGCAAGGTGTTATATCTGTTCCGGTCTCTATTGATAAAATAAAAGGTACTAAGTTATGCAAATAGCCAAGTCAGAAAAATACTCATCATTTTCATTTCGTCTCACGGCAGTTATTCTGATAGTGACCATGCTACTTTTTCTGGGTTGCCTGTTTACTATTGGTCGAACTGTAAATAATAATACGAGGACTGAAGAGATTGATAAAGCTGAGTTTGCGCTTAATAATACTGTATTGCGTATCAACAATTTGTTGCAATCAGTAGAGGTAGCAACGCATGGTTTGGCATGGGTGATTAGCAATAACCTTGATGATCCGGAATACATGTACACCATCACCCAAAAAATGCTCGAAAGCAATAGTTTTGTGTCGGGTAGTGCTGTTGCGTTTGAACCATCTTATTACAAGGAAAAGGGATTGCATTATTCGCCATACTCATATCGCGATTCGCTCAATAATATTGTCTCGATACAACTTGGTAATGAGGATTATAACTATTTTCACATGGACTGGTATCAGATACCAAAATTGCTTAATAAGCCTTATTGGAGCGAACCGTATTATGACACCGGTGGAGGGGAGATGATTATGACTACTTACTCTCATCCCATCTACGATAAGGACAACAATCTAATAGCTATTTTCACTGCCGACCTATCGTTAGAATGGTTTGAGAAGCATGTTAATTCCGTCAAGTTGTATCCTAACTCCTACAACTATATGCTTGGTCGTGGTGGAACATTTTTGGTGCACCCAAGGACTGATTTGATTCTCAATGAGACTATATTCTCTGAAGCACATTTCATAGGCGATACTATCTTGTCGGCATTGGGCCATAAAATGATTGATGGTATGTCGGGCATGGAGTGTCGAATTGTTGACAATAACGAAGTATATACTTTTTACGCTCCGATTAAAGCTACAGGTTGGTCGGTCGGTGTTGTATGTGATTCGAATGACATCTTTGCCGGACTCTATGAAATTCATCGCATAAATATAATCATAGCTGTTATTGGTTTGATTCTGCTTGTAGTGTTATGTTTCACTACTATTAAGCGAATGACAAGACCGTTGGAGCAATTTGCTCAATCGGCAAATGAGATTGCAGCCGGTAATTTTGATGTCACTTTGCCTCATATAAAGTCAAACAATGAAATGAAGATGCTCTATAACTCGTTTGAGTATATGAAGCATTCGTTGAATGATTATATCCATAAACTGCAAGTCACAACAGCTAATAAAGAGCGTATTGAAAGTGAGTTGCGTATTGCTCGTTCGATACAGCTTGGAATGGTTCCAAAGGTGTTTCCTCCGTTTCCTGAGCGAAAAGACATCGACCTATATGCACGCTTGATACCGGCTAAGGAGGTTGGAGGTGATTTGTATGATTTCTTTATTGAAAACAACAAGTTGCATTTCATTATCGGCGATGTTTCGGGTAAGGGTGTGCCTGCTTCGTTGGTAATGGCTGTGACATGTCGATTGTTTAGAACGATCGCCACCAACACCAAAACGTCGTTGGATATTGTGCGTATTCTCAACAATGCTCTTTCAGACTCCAACGACTCGAATATGTTCTGCACAGCATTTGTCGGAATACTCGATTTGACCACAGGTCGATTGGATTATTGCAATGCCGGACACAATCCTCCGGTCATTATCGGACCAAATGGAGATGCGATTTATTTAGATGTAATCTCAAATCTTGCTTTGGGTATATGGGGTACTTATGAATATCAAAGTCAAGAATGCTACTTGGAGAATTCGAGTGTGCTATTTATGTACACCGACGGCATCAATGAGTCGGAAAATCAGAACAAGGAATTGTTCTCCAACGAGCGAATGGTGCAGTCGTTGCTAAGTAATTATAAAGCAGATGTACAGACCATTGTCGAAGGTCTTTTGAATGATGTCAACGAGCATGCCAAAGATACTCCTCAAAGTGATGATATCACAGTTCTTTGCTGTCGATACAATAGCCCATTGCAAAATGATGGTAAAGCTTTGTTTAAGGTGAAATTGAAAAATGAGATTTCAGAACTTGAGCAGATGAATACTTTTGTCGATGAGATAGGCGAAACGCTTAATCTGCCTACTGAAGAAGTGTTCCAAATTCGATTGGCAATGGAGGAGGCTGTTGCGAATGTCATTCTATATGCTTATCCGAAAGGGGAGAGCAATATTGTCGAATTGGAAGCTCAGTCAGATGGCGAAATGCTTTCAATACAAATCATTGATTATGGCATGGAATTCGACCCTACCAAAGCAGAAGAGGCTGACACTTCTCTCTCGTCAGAAGATCGACCGATCGGAGGCTTAGGCATATTCTTAATACGTCAAGTAATGGATAGCGTTGAATATCAGCGTATTGATGGACGAAATGTTTTATTGATAACCAAGAAAATAAAGTAAACAAATCAATCAACTAATATATGGAAGTAAAAATATCACAGACACCGGAATGTACGGAAGTTGCTATAATCGGCAGACTTGATACGCTCACATCACCCGAATTAGACCAAGCCTTGAAGCCAATCATTGCTACTTCGGATATGCTAATATTTGAATGCACTGATTTGGAGTACGTCAGCAGTTCGGGCCTAAGAGTAATTCTTTTTACGCAGAAGATGCAGTCGGCTGCAGGCAAGAAGTTTGTTATTCGTAATCTCAACAAGGAGGTGCGTTCTGTCTTTGATCTCACCGGTTTCTCAAAGATTATCACAATTGAGTGACGTGACAGTAAAAGGATTTATAGAGAAATATCGTCTGGCTTTTGGAGATAAAGTGCCACTTCCGATAGCATTCGGATATAGTGATATACCTGTTTCGGAGATAAAGACTGTGCCCAAGTGCTTGGTCGGTAGCATCAGCAATGTCCGACATGGTGACTCTTTGACACTTTCTGCCGACAATGTCATTTGTGGAGGAGGTGGACTTTATACAGCCTTTACAGATATGCCGGAGCGTGTGCCGATATTCGTCTCTGAGGTGGAGCATTACAAGAAGACAAAGGAGATGGTCGTAGACTATGTTCGTGGGTTGAACATCGAGTTAACACAAAAACCTTATTTGAATTTTGTCAGGATTGACAATCTTAAGGAGTGGAGTGATGCGCAAGCATTACTGTTTTTTGCTACTCCCGACATGCTTGCCGGACTTTGCTCATGGGCATTTTATGACAATAATTCGCCTGAGACTGTCGTGACACAGTTTGCATCGGGCTGTGCATCGATTGTTACACGAGCCATTACCGAAAATCGCGCGAAAGGTCGTCGGTGTTTTATCGGAATGCTCGACCCATCGGCGCGACCTCTTATTCCGGAAAATGAGTTGACATTCACTATTCCGATGTGCAGATTGATGGAAATGCTCGACACAATGGACGACTCGTCGCTCTATCAAAAAGCCTTTTCTGCTCTAAGACGACGCATCAATAGATAGTCATCGAGTATCTATTTCATTCATTCGTTTTAAAGGTCATTAATAGCATCTGCTAATTTAGAATTTATCAGCGTATATGCGTTTTAAACTCAAAATAGTGCTACATGGCAAGTCGTTTCGTATCAGACTCAAGGAGCATGGGTCGGTCGGAATTTGGTCCGAGGTTGATTATGATTCGACTCGTTTTGATTTGCAAAGCGACTTCAAATACAATAGATTGGAAAAGTCGGGTTGTCCCGGTGGTGATGATGGCAAACGAATATATGTGTTGACACCTCTCCGAAGAGGCTTTGCTATCTTCTCAATTAATCATATCTTTCGCGGGACGATAGTTGATAAACACTATTACATAACCCTTACGATATAACATCTATTGTGGTTTATAATCGTTAGGTAAAAGCATTTTGTGGGTATAAGAATTAGAATTGCCACTATCTATTGCGATTTGATACGCATTTGGACCTGATATCCATAGTGATACGACGCAAACGAACTCAGTTTTACACATCATAAGCGACGCTGCCCAACATCGATTGGACAGCGTCTCCTTTTATCTTGAAGAATTGGAAGATTGATTGTTGGTGTGTTCAATCGTCTACGGGCTGTGACGATTGGTTGTCGGGGGTGTCTTTCTTGATGAAAGGATGAGGTAGGCCGTAAAGGTTGTCGGGGTTGCCACCGGCTTCGAGGTAGCCTTCGTTTACACTGTCTCTACCTGATGGATTTTCAAATGTGTAAAGTTTGAATTTCGGAAGGACTGCGGCTATATGTTCGAAGACTTCAGATTGGATACACTCGTATTCTACCCATTCGGAGGTAGCAGTGAAGCAATAGACTTGCAATGGTATGCCGTTGGGTGTTTGCTCTTGTGTGTAGACAAAGCAAAGGCTTCCTTCGGAGTCAATGTGAGGGTGCTGTTGAAGGTACATGCCGATATATGCTCTGAGAAGACCGAGGTTTGTCTCAATCGTGCCATTGACAAGTCCCTGAGAATTGTTGATGTTTTCCTCTTTGCCTGCTTGCTTTTGGGCCAACTTAGTGTCGATGTATTCTTTCATACCCGGGAGAGCAGCGACCATCTCAAGGATTTCATCGTCTACAAATTTCACACTATCGGCGTCTATCATATAGTTGCGCATAATGCGACGACGGTCCATTGTTTTCATGTTGCGATAGTTTTGGAATGAACCGGTGATTAGCGAATAGGGTGGGAGTGTGGTGATGGTATTGTCCCAGTTCTGAACCTTGACCGAAACCAGAGAGACCTCCTTTACCGTACCATTTGCGTTTGCGCCATCTACCTTGATCCAGTCGCCTTCGCGAAGCATATCGTTGTCGGATAGTTGCACGCCTGCCACAACGCCGAGGATACTATCTTTGAATACCAACATCAGCACAGCAGCAAATGCACTCAATCCGGCAATCAGAGTGACCGGGGATCGGTCGACAATGATTGAGACAATGACTATTGTTGCAAGAATCCAGATTGTGCCCTTTACAAGTTGGGCTATGCCTCGCAAGGGCATATTCTTCTTGTTGCGAGTGATGTCAAAGTTTTTATAAATAGCTGTTATAAGCGTTGTTGCGGCTATTGCGCTGACGAATACGACATATATCCATCCACATTTTGTGAGCAGAAGCGAAAGGTTTTCTGTCGGCTCATACATCACCTGGATGAATGCAAGGAAAAGGATTGGCGGAATGATACGGCTGAGTTTGGAGAAAAAACTTTCAGACTCAAGCGATAGCATGAAATGACCTTTATAGTGATATGGTATGTTTCGTATGATTTTTACCAGAATCCATCTCACGACTGCTCCAACACCAAACGCTAATAATATCACAAGAGTAGCGTAGAGTGCCTTTTCTGCACTTTCGACACCCTCCAGACCGATGAGCGACAAGGTGGCGTCGACAAAATCCATCACTTGAGTAGCGATGAAATGTGTGCCGGCTTCTGCTTTATCCGATAGTTGAAGCGAATGTCCGATGTGCATAGGCTCTGAAGTCGCACCACTCATTTTGTTGGAAATCGTATCGGTGATATTGTTGACTGTATCTATGGTTGTTGTCATCATTTTTGGGTTTTATTATTCGACAACAAAATTAGCGAAATAGTTTTTTATAATCTATGGATAATCAGAGTTTTAATTGTCTATTAACATCTCTTAACTGTAGGGTGATTTTGAGTTTTGCACATAAGAAACTGCTATGTGCAGAAATGGAAAAACATGTTTTAAAACATAATTCCTTTGTAAAACTCTGACACATAGTGAGTTGACTTGTTGATTTTTGGTATATTAAGAGTCGTTTTAGATAATTTAAGGGTAAAAAATTGGCACATTAGGTTTAATTTGCTTATCTTTACTACCGAAAAATTTAAAGGTTTAAAAAAGTTTAAATTAAACGACGGCTATTATTTTGATGTTGTGGAATTTAAACGAAACAAAACACTAAAGAAGACAGTAAAAGAAAATGAATTTAATAAAGATAATGGGTATCACTTGTCTGTCGTTGATGACAATCTTCGGCGCTCATGCTCAGAAGACTAACAAGAACCCACACTCTAATGCACACAAGGATTTGATTGCAAAGCAGACGAATGTGAAGGATCAAATCAAACTTATAGATGACGATACATTCATAGATTTCGGTTTCGAAAATATTGAGCCGGAACCGGATATCTACACAGAGGGTTGGAATAGCCGCAGCGTAAATCCTTATAACGCTGCTGAAGTTCCACAGACTGCTGTGATTGATGTGGCAGGTTACGCAATGCCTCACTATGGCAAGATGACATCTGCTTATGGTTGGAGAAAGCGTTTCGGTCGCATGCACAAGGGCGTCGATATCAACATCAAGATGAACGATACTATCTACGCTGCTTTCGATGGTAAGGTGCGTCTTACCAACTATGAAGCGCGTGGTTATGGCAACTACGTTATCCTTCGCCACCCTAACGACTTGGAGACTGTCTATGGTCACTTAAATAAATTTCTTGTTAAGAAGGACCAATATGTGAAGGCAGGCGATCCTATCGGTCTGGGCGGTAGCACAGGACGAAGCACAGGACCTCACCTCCACTTTGAAACACGCTACATGGGTTATGCTATCAACCCATCGGCTATCTTTGACTTTGCAAATCATACTACTCACACCGATACATACACATTCGATAAGAATACTTACCAGAATGCTCGTAACTACGCGCCTGAAAAGACTACTGAGTCTATGCCGAAAAACACCTACAAGCAGGCAAGCAAGGAGCGTAAGACTTATAAGGTGAAGAAGGGTGAGACTTTGTCGAAGATTGCCAAGAAAAATGGTATATCGGTAACGACATTGTGTAAACTCAATGGTCTAAAGAAGACCTCTACACTAAGAGTTGGTCAGACATTAAGAGTGAAATAATCAACTATATGTTTTGATGGGGGTTGGCATTAGTTAACCCCATTTTTTTACACATGAAATTCAGATCAAGCTTTTTTCGTTTAATACTGATTGTTGCATTGGGCGTTGTTGTAGGGACTTTGTTTGTTGGGTTATGGAGTAGTTGCGACCACAGCGTGTCAGAGAGTGTCGATAATCATCACGATGTGTCCACAGGTAAGTCCCTGATATGTGTGCCTACCAATAAATATCAGACCAATTGGTTGATTGTCCGTCGACCCACGTAGTTAATACGTTTCAATGTCTTGAACTATCTTTATGATGTCCTTACAGTTTAGAGTGTTTTTTGACATTCTCGTTGGAAAAACTAAGAACATTTAGTGATTAATTCGGTTATTTTTGTTAAGTTTGCAGATGATTTAACGATAACATTAATAATAGAAGACATATGAAAGGTATAAAGGGTCGATTGACCATAATGAATTTTCTCGAGTTTGCCGTGTGGGGTAGCTATCTCACATCTATGGGTGGCTACTTGGCGCAAGTCGGATTGCAAGAATATATCGGTTGGTTTTACGCAGTGCAAGGAATCGTATCGCTATTTATGCCGGCATTAATCGGTATTATTGCCGACAGATTTATGAGTGCTCACAAAGTGTTGTCATTGTGCCACTTGATAGCGGGTCTGTCGATGTTGGGAGTAGGTGCCTATGCATTTTCATCGCCTGACGCTTTGTCATTCCCGATATTGTTTGGCATCTATACGCTAAGCGTAGCATTTTTCATGCCGACGATTGGTCTATCCAATTCTGTAGCATATTCAGCACTCAATGGAGCGGGACTTGATACCATCAAGCATTTTCCTTCAATCAGAATTTTCGGTACGATTGGTTTCATTTGCGCGATGTTGTTGGTTGACTTCTTGGGTTTTCAACACAATCCTGGTCAGTTTTATACATCGGGCGTCATAGGTCTTATATTGTCGCTTTATGCTCTTAGTTTGCCGGCATGTCCTGTGTCAAAGGGTCCGAAAACAGGTTCCTTTATCGATACTTTTGGTCTTCGTGCATTCGCGTTGTTTAAGCAGAAGAAGATGGCTGTATTCTTTATCTTCTCAATGCTTTTGGGTGTATCTCTTCAGATTACAAATGGTTTTGCCAATCCATTCATCACTGCGTTTGGCAATGTTGCAGAATATGCCGATACTTTCGGAGCTCAGCATGCCAATGCCTTGATTTCATTGTCGCAAGTCAGCGAGACACTTTGTATACTTTTGATTCCTTTCTTTTTAAAGCGATTTGGTATTAAGATTGTGATGCTAATCGCTATGTTGGGCTGGGTATTGCGTTTTGGTCTCTTCGGTCTTGGCAATCCCGGTGATGGTGTATGGATGTTTATACTATCGATGATTGTCTACGGCGTGGCATTCGACTTCTTCAATGTTTCGGGCTCGTTGTATGTCGATAAGGAGACAGATTCGTCAATCAGAAGTAGTGCGCAAGGCTTGTTTATGATTATGACCAACGGTATTGGTGCGACAATCGGTACGCTTGGTGCTCAAGAGGTCATCAATCATTTCGTATATTCGCAGACTGATGTGCTTGCTCAACTTGATGGTTGGAGCACATCGTGGTTGATTTTTGCAGCTTACGCATTAGTAGTAGCTGTATTGTTTGCCATCATCTTCAAATATAAGCACCAACCTGAAAAGCTACAGCGATGATACAGTTTTTTGCACCGGAGATAAAGCAGACCAAATGTTTGCCTGAAACTGAGTCGCAACATTGCGTTAAAGTGTTGCGAATGAAGCAGGGCGACCGGATAGTTGTTACTGACGGCAAGGGATATCGCTATCAGTGCACAATCGTTGACCCTCACCATAAGCACGTCTATGTCAATATAGATGCAGAGGAGGAGATTGCTTGTCATTGGGGGTGCACGATAGCTGTGGCTGTCGCACCGACGAAGAATATGGACCGCATGGAGTGGTTTGCCGAAAAAGCGACTGAAGCCGGTATAGACCGCGTTGTGCCATTGAAGTGTGCTCATAGTGAGCGTAAAGAACTCAAAACTGAACGCCTGCGCAAAATCCTCGTCTCAGCGATGAATCAGAGTCTGAAGACAACGCTGCCACAACTTGACGAAATGACCAAGTTTGAAACGCTTGTCAAGACCGATTTCGATGGTCAGAAGTTTATCGGTTATTGCGATGATGCATTGCCACGAAAGAGCTTTGTGAAAGAATATAAACCGGGAAGCAATGTGTTGATTCTCATCGGTCCGGAGGGTGATTTTTCTCCTCAAGAAGTCGAATTGGCGATGAACCATGGATTTGTGCCGGTGACATTCGGCGATAGCAGATTTCGCACAGAGTCGGCGGCCTTGTTTGGTGTCAATGCAGTGCATGCAATCAATCAACTGATGAAATGAGCGAATTGCTTCAGTCCATAGAGAAGCATTTGGGATTTATCCCGACAGATAAACAGGGCATCCTCATGGTTGCCCTTTCTGAGTTTGTGTACCACCGTTCGCCGGGAGATGTGTTTGTGCTTAATGGTTATGCAGGTACAGGTAAGACATCTGTCGTCAGTGCATTGGTCAAAGCATTGGCAGAGAAAAATGTGCCGATGGTACTGCTTGCTCCGACCGGTCGTGCAGCTAAGGTTTTTTCTAGTTATTGTGGTCATAATGTTCAGACAATTCACAAACGATTATATCGTGCCGATTCGCCCGACCCGGCATCTGCCAACTATTTCATTGCCGGCAACAAAGATCGCGGAGCATTATTTATCGTCGATGAGGCATCGATGATATCTGATGGTGCTTCGGGAGGTAATCTGATTGAGCACCTTGTCAGACATGTCTATTCATCTCCCGGGTGCAATCTGCTTCTGATAGGTGATGTCGCACAGCTGCCACCTGTCGGCCAACCAAATAGCCCGGCCATGGAAAAACTACGACTTCAAGAGTTGCGACTCAACCCTTATGGTTTTGTACTTGACGAGCCGATACGCCAAGCAGCGCATAGTGGCATACTATATAATGCCACTCGTATTCGTCGTCGTATGGCAAAAGAGACATTGCCTCCACCTCAGATGTGGGCTGAAGAATTTGCCGATGTCGAAGTGTTGACATCAGAATATCTCGCCGAAAGAATAGGGGATAGCTATTCTTCCGTCGGCCAAGATGAAACCATCGTGATTACTCGTTCCAATAAACGTGCAAATATCTACAACAATGGCATTCGTGCCATGGTGCTTGATGCAGAGGAAGAGTTGCAACGAGATGAGCGGCTTGTCGTAGCTAAAAACAATTACCACTGGGCAAAAGATATAGACGAAATCGACTTTATAGCCAACGGCGACATAGTGCGTATCAGTTGGATAGGTCGCACCGAAGAGGTCTATGGACATCGCTATGCCGATGTCGAACTGGAATACCCCGGGACTGAAATCGGTATTTCAGCAAAGATACTGCTTGACGGACTGCAATCAGACGCGCCGGCAATGTCTTCCGACGAGATGAATCGTATCTATACGCAGATAATGGACGAGACCGAGGGCAGTCTTTCAGCCAAACTGAAGGCTGTACAGAATGATCCCTACTACAATGCATTGCAAGTCAAATATGCCTACTGCTTGACGTGCCACAAGGCACAGGGTGGACAGTGGCGTCATGTCTACATCGACATGGGAGCATTGCAACCTGACGCACTCAACCTCGACTTCTATCGTTGGCTCTACACCGCAGTCACCCGCGCTTCCGAACAGCTCTACCTCATCAACCCCTCCATCCCCGTCAAATAACCACCACATTCGGCTCAGTAGCAAAAAGGTGTGGGCATAAATAAAAAAATGTTATCTTTGTAGGCATGGAAACAAAGATATTAGAACAATTGGCAAGCCTAGTATTGCCCAAAGAAATCCTCGACCGTTTTGTAATAGTAAAAATAGAGA
>JAFYNZ010000037.1 GCA_017547845.1 Muribaculaceae bacterium
TGCAACACAAATTTACTAAAAATCCATGACATGACAAAGGCTTTCGCGCTGAAAATCAGCATGAAAGCCTTATTTTTTTCGTTGTTTTTTGCAGTACAACAAAAATAGAGGCCGACTAACGGACTTGTTAGACAGCCTCATCAAACCTTATTAGTTTGAAGAATTGATGATAATTTAAACATCATATTTTTCGCACTTCGTTTTTTAATTTAGGGGTTCTGACTACTCGCTAATAGTAAATTCAATTTACAGAACCCCTTTTAAATAAATTGATTAAATAAAGGGAGCGGAAACGCCCAACAAAAATTAGGTCAATTTTAAAATATAATAGATATGAAAACAGTTAAAATTTGTTATGTGTCCTTAATAGCATTTTTGCTTGCTGGATGCGGTCTGTTTGAATCCGAAAAAAACGAGTTCATTCCTGTAAAAGAGAACAAATCCGACAAATGGGGATTTATGTCTCTTGATGGAGAAATGATAATCGAAAATGAATTTGAAAAGACTCCAACTTTTCCAATGGAAGGCGTTTTTTCTGTCGAAGAAAAAGATGGATACAGTGTTTTTCTTTTGAAAAATCGTCCTGAGTTAATTAAAGGTTGTGAAAATCTAAAAAGTGTTGGTTGTATGAGTAATGGTGTTATGCCTACAGTTCAAAAAGGCAAACGCATTTCATACATCAACAAAAAGGGTGAAATTCTTTTTACATTAAATCCTATCAAGGGTAAAGAGATTATATGTGTCAGTGCTTATTTTGATGATAAAAATTATGCTATTATTGAAACTGAAGATAACAACTTTGGATACATTAATAATAAAGGGGAAGTCGTAATTAACCCAAATTTCAGTTGTGCTCTGCCTTTTTCAAAAGATGGTTATGCTCTTGTATGTAAAGAAATAGACGGCAAACCAAATTGGCAAATTATAGACAATAATGGAAAAACAATTCTTAAAATCGGAGAAAAATACAATCCTTGCTATCCGTTTGTGATAAACGAAAAATTAGCTGTACTGCTTGATGATCATTTCGGATTTCTTGATTTAAGCGGTAAATACAGCAGATGTCCAGACTTTGTAGAAAGAATCATTGATATTACAAAAGATGGTTTCGTATACTATTCAAAAGACAAATATGGTTTCATGAATTACGAGGGTGAACAAATTATAAGAGCTAGATATTCAGGCATCCAAATTCTTGATAATGGTAAATTCCTTGTAAACAATGATAATGAATTTCTAATCCTAAATTCAAAAGGAGAAAAAGAAGTTTCGATTGATGATTATAGAGGTATCTATGTAACTCCAAACACAAATGTACTATTGGCAAAAATTGGTAATGACTGGGAATTAATTAACTATGAAGGAAAAATAGTTACAAAAAATCCTCTTTCAGAAGTTAATATTATTCAAACTATTGAATTCGCACCTAATGATGCTTTAAAGACATTGGAATCAGTAACTTCAAATTATCTTTCAGAAGTTAATACTCTTCAAACTATTACATCCGCAACCGAAGATGCATTAAACATATTGGAATCTGTAGCTTTAAATTATCTCAAACTATATAATTTTTCACGAGGAAGAGTCTATTCCGATATTAAAAATAATTCAGACACATCTGATGATGACACACTTGACATTAATGAAGATATAGTTACTCATAGCTCTGATTCTGTTGCAATTGCGATGGAAAACAAACAATTAGAGGACTTTATGCATAAAGTAATGTACAAAAAAACCAATGAGCAAACCATCTACGACCACGGATCTAGAGAATTTATTAGATTAGCAAAAAAATTGTGTGACGAAACGCCGATGTTAGAGATGGAGGACGAGCACAGCTTCTTGGATGCTTTATGGGCAAATCCTGTCAGCATGGCCGATGAAAATTTATCTGCATCGATCGCTTCTATCAAAATTTTAAATTGCGATGGCTCAGAAGGCAATGTCTTGATAAAATTTAGATGGAAAGATAAAAGCATAAATAAAATAATTGACCATTGGCCTAGTCAAATGATTGCAAAAATGAAGAAAGAAAACGGCAAATGGGTATTTGATGACCTAGAATATCTTAACGGACGTACAGCAAAATGGTATATCAAAAATCCTAAATTCTCAAATGATAGACATCGACTATATATGCCTGGAGAATATTAAACTTTTCGAAAAACAATTAATTAAGGGAGCAATACAAAAATCAGGGCTTGGCTCAATTGGTTCCAAGCCCTAATTTTTGAGAAATATAACCTTGCAGACACAAACTTATGAAAATCGACTATAACGACCGACAAGTAGAAGCGTATGCTCTGGTGATGAAGAAAGAGTATGCCTTAGAGATTTTGAAGGGTTCAAAGACAGTGGAGTTTAGAACCACCAGCAAGAAATACGATGGTATGTTTTTGGACAAGACTATACTGAAAATCAACGAAACATTGCGAAAACAAGGCAGAGATGACGAATGTGAATCTCCATTCCGCACTGACATCGAAGCAATACATTTCTATCCCTATAACAACTCCTGGTATCTTGATGTTGCGATTGATGAAATCGGCATAGTCGAGATTTCAGAGGAGGGTGCAAAGTTCTTGGCTGAAGAGTTTGGTTGTCACGAGTTTGACGATGAGTGGCAACAGTTTGCAGACTTGCCTGAAGATGAAATCCCATTGGTTTATTACATACATATCTGTGAGGTGATAAGCCATCAAGGGCTGGATTAACATGAGCAAGCGACGACCACGCTTCAGTAGTTCATAGTCTTGAGTCATTCGCTCGCTACACTGATAAGGGTGCTTGTGTCTTTGTATTTAGTGGGGGAAGCACTGATTCATTCGTGCTGACCTAAACTTATGACATGAGTTGTCTATTTATGCTGATTTGAGAGGTCAGTTGGAGAAGAAGGGGCCGATGGGGTTGAAGAAGACGTTGCCGAAGTTTTCGGCGTTGTAGAGCGTCACGTGTGAGCCCATTGTCTGAGAAAACACATCTGAATAGAGGTCTCTGACTGATAACTCATAGATATTTCTCTGATATAGTGCCGTAAGCACGGCTGAAGTAAAGCTATTTGTGAGATAAGTCTTCCACATCGGAGCATACAACTCTGCTTTTGAAGTCTCCTTGTCGTTAGTCGCTGTCATCAACATCATTTTCGGCACTCCCACACACTCCATCGCCACACTACCGGAATAGCATGCCTCGATGACTCCGAACATTTTGCGATACTTACCTGCAGAATACATTGCTTTGAACAATTCTGACATGAAACGACCATTAATCGTCTTCTGATTTTCGCCCCACAACAATGTGCCCGGCACACCATGCCCTGACCATATTATCAACACATTGTGCTCGTCTGTAGAGTTGAGCACCTTCGGCAACTTCTCGCTTTTTTGCCCTAAAAGAATCTTTTTTAAATCATTTGGTGTTATCTCATCAAGTCTGTAATCAATCGTTACATCAGTATAAAGATTTTCAAGCAGAGCATTATCTCTGATGACCTGCCCAGGATATGGATTATGTGTATCGTTGGCAATATCGTCAGCCATAATCAGGATTATGTCGTCATCTGTGAAATTGTTTTTTTTAAGATATTGGTAATATGCCAGCACATCTGCTTGATGACGATAGTCCTCCCACCCCGATGAAGTCGCAATCAACACAGCTTTTGTGCCTTTATAATCCTTAATATCGGCATCTTCCTGCTTGTAATCAAAGTCTTGGTCAAACATCTTGTTCCATATCCAAGCGCCATGTTCAGACGAGCCTGCACCTCCACCACGACTGACATAATCGGTCTGATAAAACCTATGATTACTCATATACTGAACTGCATACGTCGAATAATTGATGATTGTATGCTTGTCGGGAGAAAACAAGAACTTTCCGAGTGCACCACTTATATTCGGGACTGTATGTTCCTCTACAATCTGCTCAAAAGCCATCTCAATCCCCTCGCTTGTCCATCCTCCGAAATACAAATCATCGGCGGCAAGCAGGTCACGCACAGCGTGATTCAACGATATACCAAATTCTTGCGACATAGCATACGCCAGAGACGCAATCATTATAGCATCATAGAGTTGTGCTTCGCCGAATATAGGTATCTGACCATATCTTGCTTCGTAAACATCTTGAAAGCCACTCGACGGATTTGGCACCATTGTCACACCCTTCATTATATAATCCTTATCGATTCCGTAGATTTTCACCAAATCGATAGTCCTATTGCCGAATGCCTTATGTGAGAAATACCCTTTATCGGTGTATTTCATCATCTCAACAGCCTCAAAGCATGAATTAGGCACACAGACAATCGGACAACCCAACTTCGACAAATCCTTCATTGCTGCACCTATCTCTAATATATTGTCAAATGTGCGAATAGCCAAAGGGGTCAGGCCTAATTCTGACGCTTGGAATGCAAACCAGTCAATGAAGGTCTGACTATAATCCGAGTCGCTTGCTATCAATGCAACTTCACGATTGTTGACATCTGTCGCTATCTGAGACAAAATCACCTCACTCTGGGTGATGTCACTCTCCGAAAGTCCCCACATGAAGCCCATTCTGGCATATTTACGAATCACCTCCTGAGAGGTATTGAATGTGAACATAGGCTTCGGATTTTTCAGTCGCGACATCTGATATGCCAATTTCTCCGTATTATCCTCGCTTTCGCAACCGATGACACAAGCCACTGACTCATCACGAGCAAGATCGTATGCGAGGTTCATCATGTCATAACTTTCTTCGTCGTAAAACTCAAAAACCGGGTTAATATCTGTGACCTTCCTGATATTGTTTTTCGCAAGGTCCATTATTCTATCCCATCGGTCGCGAGAATCTTCCGTCAAAACAACAGCTATCTTGATGATTCGCTCCTTGCGCTCATCTTTGACGGCAGGCTCGTCGCAACTGTGCAGAAACACAACAGTCGCTATGAGGAATAATATTTTATAGATACTTTTCATTTACTCCCTGCTTCTTAAAGTATTCTCTTTCTTTTGCCACAGCCTGAATGTACATAGCATCAAGTTGCTCCGAACTTGAACCCATCGCAGAGGATCTATCAACGACAACCCTCCCCGACTCTAATGTATAGAATCTGTAACGAGGCACATCTTTGCCCTCTATCCAAAGTTCTAGGAAGTCATCTAATGCCAAATCCATACGTTTATTCATGCAAAGGTTGACGTAAAAGAAAGTGTCAGGATCAATACAATCTACACCTATGGCTATTTTATGATTGGATTCAGAGAAACGATACACCCCGAGATTGCTCATGCCTGCGTATGGGATAAATATCTTCAATCCATCACCTTCTGACTTTGATGCGAGTTTGCATTCATAATATGCTTTATCATCATCATTCAATCCGTCTCCGGGAGACTGGCTGATATAATTTATACTGACAGATCCGGTTGTTGACTCCTCTGTCGCCGCAATAAAACCATCTGCTACTTCGTTGAGACCATACAAATATGGATTGGCTGAAATAAGCTGAAAGTCAATAGGCATAAAATTCAGATAAAAACTACCTATCATGTACGAAGCCCCATAATAGGTCATCGCAAACGTGTAGGCATACGGCAACTCCTTGGTCACTTCAAACATCAGTATATCTTTATGAGAGTCTGCTGTGGGGTGAGTAGCATTTGCCAATGGCTCGTCATAGATATTGGATGCAAACACGAAAAGTGAACGTGAAACGTCATCGCTGACCTCCATCTCGCACCAATCTTTGTAATACTCCATACCCTCCTCTATCGATTCCGGCACACAAAATGAGTAGTCATACCCATATTTGTGAGACAAACTCTCAATTGCTTTAAGGGTGATGTCGTTATATCCCATGTTGCAAAAACTTTCCGGAGTAAACAGCACATAGATATGTGCTACTTTCGGCATGCCCAAATCTTCATTCTTTGAGCACGCCGAAAACAAACCTATTGTCAAAATGATTTGAAAAGTCGCAAATAGGACTTTACGCATACACTACTTCACAAAATAAAAGTTTTTTCCATCGCGAAGTGGATAAGGGCTTGCCTGATATTGTGGCGCTGAGAATGTCCACTCTGACGAATCATGATTCATGCTGTTTGTCCACTCTAAATTCAATTGATTCCAAGCATCTTCTGTGAAACTCCAAGAAAGTGAACCTTCGAACATAGTTGCCTTAAAGATATCAAAATTTGTTTCCCATTTAGCCAAAGTATAACCAAGCACCTTGACCTTTGCACCGATATTTCCGGAAAGCGATGCGTACGCACCGACATTCGCCTCAACCGTGAAGCCTTCGCTTGGATCATAAGCTGCAGACACTTCTGCCTCTGCACTGATAGATGGGCCAAACGCCATCTTTGGACCGACACTACCAGCCAAATAGAAACCTACTTCGTAGAATGTGCCGGTATACGCTTCAAGAGATGCCGAGCCATTTATGCCGTCAAAACTAAATGACTTCGTTGACTTAGACTCCTTAGAGGTGTTTGTCCATCCGGTGTTGTACTCATACTTGAAGCCCTTCTCAAACTCTAATTGATATTTACCTGATGCTAAAAGTTCAACCGATGCTGTCGCTGTTGCTCCGGTTCGTTGCACCAATGAGCTTTCAAGGGTGAACGGCACAGGAACTACACCCACCCAATAGACTAATGTCGTCTTGCCTAAAGACGCAAGTTTCTTTTCCCATTTTTTTTCAATCTCACGCTCTATGCCAACGCTCAACTTTGCCGCTGCTTCGACTGAGCCCTTCACTCCTGCTTCAAGTTTTCTGAGTTTAAACCAACTTATGTTGATATTAGCGTATGCAGAAAGTTTGGCTGCGACACCCACTTTGCCTCGGATATAAACCTCTGCACCACCTTCATCGTCGTCATCATCATCTGAATCATCGTCGTCATCATCATATTCCGGATATCCAAACTCAAAGTCAGAGTCGATACTAATGATGTCAAAAGCAAGATTGCTTTCGAGAAGTTCCTCAGCGGTAAAATAATTCTTCACTTCGCCGGTTCGTGTCTGGATACTGCGTGTAATCGGTGAGTTCTCATCAAGAATAACTACTGCAGGGTGATGGATACCTTCATCATCGATATATTTTTCAGACACATCATCTACTTCTTCATTAGTGCCGGCTCTTGTCACTCTTGTAGGCGCATCTCTATCGACATAAAGATCTGATTCAATCGAGAATTCAGCATCAGAGAACATATCGCTGAACTCACCTCTTGTAGTAGTGAGAATTATCTCGCCATTCTCAACCTTGGAATCAGTGATGATACGCACGAAAGGAACTGTCCCGATTGTACGCCAAATAGTGACAACTCTGTTCTTGAAATTTTCAATACCCATCTTTTTAACATATGCCGCACTCACAGAAATGTATGTTGAGTCAGGCGACACAATCTGCACATCATCGGGAGTGATGAAGTCTTCGTATGTCATTACTAACGGAGACAAATCCGCTGCCGGTGGCTCCGGTGTAGGAGCATCCTTTTCACAAGCACTTACTATGACCATAAGAAAGGCCATGAGAAACGAAAATTTCAAAAATTTTACTCGCATAAATTCGTAATTTGTAAAGTTTTTTATTAAAGAGTATTATTCAATAACTATCATCTTCATTAAAAATTAGAAGTGATAGAGAGAACAAAGTTAAATCAAACATCTAATTATTCCAAACATTTTTTTACAAAACTTTTGGAAAATTATATTCTATTTACAGAGTGTTTACATAAATTGAAGCCAAAACCGGCAATAAATCTACAAACAATCTACATTTAAGCCGCGCCAACGACCAGTCAGAGGGCAAATCATGTGCGTCGCATTTAAAGAGTCGTTTATATTTCGACCGGATTTTAAAACTGCGATGACTGCAAATGCAGAAATAGTTTTCAAAACTTCCAAAAAGCATTTATAAATCCACGAGCCCACACGCTTCATTAATTATTCACAAACATACTACTGCGACATCTCAAAGAGAGGAATCTGTCGGTTGGCGGTAGAGAGAGGCTGAGGCTTGGAGGATTTTGTTGGTGAGGAGTGGCGAGTAGCCTGGATTGTCGTTAAGGAATGCCTCAACTTCAAGACGCGCTTGATCATCGTGGTAATTTCCAAGCAGTGACATAGTCCAGTTGCGAGGGAAGAAGATGTCGCCTGTGCGTTGCACCTCTTTCAGTTCATCAAGTGCGCGACGAATGTATCTGCGACTATCCGGCTGATGAAGATGGTGATTAAGGTAGGACAATGCAGTTGCTACCCATGGCTCTGTAACGCGATTAGCAGGGTCCATCAGTGACTCGAAGAATTTATCGCGCATAGCTACATCTGCCACTACTGCTTGTGAAATGAAGTCAAATTGTCGCTGACGGTCTGCATTTGTGATGCGTGAGCGTTGAATAGCAAGTATCTCCTCGCTGCGTTGAGGATAACGCAGTGCAAGCTCGTAACTGAGTGTTGTGTAGTCGTGTTCGGACAACAACTCGTCGTCGGCATTGTGCCAAATCTGATATAATTGCTCAATCACCTGTGTATCAACGGCTTGCGAGTATAGTACACGCTTTGCTTGCAGACGGCATGACGCAACGCTGTGGAAGGTCGAAATCTGTAACAATTGCTTTTCTATGGCAGAATCCTTGCGATAAGACATTACTTCCGAGAGGTAAGATGATAGTGATGAGAAGACCAATTCGTCTGTCTCCATATGCATAGCATCGGCCAAAAATCTGCTCCACTCCTCGTCGTTGATGAGGCGATTCCAATGGTTTTCGTGTAGCGAAATCAGTAGCGACATACGCAACGTAGCATCGTCTAATGTCTTCCAATTATCGACTATCCATTTACGGCTTTGCTCATCGATGACGAAGTGTCCGTAGCCGCGACCATCGGAGTTTGGCAACACTGCTACAACATCTTTATCTACTATCAATTCCGTCGCCGACTCATATAGCTTCACTTCCATCGTCTTAATCGAGTCACCGACGAGCATTACTTCAAAACCTTGTGGCCAAGTGAGATTGCGACCGAGCGGATCGCTCTGAGAAATTTTCAGCACTCCGTTATCGAGATGGAAATCTATTTGTGGAAGGCCACGTTCGTTGACCCAAACGTTACTAAATCTTGTCAGGTCGGCATCGCATCTGCTGTCCATGATAGCGATCAAGTCTTCCCATGTCGCATTGCCATAGGCGAATGTCTTAAGGTACTCTTTGATCCCCTCTCTGAATGCTTCTTCGCCCATAATTTCGACAAGCTTTTCAAGCACCACGGGCGACTTGCAGTAGATGATATTGCCATAGACCAATCCGGCGTCAGCAAGGTTGTCGAGCGGTTGCTTGATAGAGTTAGTGCCGGTTGTTCGGTCCTCCTTTAGAGCAGGAGTAGTCGTCATCTTGAGCCAATTGAGTCGGTGGTTGATGTCGGGATACAAAGGCTCAGTGATGCGAGCGGCAAAGTAGTTGGCAAAGACCTCTTTGGTCCACACATCGTCAAACCATGCCATAGTGACATAATCGCCAAACCACATATGAGCAGTCTCGTGAGCTATGAGTTGAATGCGTTGCAGTTGCTCCTCAGCTGTAGGATTTTCGCTTAGGAATATGCGAGTATCATTGTATAAAGTGGCACCGGTGTGCTCCATGCCCCCGTATTGAAAACCGGGTAATATTACGAAGTCATATTTTCGGAAAGGGTACTTGATGCCGGTGTAGTCCTCAAGCCAATCGAGCGAACTAACCACTTGTGCAAATATCTCGTCGAGTTGCGCCACACGCTTGGGGTCGGTCTCACGGTGATAAGCCACCATCTTGCGATCATTATCTTCGTAGACTGCCTTATCAAACTTACCAACCACAAACGAGAAGAGATATGTACTCAACGGCTCTGTCGGGCTGAACTTCACCGACTTGCGATTGCCATCTACACTTTCCTCCGAAATTGGAGAGTTAGCGACAGCTTCCCACTGAGCAGGCATCTCAAGGCTCAGACGATACTCAGCCTTAAGGTTGGGTTGGTCGAAGCATGGAAAGAGTGTCCGGGCACGATCGGGAACAAGGAGTGTGTACATAAACTCCTCATTGCGGTTGAGCGACTGGTCGCCGGCCTCAAAATCTATCACTATGGTGTTTTGACCTGCAATGGTCCATTTGTTGCCGATGACAATATGCTCATTCACAGCGAAATACTCAGCCGATTGTCCATTTACCTCGACAGAGTGTATCTTCTCGGCAGGCTGACGGAAATCAACGACCACCTCATCTGCCTCATCTAAAGCAAACGAGATAGCCACTCGACCATCTACCGCCTGACCGATAGAGTCCGGAATCGCGAAATGCAAGTCGTAGACAAGTTCCTTGATTGTCGCCTTACGCTTCTGCGCTAACTCCATCGACACACCCTCGTCATAAAGGTGTCCCTGCTCCGTATCGCAACCGACACAGAGAACGATAGCTAACGCCATCGCCAACATATAACACAATTTCTTCATCATCTATATTTGGTTTGTAAATATCTCTGTATATTGAGATCAGGCAATGCCACAGAGTTCAATCTCGAAAATAAGGGTAGAGTTTTTAGGGATTCCCTTCATCGCACGACTGCCGTAGCCAAACTTTGACGGAATGTAGATGGTCCACTTGTCGCCCACTTTCATCTTCTGCAAAGCGATGTGCCAGCCGACAATCAGGTCTTTGAGTCGCATTGCATCGGGATAGGATTGGCGAGTATTATCGTCAAACACCTTACCGTTGGAAAGCATACCTTTATAATAGACCATAACGACGCTACTCATGCGAGGCGATGGACCTTTGCCCGACTTCAGTTGCTTGCCAAGAACGCCGCCACCAAGGTCGACCACGCCACTCTCTGCGGCTACAGAAGCCAAAAACTCTGCTTCAGGATTAACGCGACCTCTCATAATCAGCTGTTTTTATTCAAGATTACCAACGCTGCAATTACTCCGGGCAGCCAGCCGATGCCTGTGAGAATCAACGTGATAAGGATTGAACCACACCCTCTGTCGTACACTGCCAACGGAGGAAATATAATCGCTAATAATACTCTGAAAAGTGACATATCGATTGATTTTGAGTTAAGGAAATTTCTAAAAATTCCCGGATTTAATTAATTCTTTTGTTTTGGAGTTACCTTAATAGCACAAAAGTAATCAAAATAATTTACTCTTGCAATAATCAGAAAAATAAGTTGCATTGACTCGGGTTTATTTATACTACAACCATCTGATTATTATTATATTTCCATACTCCTTAATGATTTTTCTGCACACAATCAACCAATGTGTGAAATAAATTATGTAATTTTGTAGTCACAAAAGATTATTCACACGACCGAATGTTTGTCTGGATTTAGTCAAAACATTTGGTCACAACAACAAAAAACATTAGAAATTATGGCATACGGACTATTAAAAGGTAAAAAAGGTATTATCTTCGGTGCACTCAACGACGCATCGATAGCATGGAAAGTGGCAGAACGCGCTCACGAAGAGGGTGCAGAAATTGTATTGACCAACACACCAGTAGCATGTCGAATGGGCACAATCGACGAACTCGCCGCTAAGACCGGCTCAACCATCATTCCGGCAGACGCGACAAGCGTTGAAGACCTTGAGATGCTATTCTCGGAAGCGCAAAAGGTGCTCGGCGGTCAGATTGACTTCGTGCTCCACAGCTGCGCCATGAGTGCCAACATGCGTAAGAAACGTACTTATGACGACCTCGACTATAGCCTCTTCGAAAAGACACTCGATATCAGTGCCATCAGCTTCCACAAGATGATACAAGTAGCCAAAAAGATGGACGCAATCGCCGAATACGGCTCAATCCTCGCCCTCACCTATGTGGCTTCTCACCGCACATTCTTCGGATACAACGACATGGCTGATGCAAAATCGTTGCTCGAAAGCATTGCACGCAGTTTCGGCTACATCTACGGTCGTGAGAAAAATGTGCGTATCAACACAGTCTCTCAATCGCCAACATTCACTACAGCCGGCGGTGGCATCAAAGGCTTCGACGGACTATATGACTTCAGCGATCGCATGTCGCCACTTGGCAACGCAAGTGCTGATGAATGTGCCGACTACTGCGTAGTAATGTTCAGCGACTTGACCAAGAAAGTCACAATGCAGACCTTGTTTCACGACGGTGGTTTCTCCAACATGGGCATGTCGCTTCGTGGCATGACGCAATACAACAAAAGTTTCATCGACGAAAACCGCGACGAAAACGGCAAAATCATCTACGGCTAATCACAACTATTCTCACATATGTAATGATATTGACTGAGTCTATTTGTCAGACTCGGTCAATATTATTACATATGATGGTTGTTCAATTTACCATTGGCGAGGAGTCTGTGTAGCTGTTTACTCCTTGTGGTGCTTGTGGTTTTGTGGTGTTAGGGGTGTGGGAAACAAAAAAGAGTTCAGCGTGTAGGCTGAACTCTTTGTGTATAGTACGGGGAAGGTTAGAGTTTGTGGATTGTCTTGAGCATTTGCTCGCCGAGGCCGATGGTGTAGCCTTGTGAGATGAAGACAACACGATTGAATGTGTCGGCGATGATGAACATCGGCAGAGTCTTGTTGGTCAACTTCATTTCTTTGACGATTTGGTCTTGGATTGAAGAGTCGATGTCAATACCAAATGTGATATTAGATGGCAAGCCCGGGAATTCTTCAGGACGGAATTGCTTGTAGTCGTCCATGCTTGGGAAGAGGAGGATCATTTGGCGTCCCCATTGCTCGAAGTCTTTAGCGAGGGTGGCAATGTCGCGAAGTGCGTGGTTGGTTGGTTCTTGACCGACACCGAGCACCGCCACTACGAAGTAGCCACGACCTGTGGTTGAAAGCACTGATTTAGCAGCACCGCCGTCGATAGGCATATAGAGTGATTCGGAGTTGAAACTGCCGATCACTTGTACATCGTCAAGACTTTGACGCATCACCATCTCGGTCTTTGTGGTTTCGCCGTCGGCTACGGCAAATGCTTCAAGGTGAGCAAGTACACCACCATTTGCAAGGCGTGTGCCGGTCACCATGAGATAGTCACCACAGTCGAGGTGTGCACCATCTTTGAGGAGGTTTTGCCAAGTAGTGCCTTCGCGTACGCCGTCGCCTTCGTTGTAGTTGAGGGTGTAGAGGGTGCCGCGGTCGGTGAGTTTGGCGATAGAGAAGTGGTTGTAGTATTTAGGATTGTCGAGCATCTTGGTTGGGGCGTAAGATGCTTGGAGGATACCTTGTTTAGCTACGATTTGCTCAGATGCTTCGAAGTCAATGTCGACCAATTTGCCATCGTTGAGTATCTGCACCTTGCCTGTCACATCGTCGATGCGAGCAGGGATGTCGAGGCTACGAGCCATAGCGACGAAGAAGATGTTGCGGCTATGAGGGTCGGCTACACGAGCTTTCCACACGCCGATAGGGCTGATAGGAGCACCACCACGGTTGCACTCTTTGTCGATGCGAATGCTGTCGGCCACCCACTTAGCGAGGTCGGCAGGCGATTGACGGAAACGTTGAGCGTCATCTTGAGTGATAGCGGCCTTGAAGAAGCTGCGATATGGAGTGATCATCTCGTTGCTTACGCGAGGGTTGGAAATCATAGCATGATTATCGGCTGAGTCCCAATTTGGAGCGTTGGTGATGTGGTCGATGAGTGCTTCTTGTGGAATGTCACGAAGGTCTTTATCGACTACGAGTGAGAGAATCCATGCTGCCTGCTCTTTGTGTTCGGCGAGTGCAGAAGTGATGATGTCGTGGTTGCCACGTGATTTAACGAGCATTTCAGCGATTGCTTCCACAGATGCATTCTTCACAGGGTGAGCCTTAGCCCATTCGAGAGCTGTCTGCTCGTTGAAGAATGTAGCGACATAGGCATTGCGTATAGAGTCCTCGTAAGCCATGCGACGAGAGTTTTCAGCGCGTTGCTCTTCAGTGACTTCCGGGAGATTGGCACCTTCGACAGGAGGGATAATGTCAATGTCGATAGAGTAAGCATCGCCGGCTTTCTTGTCTAATGCGAGAGTAATCTGCTCATCTTTGCCGAAAGAGAGCTTGCCGAAGTTGTAGCGACCATCTTTTGATGCCCACACGACAACGTCGCCCTTGCCGGCAGTGAGCGATGCTTTGCCCTCTTTGTCGGTCTTCTTAGTGGCGATAGAGTATAGTTCGGCATAGTTGTAGAGTTTAAATTCGACTGTAGCATCTTCGACCGGTTTGCCTTCGCTATCAGTGACGATTACTTCGGCAGTAGTGCTTGGAGCGTAATTGTCGATGATGTTGATTTCGGTGTAGCCTGCGTTTTGACTCATGATTTCTTCCGGACCGTCATATTTGCCGAAAGCCTTGGTGTGCATGAGCATAGCGCGAGAAGCCGGAGCGTTAAACCATCCAAGGTCGAGCACCGGTTCAGGCTCGCACGCACCGAAGAAGCGCCATTCGCCATCTACCCAAGCTTCCACCCAAGCGTGGTTGCTGTCGGTGTGAGCCCAGCGAGGAGTATATACCTGGCGTGCAGGGATGCCGACTGCACGGAGTGCAGAAACTGTGAACGTAGATTCTTCTCCACAGCGACCGTAGGCAGTCTTGATGCTTGCCAATGGCGAACTTGTGCGACCGTCAGATGGCTGATAGACCACCTTTTCATGGCACCAGTGGTTGACTTCAAGCACGGCATCGTGCATTGAGAGACCTTTCACGCGGTCTTTGAGTTCGGCATAGAAGACAGTGCGACAAGTGTCGAGATTCTCGTTGTTGACACGCAAAGGAAGCACAAAGTGGATAAACTCGCGTTCAGGCACTACCTTGCCCCAAGGCATCTCTTCCTTGGCCTTGAGAGTGCAATCGACCATTTCGAGGAAATAGTCGCCACTCTGGTTGGCTATGTCGCAGAGAGGCATGTAGGCATAGAGAAACATCATAGCCTCGCGTTGAGGTATCGACATCTCGGTGGTGTCGAAAATAGCGAATAGTTCATCACACGACAAAGATTGGCGGCGTTGCTCAAAGTCTTGAGTAATCGTCTCACGCTTCTTGTCGTCGTTGATAAGGTGACTGCTTGTGCACGAAGCCAAGCCGATGATTGCAGCTATAGCAATCAAGCAAAAACGATTAATGTTGTTCATGATAGATTAGTTGTTTATAGTGCAAAGTTAATGTAATGGCGACGAAATAGCAAATATTTGTCGATTGAATAGTGATGCATTCAAAGTTTTGTCTTAATTTTGCACTTTATTGCTGAGCAAAAGACTTGGCATCGCAGTAAATTATGTGGAAATTCACACCGATACTTAAGCATACACTCTGGGGCGGAAGCAAGATTGCGGAGCTCAAGGGTATGGTCGACAAGGGTGAGTCAATCGGCGAAAGCTGGGAGATTTCATCGTTGGCGGGCAGTGTGTCGGTTGTGGCCGATGGCGTAGATGCCGGGCTGTCGATATTGCAACTGATAGCTCGCGATAAGGAGTGTCTGCTCGGCCGTCGCAACTATGAGCGATATGGCGATGAATTTCCGTTGCTTGTAAAATTTATTGATGCTGAGAAGGACCTGTCGATACAGGTGCATCCAGATGATGCGATGGCTTCAATGCATGGTCATCGTGGCAAGACGGAGATGTGGTATGTGGTAGATGCTGCAGAGGGCACGCGTATCTGCAACGGTTTCCGCAAGAGAATAGATAAGTCGGACTATTCGCAGATGGTGGCTTCCGGTCGTATCATGGATTCTCTCAACTATATCGATATAGCGAAGGACGATGTCTATTATATCCCTGCCGGTCGCATACATGCTATCGGTGCCGGGGCGTTCTTGGTGGAGGTGCAGCAAGCTTCAGATGTGACCTATCGTGTCTACGACTATATGCGTCGTGATGCAAATGGCAGATTGCGTGAATTGCACGTCGACTTGGCAAGCGAGGCACTTGACTTCGATGATGTCGGCGGTGGTGCAATTGCTTATGAAAAGAGTGGTGATTCTGCAATGACGCTGATGCAGACAGATTATTTCACAACTCAGCTCTATCGACTCCGTGAGGAATATGTGCGAGACCTTAGTGACTTGGACTCATTTGTGGTGATAACCCTCACAGAGGGCGAGTGCCGAATAATAGAGGGCGAGGAGAGTAGAGTGGTAGCAGCCGGCGATACGATATTGATTGCTGCTAAGGCACAATCCTACACCATTATCCCCAGCGGCAGCGTCGCTTTCGTCGAAGCCTTCATCGAGGTCTAATCATTCCCTTAAATATATTTTTTGTTTGTTTGATTGATATGCAGGTCTTTTTTTGTAGGTAGAAAGACTGCAATATTTTTGTGGCGCAAGTTTTTGTGTCAATTTTTTTTCGGTCTTTTTCCGTGAATTTTTTAGTCGAGAGCGTGAAAATTGTGCGAACGAGAGGTCTGAATTTGGTCGAATTTGATTGAAGACGACCTTGGCTGACTTCGAAAAAACGCATTGAGGTGAAGAAAAATTGATGGTGAAGAAAAATTTTTTGAGGGCAATTTTGGCTTGAAATTGCCGGATTTTGCCCGAAAATCGTTCAAAAATATTGATTTGTAATAGTGAAAATCAAAAAAATGAAGATTTTGAGAAAAAAAGTTGCAAAATATTTTGTCAGTTTTGAAAATAGTCGTAACTTTGCACTCGGGTAAGTCCTATACGACCAGCTCCTTGCGAATCCCCCCAGGACTTGACCGTAGCAAGGGTAGTAGGTCGAGCGGTGCGATGTAGATTGCTTGCCCGTATGCCTCTTTAGCTCAGTTGGCCAGAGCACGTGATTTGTAATCTCGGGGTCGTTGGTTCGAATCCGACAAGAGGCTCAAAAAAAAGATCGGGTAACCGATTAGGAAATGTTTTCATAATTTTGTTTTGGTGGCATATCTAGCGATAGAGATGCCATTTTTTTATAAACTAAATTCAACACAACAGAAGCATTTTAATAAACACAACGAAGACAACTATGTATATCTACAATACGACATTTGTGTGTGACGATTCGCGTCTTGAAGAATTCTTGATCTGGGTAGATGCCGAGTTTATACCTGCTCTTGTGGCTACAGGCATTGCCAAAGATGCACAGCTCGCCCATGTCTTGCCGATGAGTGAGTCGGACGAGAAGGAGGCTGCAAGTTTCTCAGTTCAAGTCAAGGTGGAGGATGCCGATGCATTGCAAGAATGGATGAAGCAGACATTCTATCCGTCGATAGATGGTTTTGCATCACGCTTTGGCGACAAGGTGTTGTATTTTGCCACCATATTGGAGGTGCTTCCGATTAACCGCTACAACTAAATATGTCAGCAGACTACGACAAGATAATACTCGGCATTGACCCCGGCACGAATGTGATGGGCTATGGAGTGCTGGGCATCAAGGGTAAGAAGCCGGAGATGATTGTCATGGGTGTGATCAAACTCAATAAGATTGGTGACCACTACCTGCGTCTGCATCGCATCTATGAACGAGTGTCGGGTCTTGTGGCACAATATCTACCCGATGAGATGGCTGTCGAAGCCCCATTCTTTGGAAAGAACGTCCAGTCGATGCTGAAGTTGGGTAGAGCTCAAGGCGTGGCTATCGCTGCTGCATTGTCGAGAGACGTGCCTATCGCCGAGTATGCACCATTGTCGGTGAAACAAGCGATTACGGGCAGCGGTGCTGCAAGTAAGGAGCAGGTGGCAAATATGCTCAAGCGACTTCTCAATATCTCCGACGATAAAATGCCGAGTCTGCTTGATGCTACCGATGCATTGGCTGTCGCGTTGACTCACTTCTATGAGAGCAGTAAACCTCAACTGCCTAAGGGACCTAAGTCGTGGGAACAATTTATAGCGCAAAATCCCGATAAGATAGTCAAGCGTTAGAAGTGAAGTGTCGCATTCGACTATGACATAAAGCAATGGCGAGCAACTCTCAGAGATGCCCGCCATCGTTTCGTTATGACATGTGTCGTTGATGCTTATTTGCAAGTCATGATTTTGAGCACAAGTTTGTCGGTTTCAGTCATTGCGTCACGGCCGATAGAGGTGAGGTTTTGGATTGACTGGTCGACATCGTCGGCGATGATACCTTCGGCTGATGTTACGCACTTGTTGTTCATAGCCAACATAGCCGAGAGCATAGCGGTAGAAACACCACTTGAAACCTTCATTGCGCAAGATGGCTTAGCACCGTCGCAGAGCATACCTGTGAGGTTGGCCACCATATTCTTGATTGCTGCACACACTTCGTTGTAGCCGCCACCCATGAGGTAAACGAGTGCACTTGAAGCACCTGTCGAAGCTACTACGCAACCACACAATGCCGAGAGACGGCCGAGGCTTTGCTTGATGTAGATGCTTGTGAGGTGAGAAAGAGTGAGGGCGCGGATAGTCTGCTCTTCAGTCGCGTTGATATCTTCAGCGTAGCTCACAACAGGCATAGTCGCAGTGATACCTTGGTTGCCCGAACCTGAGTTTGACATTACAGGAATCATAGCACCAGCCATACGAGCATCGCAAGCAGCAGATGTGTAGGCAATCATGTGGCTCATAGGGTTGTCACCGATGAGGCTCTTGCCGTTGTTGCGGATAGTGCTACCGAGAGAGTGGCCATAGTTGCCTTCGAATGCTTGAAGCGCAGCGGCCTTGTTGAGGCGTTTTGCTTCGAGGATAAATTCGATCTCTTCAAGGGGTGACTCCATAGCAAATTCCCACACAGTGGCGAGGTTGAGACGGATATCGTTGTCGGTATCGACAGCTGCATCTTCACCGATCTCTTTAGAGAGCAACACTTCGTCGTTTTTAGAAAGGTGAACGAAATTGGTGTGTGCCACAGAGATGACAGCTTTAGCCGATTCGATGCCGTCGATAGCAGTCACTTCGATGTGGAGTTTAGATGGTGCGTTCTCGTTGAGAGTGATTTTGATTGCACCACTATCGATGTAGCGTTTGCCGTTTTCTACAGCTTCAGGGCAAACGTCTTTAAGCACCTCAAGTTGATACTCAGATTTACCGATAGTAGCACCTAAAGCGATAGCGATAGGAAGACCGATCATACCTGTGCCCGGGATACCTACGCCCATGGCATTCTTGAGAACATTGCTACTGAGAGCTACATTAATTTGCTGAGGCAAGGTGCCGAGCAATTCAGTGGCTTTAGCCACACACAACGCTACTGCTACCGGTTCTGTACAGCCGATTGCAGGAACGACTTCGCGCTTAATCAATGAGATGATTTCGTCTCTTTGTGTTTTTGGTATCATATTATATAAAGTTTTAATTGTTTTCTGTTGATATTATTCTTGGGGAGCAATTGAGAGCCGACTTTGAGATGGCTTTGATGTGTCCCGGTGTTGAGCCACAGCAACCACCGATAATGTTGATGCGACCTTCTGCAATCAATGGTGCCAATGTGCGTGCCATTGCCTCCGGGCTGTCGGGGTATTTACCATCGCTGTCGGGTAGACCGGCATTAGGGTAGACCATAAGAGCACAAGGCAGGTCATCATAATATCCGATTTCGTCGACGAGTGATGCTGCTCCGTTGCCGCAATTCAGTCCAAACGCTGCGATAGGGTATTTGCGAGCCAAAGCTTTTATCTCTTCGCGCGACTGCTTCATGACGGTCTGTCCTTGGTTGTCGACATGTACTGACAACATCACCGATACCGGTTTCTGAATTGCTTTGATTTCTTCGAATATCTTGTCCAACACTGCGTCTGCCCACACGATGTCGATGACTGTCTCCAAGAGCAAAATGTCGACATTGCAATCGAACAAAGTCCTGACTTGCTGAAGGTGGAGCATCATGCAATCGTCTGCCTGTTCCGCTGATGGCGATACCGGACCAATGCTTCCTGCGACATAGACCTTGCGGTCGGGGTGGGAGAGCATATAGTCATCGGCAACCTTGCGAGCTATGCTTGCAGATGCCTTGCAGGCAGAGTTGGCGATTATGAGATTATCGTGGGCGGGTGCTAATTGGTTGATATTAAATGTATTGGTGCAGATGATGTCGGCTCCTGCGTTAAGAAAACTTCGATGAATGTCGGCAATGAAGTCGGGATTGCTCTCTGAGAGCGATTCGATAGCGAGACATGAATTAGGAGTGCAATTATCATGCGATAGCTGATGGTGCTCAAGAATAGTTGAGCCCATGCCTCCATCGAGAATCCATATCTTTTGGCCGAAATTCATAGTCGATTATTTGTCAAATGGGAGACTGTTGCGGTCGGAGTGCTCGATGCGCTTATTGCGCCAACATTTGCGACAGACAGCGATGTATCGGTCGTTGCCACCGATTTCGACCTGCTCACCGACGGTGATGATGTCGCCGTTGGAATCGATACGCGCGTTGACGATAGTCTTTCTGCCGCATGAGCAGGTAGACTTGATTTCGTCAATCGTATCGGCTATCTCAAACAAGCGTCGCGAACCTTCAAACATCTTGGTCTGGAAGTCGGTGCGAAGACCATAGCAGATGACATTGCAACCGAAATCGTCGACTACTTGTGAGAGTTGGTCGACTTGCTCTGCTTGAAGGAATTGAGCTTCATCGATGAGTAGCCACTCAGGAATGTTGCTTGTCTGTTCGAAAAGCTGATTGATGAGCTCATACATATTGGTGTCGGCATAAATCCATTGGCATTCTCTTTCGATGCCAATGCGAGAGCGGATGACATTTTTCTTGTCGCGAGTGTCGACTACAGGCTTAAAGCACATGTAGGCCATGCCGCGCTCTTCGAAATTGTATGCTGTAGTGAGCAGCAATGCGGTCTTTGCAGAGCCCATTGTGCCATATCTGAAGTATAGTTTTCCTCTTCGATTCATTTCTGCGATACTAAATAAAGTGCAAAGATACTGAATTTTGGTCAATAGACCACCATAATTAGTCGCGATACTTATCGGCTATTCGAAATTATCTCCCGGGGCAGAGTCATCGTCGATGGTGTGTTCGATTTTTGTTTCCGTTTTGACTGTCACATCTTTGGCTTTAGCCTCAGCGCGTTGAATGATGTATCTGTCGTAGTAGGAGAGTATGAGTGTGGTCAACGGCAATGCTATAATCATACCCATAAAGCCCAATAGGCTACCCCATACCGATAGCGACAAAAGGATAATAGCCGGGTTGAGTCCCATGGCTTTGCCCATCACTTTTGGGGTCAACAGGAGGTCTTGTATCATCTGTACTATCATGTAGACAGCCATGCATTGCCAGAAGATGAGCCAGAAGTCGGTGCCTGTGGTCGCTGAACTGACCAAGCAGAGTAATGCTGTGATGGGGAATGATACGGTCTGCAAGTAAGGCACAAGGTTGAGAACACCGATTCCAAGGCCGAGCAAGATGCCCATCGGCAAGTCAATGATATAGAATCCGATAGCAAACAAGATGCCCACGCATAGTGCTATCACTGTCTGTCCGCGGAAATACCGGTTCATGGCCGACTTGATGTCGTCGATGACGCGAAACGCTTGTCGACGATGAGTTGTCGGTACCATCTGTCGAAACATGATGCGCAACTTGTCGTAGTCAATCATTATGAAAATGATGTAAAGCACAACGATAAACCAGCTTATCATACCGATGACAAGGCTAAGGCTGGAGTTGAGAAACGACCATGAAGATGAGATGGTGTTTTTGGCTATGTTTATCCATTCTTCTTTGGTAAACAACTTGTAAATATAGTCCCAATCAATATTGTCGCGAATAAACTGCATGACCTCGTTGGACAGGAATGGAATGGTGTGGTCGAGATGACTATACTGTCTGACCATCAATGCCATATCGCCGACTTCCTCGATGATGTAAGGTATTAGCAACCAGCCGGCTAACGCAAACGAACCGACTACTTCTATCAAGGTCAAGATGATAGGTAGATAGCGACTTTTGATTTTCATCACCTTCATGTGCCACTGCACTATTGGCTCCAATAGGTAGGCGATGACGAGTGCAACGAAAAATGGTAGAAGCACCCCTTTGAGAAGATTGAGCATGAAAAGCACAGCACCTATAATCAAGGCTGTGAATATGATTCGAATCACCCTGTCGAAGGTGTAGGGCTGTCGTGAGGAAATCTTTGTCATACGAGAATATTGCAGTCGAATAATGCTTCAAATTTAAGCACAATTATTAATGTGGACAAACAAATTAGGATTTTTTTTTGATTATTTCGGTAGTTTGGATTAATTTTGTGATTTAAACGTGGTGTGGACTCAAATGACGCTACGCAGAAATGATATGAAGAAGATTCTTACAGCACTGATATGCATGCTGCTTGTGACGGTGATGGTCTATGCTCAGCCGAGCATGGATAAGTTGCTGTCGCATAGTGGTATAGAGCGTAATAAAGTGGCTGTGATGGTGGTCGATATTAACACAGATTCAACCCTTTTGGCTCACAATATAGAAGGCCCGTTGGTGCCTGCATCTGTGATGAAAGCCATCACTATTGCCTCCACGATCTCATCGACAGGTATTGACTATCGCTACATGACTCGCATCTATATGGTAGGGTCACTTGTCGGAGAAGAACTCCAAGGCGATTTGCTAATAATCGGTGGTGGCGACCCGTCGCTCAATGCGCGAAGCGGACCACAAAGTGGCGATATCGTAGATGAATGTGTCAATGCTTTGATTCGCAAAGGAGTAAAGCGCATCACAGGCGATATAAAAGTTAATCAGACGATTTTCCCCGGCCCGGCTACCGTGCCTTCATGGGCTAAGGAGGACTTGAAATACGGATATGGCGCCGGCTGCTACGGACTAAATTTTGAGAACAATTCCTACCTCAAAGGTTCTCAGTCATATTCGATGTCCAATCCTGCGGCAACATTATCGAGACGCATCAAGGAGGCTTGTGCAGAGCGTGGCGTGACATTTGAAGCGAAGCAGAACGATGCCGAAGGCCAGCGCACCTTGTTGCTTGAGCATCGCTCGGCCACTATCGACGAGATAATGCGTCACTGCATGCAAGTCAGCGACAATCTTTATGCCGAGACTCTTCTGCGTACATTGGCTCTTTCCAAAGGGGAGGAGGCATCGACGCAAAACGGCATTGCGATAGAGAAAGAAATGTGGCGTGCTCATGGACTTGATTTTAAGGGTGTTACACTCATTGACGGCTCCGGTCTTAGCCGTAGCAATCGCATGACAGCCAAGTTTTTGGCCGGAGTGCTTAAACACGCAAGCGACAATGCCGACTATGCTTCATTCTTCCCGTTGGCGGGACAAGAGGGGACGTTGGCAAAATTTCTTAAGGACACACCTCTGGATAGTTATATAGCGTTAAAGACAGGCAGCATGCGTGGCATCCAATGCTATGCCGGCTATATGCTTGACGATGATTATGTGCCGACCCACGTCGTGGTGATGATGATAAACGATTTCACTTGCGACCGTAGCACGGTGCGAAGCTTGTGTGAAGAAGTGTTACTTGAGGTGTTTAACAATTCAAACAATTAATTTATGGATAGACAGGAACTCAAACATTTACTCAATATCCTTTACGAGATGGAGGGCTTGACCGATATGGCTATCCGTCGAGATGAGGAGACTCCGGAAGGTATTTTCCGACTGATTGCCCAAAAGGCACAGTGTGTGTCGGAAATCACATCATCGTGGTCTGTTGCAGATGATGGCGAAGCCGATCTCGGTTGTGCAGACTATAGTATCAATGAAGCAGAAGAACCGTCTGACGAATTGGAAACTTCTGCCCTTGAGTCACATTTAGACGAGTCGGAAGCACCGATTGAAGAGCCTCAGAAGGAAGAATCTGAGACACTCGAGTCGCCTTTGTTTGTCGGTGTTAATGATGCAGAACCTGACGATGATATAGATGTGGAATTTGTCTACGGCGATGACGAAGATGCTGCTGAAGATGTGTCTGCAGAGCAAATGTCGTCTGAGCAACCTCAAGAAGATGAGCAAGGCTCTGAAGAGGAATCGATGATAGACTCGCAGATGTCGACACTTTTCGATGCTTCTGCCTTTGACGATGATGACGATGACGACGAGGAAGATGAGGGCAGTGAAGAAGATGTGTGCTACGATGCCACCGACGATGAAGAGGTCCTTGATGAAGAGCCTTCGGAAGAAGATGGCGACTTCTTGGCATCTTACACCGATGCGTCTCACTCGGTCGATGTCTCAGATCGTCCCGATATACGCCGAATGTTCTCAGTCAACGACCGCTATCGTTTCCGTAGAGAACTGTTCAGTAATAGCGAAGTAGACTTTGTCGACAATCTCAACCTCGTGCAAGCCATGAGTTGCTACGAAGATGCCGAGGACTATTTCTACAACGATCTTCAGTGGGATAAGGAGTTTGAAGAAGTCGTTGAGTTTATGAGCATAATTTACAGATACTTTAATTCGACACGATAAATGAGTGGAAAATTGTATATAGTGCCTACACCGGTGGGCAACCTTGAAGATATCACGATGCGCGCCATCAGAGTGCTCAAAGAGGTCGATGTCATCTTGGCAGAAGACACTCGCACAAGTGGCGTGCTTCTGAAGCACTTTGATATCCACACTCCGATGCAGAGCCACCACAAGTTTAACGAGCATGAAAGTGTGCTTCGTGTGGCTGATAGACTTGAGGCAGGACAGAATTTTGCACTCATCTCTGATGCCGGCACACCCGGCATCTCCGACCCGGGCTTTATGCTGTCGCGCGAATGTCGTCGCCGTGGCATAGTAGTAGAGTGTCTGCCGGGAGCGACAGCATTTGTTCCGGCGTTGGTCGACTCTGGACTGCCATGCGACCGATTTGTCTTCGAAGGCTTTCTGCCACCCAAGAAAGGCCGTGCGACTCGCCTCGAACTGTTGGCTCAAGACTCACGCACCATTATAATATATGAGTCACCCAAGCGTCTCGAACGCACTCTTCGCCAGCTTGCCGAAGCGATGGGAGAGGAGCGTAATGCTTCGGTGTGTCGCGAGATATCAAAACTCCATGAAACTATCCATCATGGCACTCTCGGCGAGTTGTCGCAACATTTCGCTGCGAACCAAGCCAAGGGTGAGATTGTTGTCATAGTTGAGGGCAACACAGCCAAAAAGTCGAAGGATAGAGACGAAGATACAGATAATTAACTGAAAATCAATATAATGATGAAAAAGATTTTTTTGACATTCGGAATTGCAGCGATGATGTTCGCTTCATGTTCAACGCCTGCTGAAAACGACAACGCAGACTCGTTGAGAATTGCAAATCTCTCAGACGAATTGCAACGTGCCACAGACTACAAGGATTCTCTTCTCCTCTTGATGGACGATATCTATCAAGGCATGGATCAAATCAACCAGCAAGAAGGTCTCCTCAACAACCTCAGTGCTTCAGGCGATAATGCCAATCGTCGCGAAGAAATCCGCCAAAACCTCGAAGTTATTCGTCAAAAATTGCGCACCAATCGCGAACTCCTCGTTCAAATGGAGAAGAAACTCGCTGCTTCCAACGACAAGAATGGTCTGCTCGCTAAGACTATCGAGAATCTAAAGTCGCAGATTGCTTCTCAAGAGACTCACATCGCTCAACTCAACACCGAACTTCAGTCGGCTCGCACTCAAATTGCTCAGCTCAACGAAGAGGTGGCTGAAACTAAGGAGCAGATGGAAATCGAGACTGCTGAAAAGGAAAAGGCTCAGCAGGAGGTGGTCGAAACTACCAACCAACTTAACCGTGTATACTATGCTATCGGTACAAATAAGGAGTTGAAAAACAAGGGCCTTATCTCAAAGAAATTCCTCAGCAAGACAAAGGTGCTTGATGGCGAATTTGATGCTACATATTTCACTCCTGTCGACAAGCGCAACTTTATCGAAGTTCCTTGCAACAACAAGAGCGTTAAGCTTTGGACCAACCACCCTGACGGCTCTTACGAAATCATCGAAAACGGCAACAAGACTAAGACTATCAAGATTCTTGATCCTGAAAAGTTCTGGAGCGTATCCAACCACCTAATCATTCAAATCGGATAATAATAGTTCAGGAATCTTCTATAAATGTAGTGATTTGTGAATTTTTAGGTATGAAGAAATATTCAATGAGTGCACTCCTTGCCCTTGCCGCTGTGTCGGCATCGGCAGGGATTGCTGTAGATAGAATAGACCCTCCGCATTGGTGGGTCGGTATGGAGAACGAGTCATTGCAATTGCAAGTCTATGGCGAGGGTATCAAGCACTCTGATGTGGAGATTGACATCCCCGGTGTGACTGTCGATAGCGTTGCTCGACTCAATGGTAGCGACGACTACTTGTTTGTCTACCTCAATCTCTCCGATCAAGCTCAGCCGGGTAAGTATACGTTGACTTTCAAGGAAGGTCGCAAGAAGGTGAAGAAAGAGTTTGAGTTGCGTGCTCGTAAGTCCGACCATAAAGGGGCTAACGGCTTCACTGCCGCCGATGTGATGTATATGATTATGCCCGACAGATTTGCCGATGGCAATCCGCAGAACAATCGCGTCGATGAGATGCGTCATCCTGTCGGTGCTAATCGTGCAGACCACAATGTGCGCCATGGTGGCGACTTGGAAGGCTTGATTCGTCACATCGATTATGTCGACTCGCTCGGCATCACGACCGTGTGGGTCAATCCTGTGCTCGAAAATGATATGCCGGGCGGTAGTTACCATGGCTATGCGACGACCGACTACTATCGTATCGACCCTCGTTTCGGTAGTAACGACGATTATGCCCGACTCATTCGCCTACTTCACGAGCGCGGCATCAAAACCGTGATGGACATGATATTCAACCATTGTGGCAGCGAACATATATGGTTCAGAAATCGTCCGTCGACCGACTGGTTTAATTTCCCTGACGGATATGTGCAGACCAACTATCGCTTGTCGACTATCACCGACCCATATGCTTCCGACTACGACCGCCGTCTCTCGGTCGACGGATGGTTTGTCAAAGAGATGCCTGACCTCAATCAAAACAATCCTCACCTGATGAAATATCTGGTGCAAAACTCTATCTGGTGGATCGAAGAGTCGGAAATCGATGGTATACGCATGGATACCTATCCCTATGCTGATGCTGCTCGTATGGGTGAATGGATTGATGAGGTGATGACGCAGTATCCACAGTTCGACATCGTAGGCGAGTGCTGGTTCTCAGAGCCTGCAGGCGAGGCCTATTGGCAGACCGGCTCCAAACTGTCGATTAACGGTGAGGATACACGCTTGCCGGCCATTATGGACTTCCCGCTGATGGTCAAGTCGCGTGATATGCAGCCATATAGGGAGCAGACCGACCCTTGGAACGGCCTTAATAAAATCTACGACCACCTTGCGTTGGACTATATCTATCCCGATCCGTTGCAACTGCTCCGTTTCCTCGACAACCACGACACCGAGCGTTTCATTCTGACTGAGCCTGAGACTCTCGACCAGTGGAAACAAGCCATTGCACTGGTGCTCACCGTGCCGGGTATTCCACAGATTTACTACGGCACAGAATTGCTCATGTCGGGCGATCGTCGTCCGGGTGATGGCAATGTGCGTCGCGATATGCCGGGCGGTTTCCCGGGCGATACGACCGATGCGTTCACCCGTCAAGGTCGCACCGATAAGCAGAACGAAGCATTCGACTTCATAAGCAGAATTCTTAAGTGGCGTAAGGGTAGCGAAGCCATCGCAAAGGGTGGTATGAAACACTTTATGCCGACCAATGGTGTCTATCTCTATCGTCGAATGAGCGAAAACGATGAGGTGATAGTCGTGCTCAATGGCGTCGATAAGCAAAACGATGTCGACATGAGTCGCTACGCAGAGATTGTGAGACCGGGAGATGAGTATATCGACATTTTGACCGGTCGCACAATAGTGTTAATTGACAAGCACGAGCCTACACGCAGTTTTGCACCTCGTGAAATCCTAATACTTCAGAAGAAATGAGAAAGTCGGTAATCATAGCAGCAATAGCGTTGTCGGCCGGCATCGCGTTGACCTCGTGTAAAACCACGGTCGACAACTATCAAGCGGCCTACGACATTGCCAAGCAGAAAGACCAAGGTGACCTCGACGACGAGGTTTATGCCAAGATAAAGGCAGAGGAAGCACCCAAAGTGACCATTGTCAATGGCGACAGTATTCGCACCAAGGTCGAGCCATTGTCGCGCCTCAATCCCGACGGCAGTCGCACTGCGCCATCGCAGAAGTTCAACGTCGTGGTCGGTGTCTACAAGATTCGCGTCAATGCCAATGCTCATGTCGAGCAACTCATCAAGCAAGGCTACAAAGCCTTCTTGCTTAAAAACACCGAGTCGCAGTTTTATGTCGTGGCAGAAGCCTTCGACGACATCGATGAGGCGGCAAAATTTGTCAAAGCCTTTGAGAAGAAACATAGCGGTCAGTATGTCGGAGTGGAGCAACCGGTCGTAATCACCCCGTCTCACCTGATGAAACGCTTTTGATACCTACGGTTGTCATATAAAGGAAGCTACACTTGCATTATTCACAAGTGTAGCTTTTTTTAATGTAAAGCGACAGACTGTGGTGGCGTTTGTCGCTTTATAGACGATTAGTAGTTGCTGCCGTAGAAGACGGTGGTGAAATAGCCTGCATAGCCGTCATCGGAGCGACCATAACCGAATTCCAATGTCACATAGCCTGTCTGATTACCGCCCCACCAAGTGTAGCTGGTGATGCCATTGTAATTGCTACTGCTGACTGGTGCTCCATAGAGGTTGCAGAGTTGATTGTAGACGTTGTTGAATCTTGTTCTGCTTGACGAGCTGCTCCAATACTGCAGACATGCGCTGCTGAAGAGTCCGTCATTATAGTAAAGTTGAACGTCATCCCAAATGTAGCCAAATTGTGACACACTTGTCATGTAGATAGCATTGTTGGCATATCCTAAGACATTGTAGCCAAATTGGATAAGTGCGTTGATGCTATAGTCGATGAACGTGCCGAACGGCAAGCCAAACAACGTATTGATTACAGGCACTCCAGGATGGCAATGTACGGTCGCCGGTGGAGGTGGTGGCAACGGACGTGACCAGTGATAGTAGTAGTTGTGTGGAGGTGGACCCCAATGACCGCCACCCGGACGCGGTGGGTGATAGTCATGACGCTTGTAGTCATGGTGTGGGTGATGGCCCGGAGGAGGTGCGCTATGGCCGTGATGGCTTGGGTGACCGTGGTTATCGCCCGGCTTTGGTGCCGAACCATGAGGCTTGTGACCGTTGTCGCCCGGCTTGTGACCGGGGTCGTGGTGAGGCTTATGCTCCGGACTGCTTGGTTTCTTGCCGTGGTCATTATGCTTGTGGCCGTTGTCGCCCGGTTTTGTCGCCTTGTTGTCTCTATTAGAAGAGTTCGGATGGCCTTGGTTTTGAGGCTTAGATGAGCCTTTGTTGTCCTTGTCTACTTTCTTGTCGCTATTATTGCCTTTGTTCGCCTTCTTGTCGTTGTTGTTGCCCTTTGCTTTGCCTGTGTCATTCTTTGACCCCGGCTTAGATGTTGTTGCGCTTTGAGTCGGGCGGTTGGTCTTTGCAGGCGTAGCTTTTTCTCTCTTTACATCGTTGTTGCTCTTAGTGGTGGCCTTAGCGTTTGACTTCTTCTGAACGTTGCTTGAAGAGCGATGCGATGTGGTCTTCTCTGTGCGATGATTGCCACTGCCGGTGCGATGTTGAGCTGCTGCATCGTTGACACAAAGCAATGACATCGACAAGAGTGCTGTGCCTAAAATTAATCTGAATGCTTTCATCGTTATAATGGTTTAAAATGATTGTTTGTAACTATTGACCGACTATCCGACCGATGGTTTAAAATGAGCCCGAAATTTTGTCTATTTTTCCGAAATGTTAAAAACGCAACCTTGTTAACTTAAAATTTTAATTGCGATGAAATGTTCATCTTTATTCTGTGGCGTTTTGGAAATTTTTGGCCGATGAAATGTTAATCCTGTAAAGGCTCTGTTAAGAAATATTTGCAATCCGAGTGGGTTGAAAATGTCGTTATGGTAAGGAAATCTGTTAAAAATCTGCTTGATTTTAGCAAAATGCTTAAATTTGTTTCGTTGGTATTCGGGATAAAACGGTAATTTTGCAGAGTGGAATTGTTAAAATTAAATGTTAAAATCGAAAAAATAGATTGCGTGCTAAAATTAAAATGCTAAATTTGCATAATATTATTTTTGGTTAGAATGTTTTAACAGTGCTTGTTGGGTCGAGACTGTGCGTTGTAACTATCTGATGCTCAAAAGATTCTCGGTGAATTGTTGGGTTTCTTATAAGAAGATGATAGACATTTGATGCCATAAAATGCTAAGACGAAGAATATATGTTGAACAGAATTTTTATTTCTACAATGTCGGAAATATGTGGTTGCAATATCGGAAGATGTTGTGACGCAATTCTGTTTGATGACAAGTGTGAATTTGAAAACAAATCATTTTATAATTTTAAATCTAATTAATTAAAGTATGAGAAAACTGTTTTTAATCCTGATGGCAGTTGTCGCTTGTGCATGGAGTGCAGTAGCACAAAATCGCACCATAAGCGGTACTGTTGTCGACGCGGCTAACAATGAGCCTCTCATTGGTGCCACAGTCCTTCCTAATGGCGGTGGACAAGGTACAGCTACAGACATCGACGGTAACTTCACTTTGAGCGTTCCGTCTAATGTTAAGACTGCTACTATTACCTACATCGGTTACACTGCTAAGACTGTAGAATTGAAGAATGGTATGACAGTGCACCTTGCTGCAGAGTCTACTACTCTTGACGACGTTGTCGTAGTTGCTTACGGTACTGCTACCAAAGAATCTCTTACAGGTTCTGTCGCTGTCGTAGGTGCTAAAGAAATCGAAGACCGTCCTGTGACTTCAGCTACTGCTGCACTCGAAGGTAACGCTCCTGGTGTGCAAGTAAACTCTACTACAGGTCAGCCTGGTGATGACGCTTCTATCGTTATCCGTGGTATCGGTTCGGTGACTTCTTCTACTGCTCCACTCATCGTAGTTGACGGTATGCAATTCCACGGCGCTGTATCTGACATCAACCCTCAAGACATCGAGTCTATGTCAGTCCTCAAGGATGCTGCATCATGTGCTCTTTATGGTAACAAGGGTGCTAACGGTGTAATCCTTATCACTACTAAGCGTGCGAAGAAAAGAGACAAAATCGACGTTAACTTGACAGTTCGCCAAGGTCTCTACAACCGCGGTCTCCCTGAATACGATCGTCTCGGCGTTGACCAATGGATGGAAACTACTTTCGCTGAATACTCTAACTTCTTGATGACTTCTAACCCAGCTAAATATCCAGACCGCGCTACAGCTAACGCTCAAGGTCAAGAATATTTCGTTGCTAACGAAGTTTTGAACAACATCTACAACATGCCTGGCACTGAATTGTTCGGCGCTGATGGTAAGTTGGTAGAAGGTGCTTACGTTCTTCCTGGTTACACTGACCTTGACTGGTGGGATGCTATCTCACGCACAGGTTACCGTCAAGAATACACTCTTTCTGCAGCTGCTGCTTCTGAAAAGTATAACGTATTCGCTTCTGTAGGTTACCTTAAGGAAAATGGTTATATCCTCCGTTCAGACTACGAACGTTTCACAGGTCGTATCAACGCTAACTTCGCTCCTACTACTTACTTGAACTTCGGTGTTAACTTGAACGCTACAACTCAAGATAGCGAACGCAACACTATGGCTGGTACTTCTTACGCAGCTAACCCATTCTCAACTCAATACTATTCTCCAGTATATCCTTACTATCAACACGATGCTGAAGGCAACATCATGTATGATGAAGCTACTGGCGAACCAATCTTCAACACAGCAGGTTACCTCCAAAACCGTAACGTTGCTCTCGAGTTGAGAAAGAACTACACTAACTACAAGTACGACATGATCGACGCAACTGTATATGGTACAGCTGTTATCCCTTACGGTTTCGAACTTAAGATCACAGGTAACTTGAACCGCAACCGTACAACCGGTACTCAATATACTAATAACGTAATCGGTGACGCTGCATCTGTAGGTGGTCGTCTTACTCAAGCTTTCGACGCTACTAACTACTACACATTCATGCAACACCTTACTTGGTCACACGAATATGGTCGCAACCTCGAGCACCACGTTGACGTACTCCTCGCTCACGAAAACTACGGTTACCACAACGAAGGTACTACTATCCAAAACATCGACCAACAACTCGCTGACAACTACTTGATCGATAACTTCCCAACTAACGAAGGTTTCGGCGGTAGCTCAGTAGATGACCGTTCAGAATCTTACCTCGCTCGTGCTCGTTACGACTACAACCAACAATACTTCGCTGAAGCATCTATCCGTCGTGACGGTTCTTCACGCTTCCACCCAAATCACCGTTGGGGTAACTTCTGGTCAGTAGGTGGTAGCTGGATCATCAGCAAAGAAAAATTCATGCAACAAGTTGACTGGATCAGCTACTTGAAGCTCCGTGCTGCTTATGGTGCTGTAGGTAACAACGCAGGTGCATCTGCTTACGCTTACATGAACCTCTTCGGCTTCTCTAACTACGCTAAGCAACTCACATTCCTCCGCAGCCAGCTCGCTCGCGAAGACATCTCTTGGGAATCAACTAAGACTCTTGACCTCGCAGTAGAAGGTTCTATGTTCAACGACCGTCTCCGTTTCACAATTGGTTACTTCGACAAGCGTTCTGAAGACCTCCTCTTCGACGTAACTCTTCCTGCTTCTGTAGGTACATTGAACGGTTCTAACCAATCAGTATTGACCAACATCGGTACAATGTCTAACCGTGGTTGGGAAATCGGTATCAATGGTGATATCATTCGCACAAAAGATTTCTTGTGGACTGCAGGTATCGACGCTACATTCATCAAGAACACAGTTGTTAAGCTCCCTGAAGCTAACTACAAGGGCACAACAATGTGGCTTAAGGAAGGTCACGAGCGCTACGCTTGGTACCTCTACGAATGGGCAGGTGTTGACGAACTCACTGGTCAATCACTCTATCTCATCAACCCTGAGTCTGAAGACCTCGAAGGTTATGTTGACGCAAACGGTGACCCTGTTCCAACAGAAACAGTTTACCAATCATTGGTTGAAGCTGCTCGCAAGGACGGTGTTCTCGTAGAACATGGTGGTAAGGCTTACACTACATCTCCTACTACTAAGTATGCTACTAAGAACTGGGCAGGTACTCCACTCCCAACAGTTTATGGTTCTATCAATACAGCTCTCTCTTGGAAGGGTGTTAACCTCTCTGTATTGTTCACATACGGTCTCGGTGGTAAGACTCTTGACTCTAACTACTTGTCACTCGTGAATGTATCAGGTGCTAAGTCTGCAGTACACGCTGACGCTCTCAACTCTTGGACAGCAGCTCCAGAAGGTATGACAGCAGATGATCCTAACCGTATCAACCCTGATATCCTCCCACAACACAACCGTGTTTACGCTACAGATAGCTACAGTGGTACAAGCGACCGTTGGTTGGTTAACTCTTCTTACCTCGTGTTCAAGAACTTGAACCTTTCTTATGACCTTCCAGCTAAGTGGGTTAACCCATTGCAATTGCAACGCATCAACCTTGGTGTCAGCATCGACAACTTGTTCACAGTTACAGCTCGCAAGGGTATGAACCCACAACAATCAATGTCAGGTGGTCAAAGCCAAACATTCGGTACTGCACGCGTGTTCTCATTCCAATTGAACGTACAGTTCTAATTTAAGCGACCAACAAAATTTAGAAATTATTTAAATAAGATAATAATATGAAGAATTTTATTATAAAGGGTTTGGCAAGTCTTCTTGTTGTTGGCTCTATGGCTTCTTGTTCAGACGATTACTTGAACACAACGCCTACAGGCTCAATTTCAAGCGAAATGATTTGCGCAAACGTTGATAACGCTCGCAAGGCGCTCTATGGTGCTTGCAGCATTATGTACTCAATCAACTCTGCTACTCCTGCTCAACCTTACTGGGGTGGTGAAAGCGCAATGGGTATGTTCTACGGTGAAACTATCGGTCAAGACTGTCTCGACAGCTTCCTCTGTATCCAGACTAAGGGTTCATGGGATATGTTCCTCAAGATGGAACAAATTGACAACTCTGACTACATCTGGACTCAATCAATGTGGGTATACGCTTACCAAATCATCGGTCAGTGCAACGAAATCCTTGCAGGTATCGACGCTGCTGAAGGTAACGAATACGAACGTGAATTGATCAAGGCTGAAGCGCTTGCTATGCGTGCTCACGCTTACTGGCGTTTGATGCAATGCTACGCTCCACGTTGGAACGACTCTAACAATGGTCAAGCTGAATGTGTTATCCTTCGTCTCGAACCTACTACAGCTGATATGCCGGTAGCTACTTGCAACGATGTTTACAACCAGCTTTACAATGACCTCGACAACGCTATCGCTGGTTACCTAGCTGCTGAAGCTCAAGGCTTCAAGCCTACATTCAGCTGGGAACCAAGCAAGAACGTTTGCTACGGTATCTATGCTCGTATCGCATTGCTTAAGAACGACTGGGCTAAGGCTGCTGAAATGGCAGGTAAGGCTCGCGAAGGCTATACTTTGATGTCAGATGCTGACTACCGTATGGGTCACACTGTTGCCAACAACGAATGGATGTGGTGGAACTCTCGTATCGCTGAAGACTCTATGATCTATGCAGACTGGGGTACAGCGTTCACAGCTAACGGTTACTACGCTTCTAACACAGTTTATGGCTCATTGCGTATGAACATCGACCTCTATCGTCAAATCCCTGAAACTGACATGCGTCGTGATTTCTACTTGACAGAAGATAAGCTCGGTCAAGATGTTGAGAAGATGTATGATGGTAAGAACGTTTCATCTGACGACCAAAAGATTAAGCAAGCTCGTCTCTTGAAGAAGGCTAAGGAATGGATGGCAGAAATCACTCCTGAAGGTTATGGTATCCCTTACCTCCAAAAGTCTGCAGAAACTGAACCACTCATCGCTTACGGTGCAGCTGTTAAGTTCCTCTCTGCTGTAGGTGAAACCGGTCCTGCTGCTCCTGCTTACATGCGTGCTGCAGAAATGTACCTCACTGAAGCTGAAGCATGGGCTATGTTGGGCGAAAGCGCTAAGGCTCAAGCTATCATGAACGAAGTTAACCAACCACGCGACGCTCAATACACTTGTACAGCTACAGGTGACGAATTGATCGAAGAAATCCGTCTCTATCGTCGTATCGAACTTTGGGGTGAAGGCTTCAACTGGTTTGATCTTAAGCGTTGGGAAAAGGGTCTTGTTCGCCGCGTATGGGTAGAAGGTGACGCTACTTCTGGTAACTATCCTTCTTATATGGAATGTGACCTCGACAAGACTGTAGGTAATGGCTGGACATATGCAATGCCTAAGGCTGAAACTCTCTACAACGAGTCAGTTGCAAGCGACGTTAAATAATCCATACAAGACAATATGAGAATAGGAGAGCTCCCAGACCGGGAGTTCTCCTATTGCTTTTTATCCGACATGCCCAAGTGCGAGGCAGGACATACCCCGACAGGGGTTTGCGTTGTGTATTATTGATATGCCTGAGTGCGAGGTAAGCGATACCCCGGTAGGGGTATTATTTCGATAACCGGTGGTAAGCGAGCGTAGCGAGTGCCACCATCGGATTGGAAAGCATACGTATCTCTACCCCGACAGGGGTTGTACATAGCGTATTATATGATATGCCTGAGTGTGCGGCAGGATATACCCCGACAGGGTTTTGCGTTGTGTATTATTGATATGCGTGAGAGTGCGGCAGGATATACCCCGACAGGGGTATTATTTCGATAACCGGTGGTAAGCGAGCGTAGCGAGTGCCACCATCGGATAGGCGAGTCAAGGTATCTCTACCCCGATAGGGGTTGTACATAGCGTATTATATGATATGCCTGAGTGTGAGGCAAGAGATACCCCGTCAGGGGTTTGCGTTGTGTATTATTGACATGCGTGAGAGTGAGGCAGGACATACCCCGGCAGGGGTTTGCGTTGTGTATTATATGATATGCTGAGTGCGAGGCAAGCGATACCCCGGTAGGGGTATTATTTCGATAACCGGTGGTAAGCGAGCGCAGCGAGTGCCACCATCGGATAGGCGAGTATAGGTATCCCTACCCCGATAGGGGTAGTACATAGCGTATTATATGATATGCGTGAGTGTGCGGCATGACATACCTCGACAGGGGTTTGCGTTGTGTATTATTGATATGCGTGAGAGTGAGGCTGGATATACCCCGACAGGGGTATTATTTCGATAGCCGGTGGTAAGCGAGCGTAGCGAGTGCCACCATCGGATAGGCGAGTATAGGTGTCTCTACCCCGGTAGGGGTATTATTTCGATAACCGGTGGTAAGCGAGCGTAGCGAGTGCCACCATCGGATAGGCGAGTATAGGTATCCCTACCCCGATAGGGGTTGTACATAGCGTATTATATGATATATGCTTGTGTATATGCTAAGTTTGCACTATCTTTGCGATATGAGTTACACATCCATATTATATCACATAGTTTTTCGTACAAAACACTCAATTCAGGCAATTGACATTCAGTACGAAAGAGAATTATATGCCTATATATTAGGATATGTCAGAAACACTAATTCCAAACTCATTCGCTTAGGTGGTATGCCCGACCACATACATATGCTTGTGGATATACATCCTTCTATCGCAGTAGCAAATTTTGTGCGAGATCTTAAGCGTGAAACGAGCAAATGGTTGACTGCCAATCAGCATTTCCCATTATTCCAAGGGTGGGGTGACGGATATGCTGCCCTAACTTATTCAGCGAAGGATAAGGATATGATAGTCAATTATATCAAGAATCAAAAGGAACATCATAAGATAGTATCGTTTGCTGATGAGTTTCGTAATTGGTTGCAGGAGAGTGGTATCGAACTCCCTTATCCCAATCATTTGTTAGACTGATGGTGTACTACCCGCTTCGGGGTAGTGTGTCGGAGTTGTCATCTGTCCACGGGTGGCACTCGGCTATCGCCTCGCTTACCCGCGGTTATCGAGGTGCAACCCCTCCGGGGTAGCAGCGACGTGCTTCGGGGTAGTGTGTCGGAGTTGCCATCTGTCCACGGGTGGCACTCGGCTATCGCCTCGCTTACCCGCGGTTATCGAGGTGCAACCCCTCCGGGGTAGCAGCGCCGTGCTTCGGGGTAGTGTGTCGGAGCGGTCATCCATCCACGGGTGGCACTCGGCTATCGCCTCGCTTACCCGCGGTTATCAAGGTGCAACCCCTCCGGTGTAACAACGATGCTCTCTCTCGGTCGCATCTCGGGTGGCAAAGGCCCAAAAGGGCTAACAGGCCCAAAAGGATATGCTGAGTGTGAGGCAGGATATACCCCGAAAGGGGTATTATTTCGATAACCGGTGGTAAACGAGCGTAGCGAGTGCCACCACCGGAGGCTAACAGGGCCAAAAGGCAGTCAGGCTAACCAATAGGCAAGCAAAGCCCATCATAGTAGGGGTAGCAGCGACGCTCTCTCTCGGTCGCATCTCGGGTGGCAAAGGCCTAAAAGGGCTAACAGGCCCAAAAGGCAGTCAGTCCAACCACAAGGCAACCAAGCAAAGCCCATCGTAGTAGGGGTAGCAGCGACGCTCTCTCTCGGTAATATCTCGGAGGGCAAAGGCCTAAAAGGGCTAACAGGCCCAAAAGGCAGTCAACCCAACCACAAGGCAACGCAAAGCCCATCGTAGTAGGGGCAGCAGCGACCCTTAATTGGGGGAGTCGTTAAGCATTTTTAATATGTGGTGTTTGCTTTTTTTTGTGCGAATGTTTGCATAATCCAAAATTAATTGCCAAATTTGCACTCGAATACGTGCTGATGTGAAACAAAACCTGTCCGTCGCGTGTTTAAGAAATGAATATGTTTTGCTCAATTTGCCAAAGATTCTAGTTTGACTTTCTTAGCGATAGAAGCAATCATATCATTATAGAGAGAATGAAAATGAATTAAACTATTTATTATCAATAATTTAAATTATTTTTTTTATGAAGAAAATTTATCTATTAATCTCTGCAGCTTTGGTTGCTTTGACATCTGTCGCAGCTCCTAAGTTTGCTAATCAGCCAATCGAATTGAATGCTGACGCTGAATTCCGTGCGGAACAAGTGAAGTATGAAGCTCAAAAGGCTATCGAAAATGGTGAAGTTGCTCCTACTCGTTCTTGGACAGACCCAAATGGTACTGTTTGGAGCGCATTCATGGTTAACCAAGGTGGTCTCTGGTCAATGGTAGGTGACGGTACTTACACAGTAGAAGATTTCCCGGTATATTGGGTGTCTGTAAACATCACATCTCTCAAGGAAGACCAAAGCGGTTACAACAACTACTACAGCCTTGACCTTTGCTGGCCTGCTTGCGTATGCTGGTACAGAGATGCAGAAGGCTACCTTGATACACAGGCTGCTTATGATGCTCTTGGCGATGCAATGTGGGATCCAACTCCACTCGAATGGTTCAACGACCAATCTATCTTTACTATGATTGAAGCTGGTTACGTTAACTACATCGGTATCCTTCACCCAGACACAGTAGGTACAACTTGTATGTACAATGGTGTTGATGGTTACACATTCACAGACGACACAACTATCTATTTCGCAAACTTCGACGCAGAAATCAACTGGTTGGATATCACACTCAACGGTAAGTTGACAGGTAATGGTACTCGCAACGTTGCTATGGCATACTCAGGCGAAACTACTGTCCTCGGTTTGGTTGTTGGCGCTGAAAACGAAGTAGAAGTTGGTCAAGTTCATATCTTCGACTGTGGTGACATCGACTACGATAGCGAATGGGCATTCGTATATGTAGAAGAATTCGAACCAGTACGTCGCTACCAAGTATGCTTCACTTCAACAGACTTCGCATACATGGATCCTGAAACAGGTGAAATCTTCAACGACGTTTATGACTCAACTACTACTCCAGAAGGTCCTGGTGCATACGTAAATCCAGAAGGTGAATACTTCTCATTCTGGGGTACTTTCTTCGCTAAGGAAGGTTCAGAAAAGCCTTATGGTAAGTGGACAGGTCCAGAATGGTGGAAACAAGACCCTGCTGGTAACGTTATCACAGTTCCAGAAGCTTACAAGCTTATCCTCGGTGGTTACACACTCGACATCTCTAAGCAAGATGGTACTTGGGTAGTTTACGGTGACTTCTACCGTTCACCAGACCAAGACTCTGCTGAAATGGTTATCGGTGACAAGAACGTAGGTATGAACTTCACATGGGTTGACCGTTTCGGTGAAAACTGGACAGCTGCTTACAAGGGTGACATCTTCTTCCACAACAACCCAGAAGACTTCATCGATTATGTAATGCTCCCAGCTGTAGGTGACGAAGAACTCGTTGGTATCGAAAGCGTAGCTGCTGAAAAGATCAACGTGAAGGTTGTAGGTAACTCTATCGTAGCTCCAGAAGGTGCTGAAGTTTACAACCTCAATGGTGTTCGCGTAAACGCTAACGAACTTTCTAACGGTCTTTACATCGTTAAGGTTGGTAAGAACGCTGTTAAGGTAGTTCTCTAATCAGAATTAATCACACACGATAATATCGTAAAGGTGTCCCACTCGGGGCACCTTTTTTTGATGCCCCCCGCCATACGTATGTATCGATGTATAACCCCTTCGGGGTATTGTGTCGGAGTTGTCATCTGTCCACGGGTGACACTCGGCTGACGCCTCGCTAACCCGCGGTTATCAAGGTGCAACCCCTCCGGGGTAGCATCGCCGCTCCTCAGTAATATCTCGGGTAGCAAAGGCCCAAAAGGGCTAACAGGGCCAAAAGGCTGTCACCACAACCCCAAGGTAGCCAAGCAAGCCCCTCGTGGTAGGGGTAGCATCGCCGTGCTTCGGGGTATTGTGTCGGAGTGTGGCGAGAGATGAGGAGCGATACCCCAACGGGGTATTATTTCGATAACCGGTGGTAAACGAGCGTAGCGAGTGCCACCACCGGATTGAGGAGCATAAGTATATCTACCCCGATAGGGGTTGTACATAGCGTATTATATGATATGCCTGAGTGTGCGGCTAAAGATACCCTCCGGGGCAGCAGCGCCGCTCTCTCGGTCGCATCTCAGGTGGCAAAGGCCTAAAAGGGCTAACAGGGCCAAAAGGCAGTCTGTCCAACCACAAGGCAACCAAGCAAGCCCCTCGTGGCAGGGTAGCATCGCCGTGCTTCGGGGTATTGTGTCGGAGTTGTCATCTATCCACGGGTGACACTCGGCTGACGCCTCGCTAACCCGCGGTTATCAAGGTGCAACCCCTCCGGGGTAGCATCGCCGCTCCTCGGGGTATTGTGTCGGAGTGTGGCGAGAGATGGGGAGCGATACCCCAACGGGGTATTATTTCGATAACCGGTGGTAAACGAGCGTAGCGAGTGCCACCATCGGAGGCTAGCAGGGCCAAAAGGCAGTCAACCCAACCCCAAGGTAGCCAAGCAAGCCCCTCGTAGCAAGGGGTAGCAGCGACGTGCTTCGGGGTAGTGTGTCGGAGTGTGGCGAGAGATGAGGAGCGATACCCCAACGGGGTATTATTTCGATAACCGGTGGTAAACGAGCGTAGCGAGTGCCACCACCGGATTGAGGAGCATAAGTATATCTACCCCGATAGGGGTTGTACATGGTGCAGACAGTCTGAATGCATCCGACCGCCGGTTTATCGGCTGATATTTTTATTGTTGAGAGTTGGAGAATTTAAAAAAAATGTCTAACTTTGCAACGCAATCGGAATCAAGGGAATCAGGTGAGAATCCTGAACAGAGCCGCTGCTGTAAGCCCACAAGAGGCTGAATGATTTCACTGTCACCACTCCAACGACGGGAAGGAACATTCGCTTAAAGCCGGGATAAGTCAGAAAACCTGCCGATTACTACATATTTTGTTGAAGCTTTCGAGCATTAGAGCTTACAAAAAACAGATGACAGACATTCTAAAGACTACGGCATTGCTGCTATTGGCAATTGCTATCCCTTTCCTATCGTGGGGAGCGACTGTCGAGATGATTGCGCCCGACACGATGATGGTCGACCTTGATGAATTTGAGGTCGTAGGCGTTCAACGTCCTTATGCGGAGGTGATTCCATCGCAAAGACTATCGGGTGATCAACTTGAGTCGCTCAATTCGCATAGTGTCGCTGACGCTGTGCGCTATTTCTCGGGTGTGCAAATCAAGGACTATGGTGGCGTCGGTGGCGTGAAAACGGTCGATATTCGCAGCATGGGCACCAACCACATGGGTGTCTTCTACGACGGTATCCAGCTCGGCAATGCTCAGAATGGTCAGATCGACCTCGGCAAATTTTCGCTCGATAACATTGAGGAAATCTCGATGTACAATGGTCAGAAGAGCGAAATCTTCCAGTCGGCCAAGGACTTCGGCTCTGCCGGCACAATCTATCTTCGCACACGCTATCCACGTTTCCCATCGGGCAAACGCTACAACCTCAACCTCACGTTTCGCACCGGTTCGTTCGGTCTGCTCAATCCGTCGGTGCGTCTGGAGTATCGACTCAGTGAGCGTGTCAGCGCGTCGGTCAATGCCGAATATACAAATGCTCACGGACGCTACAAATTTCGCTATCGCAAGGTGTTCTCCGACGGCACATTGGCATGGGACACTACAGCAGTGCGTCAGAATGGTGACATCGAGGCACTTCGACTTGAAGCCGGTGTCTTCGGCTATGTCAATGAGGGCAAGTGGAATGTGAAGGCCTACTACTATGACTCCGAGAAGGGTATCCCGGGTGCTATCGTCAATAATGTGTGGAAGAACTCGCAACGTCAGTGGGACAGAAACTTCTTCACGCAAGGCAGCTATCAGCAACGACTCTCGGAGCGTTACGAACTGATGGTCAATGCCAAGTATGCACGCGACTATATGCGTTATCTCAACCCCGACACGACGCTGATGTATCTCGACAATCAGTTTTGGCAAGATGAGCTGTATATCTCGACTGCCAACAAGTATACTATCCTGCGCGACTGGGACGTCAACCTCTCGGTGGACTATCAGTGGAACACGCTCGACGCTACGCTGACCAACTTCGCTTGCCCGACGCGTCACTCACTGCTTGCCGCTCTCGCGACAGCTTATCGCTGGCAGCGACTCAAGGCTCAGGCAAGTATCCTCGGTACGTTTGTATTCGATCACTCCAAGATAATCAGCGGTAGCGACTACCTCGGCCGCCGCACCAACAAGTTCTCAAGGTTCACGCCGGCTGTCTTTGTCTCCTATCAGCCGATAGAGGACAGGGACTTCAATCTGCGTGCGTTCTATAAGCGCATCTTCCGAATGCCGACATTCAATGACCTCTATTATACCGACATCGGCAATGCCGACCTGAAGCCGGAGTATGCAACGCAATACAACGTAGGGCTTCAGCATCGTTGGAACTTCGATCGCACCATCTTCAAGAGTTTCAACGTGACGGCCGATGCTTACTACAACGAAGTGACCGACAAGATTATCGCTGTGCCTAAGGGTACGGGCCAATATCGCTGGATGATGATGAATATCGGTGAGGTGCATATCACAGGCGTCGATGTGACGGCTCAGCTCTCAATGCTCCTGCCTTACGACATCGCCATTAACGGTCAACTCAACTACACCTATCAGACGGCGCAAGACTATTCCGACCCGACGGATTGTCTCGATGAGGCCGGCACTTATAAGGGCCAGATTGCCTACATACCATGGCATAGCGGCTCGACTATCCTCAACGCTACATGGCGAGGCATCGGTCTGAACTACAGTTTCATCTATGTCGGCGAGCGTTATCACAACTCGTCGAACATTCCTGCCAATTACGAACAGCCATGGTACACCCACGACCTTTCGGCCTCTTATGCTTTCAATGTGGGCAAAGTGGGTCTGAAGGCCACGCTTGAGGTCAACAATCTGCTTAATCAGCAATACGAAGTGATAATGAACTACCCGATGCCGGGCCGTAACTATAAACTAATACTAAAGGTTGATATATGATGAAATCGACTATCAAATACGCGCTGATGCTCATCGCTGCTGTCGCACTCCTCGGCTCATGTCGTGGCGAAGATGTGATTTTTATACCCGAAGAGGTCGAAGTCAGCACCCCGGAATATACGTCAATCAAAGGTTTTTACCTGCTCAATGAGGGCAATATGGGTAGCAACAAGGCGACACTCGATTACTATGACTATGCCTCAGGTGTCTATACTCGCAATATTTATGGCAATGCCAATCCGTCGGTGCCTAAAGAGATGGGCGACGTGGGCAACGACTTGAAGATATATGGTTCGAAGCTTTATGCCGTCATCAACTGCTCCAACAAGATAGAGGTGATGGATGTCGCTACGACAAAGCGTATCGGCCAGATAGATATCCCCAACTGTCGCTACATTCGCTTCCATGAAGGCTATGCCTATGTCACATCCTATGCCGGCCCGGTGGAGATACGCCCCGACTACACGCAGAAGGGATTTGTGGCTAAGATAGACACTGCCACACTGCAAGAGGTAGACCGTTGCATCGTAGGTTTTCAGCCTGATGAGTTGGAAATTGTCGATGGCAAGATATATGTAGCCAACTCAGGCGGATATATGGTGCCTCGCTATGAAAATACGGTGTCGGTCATCGACCTTGCGACATTTGCTGAGATAGAACGCATCGCTATCGATATCAATCTGCATCGCGTGCGTTGCGATCGACATGGACAACTCTGGGTGTCGTCGCGTGGCGACTACTACGATGAAAACTCGAAGCTGTATTGCTACGACACTCGCAAGAAGCGCATCACTGCCAAGCTCGATGTGCCGGTGTCGAATATGTGTCTTGACGGCGACTCACTCTATGTCGTCAGCGCACAGTGGAGCTATGTGACAATGAGCAATGAGATAACCAATTGTATAATAGATGTCAACAGTCATGAGGTGGTCTGCGACAACTTTATCAAGGACGGCACCGATGCCGAAATCCGTATTCCTTACGGCGTGATGGTCAATCCGATCACCAAAGACATCTATGTGACAGACGCCAAGAACTATGTCAACCCCGGGTATCTGCATTGTTACGGTGGTGACGGAATACGCAAATGGAGCGTGCGTACGGGCGACATACCGGCACACTTCGTCTTTGTCGGTGATGAGAAGCAATAAATTTTAACTCTGATTATATATGAAAAGAATTTTTACACTTTTTTTTGCAGGCGTTTCTCTCTGTGCTGCGGCTCAGAATTCGCCTTATATCAGCAAGGTCTATGACTTTTTGCCTGCACCGGGACAATTTGTCAACGAATTGCCGGAGTATATGGACGGCGATACCCATGAGGCAATACTTGCTAAGGTAGAGGAGCAAATCTGTGGCGATAAGAATCCCGGCATGATCAGCCTTGGTGCATTCGGGGGGTATGTGGTGTTTGGTTTCGACCACCCGGTAGCAAACGTAGAGGGTGCTTACGACTTCAAGATATATGCCAATGCATTCATGGCAGCCGGAAGTTCTGCCGGAGGTAGTTGCGAGCCGGGTATCGTGATGGTCTCTGTCGATGCCAATGGCAACGGCTTGGCTGATGACGAGTGGTACGAACTCGCCGGTAGCGACTATGGCAAGGAGACGACTATCAAGAACTATAGCATCACCTATTACAAGCCTGATGCCGACAAAGAGCCGACAAAAGATGGCATGATAACTGATACGACCTACATTCGTTGGACATCATCTGACGGCAACTCGGGCTATGTGATGAAAAACAGTTTTCATCAGCAGTCGTATTGGCCGGAATGGTATGAAGGCGAGACAATGGAGTTCGTGGGAACGAAATTGGCTGATAACGCATTTGATCAAAGTGGCAATGGCACTTACTATGTGCTTACGCGTTTGGATTGGGGCTATGTTGATAATAAAGCTAACGATATTGATGAGGGTTTCAATATTGACTGGGCTGTTGATGCTCAAGGCAATCCGAAGCATTTGACACACATTGATTTCGTCAAGGTCTATACGGCTGTCAATCAGTATTGTGGTTGGATAGGGGAGACTTCGACCGAAATCTGCGGTGCTGAGGACTTGCACCCGGATGCAGAGGTGGTCGGTGTCGATGCCGTTGATGCCGATAGTGATGTATTGACGCTTATGGCATCAAATGCTTACGGCGTTGCCTTACGAAATGGTGGTGAAGCGATGGAGGCTCAGATTTATTCGGTCGGTGGTGGCATGGTGAAGCAGACAGTGCTTGCTTCGGGTGATAACCTCATCGATGTCGCATCGCTTCCGAAGGGTGTCTACATCATCAGAGCCGGTCGCAAAGCGATTAAGTTTGCGAAATAAGCGGTCATCTGCATAGACAGACTGCGCGGTCGGCACAAGAGAGTGTCAATCGATAAAAACTACATATTGGGATAGCAGAAGGCTCGGCTTAACGTCGATTAAAAGGGAACGGGGTGAGAATCCCCGGCAGACCCGCTGCTGTAATTTCCGTGCCCATCAGGGCGATGCTTGATAAATGTCACTGAATAAATAGATTTCGGGAAGGCATCAAGCGTTATCTCTACTCAAGAGATGGAATAAGCCAGAAGACCTGCCTTTGCTTGCCTTAAGGATATGCTTACGAGGACTTGAGCATTTGGCAATTTTCAGGTGACGATGAGGCCATCGGTGCACCCTGTCGACGACTATAGTATAGGCGTTCGGCAGATGCAATGTAGGACGCATGGGTGGCAGTGTAGTCGGCGACTACACTCACATCGCAGAGTCAATTTTTTCAAATTCTTGTAGGCAAGTGATTGATAATCATTTTATTAACCATTTAATAAATTACAAGAAATGAAAAAGTTTTTTTATTGTGCGCTTTTAGCGCTTGCGACAGTCTTCACAGGCTGTTATGATGACGATGACTTGTGGAATAGAATCGATGATCTCACAGGTCGAGTGGAAACAATCGAAGAGATGCTCCAAGGTCTCAATACGGAGATTACCGACATCAAGACCGTGGTGTCGGCACTCAGCAAGGGTGCTGTGATTACTGCAGTAGAGGAGACACCTCAAGGCTATCGTTTGACATTCAGTGACGGCAAAGTGATAGAACTTCATCATGGCATCAACGGCATCGACGGCGAGAATGCTCCGGTGATCGGTGTTAAGGAAGATGTCGATGGTGTCTATTACTGGACTATCACAGTCAATGGTGTGACCGAATGGCTTCTTGACAGCAACGGCAATAAGCTTCGTGTCACCGGCAAAGATGGTGAGAAAGGCGACAAGGGCGACAAGGGTGATCAAGGCGAAACCGGTCCAATGGGTCCTACAGGTCCTGCCGGCCAAGACGGTCAGAAAGGCGACAAGGGCGATAAGGGTGACCAAGGTGAAACAGGTCCTGCCGGTCCTGCCGGACAAGACGGTGTCACTCCGGTGATCGGCGTAGATGCTGAAGGCTATTGGACAATCGACACAGGCAACGGTCCTGAACGCATCGTCGATGCTAATGGTCACTATGTCAGAGCGATTGGTATCAGCGGCGACTCATTCTTTACAAATGTCGTTGTCGGCGAAGACGAGGTGATCTTCTATCTCGCGAGTGGCGAAACATTCTCAGTCTATCGCGTTGACAATTTCGGCATCATGATTGACACAACCGATGTGGAAGTGGCTCAAGGCACAACCAAAGAATTTGCAATGACTTTGACTAAAGTCAGCACAGTCTTTGTGGCATCAGTGTCAGAGGGCTGGGACGCAGTAGTCAAGGGCGATGTGCTCTATGTCACTGCTCCAAGCGAAATCGACGACGAAAATATCGTGGGTGAAATCAATATCATTGCAGCCAACAAGCGTGGCGATTGTCGTGCATTCACACTTGAGTGCGTAGCAGTGTCGGCCATGAGAATCCTCACGTTCGAAGATGCAGATGCACGATTTACTCCTTACACTCTTGACTATGCGGGTGTGACTGTCGAAAAATGGAGCGATTTGATTGATAGCTCGCAGTATAATGGTCCGTTGACCTACGATTTCGGTGGAGGAACATACTATTGGTATGATGAAGGCAACACCGAATTATTCCACTCGTTTGTGACTCCGTACTGGGGTGGTGGTCATGCTATCTCAAACTATGTTATCGAAAATTACGAGACACTCCCTGAAGGTTACTGGGGATGGTATGAATTGCAGTTCTGCAATCCGATAGGTGGTCATAACGGTTCAAGCAATTTCGCTGTACATAATGGATATAAAGACTTCTATAACTCACAGATTTATGATGCAGAGTTGCAAGGATTTGAATTCGCAGACGGTGTGGCTCGTGTCGTTGACCACATGTATGTGACCAACATCAATTATGTGCTTAACTCTTTGACATACGGCGACGGATTTAATACGCCTGCAACCGAATCTACCTATCTGAAGGTGATTGCCTACGGCTTCAATGGCGAAGAATCTACAGGTCAGGCTGAGATTTATCTCTGCAAAGATGGCCGGTTGATTACTACTTGGGAGAAATTCGACCTTTCATCGTTGGGCAAAGTGACCAAGATAGTCTTCAACTTCGAAGCGAGTGAAGACCAAAGCGGTCAGTATGGATTGAACTGCCCTGCTTATTTCGCTTACGACGATGTCGCTGTCGTGATGTAATGCAGTGAATATATTGATTTGTAAATATACCAAGCCTCGAACGGTTTTCAAGTTGACAATATAATTTAGTTAAGAGGTGAATTTACGCAAGGCATAGAGCGCTGTGATTGGCGCGTAAGTGCCGATTAAAGTGCGCGTTCAAAAGTGATGAGTGCTCGGCAAGTGATTGTCGGGCACTCTTGCCAATTATTCAGTCGTGCAGTCAACTTGCATATGTGGGAAATTTGTTATAACTTTGTGGATAGCTTATAGCTGTAACGACAAAGCGAATTATTTATGGAATTTCTAAACGATTTATTGTCAGAACTGATGGTCGCTCTCAATTCTACGGAGGTGACTTTAGAGAACTCTGCATTCCGATTGGTGCTCAGTATGATTCTGGGCATGATGGTCGGCATGGAGCGTAAGCGCAAAGGTCAGGTGGCAGGTGTGCGCACGTTTGCACTGATTTCGATGGGTGCGTGCATGGCAATGCTGCTGTCGATATATGTTCCTCAAGAATATTTAGGGCTTAAGAATGGCGATCCGGGTCGTATCGCTGCACAGGTGGTGACCGGTGTCGGTTTCTTGGGCGGTGGTGCGATGATTCACATGCGTGGGTCGGTCAGAGGATTGACTACTGCTGCAGGCATCTGGATGGTGGCGACGATCGGTATGTCGGTCGGCGTCGGAATGTATGCTGTAGCCATTATCGGGACACTACTCATATTGCTTACGCTGATTGCTCTCGAGGTGTGGGAACATCGTCGTCGCATCGGTCAGGAGTCGAGAGTGATATGTGTGAAAATCAATCAAGTCGGCATCAGTGCTGACCGATATAAGGAGGTGCTTAGTCGCAACTATGTGCAGTTGTCGACGTTCTACATGGGGTGCAACTACGAACAGCAGACGACGGAGTTTAATTTCGTGGTGATGTATCGCAAAGATGTCGACCTACAGTCGCTCTTCGAACAGTTGCGCCAGATAGCACCGACTCACTCGATAGCTTTATCCACTCAATAGATAATTTCAAATATATGACAAAGGATAACAACAATAGAAGCCTCAAGGGCGTGGCGTTGGCATTGCCCGCGTTGGCAGGTTTTGAGGCATATGCAGATGAGGTCGTAAGCAATCAGGCGACACAGACCGTCACAACGCAAGAGGTCGCTGAGACGACCGAGGAGTCTATGCACTCGGAAGGATTGATAGCCGACTTGGCGTTGATTTTGCTCTTGGGAGCAGTGGTGACAATACTTTTCAAGAAACTCAAGCAACCGGTGGTGTTGGGTTACATACTTGCCGGATTCTTGGCAAGCCCGAAGTTTGAGTATCTGCCATCGATTGCCCACTCGGCAAATATCGACTTCTGGGCAGAACTCGGTATCGTGGTGCTTATGTTTACCCTCGGCCTCGAATTCAGTTTCAAGAAGCTGCTCAACTCCGGTAGTTCGGCCGTCACAACAGCATTGATTATCATCACGGGGATGACCTTCGCCGGATTTGGTGTGGGGCATCTGTTGGGCCTTGACAACATCAATAGTATCTTCCTCGGTGGTATGCTGTCGATGTCGTCGACGACCATTATCCTCAAGGCTTTCACCGACTTAGGCTTGAAACAGAAGAAGTTTGCGTCGTTGGTGCTTGCCGTGCTGATTATAGAAGACTTGTTTGCCGTATTGATGCTCGTGTTGCTGTCATCGTTGGCAATGGGCAATGTGGAGGGCAGCGAGTTGCTCTTCTCGGTGGCTAAGTTGGCATTCTTCCTGATACTATGGTTTGTGATAGGTGTCTACGTGTTGCCGACTTTCTTCGATAGAACGCGTTGGGCTCTTAATAACGAGACGCTGCTTGTGGTCAGCATGGGGCTTTGTTTCGGCATGGCATTCTTCTCGGTGTTTTGCGGATTCTCGCTCGAACTCGGGGCATTCGTCACAGGCTCGATTCTTGCCGGAACGATGATAGCAGAGCGTATTGAGAAGGTCGTTCAGCCGATCAAAGACCTATTCGGCGCTGTCTTCTTTATCTCGGTCGGCATGATGGTCGACCCGAATATCATCGTGCAATATTGGGGCGAAATCTTGCTGTTGGCTTGCGTGGTGATATGTGGTATGATCACGTTTGGCACACTCGGCATGCTTGCCACAGGTCAGACGCTTCGTGTCGCTATGGAGAGCGGTTTCTCGTTGACTCAGATAGGTGAATTTTCGTTCATCATCGCATCGCTCGGTATGAGTCTCGGAGTGTTGGATCCGACGCTTTACCCAATCATTGTGGCGGTCTCGGTGATTACTATTTTCACGACTCCATATTTCATTAAACTTGCCGACCCTGCCTATCGCTTTGTCGAAAAACATCTGCCCAAGGGGCTCAATTTCTTGATAGAGCGTTACTCGACGCAGACAGTCGACACCAATGAGCGTCGCCAACTTTGGAAGGCTATCTTGGGACGCTATCTATGGCGCATAGTGCTTTATTCGGTGCTATTGATCGGTGTGATTCTTGTCTCTCGCTTGTGGCTTTATCCATTGCTTGAGGGCATCTTCGTCGAGTGGGACACTTTATAGCGACGGTAGTAACGCTGCTATTGATGTCGCCATTTATCGGTGCGTTGTCGTTCAGTGCGGTCAAGCCCGATGAGCGAATGAAGTTGCACTCTACTGCCGGCATGGCGGAAGTGCCGTTGGTGGTGCTCAAGATAGTGCGCTATCTCTTGGCATTGTGTTTCGTGGTCTACTTCGTGTCGTTGGCATATACGATGACCATCGGTTGGCTTGTGGGTGTCGGATGCTTTGTGCTTATCATCATCGTTGTGTCAAAGAGCATCACACAACGCTATAAGTCGATCGAGAAGAAGTTTATCGACAACCTTAATGTCAGGGAGAACACTCGCTCAGGAAAGAACAACAACCTTGTAGACGATCTTCACTTGGCATATATCGAGGTGTCGTTGAATTGTCCGTTTGCCGGCGATAAAATCGTTGACACAGGTCTGCGTAGAGACTACGGTGTGAGCATCTCAAGTATTTATCGTGGCTTTACGCTCATCGCTTTGCCGGGCAAAGATGTGCGCATATTCCCGGGTGATCTCTTGGGCGTAATCGGCACAGATGAGCAGATTCAGCGACTTAATGCCGACATCGAGTCGTATGAAGATGCTTCAGAACATCTCCCTGTCTACAACGAGCAAATCGAACTTGTCAACGTATTGCTCACCAAAGACTCCGCTATCGTGGGTAAGACCCTTGTCGATGCTCGCATTCGTCAGGACTACTACTCGATGGTGGTCAAGATTCAGCGTGGCGATGAGATGCTCGTGCCAACGCCCGACGTCGTATTCGAAGAGGGCGATGTGCTATGGATAGTGGGCAATCCGAAGAATATTGAGAAGCTTCGTTAGACGAAATAGCCATAATTCGGCTCGTTATGCAAGAAAATTGCCCGTTGGTTACTTGGATTTAACGAAAATAATATAACTTTGCAGTATGGAGTCATGCGACTCTTTGAGATGGAAATAAAAACATAATATATAAGCTAAATTATGGTAGAAAAAATCATTATTTTGGATTTCGGTTCACAATACACGCAGCTTATCGCTCGCCGTATCCGTGAAATGAATACATATTGCGAAATCCTCCCATACAACAAGTTTCCTCACAACGATGAGGGGATTATCGGTGTAATCTTGTCGGGTAGCCCTTACTCGGTGAATGACCCACAAGCATTGCAGATTGAATTGACCAATATCCGTGGCAAATATCCATTGCTCGGTATCTGCTATGGTGCACAATATTTGGCACATGTCAATGGTGGTCGTGTCGCATCGTCCAACACTCGTGAGTATGGCAAGGCTCAACTCATGTGGCGCGATGAAGCTGACCCATTGATGAAGGATGTGCGCAATGAGTCTATCGTGTGGATGAGCCACGGCGACTCTATCGTTGAAACTCCGGCTTGCTTCAAGAATGTGGGCTCAACTGCCGACGTTAAGAACGCCGCTTACCGCATCGAAGGTGAGCAAACTTGGGGTGTGCAGTTCCACCCTGAAGTAGTCCACAGTGAAGATGGTGCTACATTGCTCAAGAACTTCGTTGTAGGTATCTGTGGCAGCTCTCAAGCTTGGACTCCTGCATCTTATATCGATACCACTGTCGCTGCTCTCCGTGAGCAACTTGGCGATGACAAGGTGGTGCTTGCACTTTCAGGCGGCGTTGACTCTACAGTAGCTGCTGTGCTCTTGAACAAGGCTATCGGTAGCAACCTCACATGTATCTTCGTTGACAATGGTCTCTTGCGTTACAAAGAGTTTGAAACAGTGCTTGCCAACTATGGCAACATGGGCCTCAACGTAATTGGCGTTGACGCTAAGGAGCACTTCTATCGCGAACTCGCAGGTGTCACCGACCCTGAAAAGAAACGAAAAATCATCGGCAAGGGCTTCATCGACATTTTCGACCAAGAGGCTCAGAAGCTCAAAGATGTGAAGTGGCTTGCTCAAGGCACAATCTATCCTGACGTGATTGAGTCTCTCTCTATCACCGGTATGGTAATCAAGAGCCACCACAACGTAGGCGGTCTCCCTGAAAAGATGAACCTCAAACTTGTCGAACCACTCCGCCTCCTCTTCAAGGACGAAGTGCGTCGCGTAGGTCGTGAACTCGGCATCTCTCAGTCGCTCATCGGTCGCCACCCATTCCCTGGTCCGGGTTTGGCAGTGCGTATCCTCGGCGATATCACCGAAGAGAAAGTGCGTATCCTCCAAGAAGCTGACCACTACTTTATCCAAGGTCTTATCGACAACGATCTCTACGACAAAGTATGGCAAGCAGGTGCTATCCTTACGCCAATCCGTAGCGTGGGCGTAATGGGAGACGAACGCACATACGAAAGCGTCGTAGCACTCCGTGCTGTGAACTCGGTAGACGGTATGACAGCGACCTACAGTCACCTTCCTCACGAATTCCTCGCTAAGGTCAGCAACGAGATTATCAACAAAGTGCGTGGCGTCAACCGCGTAGTTTACGACATCTCTTCAAAACCACCTGCAACTATCGAATGGGAATAATTTTTGCCTTAAAATAGGCAAAAATTATCGGCAAGGCGAGTAGCAAAAGTCGCACGAAGCCGTGCGAGTTGCGAACAACGAGCCTTGTCAATAATACCGGCAGGCACAAATTATCGGCAAGGCGAGCAGCAAAATGTCGCACGAAGCGTGGATGAAGTTCACGCCGTGTGGATTGCGAACAACGACCCTTGTCATATAGTCAAATAGTCAACAACAAGCAACCGTATCAACACAAATGATGTTGATGCGGTTGCTTGTTATACATCTCCTTTAGAGTGTTTAGGAGAGTGATTTTTAATTATTGCTGTCCGATAATAGTTTTAATCACGATAATTTACAAAATCTATCTCTTGTGTTTGATTATATCGTGTAGATTATTTAATTTTGTGATATATTAACTGTTAATTATTTATATTATGGCATTGATAAATTGTGCAGAATGTGGAAGAGAGGTTAGTGACAAGGCAATGGCATGCCCTCATTGTGGCAATCCGATAAATCAACAATCGCGACAATCAGAAGAATATTTGTGTTGTCCGAAATGTAATTCACGTGAACTTCATGCAGAACACAATGGGTTTAGTGGAGGTAAGGCTCTAACAGGGGCTCTTCTGGTAGGCGGCATTGGACTCTTAGCAGGGACTATTGGTAGTAAAGATGTGCAAATTACTTGTCTGAAATGTGGAAATCAATTTAAGGCGGGAGAGGCTAAGGTTGTAAAGAACATATCTGTTATATCTGACGATGAAGCAGAAATAGTTGAAGTGATAAAATCTCAGGGATTAATAGGTGCAACAAAGTGGTATAAGGATAAGAAGAATTGTGGATTGGCGGAAGCAAAAAAAGTTGTAGATGAGATTAGAGATAAGTATGAAATATCCCCATCTGCTAAAGAAGTCAATTCAAGTGGGAAAGGTTGTTCTGTAATTTTACTTATTGGGTTGGTTATAACCATAGGAATGATTACTCTTTTTTAATAACTGTATGCTTAATTAGCAACAATAGTATAATCAACCCTATAATATTTCTCATACATATTAAAAGGAGAGATGGTTCGCCACCTCTCCTTTCGCTGTCTATTGCGAGTGATATTATAAGTTGCCGTTAATCTTGTTAATCCACATTGCAAAGAGTTTGTCATTGACCATATAGACTTTGTTGACATCAGTGATAATATCGCGGTCAAGAAGTTTCTTGATAGCTGACTGCACCGAACTTGCCGATTTTAGTCTGTGTCGTTTTATGAAATCGGCAGAACTGATCTGTGTGGCTTCTCCGTCTTTAGCAATCGCGTATAGAACAGCCTTTTGGCTTTCTGGAATGTTTGATAATATTTCCCTGAAAATTGTGTCGTTGGAGTCAATCATAGTTTTGACGGCTCGGTCAATTATTTCTTTGCTGCACGCTTCCCCCTCTAATGTGTCGGCAAAAGCTTCGTTGAATGTGCGTTGAATGTAGTAGGTGTGCCCCTTAAACAATGCATATACATATTCAATCTCTTTAGCTTCAATGCTCTTGTTGCGTTTATCAAATTGCGAAATGACAAATTGTGTATAAATTTCACAAGGGATGGCATTCAACTCGAGAATGTCGGAACTATTGTAGAATGGTCGAGCAGCAGAAGTGAACATTTCTTGCATCATGTGTCGCTCACTTCCAGCAAAGAGAAAATGACTATTAGTGGACTTTTGTATGTGGGTGCGTAGCAATGCTTCGATATTTTTCTCAGGATACTTGGCTATCTGTTGGAACTCATCGATAGCAACAATGCATGGTTTGTCCGCTGTGTTTAGATACTTGAATATCTCTTCCAATGTGTATTCAGGGCGTTCAATGTCACCCAACTCAATATTAAATGAGGGCATACCCGATACAAGATCAAATGCAAACTTTCCACATATCGACTTGACAGTCTGCAGAAATGCCAATGCCATCTTTTGACTGCGAGGTAGGAGAGTGTTATAAATTTCTTGACCCAACACAAACGTAAATTCACGAAGGCTTGATGTGTGAAGAATATCAACGAAAAAAGTGTAGTATTCGTCGGCTATAACAGGATTGTCGTAGCAGAAACGTATAAGTCCGGTTTTTCCCATTCTTCGTGGCGAAATTATCACAAGATTGTTGCCGTTTGTGATTGATTTAATTAGTCGTTCTGACTCTTTTATGCGGTCGCAAAAATATTCGGGTTCAATCTTGCCCGTTACGATAAATGGATTCTTTACTTTTGTCATATGTAGTATTTATCTGCAAAGTTAATTATTCGAATTGAATTATGCAAATCGAATTATGTGATTTGCATAATCTGATTTGATTGTGTTGCAGACTTAATTACTAATAGGTCATGGGTTAACTGAATATTTGTCTAAACAAAAAACAAAATCAATAATCTATGGCAAATATTAAAGCAAAGTTTCGACCTTTCTCAAATGAAAATATTGAGGGAAAAGTTTATTATCAAGTACTCCAAAATCAGCAATCATTGTTCAAATTTATGCAGACGATTATTACTCAGCTGCAGCAGATGGGTAAGCAACGCACATCTGAAACCTATCGTAGCACGCTCAAAAGTTTTATGCAGTTTAGAGAAGGTAAAGATGTCCGATTAAAAGACATTGACTCTGATTTAATGCTGATGTATGAGGCTTATTTAAGCAATCGAGGGTTGACAAAGAACACCACTTCGTTTTACATGCGAATACTCAGAGCCGTCTATAATCGAGCAGTCGAAAAGGAATTGACCTCGCAGCGATTCCCGTTTAAACACGTCTATATAGGCATTGATAAAACCATCAAACGAGCTATATCACTAAAGGCTATCAAGCAGATTAAGTGCCTTGACCTGTCGCTACTGCCATCGTTGGACCTTGCTCGTGATATGTTTCTCTTCTCGTTCTACACCCGTGGAATGTCATTTGTCGATATGGCATATCTCAAGAAGAAAGATTTATCCAATGGCGTACTATCTTACTGCCGACGCAAGACCGGTCAGCAACTATTCATTCGTTGGGAAAAGTGCATGCAAGAGATTGTAGATAAATACGATAATCCGATATCGGAATACCTGTTGCCTATCATCAAACCGATGAAAGGCGATGAACGCAAACAATATAAGAACGCAATGTACCTTATCAATCGCAAACTCAAAACAATAGGTAATATGGTGGGTGTTCAACAGCCACTGACAATGTATGTCGCAAGACATTCGTGGGCTAGCGCAGCCAAGAGTAAGAATGTGCCGATATCGGTAATCAGCGAGGGAATGGGACACGATTCCGAAATGACCACCCAAATCTATCTCGCATCGCTCGATACCGGAGTTGTTGACAATGCTAATAGCATGATATTAAGTTCTTTGTCAGATATTTGACAAATATTTTCGTCTCTTGATAAGAGACAAATCTACATCGCAAATTTAATAAAATTATTTATAATAAAGACTATTTAACCCCAAAAAATTACACATATAAATAATTTGATATTGGAATGTATAGCAAAATCGATATTAATAACCAAGCTAAGTTATTGCTATACAGCATTCTATATCTAATGATTTGTCTCTTATCAAGAGACGAA
>JAFYNZ010000038.1 GCA_017547845.1 Muribaculaceae bacterium
ATCATTTGAAGCTTGATAAAAGTAATTGAAATGCTGATCATTGTAGTCATCATACCAATAATTTTCCATCTTATCGCCCATATCAATCTTCAAATCGACTTGATTGCTATTTACCTTGAAACTTTCTACAGGATAAATCCAAAAATAATCTTCTTTTGCCACGAGATCTAATTCTGCTCCATTGACCGGGATATAGATTTCATAATTGACACCGGTTTTATTGTATGTTTTTATTACTCTAAAACCATCCAACGACTCATTGGCAAACTCCATAGCACAACCTCCATCCAATTGTTGTCCTGGGATACGCTCATCAACAACTATGATTGTATCGTTGTAAGAAGGGTCTTGTGTTGGTTCGAGCGGAGGCTCGTTGTTGTCGCTACAACCTACTACGACGCTGACACTTGCCACTATTGCAGCAAAGTATGCCAAAAATCTACGCTTCTTCATAATCTTGATATTTTAATTGTTTATAAATTTGGTAGTCTGCGAGGGAGATGTCACCCTCACAGACTGCAAATTGTTATGTTATTTTAGTGCAACCATTCTTATCGGTTTCGCTTGCACTTTAGCGACCATCACTTCGCCGCCTGAATTATACGAATTCCTGCTCCCCAAAGTGGTTTATAATCGCCGAAACTGAATTGAAGTAGCTGTTCCTCTCCACTCTTATTAGGATGAACTTCGAGTTGAACAAGTTGCGGACTGTCATACAAGCATGTCATATAGTCGTTTTCTGCTCTATAATAATAGTCTGAATCAAAAATACCACTTCCATGCTTGTGCTTTTCATCATCGCAATCACATCTAAAGCCTAACAATTCTTTCTCAAATGGAATCGTTTTATCCTTGTTTAAACGCAAGTTCTCCGAAATGCCCAAAAAGATTCGTTCATCATTACGAAACTTGAGATTAAGTTTTACTTCCTCAGCAGGCAGATAGATCTCATATTTGATACCGGTGTCTTTCAATGTAATAACGGTGGCATAATCTTCAAATGATGAAAAATCAATACTCAAAGGAGCCATGCCACCATAAATTAATTCACCCGTAGTGTTATCAATGAATGTGACATTACTGTGTTCAGTCGCCTCTTCTTTCATCATTTGTGCAATATTAACTTCTTCATCCTGAGTACCATTAGATTTATCTACATCTTCTTGGTTATCTGTAGGATTGTTTGGCAACACAGGAGCATCCTCCTGGTCACTGCATGATGCAAAGCCGAATACGAGCGCTGCAATCATAAAAAATTTAGCTAACTTTTTCATAATCTTAATATTTTAATTGTTTATAAATTGGGTAGTCTGCGAGGGAGATGTCACCCTCACAGACTGCAAATTGTTATGTTATTTTAGTGCAACCATTCTTATCGGTTGCGCTTTAGCGACCATTACTTCGCCGCCTGAATGATGTTCATACCTGCACATGATTGTGGAAAACCATCCGAAACGCCAAAACTCAAAATTTGTTCGTCTCCACTTTGATTAGGAAGAATTTCAAGTTGCAAAACTTGAGGAGAATCAAAAACTCCCACTATATAATCATTGAATGATTTATAGTAATAATCCCTTTCAGTATCTCCATGATTGTGTCTCTTATCATCACAGTCGTATCTAAGACCTAACAACTCTTTTTTGAATGGAAGTTCAGTGATATCCTTATTCAGATACATAACTTCTGATAGGCCGATGTAGCTGTCTTCTTTACCATATTTCAATCCTAATTTAGCTCCTTCTGATGGAACATACACATCGTAATAGAAATTGGTGTCATCTATGTAAATCACTACATCAAAACCTTCGAATGATGATAAATCAAATATCATTGGAGCGCCACCAAGCTTCACATCCGACAATAAAGTTGCATTGTTGATTACGGTAATATTATCATACTTTGATGCCTCCTCCAATAAAATTTTTACATTTCTCGGATATTCCGGTTCTTCGGTCTTTGTCATTCCTTCTTGTTCTGACTCCGGAGTTGTTGGCATTACCGGCATGTCTTTTTCATCACTACATGATGCTGCACCGAATACGAATGCCATCATCATTAAAACTTTTACTAACTTTTTCATAATTTTAATATTTTAATTGTTTATAAATTTGGTAGTCAGCGAGGGAGATGTCACCCTCGCAGACTGCAGTTGCATATTAGTGCCTTATCTTGGTTTTGCACCATCCGTCTTTCGACCATCACTTCGCCGCCTGATGAATTATAAGTGCAGCTTTTGAATCTGGTAATCCATCAGAAACAACAATTGTCATAATTGCCTCTTTATCAATCTTATTAGAAGCGAACTCAAGTAGTAATGTTTGAGGCTCATCGCTATTATATGTAGCAATTACGTAATCATTAGAATAGCGATAATAGTGGCTGAATTCATGTTCTTGATTTTTTTCATACCCTTCTCTGAGACCAAGAAGTTCTTTATGAAAATCTAATTGCTTGTAAGCTTCGTCTAAATAGATATACATCCAATCAATTCTCAAATAAGGATTCTTATCCATTGCTTTTAGATTAAGCTTTGAAGCAGTTGACGGCAAATAGACATCGTATGAAATACCATAATCGTCTACTGTGATTACGGTACTGTAGTTATCAAACGATGAACAATCAAAATACAACATTCCGTTGCCTATAACCTCAGCCATTTTTTCTGTTGTCTTATCTATGATTGTCACATTATCATATCCAGAAGCTGAATCTTTTAATCGTTGCACAATGTCAAAATATTCAGTTTGACCTCCCGTTGGTTCTTCAACTTCTTCTTGATTATCAGAAGGATTGTTTGGCATTACAGGAGTATCGTCCTGATCACTACATGATGCAAAGCCGAATACAAGCGTTGCAATCATAAAAATTTTAGCTAACTTTTTCATAATTTTAATATTTTAATTGTTTATAAATTGATTTTGCGAGTTATGCGTTGTCCGTCGGCAGTGTAGAATGCTACGACTGCAACGCCTGTCAATTCGTCGCTAAATGTCATTTCGCCTTGAGGACTGTCGGTCTGCTGCTGAGCCAAAATGATGCCGTCTGCGCTAATCACTTCTACTCGGCTAATCGTCTTTTCGCTCTGCCAGCTGATTTGATTTTCTCCAAATCGCATTCTGATAGCGTCATTTGTGATAACCTCGCTAACGCCAACATCGGTCTTTTCAAGGTCGATTTCGCAAATTTCGCATTCGCTTGAGATGCAATAGATTTTACTGCCGTATTGTGTAAAATCGGTCAATTCACCATCAAATGGCAATTCGCACAATTCTTTCCATGTTGCACCAAAATCATCGGAATAATTCATCTTTTGGGTGTCTGCTCCATATAACCTGTCGCCTCCGCATTGGTCAAATGCAATGTAATAAGGAACCGGTAATGCAAATTGATTTAACTCCGAAGTAAATTCCCATGTTTTACAACCATCCTTACTTACAGCAACGCTTACGCCTGCGACCGCTACGATATCAGCATTTGCGGAGTGAAATGCTATACTTTTGGGCATATGAAATCCTCCTAAAAAGTTCCATGTTGCGCCTCCATCAATTGAATATAATGCAAAATCAGACCCTATGTCTTCTTGATTTGTTTCTCCCAAAGCTATAATGACATTAGAATTAAGTGGATTATATTTAATGTCGTAAAAGTCACCTCTACAATATTCGGCATTTTCGTCTATTTTTATCCAAGTCTGACCGAAATCCTTGCTTTTCAGAATATTTCCTCCGATAGTTGCATATAATTCATTTTTATCATTAGGATTCTGAACCAAACAATTAACTATATTGAAGCACTCATAAAACATAGAGTGCATATCATCTGGTCGAACAGTTGGAATAAATTCCTGTGGTGTAAAAAGAATGTGATTTCGTGCATCATTTCCCTCTGTCATGACCAATATATGACCAACATTATTGGTCTGAGCTGCAAGCATTTTATTCTCATTAACCACAAAATCATTAACTGCTAATCCTCGAAATGCGTAAGGATAAGCTTCAAACCAAGCGCTACCATATTCATGAGGCAATGTAATGAAATACACTCCTACTGGTGTTGTAAACAACAGATTGTCGTTTACTATTTTTAGCTGTGGGCTAAAAAAATTTCTTACATACGTATTATAATTTATAGTAGTAGTCTGAGCAAAGACTGAATTAGCTACTAACGCTAACACTATAGATATAAAAAATTTTGTCACTTTCATAATTGTGAATAATTCGATTGATTATTATATGTTTTATATTTGTGTCTTAGATTAAACGCCTTGATTATCTGCCTTGCTCGGTATAGACATTGACGGTGGCAGCTTCGGGGTTGGCATAGACGAGGTTGATGGTCTGTTCATATCTGACGGCTTGAGGTGGCAATGAAATTGATGTGGAATCAAGACGTCTAAAGATGATTTCTTCAGCCCAAGGATTCTCATACAATGGCGAAACTGCTGTCGCCATCATGATACTGCTAAAAATTAAAGTGTTGATTGCAGCCATAATATTTTGGGGTTTTGATTGCGACAAAGTTATATATAAATAACGAGACTTCCAAAAAAACATTTATTACACACTAAAATTAAGTCACTAATAATCAAAGGATTACAAAGACAGAAAAACAAATTTTATTACACGCCGGTTTTGGGGCTTATTATAGTAGAATTTTACGCCTTAAAATGCTCGGCCGACGCGATTGCTTATAAAGTCTTTAAGAGTGACGCCGTTGAGTTCAAGTCTGTTCATGCGACTGATGGCAGTGGCAAGTGTCCCCTTATTTGAAATATGCAAAATAGAACATATCATCTCTCTTGAGAAGCCGATTATGCCAAGTGCAATAATCGACAATTTCTTGTCGTCGGTGATGCCATAGAATGTCTCAATTTCGCTAAGCAGGTTATCATATTGAGTGTTAATGTGATGCTTAAGTTGAACAAGGAAGTCTTGAGGCAGTGCGATTTGTTCGAGTTCTTTTCTGAATTGGGACACAAATTTAGAGCTATTCTGCTCTGAAATTCCGCATGCATAGTTGCAAGCATGCATTGTCTTTGATATGTAGACACCAAGGTAGTTGAGCAATCGGTCGGTTTCGGCATTCCCGCAAGAATCCCGATTATCGTCATTGTCGACCTGTCGCAATGACTCGACTTGCGACGACAACTCGTTGTTGACCTTGATGTATTGAGAGATGTTGGCTTCGTAGTCGGTGAGCGACCGGCGGAGTTCAAGAATAAATAGTTCGGTCTCGTATCGCTTTTTACGCATTCTCCAGATGGACCAACCGGCAACGATCACACCGAGAGAGATGACTACAAGAAATCCCAACACCCAATTTTGCAGTTGTCGATTTTTCAGCTCAATTTTAGTATAGTCATATTTCTCTCTGATTTTGTGCATCTGCATAAGCTTACTATCTGAAGTTACTTTAGCCGATAGTTTTGATGCACTATCGAGATAATGATATGCAGCAAGGTTGTCACCGCGACTAAGCGATAGCACTTCGTTGACGGAATACATCTTGTAGCGATCTCTTGGAGAATCGATATCTAACGTCATCTGCGACTTATAGTATTCTGCTGAATCGAGAATACCAAGACGAGCGTATGCTTTGCTGAGGTCAAACAGCACTTCATTCTTGACGACATGGTTGGGTCCTTGCCTCAAGATGTAGTGACAACGTTGTTTGCACTCATCGTATTTGCCTTGCATGTAATAGGCTCGCTCGATGTGAGCCAAATTGCGAAAAACCATCACAGAGTCACCTATCTGTCGGCTAAGGTGTAGCGAAGCATTCATGTACTTATAGGCACTATCCATATCGACACCTCTATAATATGCGCCTATCAGACATAAGCAATTTGCCGATCTTCGCTTATTATCAGCAAGCATATAGTAATGATTTGCTCGCTTATATATGTCAAGAAATTCATTTATGGGAGAGTATGCCTTAGCATAAAGAGTCGCTAAATTGAATTGCACATCCGCCACAAGGTTGAAATCTGCGCGACTGGTGGTGTCAATCAGTTCTGATGCGAGTTTATGCGTACTTATTGCGTCAGCGTTTTCGTCGTCGACAGATTGCTGAATGGCTTTTTGCATCAGGGCGCGGGCGTAGAGGTAGCGATTACGCTTTGAGAACCATCGTCGCAAACGATAGTAATCGACGGCTATGTCGGCCAAAGAGTCTGCCACTGCCACTTGGTCGCCATAGCGTCCGACTTCGTTGGCAAGCAAGGCGTAGAGAGCGGCATTGGCGCGACTGCCGAGCGAGTCGGCATCGAGACTGCGAATGATGCTATCGGCAGCCTCCGGCGAGTCGTAGCGCAGCGAGTCAGCCATAGCCAACGCCGAGCCGACAGCCACCTCGTCGCCTGCATAGCGACGGCACGACGATAGCGAGCCGACCATGGTCAGCACCACTACGCAAAGGCTTGCGAGTCGGAAAATATGTCGCACGGAGCGTATCATAACGCAAATTTAGACTAAAATTCCGAAATGACAAAGAAATACATCGCAAACCATGCTCTAAATGCTCTAAATGAGGACTTTCCAGCTAAATCCGGGAATTTTTAGAAGTTCCCTATAGTTATAGAGAGCCTTGCTCGATGAGGGTGGCGATGCGGTCGATGATGGCATCCTCGCGATTTTTCTCCGGATGAAAACCGGCTTTCATATTCATACCGAAAAACTTACCGAAGAGTTGCCAAAATCCGGCACGGAATGAGCCGAGGAAGGCCTTAATGATGTTGAACGACGACTGGTTGGTCTCGCGATTGATAAGTTTAAGCATAATTTTGCCTTGCGTCTTCGTAAACCCCTTAATCACAGGCTTATACTCCTCAAAGATACCCTTCTCAAGATTTTTAAGGTGTTGCTCACGCTTCTTGGCGTCGGGAATGGTCAGTATGTACTCATAAGTCTCGCAGAGGGTCTGAAACGCCAGTTTGGCATATGGCAATGTCTTACGCACATCGCGCACTGTGCGCCAATAAAACTCCTCCTCCTTCTTGTTTTTGAACTTCATCGGCGGGTAGCAGACAAAGTCGTTGAAGACATACATTGCCACCGTGTCGCCATACTCGTCGACGAAATGGTAGCGACCTTTATATGCTTTGACTTTGACGCGCGCCTCTTGCACCTCGTCGAGCGTAGGAAGGTCCTGTGCCGACACCGTAAAGGTCGCCGACATGATTGCCACCAAGGCTGTCAATATAAGGCGCAAATATCTCATAATCACTCACTTTTATGGGTGTGTAGCACTCTGTGAAGCAGATGAAACACCGACTGCGGACCGAGACTGAAGACCATGTCGATAGCTGAGAGCCCATCGACAAATCCATCTTTAGCGCGGCTTAGTTGCCAATAGTCGGCATAGTCCGACGAGAGTCGCTCAAGTTCTGCCCTATCCGACGGCAACGCATCGATTATCTCGGCCGAGAACACTATCTCCGTGATGACACGATGCAACGCCTCGTTAAGGTCGCTAAGTCGCTCCCACGGCTGCGACCAGATGGGGCGAAAAAGATGCTCGTAGTGCTCGTAATAGGGGGTGCGACCATAGGCAGAGAAGATAGCTCCCCAATGGACACGACGCCAACTGCCATGCTCCGAGACACCGATTGTCGCAAATGGACGACGCAGGTTGCGACCGCCCCCGGCTATCGGCACCGAGAGAGTCTGCAAGCCGTTGGCCCCCATTATGCGACCGCGATTGAGGTCGGCCGTAGTCACGACGGTCGCCTCCTGACGCAAGCCAAGACGCTGAGCGAGCAAGTCGGCATACCAGTCGACCGATGCCATGTAGGGCACTATGCTTATAGTTTCTTTCTGCATATTCAATGCTGCCGGCAGAACGCTGTCTGCCGGGCGTTTATCACTTATTTTTGTAAGGGTTGGCATCGCGGAAGATTCTATCCCAACGGATTGAACCCTCAAAGAGGCTCTTCTGATCGTCAATCGAGATAAGCACCAAGATAGGCGTGCCGACGATGTGATCCTCAGGCACAAAGCCCCAGTAGCGAGAGTCGGCAGAGCGGTCGCGATTGTCGCCCATCATCCAGTAATAGTCCATCTTGAATGTGTAGCTGTCGGTCGGCTTGCCGTTGATATAAATCTTGCCGTCGCGCATCTCGAGGTCGTTGCCCTCATAGGTGCGGATAGCACGTTCGTACATCGGATAGTTCTGGGCATTGAGTTTCAACGTAGCACCCTTCTTCGGTATCCATATTTCGCCCATGTTAGGACGAGTCCAGCCGTATGGGTCATTGCCCGGGAATAGTGTAAAGTCGCCCGAAAGATCGTAGAAATCACGCTCGTGACGCAACGGAGCGACCACTTGAGGCCATTTCTCAACGATAGCCTTAGCCTTAGCCGTCAATGGCACATCGTAGAACTTGCGACCATCGTAGACGCTCTCTTGTGGAGCCATGCCATGGTCGTCGATTCTGACTCCGACCTCCTCCCACATAGAGCGAGGAATAGTGCCGTTGACCTCAATTATATAATTGAACTGCACATCGTCGGCATTCTCAATAGCCTTGCCATTGATATAGACCACATCATCGACTATCTTGATGCGCTCACCCGGCAGACCGATGCATCGCTTCACATAGTTTTCGCGACGGTCGACAGGACGCCACACGACTTCACCAAATTCTTGCGGACGGTCGGCGATGTATTGTCGCGGATTCTCCACGCCTTGATGCTTGAGAGTATTGACAATCGTGTAGTAGTCAGGGTTTTGTATGCGCAATGCGACAGTGTCTCCACATGGGTAATTGAAGACGACGATGTCGTTGCGTTCGACATCACGCAAGCCTTCAAGACGGTGATATTCCACCTGAGGCTGATCGATATAACTCTTGCAGTTGAGGATAGGCAACGTGTGCTGAGCCAATGGGAAATGCAGAGGAGTCTGTGGCACTCGAGGACCATAGACCATCTTGTTGACCCACAGATAGTCGCCGACAAGAAGCGACTTCTCAAGCGACGATGATGGTATCTTATAGTTCTGACCGACATAAGCGAAGAGGAAATAGACAAGCACCAAGGCGTAGACTATCGAGTCAACCCAACTCATCACTTGTCGCACACCCTTATTGGGCGATTTCTTCCACCATGTCAACGGAATGTAGCCTGTGATATAGATATCGAATAGCAATGGCCACACAAGCGCAAGCCATGCATTCTGCATCCATGCCACCCAAGCAAAATATATGACAGAGACCACACCGAAACGCACCCAGCGTGTCATCTTAGTCTCCTTCAATCGACGCACAAAATCGTTTTCTTTCATATTCTAATTTGATCATTTACTTAGTTTATAACAAACCCGAGTCTGCTACGGATTAAAATTTCAGCATATCGGCCATAGTGTAGAAACCCCGGCGACCGGCAAGCCACTCCGCAGCAGCGACAGCTCCCAATGCGAGACCTTCGCGACCCTTCGCCTCATGACGCATGCTGATGGTGTCCTCAGCCGAATCCCATGTGATGGTGTGGATGCCCGGCACCTCTCCCTCACGCTGGTGAGTGATGAGCAAGCCCTCTGCGTCGGCTTCTTCTGTCCACGCATTCTTACGCTCAAGCTGCGACATGATACCCTCAGCAAGGGTGATAGCCGTGCCCGATGGGTGGTCGAGTTTATGGATATGGTGCACCTCATTGATTGTCGGATCATACTGCTTGAAGCCATTCATAATCTTGGCTAAGTAGCTATTTACAGCCATAAATATATTGACACCGAGCGAATAGTTGGACGCATAGAACAACGCACCCTTAGTCTGCTCGCAAAGGTCCTTGATATGGTCCATCTGCTCAAGCCAACCCGTAGTGCCGCACACCACAGGCACGCCGGCAGCGAACGAACGCTCGATGTTGCCCACAGCAGTCTTCGGCGTGGTGAACTCTATCGCGACATCAGCCGAAGCAAACTCGGCAGAGCCGAAATCCGACTGATTGTCGACATCAATCTTGCATACTATCTCGTGTCCTCTGTCGAGGGCTATTTTCTCAATCATACGGCCCATCTTGCCGTAGCCTATCAATGCTATTTTCATAGATGCAAAATTACACAATTTCCATCAATCTCACAAAATCTTCCGCGCTCTTATGCCTCCCCATTCGCAACAATTAACAACTCTTAAACTTCCGACACTACTTCCGACCACCCTATCGCGACAACTCCCTCGCCTCTATTCCTCTATAAAATCACAGATTTCGCCCATTATTCCCCTATAAAATGACGGATTCAGACGATTATTCCCCTATAAAATCACAGATTTCACCCATTATTCCTCTATAAAATGACGAATTCAGGCGATTATTCCCCTATAAAATCACAAATTCCGCCCATTATTCCTCTATAAAATGACGGATTCAGACGATTATTCCCCTATAAAATCACAGATTCCACCCATTATTCCCTCAGATTTTATCAGAAAAGTATTGCTAACGATTGTTGCAATGTGTCATTACACATTTCGATTGACAGCACCGACTCTCATCACCATTGGACTCGCCTATACTTTAATTCATGTAACGGAGGGATATAACGAAGAGCAACACCCCCGACTAAAAACGGTTCAGTAGTTATTTAGTGAGGGTAAGCGAAAAGTTTAGCTATGCGAAACAGGAAGAACTTCTTATCAACGACGCCTCTAAGGTTTGCTCTAAAAAGCTTGATTTTGGCGTTGAAAGATTCAGCCAAAGCGTTTGAAGA
>JAFYNZ010000039.1 GCA_017547845.1 Muribaculaceae bacterium
AGATGACAAATGCTTCAGACTACTCGGCATTCCAGATGGATATCCGTCTTCCAAAGGGCATGAGCATTGCAGAATGTGAATTGGCATCAGCAGCGACAGACCATATGGTAGCATATCGTGAATTGCCTGATGGTGCAGTTAGAGTATTGGTATACTCATTGACATGCCGGACATTGCCGGATAGCGAAGAGGGTATCATCAGACTACGCACAGCGACCGACAGTCGCTTTGAAGGCGGAGAAATCGTGGTGGAAAACATATTGTTTGCAGACCGTGGTCAGAATGAATATCGTATCTACGATAGCGTAGCCAATGTAAATCTTGCGACAGGCGTATCTGCAACAGATATGGACTGCGTGGTCTATGCAGAAAATCGAAGCATCGTGATAATCTCGCCATGCGACCAGCAAGCCACAATCTCAAGCGTTGACAGCGTATCACGCACATTCTCCCTTAACGAAGGCCGCAACGAGATTGCCGCTACTCAAGCCGGAGTCTACATCGTCACACTCGTCGACCGTACCTTCAAAGTAATGGTGAAGTAAAGGAATGAGTGTTGTGACAATCAGATGATTGTCGCATAGATATGTTTTCATATGCCCCCGGATTAACTCTTTAAGCGTTAATTCGGGGGTAATTTTTTATTTTTCAGAGAAAACTGTATTAAATTTTGTGTAATACCAATTATATTTCGTATATTTGCAGTCGGTACATTGAATTATGTCTATAGTAGACATATCGTATCAAAAAATGCAAAAAAATCACAATATAACTATTTGAAATTACTAACATATTCGCAAAATGCTAAACTCAAATGAAACGCTCAGGATTAAGCAGAACAATTGCTGCGATAGCGATGATGCTCATCGTTTGGTTGCCGTCACTTACGATGTGTTGGATAGTTTCTTCAGTCGCAATCGACTGTAGTATAAATAAATTCTACTCAAATATTTAACCCCCAAAAACAATAGCCATGAGAAAACAATTTCGTATAGCACTCCTAATTATGGCATACCTATGGTGTTGGGTTGGAGCATTGGCAGTACCTGCCAATCCGAATGCTTATGTTGTGACACAACCTGATGGAACAAGGATAAGTGTTCGCTTGTGTGGTGATGAGTATTATCATTATTATACAACAGAAGATGGTACTCCTGTGACATTGTGTGATGACGGATTTTATCGTTATACCACAATAGATGCGCAAAACAATCTTGTCGCAAGTGCTAATGTCGTAGGCAAAGTCAATGCATCGGTTTTGCCTGACAAAAAAAGTGTAATGCAGTGCCACAAAGAATTGCATAAAGTCAATAAGATGAGGAAGTCTGTCAAATTGCCTGAAGCACAGGCTCCTATGCGTAGCGCTGCAAGAAATGCCGGAAGCAATGGAGGAGTTGTAAAGGGTATTATTGTTTTGGCTGAGTTTCAGGATCAGAAATTCACTTTCTCGCAAAAAGCCATCAACGACAAGATGAATAAGGTGGAATACACCGATGAGTATGGCTCGATTGGCTCGGTTCACGACTATTTCGTAGCACAAAGTTACGGACAGTTCCAGCCGGAGTTTGATGTCGTAGGTCCTGTCACATTGAGTCAAAATATGGCTTATTATGGAGCAAACTACCAAGGAGCGAATGATATACGACCCCACGAAATGGTGGCTGAAGCTTGCCAATTGGCAAGTCAACAAGGTTTGGCGGATATGTCGGACTATGACCATGACGGAGACGGCTGGGTAGATCTTGTATATGTGATTTATGCCGGTTATCCGGAGAGTAGCGGAGCCCCAAGTGAGACAATCTGGCCTCATGCTTGGTATGTTTATTCAGGAGGAGGTCTTCTGGTAACATTAGATGGTGTGAAGTTGAATGCCTATGCTTGTTCGGCAGAACTTAATGGCAATTCGGGTTCTAATCTTGAGGGTATAGGCACATTCTGCCACGAATATAGTCACACACTCGGTTTGCCGGACTTTTATGATGTCGATTACTCCGGTGCAATGGGTATGAGTTGGTGGAGTATCATGGCCCATGGCAACTATGGCGCTAATGGCTATATCCCTATCGGCTACAATGCCTACGAACGCGAATTTTGTGGATGGCTTGAGTTTAATGAACTCACAGGAGATGCCTCTATCACAATGCCCGAGTTGAATACGGATAAAACAGCAGCTTATAAGATAACATCGACCAATCCAAATCAATATATCACAATTGAAACTCGTTGTAGAAAAGGTTGGGATGTGGCACTCTTTTCAGAGGGTATGATGGTAATTGCTGTCGATTATAATAAAGAAGTATGGGATATGAATGGACCGAATGACGATCCGAATCGTCAACGTTTCAAACTTATTCCTGCTGATAATAATTGGAGTGAATCTGACCTATACGGAGACTTGTATCCATATGGAGGCAATACGACTCTCTCTTCATCGTCATCGCCTAAGATGAAGGTGCATAATACCACTATTAATGGTAAATCTATTACCGGTATCGCGTACAATAATGGTGTGACAACATTCGACTTTAAAATGGATGACGTGTCGGGAGATGAGCAGGATAGCGATTTGTCCTACCTTGAGGGCACATACAATGCCTTTGCCAATAGTGGCTTCCAAAATCACCCTGATGAACTGTGGCAAGTAAACATCACTGTAGACGACACAGATAAGAACAAAGTGTGGATTCAACCTGTATGTATGTTTGGTGGTCTTGATGCCGAGGACATCAGCCCGATATATGCAACCTACAATGCTGCTGACAACACACTTATCATGCCTTCAGGTCAAGTTGTGTATGAACTTTCTAATAGTCAATTTGTCATAGCTCAAACAACAACCGGTTCGGATATAAATCTGACCGATAATTTTGTTATGCAAATAGAAAAAGATGATTATAGTGTAGAGATATCATTTGCCAACGATCGATTTTTAGGAGTAGGTGATGTTCTTAACGATGAATGGTGGTATCAAGCATTATATAATATTTCGTTTAGCAAAACATTAGCCGGAGATGAAGTTCCGGCAGAGATTGAAGGTGTCTATGATGCTTTTGCCAATAGTGCGCTTAAAGATAGACCTGATGAAAATTGGCAAGTAAATATCACTATTGATGAAATTGTGAAGGGCAAAGTGTGGATACATCCCGTTTGTAAGTTTGGCGGTCTTGATGCCGAGGACATCAGTCCGATATACGCAACCTACAATGCTGCAAATAGTATACTAATCCTGCCTTTAGGTCAAGTGGTGTTTGAAAACTCACAATACAAAATGGTCATAGCACAAACCGTTGATGGTTCTGACAAGAATTTGACCGGAAATATTGTAATGCAAATCAATAATGATGGTCATGGTGTAGATATCACATTTGCGAACGATTATATATTAGGAGTAGGAAACATTCTTAACGATGAATGGTGGTATCAAGCATTGTATAATGTTTCATATAGCAAATCAACTCCTGAAGGAGATGTCGCGACATCTATTACTCTCGATAAGTCAGAAGTAACCCTTAAAGCTGCTCAAACAACAAAGCTTACAGCTACAGTACTTCCGGAAACTGCGACAAACAAGTCTGTCGCTTGGACATCATCTAACGAAGCTGTGGCAATAGTAGTTGCCAATGGCACGGTGACAGCCGTTGGCGTAGGTGAAGCAATTATCACGGCAACAACTACCGATGGGTCTAATCTTTCTGCATCATGTGTTGTGACAGTATTGCCAACACCCGGCGATGCCAACAATGATGCAATTATCAATGTGACCGACATTACCACCGTGGCAAGCTATATCTTGGGACTTGATACTAAGTTGTTTGTCTTTGATGCGGCGGATATAAACAACGATGATGTGGTAGATGTGACAGACATCGTGGGCATAGCAAGCGTTATCCTTAACGGTGGCACTGCAAGCAATGTGTCATCACAGAGATGTGCTCCAAGCACTTCTGATGCAATCAAGATTGAAGACTTTGCTGCCGGCAAGAATCAGTCGCAACAAGTTGCAATCGAGATGACAAATGCTTCAGACTACTCGGCATGCCAGATGGATATCCGTCTTCCAAAGGGTATGAGCATTGCAGAATGTGAATTGGCATCAGCAGCGACAGACCACATGGTCGCATATCGTGAATTGCCTGATGGCGCAGTGAGAGTATTGCTATACTCATTGACATGTCAAACATTGCCTGATAGCGAAGAGGGTATCATCAGACTACGCACAGCGACCGACAATCGCTTCGAAGGAGGAGAAATCGTGGTGGAAAACATATTGTTTGCAGACCGTGGTCAGAATGAATATCGTCTCTATGATAGCGTAGCCAATGTAAATCTTGCGACAGGCGTATCGGCGACTGATGTAGACTGCGTGGTCTATGCAGAAAATCGAAGCATCGTGATAATCTCGCCTTGCGACCAGCAAGCAACAATCACAAGCGTTGACGGCTTATCACGCATATACACCCTCAACGAAGGCCGCAACGAGATTAAGGACTGTAAAAGAGGAATTTATATCATTGAGACTCTAAATAGAATTAATAAATTAATCATTAAATAATATCGTTATGAAAGCTACAAGCAAATTATTAACACTGCTTGCGCTGATACTGCTGAGTAGTATTAGTGCGATAAGCATCAATGCTGAGAATAGGTTTTATATTGATGATTTCACTATTTCCAGCGGCGAAACAAAAGAATTAGCCATCAATCTGACGAATGATGTGGCATTCACAGGTTTTCAGGCAGATATATATCTACCTGAAGGATTGGAAGTTGAGCAAGAAGATGGCGAATATATCTTCGACCTCACTGATCGTAAAGGTCGAGACCATACACTCTCTGCCGAGAGACAAAATAATGGTGCAATTCGCATCTTAAGTTACTCGGTAAAGCTCAAAGAATTTTCAGGCACAAGTGGGGCATTGGTGAATTTCAATGTTACTGCCTCAGATGATTTTAGTGGTAATTACCAAATCCAGATTAAGAATATCACGTTTGCTACAGCTGATCAAACCGGAGTGGACTTTGAGTCTACAGTATGTAACGTAGTAGGTAAATGTTTAGCTGAAAGTATCACTCTCAATATGACAGAAGCATCGCTCAAGGTGAATGAAACAACTACACTTACAGCGACAGTGCTTCCAGAAACAGCGACAAACAAGTCTGTGACATGGACATCTTCTAACGAATCTGTAGCAACAGTCGATGCTAATGGCGTGGTGACTGCAATCGCGGCTGGCGAAGCAACTATCACAGCAACAACTGTCGACGGTTCTAACCTCTCAGCTTCTTGCAAAGTCACTGTGGAAAGTGGATCAACAGGTTTACCAATCTCAGTCACTCCTGCATCAGGCAGCACAGTCGGTGAGCTCCAAAGAATCGTATTTGAATTCAGTGCTGCAGACTACCCTAACACAATGGACTATGACTCTTCAAAGAATCCTCTCCTTTACAACGCAGCGTGCGAAGTAGTTGCAGAAGGTCACATGGGCTATGCAGATGCAGTTTTTATGTCACTTTATGTACAATTTGACGCTCCAGTCACAGCAGAAGGTGTCTATACACTCAAAGTACCTGAAGGTGCAATGAGAGAATATCCATGGGGTGTTGATAATCCTAGGGTGTGTCCTGCAATGGAGCTTACTTATACTATAATCCCTGTAAAGGCTGAATCAATCATTCTTGATAAGACTGAAGTTGAGATAATTGTTGGTGAAACAGAGTTTCTTACAGCAACTGTCCTTCCTGAAACGACTTCAAATAAGGATATTGTCTGGACATCTTCTGATGAAGAAGTTGCAGTCGTTAACGAATATGGTGTTGTCACTGCACTTGCAGTCGGCGAAGCCACTATCACAGCAACTACTACCGACGGCTCTAACCTCTCCGCTTCTTGTCAAGTAACTGTTGTGGCTGCTCTCGCAGAATCTATCTCTCTCAATATGACAGAAGCATCTATCGAAGTGAGCAGAACAACAACGCTTACAGCTACAGTGCTTCCTGAAAACACAACTGACAAGTCTGTCACTTGGACTTCTTCTAACGAATCTGTAGCAACAGTCGATGCTAATGGTTTGGTAACCGCTATCGCAGTCGGTGAAGCAACTATCACTGCCACCACAACTGACGGTTCTAATCTCTCTGCTTCTTGCTTAGTAACTGTTGAGGCTCTCAGAGGTTTTCCAATCTCTATCACTCCTGAAGATGGCAGCACAGTCGGTGAGCTCCAAAGAATCGTATTCGAATTCAGTGCTGCAGACTACCCTAATTCAATGGAATATGACTCCGGCAAGTCTCCTGTGCTTTATAACGCAGCGGGCGAAGAAGTTGCAATCGGTAGCATGGGCTTTGAAGATGTTGTGACATACATGTCTATTTATGTTTCATTTGACGCTCCAATCACCGCAGAAGGTGTCTATACACTCAAAGTGCCAGAAGGTGCAATGCGTGAATATGGATACGGTATTGAAAATCCAAGAAACTGTCCGGCATTGGAACTCATTTACACAGTTAAAGCCGATGACACTCCTAATTTGGGTGCATTGCCTATCGCGATCACTCCTGCAGATGGCAGCACAGTCGGTGAACTCCAAAAAATTGTATTTGAATTCAGTGCTACAGACTATCCTAATTCAATGAGCTATGACTCAACTAAGTCTCCTGTGCTTTATAACGCAGCGGGTGAAGAAGTAGCAATCGGTCACATGGGTTATGAGGATGCAGCAATGTTTATGTCTGTCTATGTAACGTTTGACACTCCAATCACTGCAGAAGGTGTCTATACACTCAAAGTCCCTGAAGGAGCAATGTACGAATATGGGGTTGAAAATCCTAAGTTGTGTCCAGCAATGGAACTTACTTATACTATAATCCCTGTAAAGGCTGAATCAATTACTCTTGATAAGACTGAAGTTGAGATAATTGTTGGTGAAACAGAATTCCTTACAGCAACTATCCTTCCTAAAACGACTTCAAATATGGATATTGTCTGGACATCTTCTGATGAGGAAATAGCAGTAGTTAACGAATATGGTGTTGTCACTGCAATCGCACTCGGTGAAGCAACAATCACAGCGACTACTACCGATGGCTCCGACCTCTCTGCTTCTTGTAAGGTGACAGTCGTTCCTGTATTGGCAATGTCTATCGAATTGGATAAGACTGAATTAGATGCAATGGAAATGACAGAGTTTCAACTTAATGCAACAGTTTTACCTGAAAACACTACCAACAAGGGTGTAGTTTGGTCAAGCTCAGACAACGAAATTGCATCAGTTGACGAAACCGGTTTGGTGAAAATGCTCAGAGTGGGTAGCGTAGTTATTACAGCCACTACTGTTGACGGTTCTAACCTCTCAGCATCATGTCATATCACAATTGTAGTAGGCATTGATGACGTCGAGGGAGACAATGTGATTGTTGCGACTATCGGCGACAATATCGTGGTGAAGAATGCTCAGCTCGGTAGCAATGTCAGAGTATATGCAGCTGACGGTAGCATTATCACATCAGAGGTTGCAACTGACGGCGATGTAGTCGTAGAAGCTCCAGCGAAGGGTATCTACATTGTCGCTATCGATGGCAAATCATTCAAAGTAATGGTGAAGTAATACATACAGCAGCATGTAAGTCAAATGCTCGATTGACTATATGACTCAATTATTAAATCCCCAAGGTGACATCAGTTCCCTTGGGGATTTTTGAAAACTTGAACTAATTTTGCATATGCTGTTAGACTCTACGCAAAAAATAGGGTTCAGTAGTTATTTAGTGAGGGTAAGCGAAAAGTTTAGCTATGCGAAACAGGAAGAACTTCTTATCAACGACGCCTCTAAGGTTTGCTCTAAAAAGCTTGATTTTGGCGTTGAAAGATTCAGCCAAAGCGTTTGAAGA
>JAFYNZ010000040.1 GCA_017547845.1 Muribaculaceae bacterium
TCTTCAAACGCTTTGGCTGAATCTTTCAACGCCAAAATCAAGCTTTTTAGAGCAAACCTTAGAGGCGTCGTTGATAAGAAGTTCTTCCTGTTTCGCATAGCTAAACTTTTCGCTTACCCTCACTAAATAACTACTGAACCCAAACATATCCCACAAATCAGAGGGCTCGGTTAACCGAGCCCAAAAATTCAACCACCGAAAGATCAACCGAGCAAGACACTTTCCGTTGCTCGCAAATCAAAATATCAAGAAGAGACATATATACACAAATATAGCGATAAGAAAACAAAGTTTCTGTATCGCTATATTACTCTCTCCTCGGCGGTATGGACGGGACTCGAACCCGCGACCCCCTGCGTGACAGGCAGGTATTCTAACCAGCTGAACTACCACACCGTTTAGTCGCTCTTGAGACATCAAGCGTCTCATTTGCGAGTGCAAAGTTACGCACATTTTTTGACATGACCAAATTTTTCACCACATTTTTTCAAGAAAAATCACCACGCCACAACCAACACCGTAATACTCAAGCATTTACAGCAATGAAGCACCTCTCTAAAATCCCATCAAGATTCATGCGACTATCATCAGCACTCCAGAGATGTGACAGAGGAGACAGATACTATAGATACTATAGATGCAATAGAAGGAATAGAGGATAGATATAATCGAGAGGACGGATGCTTTATATAAATAGTTGGAGGGATAGACGGAGTCAGCCACTTATCGTGTGATAAGTGGCTGACGATGGATCGGTCGGGGTGACAAGATTTGAACTTGCGACCACACGCCCCCCAGACGCGTACTCTAACCGGGCTGAGCTACACCCCGTTCTATGCATTTCGACTCTCGATGCTCTTGCTATTCAGCATTTTCTGACTGCAATGCCTTGCTTCTCACGCTTGGACTGCTACATCCTCTGCTGCCGACTCTCGCTACTCAACTGCGACTCGCGATGCTTTCGACTTGTAATTGACAATCCATAGTCCATGACTTTTTCAGGGGGCATCAAGGGCTGATTGTCTGTCGAGACAGATATGAGCATTCTTGAGTCGGGTGGAGCCGAATGCGAGTGCAAAGGTAGCATTATTTTTCGTCTCACCAAAATTTTGAATTGATTTTCGCACAAAAATTTGTCTATCATTGAGGGTTTGATTACCTTTGAAGTCAAATCCAATTGCACACTATGACAAAAGCTATCGAAAGCGACAGAATGCGCGAGTTTGGGACTGCTCCTCTCGGCAAATTGCTATGGAAATACAGTCTGCCTGCTGTGGTGGGGACTGTGGTGATGTCGCTATATCATATCATCGACAGTGTCGTTATCGGTCATGCCGTCGACGACCCTAATGTCGTCAGCGGAATTGCCATCACGTTCCCGGTGATGAACATTTCGGCTGCATTGGGCATGCTCGTCGGCACAGGTGCGACGACACGCATCTCTATCGTCATGGGGCAACACGACAAGCCTCGTGCCGAGAGAATCTTGGGCAACTCGTTGACGCTGACCATCGTCATCGGCTTGATCTATATGAGTCTATTCGCCATTTTCCTCGACCCGATTCTCAGGGCTTTCGGCGCGTCGGATCAGTCGTTGCCTTACGCTCGCGAGTTTATGCTGTGGGTAATCCCGGGACTGGTGCTCATCAATCTGACGTTCAATCTCAACAACGTGATGCGCGCGTCAGGCTATCCCCAAAAGGCGATGTGGACCAATTTTATCGGCGCAGGTCTGAATATGATTCTCGCTCCGATATTCCTCTTCGGCTTTGGTCTGGGGGTGAAAGGGGCTGCGTTGGCCACCGATATCTCGATGCTTGTGACGGCTGTGTTTGTGATGTGGCATTTCTTTGACCAGAAGAAGGAGTTGTCATTTAAGCCCGGCACTTACAAGTTGGACAGAAGGATTGTGCAGTCGGTGCTAGCTATCGGGTTGGCTCCGTTTATGATCAATATGGCCGGCTCGCTGATTAACGCTATTATCAACAACACACTCTACACTCATGGCGGCGACAACGCTATCGCGGCAGTGGTGGTGTTCAACCGCTATGTGACCATCTTTGTGATGACCGTGATCGGCATCTGCCAAGGCATGCAACCGATAGTCGGCTACAACTATGGCGCAGGTAAGTACGACCGTCTGTTCCGCACGTTCTGGCTCGCCGCCGCGGCGGGATTTGTCGTGACGGTCATAGGCAGCACAATCGGCCGATTTGCCCCACGCCCTATCGCACAGATGTTTATGCAAGACGAGCAGCAGATAGTGTGTGCCATCGATTGCTTGCAAATCACGGCTATGGGTTTCTGGATGGTCGGTTATCAGATCGTAGCGACCAACTTCTTCCAAGCCCTCGGCATGGCAGGTAAGTCGATTTTCCTCTCGTTGTCGCGTCAGATTATATTCATGATACCGCTGCTGATGGTGTTGCCATCGATGTGGCAACTCGACGGCGTATGGGCTGCCTACCCTATCAGCGATGTTCTCGCTACGATAGTGACCTCAATCATGCTCTTTATCCAAATCCGTCGCATCAAAGCCAAGGGCAGAAATCGTCTGCTCAGCGACCAACAACTTTAACCCCTCCCCCTCTGATATGAAGACAATCACTCGACTACTCCTCTGGATAATCATATTTTTCTTCGGCTCTACGATTGCGGCAGTCGTGGTCTATAAGTGGATGCCGGTCTACATTACTCCATTAATGATCACTCGCAGCATCGAAAATGATGACGAGATGCAACATAAGTGGGTACCTATCGAGGAAATCTCGGAGAATATGGCATTGGCTGTCGTCTCATCGGAAGACAACCTATTCATGTCGCACTCGGGATTTGACTTCGACCAGATACAGAAGGCTATCGAGGAGGCAGAGAAAACAGGTCGCCAACGCGGTGCAAGCACCATTTCGCAACAGACTGCCAAGAATGTATTCCTATGGAACGGCCGCAGCTGGGTACGCAAAGGCCTTGAAGCATATTTCACCGTGCTTATCGAGCTGATATGGGGCAAGGAACGCATAATGGAGGTCTACCTCAACTCTATTGAGATGGGTCCGGGCATCTACGGCGCGGAGGCTGTAGCCCAAGCTCACTTCGACAAATCGGCGTCAAAACTCACTCGCAGAGAAGCGGCACTGATAGCCGCCACCCTGCCCAACCCACTGAAATACAGTTCGAAAAATCCATCTAAATATATGAGAAAACGACAGCGCCAGATCACCCGACTGATGGGCCTTGTCGAAAACCCTCATATCGGATGCTAAAAACACTATACAATTGCAAATCAATATGTTAGACTTCAATCTTTCTGCTCCCACAATAGTGCTCATTTGCTCTTGCCTGCTGCTTGGGCTATACATATCCATCGTCGGACTGCGACACTACAGAACTGTCGCACGCCACTATCGCAGGTTGCCGTCAGCAACAGATGAAGACGCATCGACAGCAGTGAAAGCGTCGGTGATCGTCTACACCCACAACGATGCAGCCACGATAGTGGACTATATCGACAGTCTCATGTCGCAAAAAGGCGTAGACTTCGAAGTGATTGTCGTCGACGATGCTTCGTCGGACTACACTGCCAATATCCTCGACGGACTCAAGGAGAAATACCCTGCTCTGCACACAACCTTTGTGCCCGGCGACTCCCACAGCTTGAGCCGTCGCAAACTTTCGCTCACACTTGGCATGAAAGCCGCCAAGAATGAGGTGGTTGTCACCACGGCCGCTTGTTGCAAAATTCAGTCAGACAGATGGTTGCACAACATTGTTCGCCACTTCGAGCACTCCGACACAGAGGTTGTGCTCGGCTACAGTCATGTCGACAAAATGTCGCAAAAAGGCTTGTCGCGCTGGTATCGCTCATTTGACTCGCTGTCGACATCGGCATTATGGCTTGGTTATGCCCTACTCCATTCGCCTTATCGCGGCGACGGACTCAACCTCGCCTTCCGACGCAGATGCTTCTTCGAGCAGAACGGATATGCCCGCACCATCTATCTGCACCACGGCGACGACGACCTGTTTATCAACCAGTTTGCCACAGGCAGCAACACGCGTGTCGAAATAGCTGCCGACAGCCAACTCACAATCGATTGGGGCGAATCGGAAGCACGCCTTTGGCTCGACCGCAAGGAGCTTTACACATTCACAGCGCGTTATCTGAAGACTAAAGCATTCACCGACCGACGCCTCTGTCAGATAGCCCAATGGCTCATGATTGCCACCGGCGCAACGGCCATCGTCACCACGCTGCCGAACATCGTTCCGACACTCGCTATCGCACTGATACTCATAGCAGTATGGGGCTATCAAATCTGCCTATACAGACGCACAGCCCGGGCCCTCGGAGGAATCCGTCTATGGTGGAGCGTACCTCTGTTTATGCTCATGCAACCGTTGGTCGACATCGTCTATCGAGCGATATTTCGCCGTCGCAAATCGGTCAACTTCACTTGGCGTCGCAACTAAAGATTTGCCTATTGGACAAAAAATCACTAATTTTGTACCCGGAAAACGTATAATATCAACATAGATTTATGAAAAAAAGCGACATTATCTTTATCATTTGTGTAGTGGCATTGTTCTGCCCATTCTTCGTTAGCGATGCTGTCTACGAATGGTACAAAGCATTCAATGCATCACACGGCATGGTGATGAGTTTCCTCAAGTTTGCAATCCTCTCTACAATCGGCGAAATGCTCGGCCACCGCATCAGCACAGGCAATTACACAAGCCCAACGTTTGGCGTTCTGCCTCGCATGGTCGTCTGGGGATTCCTCGGCATGGGTATCAACATGGCGATGATCATCTTCTCAAAAGGCACACCTGCATTCCTCGAATATGTGGGCTACGCTGACGCTTCTTCAGCGTTTGTGTCGGAAGGCTTCAGCTGGGGTAAACTCCTTGTGGCACTCAGCATCTCGGTGGCAATGAACACCATCTTCGCCCCTGTCTTCATGACATTCCACAAGATCACAGACGCTCACATCGCACGCAACGGCGGCTCACTCAAAGCACTATTGAAACCGATACCGATGGCAGAAATGTTTGCCAACATCAACTGGAACGCACAGTGGGGCTTCGTATTCAAGAAGACAATCCCATTCTTCTGGTATCCTGCCCACACCATCACATTCATGCTTCCATCTGACCAACGCGTATTGTTTGCAGCTGTGCTCGGTATCGTACTCGGCGTGCTCCTCGCAGTAGCGGCTTCAAAGAAGTAACCACAACAAGCCATAGGATTCAACCGCTATGCTCCCATCGGGAGGTCGGCTTCGCAATCCAATAGATAAGACAAAGACCATGTCATGACACTCAGTCACGGCATGGTCTTTTTATTTGATGAGACAAACCGACCGGCTTGTCAATCGGAAAACCGACTCGTTTCGGGCATTTCGCCTGGATTGCTATGATAGATACCGACGCGTATATACACAAAAAAGGACGACCTTTCAATCGTCCTTTGCGCTTCAGGATGGGCTTGAACCAACGACCCCCTGATTAACAGTCAGGTGCTCTAACCAACTGAGCTACTGAAGCATTTTGTGCTCTTCATTACTGAATTGCGGTGCAAAATTACAACCTTTTTTTGAACCCACCAAATTTTTCGACAACTTTTTTATCACAATTTTATCAACCAAACCTTATGACATTGATTATCAATATCTTAACACAATGCGATTTTAGCAACAAAATTTCCAACAACACCCCACCATCTGCAATCCCTGCTACAGGCACACAAAATCTCACTGAAAACGGCTACGGAATGAGATAAAATGACTAACTTTGTAGAAATTTTGAGTTCCGAATAATAATATTATTCCCGGACTCGTTTTATAGATAGCAAATTTGTAATAATTCATCAGATGAAAAAAATATTTTCTATCCTTTTGGCTACACTACTATTGTGCAGCTGCGCAACAACTAAGACGTCGTATTTTGACGACCTCAACAATCAAGCAGGCACCATCGGAGGCCTCGACTACGAAATCCGTATCGAACCGAGCGACGAACTCTTAATCACAGTGACATCGGAAGTGCCGGAGGCAACCTTGATCTACAACCTCCCGATGACCAACCCTGCAACTAAGTCAACACTTGAGTATCCTCTAAGCAGCCTTCAACAGCAGACCTACACTGTCGACAAAGAGGGCAACCTCAACTTCCCGGTGCTCGGCAAAATCCAGGTCAAAGGAATGACCACCAAGGCAATCCAGGAAGAGTTGACACGCCGCATTGCACAAGATGTCGAAGCCCCATTCGTGAGAGTCGAACTCATCAACTTCAAGGTCAAAGTCATCGGCGAAGTGATGAAGCCGGGCTCGGTGCTTGTAGAAGGTGAGCGTATCAGCATCCTTGACGCATTGGCAGAAGTGGGCGACATGACCATCTACGGCCAACGCGACAACGTGCTACTCATCAGAGAAGAAAACGGCGTTAAGAACTACTATCGCATCGACATGACCAAGTCGGACATCCTTGAATCACCATACTTCTACCTCAAGCAAAACGACGTAATCTACGTGCAGCCGGGTAAGGGTAAGGCCGGTCAGGCAGACTTCAACCAAAACAACACTTATAAGGTCAGCATCGTGTCGGCCATCATCAGTGGTGTATCAGTAATCGCTTCATTATTAATCGCAACAGGTATTATAAAGAAATGAGTACAGTAGACAAGAATAAAAAGGAAGAAATGATTGATTTGACAGCCATCTGGAATAAGTATAAACCATTCTGGTGGGTGTTTCTAATCTCAATTATCGGTTGTGTCGGACTATCGTTGCTCTATCTCAAGATAAAGAGCCCTGTGTTCCTCTCTAAGACCTTAGTGATGGTCAACCAAGAAGAGGAAGAGGGTGCCGGAGCAGTCGGCGGTCTGGGTGCATTGATGTCTTCATTCTCTTTGGGTGGCGGTAGCGGCTCAAACGTAGAAGACGAAATGTATAAGATGACATCGCACACCAACATGGTCGCTGTAATCAAGCACCTCGAACTCAACAAAAATTATTGGTCTAAACCGGGACTCTTCGACCGCAAGGTGTGGTACTATGGCAACTCTCCGGTGAGAATCTCAATACCCGACGCTGTGCTCGACACTATCAGCGTTTCGACTAAATTCAAAATTGATTTCCCTGCTGACGGCAAAGAGATTTCCATCAAGGTGAAACAAGGCAAGGAGGGCACAATCTTTAAGGGTAAGACCGACAAGATGCCTTACTCCGTGAAGACTCCTTACGGCACATTCACCATCGACACCACAGGCTACTTCGTCAAGGGCGAAGAGTTCAATTTCAACGCTATCGTTTGCAGTCCTGATGAGTCTATCGAAGATATCAACGAGCGCATCGCTATCAACCAATTGTCGAAGAAGGCAAATGCTATCCTCGTCGACCTTGAAGATGTCAACACCAAAAGAGCTGAAGACCTCCTCAATACGTTGGTGACATTCTACAACGAGCGTGCTATCGCCGACAAGAACGAGCAAGCACTCAGCACATCTAAGTTTATCGAAGAGCGTCTTATCCAACTCTACAAAGACCTCGAAGATGCTGAAACAAAGATTGAAGACTACAAGAGTCAGAACCAAATCGTCGATGCAACTGCCGAAGCAGAATACACCTTCGTACGCAAGGAGCGTATCGAAGCCGGCATGCTTGAAATGGAAACTCAAGCAGCAGTGTTGCAGATGATTAAAGACTTCTTGAACTCTCCTGAGAACAAGTACAACCTTGTACCATTCACAACCGACTTCCCAGAAGAGCCTATCACAGCCTACAACGATCTCGTGCTTCAACGCCTCAAACTTGAGTCTACGACTAAAGAAAACAACGTGGCTCTCAAGTCGTTGACAGCTCAAGTCGATGCAATGCGCAAGAACGTCATCGCCACTATCGATAAGCAACTCCAAAGCACACGCATCGCGCTTGCCGACATGCGTCGCGAAGCATCAAGTGCCGAAAAGCGTATGACCGGCATCCCTCGCATGGAACGCGAGCTGACAGCTCTCTATCGTGACCAAGTCATCAAAAACGAAATCTATGGCTACTTGCTCCAAAAGCGCGAAGAAAATCAACTCAAATTGATGCGCAACCGTCCTAAGGGCAAGGTGATAGACACAGCATACACCGAAATCGAGCCTATCAGTCCTAACAAATATGTTATCCCTGCGTTAGGCCTCATCATGGGTGTCGGAGGCGGTTTCATACTCTCCAACCTCATCGAGTCGCGTCGCAAACGTCGCAACAAAAAGTCAACAACTTCGACAGAAGCATAAACACTTCCAAGCATGGCAGTAGCGATCGAAAAAAGCAGATTAGTGTCCAAAATATTCTTCGGAGTATTTTGGATTGCTGCTATAACGCCATTTTTCGGTCAGGAATTTCTGCCATCGGTCTACGAAAAGCTATCCTCTCCCCTCTTCGCCCTCATCGACCTTGTGCTAATCCTACTGGGAGCGTGGGTAATCAAGAGCAAAAAAGACTGGTTCATCCTCCTGTCGTTGGTATTAATCACGTTTGTATCGACATATATACTCAACGATATATCGATTTTGCAATATATCAATGGTATGCGACTCTACATCGGATTCATATTTATGATACCGATTGTGCGCTATTTCTTTGCCGAGCCTGAAAGGAAGCAACGATTCATCGAGAAATTTGACAAAGCACTCTACATCTTCCTATGGATTCAAGTGCCTTGCATGTCCTACCAATGCTTTCTCTATGGGGCATTCGACAAGGTGGGTGGCTCGTTGGGTTGGATGATGTCGGGTGTTATCACAACGCTGATTTATCTTGTCTCGTTCTATCTGATGCTTAAGAGATGGAACAAAGACAAATCATACTTCCAAAACATCAAAGACAATTGGATACTGGTATTCCTATTGTTTCCGTCATATCTTAACGAAACTAAAGTAGCGTTTGTCTTCCTTGCGATGTATTTCTTCTTCCTCGTACCGATCGATCGCAAATTCATCAAGCGCATGGTCTATGTCGTGCCGACTATTTTCATCGTACTCATCGGTGCCGGATATATCTATCTGTCATTCGTCGACACTAAAGGTGCCGACATATTCTCTAAAGAGTATCTTGAAATATACTTAACGGGCGACGACGAATTGGTGGAATTGGTGGAATATGTCATGGACAACAATATCGAGGAGGTCGACGAGACAGACTTCGCTCGAGGCTTGAAATTTGCAGTACTCCCTCTGATTTTGAAGCGTGAGCCACATGCCACGGCGTTCGGCTACGGAGTCGGGATGTACAAGGGGGGCTCTTTATTTGAAAAGTCCAAATTTGCCAAGCAATACAATTGGCTACTCCAAGGCACTATCATGCAAGCATTTTTGTTCATGATTGAATTGGGCTGGGTCGGTCTTGGATGGTATGTATTATTTTGGATACTGAATTTCCGAGTAAAAGACCGTCGACTTCGCAATAAACAGTTACAACTATACATGATTCTGACCATTGCTGTCATCAGTCTATATAGTTGCAACTTCATCATCGTACCATTCTACATGATATTTATGTTCCTGACATTCTACAGTTGTCATTGGAACGAAAACTCGCAGGAGGAGGTAATAAGTGAATCACATGAAAGATTGTTGCCAAAAGAATCAGCAGGACTTTAAGGCTCCTGACACAGGTTCCGAAAAGCGCATCGCACGAAACACGATATATCTCTATATTCGCACTTTTGTGATGATGATTGTGTCGCTATACACATCACGCGTCACACTGCAAGTGCTTGGAGAAGAAGACTTTGGCATCTACAATCTTGTCGCAGGCTTTGTTGTACTCTTCGGATTTCTAAACTTCGCTATGGAGCGTGCTACTCTGCGCTTTCTACTGGTTGAGAAAGGTGGAGGGACTCCGGAATCAATGAACAAGGTCTTCAATGTGGCAATATCGTCCCACATCATGATAGCCGGTATAGTATTAGTGCTGGCTGAGACCATAGGTCTATGGTTTGTCAACGACTCGCTCAACATACCGGATGGCAAGGAAACCGTAGCCAACATTGTCTATCAATTGGCTATTCTATCGACTATCATCAACATAGTCCGTGTTCCTTACAACTCATCAATCATAGCCTATGAGAAGATGTCGTTTTATGCCTATTTGAGCATCATCGAGGCATTGTTGCGACTATTGGGAGTGCTATTGCTCGAGTATTTCTTTGTGTCCCACCTATTGGCTATCTACTCGGCTATATTCTTGATTGTGACACTACTTGTCTTCCTTAGCTATAAATTCTATTGCACTCGTAATTTCAACACATGTCGCTTCAGTTTCTATTGGGAAAAGAAGAAATTTTTGGAAATGCTATCATTCTCAATGTGGAGCATGGTGGGGGGAGTAGGCAATATTGCAGCACAACAGGGAGTGTCGATCATTCTCAACCTCTTCTTTGGGGTAGTCATCAATGCAGCCGTTGCTATCACATATCAAGTGGGTCAAGCCGTCAACAATATCATCAGCAGTTATCAGACAGCATTCAACCCACATCTTGTGAAACTTTATGTAAATAACGAAGCAGAAAAACTCGCAAATACTATCATCACATCGTCGAAAATCTCCTACTATCTCGCTCTGATGATGATAATGCCACTAATGCTCAACATGGACTATGTGCTACAGTTGTGGCTTGGTGACAGCATACCTCCTCACACGTCATCTTTCTGCACGCTCTTCTTGGTGTTTTACGCTATTGATGCTATGTCGGCACCTCTATGGATGGCCAATCAAGCCACCGGAAAAGTCAAGACCTACAACATCGTGTTTGCAGCATTTGTGCTATGCAACCTACCTCTATGCTACATAGCACTGAAACTTGGAGCAAAGCCGGAAATAGCATTCGTGATCCGTATTGCCATCAATCTGCTACTCCACATCTTCCGTATATTCTACATGAATCACCAGATAGGTCTGCCTATAAAGGAATATGTCATCAGGACACTTGTCTTGCCTATCATAGTCACCACGCTATCAGTTCCGCTGCCTATGCTTGTAGCAGCTCACACAGATGGATTCAGTCAGTTGGCATTATCTTCACTCACAGCCATGCTTGTGTTGGCTGCTATGGTCTACCTCATCGGGCTCAATCGACAAGAGCGTAGTTTTCTGAAGGCGATGATTGTCTCTAAAATAGGAAAGAAACATTAATCTCAAAATGTCATGAAGCCAATCCTAAGCGTTATAATCCCAGTCTACAACATAAAGAACTATCTTGAGGAGTGTCTCAACTCAGTCATAAATCAAACACTGAAAGAAATTGAGATAATCCTCGTTGACGATGGTTCAACCGATGGTTCGGCTAAAATTTGCGACGACTTTGCTTCTAAAGATAATCGTATCATAGTCATACATCAGAAGAACCAAGGAGCAGGTATGGCACGAAATGCCGGCATCGAGATTGCTAACGGAAAATACATCACATTCACCGATGGAGACGACTATCTTGAGACATCAGCTTTTGAAACTCTTATTAATGCAATTACAGCTCATAATCTAGATGCTATTCGCCTAAGCTACAACACATTTAAAGAGGTAGGACAATTCAGCCACACCATCAAAGACGGTCGATTGGAGATCTTTGAAAGCAATTCTGAAATCCGACAAATACAGTTGTCGACATTCTCTCGTCCTTGGGACAAAAGTGTCAAAGACATCAATTTAGGCGGCTCACCTTGGGGATTAATAATCAAGGCAAATATTATAAAAGACAACGATATACGCTTCCTAAGCGAGCGAGAAATCATAAGTGAAGACTACATTTTCAACTACGACTGTCTGAATCATGTCAGCAGATTGGCGAAGTCTTACGATACGCTATACCACTATCGCATTACGCCCAACTCAATCACTCGCTCACCAAAATTAGACAATGTCGTACGCACCATTGCCACAAGCAAACTGATGACCGAGAAATTTTGCAATGACGGGTTCTCGGATTCGGCAAAATTCTACGCTATGGGATTTTGTATTGAAGTGCTTCGAGTGCACCTCAAAAACGTGTTCATCTCAGCAATGCCATTGTCCTCAAAATTAGAATGGGCGAAAAGTCAATCTCAACTACCCTACTTTAAGACAATCTTTGATCAATATCCTTGGCAACTCCTATCTCTAAAGCACAAGCTTGGATTCTATCTGTTTGCGAAAGGACATATGCTATCACTCTACACCCTGATTGTCGGACAAGAGCGCATTAGGAACCTTCTAAAGCGATAACGTAATGACTGGAAAACATATCGTTATAGTTAGGACAGGCGGCTCAATCATCAATTTCGAGTCCTACAATTGCCAAGAGCTCGGCTTGGCAAAGGCTTTGACGCTGAAAGGCATCAAGGTCTCACTCGTCTTTGCCGCTTCGGAAAACAAGTCGCTAAAAATCAACTACAAAGGATATGAAATCGGCATCTATTTGCGAAGATTTAAGGCTGTGAACCAAGCACTTGCATGGTTTGACGATATTGAGACTCTGCTTGACTCACTCGAGCCTGATGTGCTGCAGATACATGAATTCGGCATGTTGATGTCGTGGCGCGTAATACGCTGGGCAAAGAAACACAACACACCGACTTGCTTGATTCAAGGCAGTTATCGTCCTACGCAAAAACCAATATTCAAGCAGTTTGAGCAACTATTCAACCACACGCTTGGTAAATACATACTTTCCAACTGCGATGCTATCGGTTGCAAAACAAAGATGGCGGCAGACTACACGGCAGACTACACCGACAAGCAGACTATGCTAACGCCTATCGGATTGGATATCAGCAAGTTTGAATGCACTGAGGAATACGATTGGAAAGCCCGTCTCAGAATCGACAATGACTCCGACATATTGCTATATGTTGGCAACATTGAACAACGCCGAAACCCTCTATTTCTAATCGATATCATTGAGCGTCTACCTCAAGCGTGTCATCTGGTAATTGTCGGCGACGGACCTCTTAAAGATGCGACAGCAGAAGCCGTAAAACAAAAAGGTCTTGAGAGACGATGCACCTTGACCGGAAAACTCGCACAAAACCAGTTGCCATCGCTTTACCGCCAGTCATCAGCCTTTGTTCTTGCATCAGACTATGAAATCTTCGGCATGGTGATACTTGAGGCTATGTATTTCGGCCTGCCTGTCATCACGACCTCTACTGCAGGGTCGCAAACGCTTATTGACAACCACTCTGACGGCATTATCATCAAGCAGAAAGATGCGTCGCTATGGGCAAATGCCATCGATAACATGCTTAAAGACAGACAGAAACTTGCCTCAATCAGCGACAAGTCCAAGCATAAAATAGACACATCACTCACATGGGATAAAGCAGCAGATAAGTTTGTCGCCCTATACCGACAAGCAATGTCAAGCCACGCCCCTAAATAATTCAGTCTCACAAACAGAACAACATCTCGGAAAAATTTACAACTCCGCAATTATAATAATTGACCGCAGACTGCGTTTCTCATATATAAGGCCAATAATATATGAGAATTCTTATAGTCAACAAATTCTTTTACCCTCGCGGTGGCGATTGTGTCGTCGCAATGAATACTCAACGTCTTTTGGAATCAAAAGGCCACGATGTGCGTATCTATGCTATGACATACCCTGACAACGTCGACACCTCATTCAACGACTCATACGCACCGGAAGTGAACTTTTCTGCGGGGATAATGGGTAAAATATCAGCCTTTAAGCGTATTTTCGGTAAAGGCGACATCGTTGACTCATTCAAGAAAGTGCTCCACGAGTTTAAGCCCGATGTGGTGCATTTGCACAATATCCACTCTTACCTCTCACCTGTTGTCGGCGAATTGGCCCATCAATATGGTGCAAGAGTGGTGTGGACACTGCATGACTACAAACTCGTGTGCCCTTCATATTCATGCCGACTTCCTGATGGTAAAAACTGTGAGCAATGTATCAACGGAGACATCGCAGTCATCAAGCACAAGTGTATGAAAGGCAGTGCTTTGCAAAGTTTTATAGCCGATGTTGAAGCTCGCTATTGGAGTCGCCAACGTTTGGTCGGTTTTACCGATAAGTTTATCGCTCCAAGTGCTTTCATGTCTCGCAAGATGCAACAAGGTGGTCTTCCTGAGGGCAAATTGACTGTGGTCTGCAACTTCATTGACCCATCTAAATACGATAAGATTAAGTCGACTCCTGTCAAGAGCGATCGACAGCATAGCTTCTGCTATATCGGACGATTGTCGGAGGAAAAGGGGGTGCGCACACTTATCAAAGCCGCTGTCAAAGCCAACGTGGTGCTCAACATTGCCGGTGGAGGACCGTTGCTTGAAGAACTCAAAGAGAAATATCGCAAGAACAAAAACATACACTTCCTCGGCCATCTGTCAGCCGAGAAGACAGCAGAATTGCTGATGAACTCACAAGCATCAATCATGCCGTCGGAGTGTTATGAAAACAATCCTCTCGGAGTGATAGAGTCGCTATGTGCCGGCACTCCGGTGATCGGTGCAAACATCGGAGGCATTCCCGAGCTCATCGACAATGAAAGCGGCGTAGTCTACCCTTCGGGCGATGTCGAAGACCTTGCTGACAAGCTCACAAGTTTTGACAGAAGCAAATACAATAATCGCGACATTTCAGAGCGGTCGTTGGTGCGTTTCTCAGCTGAAACCCACTACCGACAACTCCTCGAAGCTTACGAAGCATGATGCCGGTGCTAACTCATTAAATTTCAGCGTAGTTTATAACTTAAATCTCATCACACTTCACCTCGAAAAACTCCTCACTTACAAATTGTCAGCAGATAGGGCCGATATTTATCACTCAAAAACCCTACAAAGTTGCAAAAAATTGTGTAACTTCGCAGAAAATAACACCAACAATGAGCAAACTTCCAACAGATATATCCATTATTACCACCTACAGATGCCCTATGAGGTGTCAAATGTGTAATATATGGCAAAACCCGACAAAGAAAGAAGAAGAGATCACCGCCAAGGATTTGAAGATACTTCCAAACTTCAAATTCGTCAACATTACAGGCGGAGAACCATTCGTCAGAGAAGACCTTGGAGAAATAGTAGAGCTGATGTTCACTAAGTCTCCACGCATTGTTATTTCGACATCGGGATGGTTTGAAGACCGAGTTATCGATATCGCAAAACACTTCCCCAACATCGGCATCCGACTCAGCATTGAGGGCATGAAAGCCAAAAACGATGAACTCAGAGGACGAGAAGGTGGATTTGAAAAGGGTGTTCGCACTCTTCGCCGACTCAGAGAAATGGGTATTAAAGATGTCGGCTTTGGCATCACTGTCAGCAACCACAACTCAGCCGATATGCTTGAACTTTACGAATTGGCTAAGGAGCTCGACATGGAATTTGCCACAGCTGCTTTCCATAACTCGTTCTACTTCCACAAATATGACAACGTCATAACCAACAAAGATGAGGTGACAGGCAACTTCATGAAACTCATCGAAATGCAGCTCCGAGAGCCTCATCCGAAATCATGGTTCAGAGCATATTTCAATATGGGTCTCATCAATTATATCAATGGAGGCAAGCGCCTCTTGCCATGCGAAGCGGGCACTGTCAATTTCTTTATCGACCCTTGGGGAGAGGTATACCCTTGCAATGGACTTGAAGAGTCTAAATGGAAAAAAAGCATGGGCAACATACGCAAGGCAGAAAAGTTTGAAGACATATGGTTTAGCAAAGAGGCCGACGAAGTCAGAGAACTTGTAAGAACATGTCCAAAAAACTGTTGGATGGTGGGTACAGCTTCACCTGTCATGAAGAAATATATCCATAAGCCGGCTATGTGGGTACTCGACAACAAAGTGCGCACAATATTCGGCAAACCGGTGAAATTGCTCTCCTCAGTAAAAAAATAATCAATAGTCGATTAATCATCAGTTTCGTTTCTCTTAATCATGAAGATAGTCGTAACAGGCACACGTGGCATTCCTAACATTCTTGGTGGTGTCGAAACACACTGCGAAGAGTTATATCCACGCATTGTCAAAATGGGACATGACGTCACCATTATACGACGTTCGTGCTATGTGAGAGAAGACAACAAACTTGGTGAGTATAAAGGGATTAGATTGCTCGATGTGTTTGCTCCAAAAAAGAAAAGCATCGAGGCAATCATTCACACATTTTTGGCAATAATCAAGGCTCGGAGTCTGAACGCAGATGTGGTGCACATTCACGCAATCGGACCTTCCATCATGACACCATTTGCCAAACTTTTGGGGTTGAAAGTAGTCACCACCAATCACGGACCCGACTACGACCGTGACAAATGGGGCAAATTAGCTAAAGCCGTATTAAAAACCGGCGAATACCTTGGCACAAAATTCAGCGATCGTGTCATCGTCATCTCAAAGGTGATTGCATCAATCCTTGAAGACAGATATAATCGTCGCGACACAGTGCTGATTTACAATGGTGTAACTCCTCCGATAAAATCCAAGAACACGGATTATATTGAGTCGTTTGGACTTAAACCCAAGAAATACATTGTCGCACTCGGTCGCTTCGTCAAGGAGAAAAACTTCCACCAGTTAATCGAAGCCTATACCCAAAGCAATACGAAAGATTTTCAGCTCGTCATTGCCGGAGATGCCGACCACGAAGACGAGTACTCCCTCTCTCTCAAAAAACTCGCAAAGGACAACAATGTCATATTGACCGGTTTCATTAAGGGAGAACGATTAAATCAAATCTTGACAAACGCTGCCCTATTTGTGCTTCCATCGTCTCATGAAGGACTTCCGATTTCGTTATTGGAAGCGATGAGCTACAACATTGATGTATTGGTGAGCGACATACCAGCCAACACTTTGGACGTCCTCAAAAAGTCTGACTTCTTTAAGGTTAACGACATCGACAGCCTGAAAAAAGCATTAGAAACGAAGATTCACAACTCCGAACATTTGACTCATCGCGAGTATGAGTTGGGGGAATATGATTGGGATAGAATTGCCGAGCAAACGCTCAAGGTCTACGAGTCTGTAGTAAAAAAGTAAACTCAGACGATATACGACTCAACAAGCCTCATGTCGGCAGTGAAGAAGTAACGGCATAATTGTATATCAATTCGATATGATTTTTCACAAGGGTATACATATAAATAGAAGATGCCATGTTTTGAAACACCCTCATGATAGCAGGTTGCGCCGAAACTTAGGAGATGCCACATACGAGCAACCTTGCCACAATGACTTCACTACAAGCCAATAAATCAACGAAAGATGATAGACATCGTCAATTTCATTCGCAACAATCCTGAGTGGCACAACTCCGACACGGCAAAACTATTTTCACCACCGAAGTTTGAAAACAAAAAAGAAAATAAAGGCTATTGGTTCTGAAAAATATCGCTATTTTTCTTGCATAAATGTAATTTATAAATTACCTTTGCAGCATGAAAGTCAGAGAAGTCATAACATATAAGCATTATTTTGAAGAATTTTTTGCTGCTCAAAATCAAAAAGTTCGAGATAAGATAATCAAAATATTAAGCATTATCGAAACGATTGAGCGTGTTCCTGTTCAATATCTTAAATTTATTGAGGGAACAAACGGACTTTTTGAAGTCAGAGTACAAGTTGGTTCTAACATTTTTAGAATTTTTTGTTTCTTTGACGGCAATAAATTTGTTGTACTATTATCAGGCTTTCAAAAGAAAACGCAAAAAACACCGTCTGGTGAAATTGAACGAGCAGTTAAATTGATGAACGAATATTATAAAGAAAAGGAGGAAGATAAATGAAAAATACTAAATCATTAGACCAACTTAAAACGCAATATTACGGCGAAGTTGGTACTCCGGAAAGAGATAGAATTGAACGCGAACTTGAAGCGTTACGTATTGGTTTCAAACTTCGTTCTGCAAGAGAACAACAAAGTCTCACACAGGAAGAAGTGGCAAAACGTATCAATAAGAAACGCACCTTTATATCAAAGGTTGAAACTGATGGCGAAAATATAACACTAAAAACTTTGTTTGATGTAGTTGAACGTGGTTTAGGTGGTCGCCTAAAAATCAGTGTTGAGTTCTAAACGAACTTTGTCTTTTACGCATAGAGAATGTTGCTGCGCCGGAGTGGTGTGGCAACATTCTTTTTGATTTGAGCCTTTTTGTGATGTCAATCAATCTCATTGTGCCTCGTGGTTGGCACGAACTCGCCTCGGTGATACGATTCAATCTCTTAAAATTGAAGACCTATAGCAAAAAGGCTATTGGTTCTGAATAATACAACCTATAAGTTGTATATGTCGATTTTTTGTTTTATCTTTGTCCCAAAATAAGAAAGATATGACTTTTGACGATATAACCGGTGATGGTCGCCTTTGGGCAGTGAGGTATGACGGAGCAAACGATAATGAATTATTTCGTTTGTTTGATCAATGGAATGATGTAATGTGGTTGCGTAATTTTTTCAAAGAAAATATTAACGACCTCAGTGCATATTTCAAAATCACTGACATCAATCAAGCTATCAGTGATACTATTGATGACAGCGAAATACTTGAAGGTGTTATCCTTGACATTTCGCCTGAAGCCAACCTTGATTTGATTTTTCGCCCATTAAGCAATAATCGTACTATTGCTGAAATGTTGGAGAAAATGAAAGCTCGTGGAGAGAGAACAAATCGCCATGATTCTTGGTTAAGAATATATGCAATTCGTCTTGCCGATGGTAAGTATATCATCACAGGTGGTGCTATAAAACTTACTGCAACAATGCAAGAACGACCACACACTCAAGCCGAACTTGATAAAATAGAAAAAGTGCGTCGTTTCTTACTTGACGAGGGCATTGTTGACGACGATGGTTTTATCGATTATATTAGCGAACTATAAAACATACGGATATGGATAATACATTAAACAGACTTCGACAACATCAATCAGCCACTCCTTCAAGATGGCGCGAGGAGGCTGAGAAGAGAAAAGCGAACAAGGAATGGCTTCGCTATTCTCAAAATATCGCAATGCGTATGCTTGATAAAATGGAAGCGGACGGCATCACTCAAAAACAACTTGCTGAGCGCATGGATTGCAGTCAGCAATATGTGTCTAAAATTCTGAAAGGGTGTGAAAACCTTTCACTTGAAACTATGGCAAAAATAGAATGTGCCTTAGGAATTACTGTTATGCAATGTGAATTAGCAGACTAATTCTTGCCTTTTACACATAGAGAATGTTACCGTACCTTTGAGGTATAGTAACATTCTTTTTTATGAAAACAATCAATCTCATTGTACCTCGTGGGTAGCACGAACTCGATGATAAGCAGCTGCGATACCTGTTCGGTCTGCTTGCCTATGATTACTCGTCGGCAGAAATTCGCACGCTATGCCTACTGCGTTGGAGTGGGCTGAATTCTTGTGCCGGTGAACGTAAAAGCAAGTTTACTTGGCTTTTGCCGAGTGCAGCCAAGAATGCAAGTGGCATGAAAGTCCTTTATCGCCAAGACAACAACTTTGTGCTGAGCCATGGGAGTGAGTAATTTATGCTTACGGTTACTTAAGTAACCGACGCTATTGAAGCCCTCAAGTGGCTTGATGAAATTCCATCGTTCCCGGTCATATTCTTGGGGAATTAATTGTTAAAAGTGATTGGGAAATAGCATCTTTGACTCGGCATAGAAGAATATCTTGGGATTGGCTTTGTAGTTATGGCAATTTTGATTAATTTTGTGGGATAATAAGTTAGATTGGGATAGAAGTGTGCGTTTGACAACATTGGTCTGATGTCGGAAGACGAAGATGACTAAGAAACCTCGACAAAGTCGGCAGTATCTTCTACGTCATCATGATTGACATCAACAATGTCCAAAGTCGCATTCCGATTGACTCTACCGAGTATAACAGACGCATTTTTCAGCCCGATCTTGATACATATTCTGCAATGAACGATATCATACAACCAATAGACAAGTCGCTGATCATGGGTGAATTAATCCGCGAGCGATTTTTGCGTAGCACCAACAAAGGCGACAATGAGATATATGTCGTCGATGCTCATAATTCACCTCACACGATGCGTGAGATAGGTCGACTACGCGAGATTGCGTTTCGTGAAGCAGGTGGGGGTACAGGCAAGGAGTGCGACATTGACGAGTTTGACACTATGCCGACTCCATGTCGCCAGTTGATCGTGTGGAATCCTCAATCGCAAGAAATCATAGGTGGCTACCGCTTCATCTTGGGTGAAGATATCTGCATCGATGACAATGGCGTGCCTCAGATTGCAACATCTCACATGTTTCATTTCTCAGACACATTCTTATCCGACTACCTACCTCACACATTGGAACTCGGTCGCTCGTTTGTCGCACTTGAATATCAGTCGTCTAAAGCCGGCACCAAGGCTCTCTATGCACTCGACAATCTCTGGGACGGACTGGGTGCGCTTACTGTGGTCTATCCACAGATTAAGTATCTTTTCGGCAAGGTGACGATGTATCCCGACTACGACGAGGAGAGTCGCGACATGCTGCTCTACTTCCTTCACAAGCACTTCGCTGACAAGGAAGGTCTTGTGCGTCCTATTGAGCCACTCAAGACCAACTCCGACGAGAAACAGCTGTCGAAAATGTTCACCGGCACTACATTCAAGGAGGACTACAAGATACTCAACCACGAGATTCGCAACCACGGCACCAACATTCCTCCGCTGGTCAATGCCTATATGAGCCTGTCGCCTACGATGAAGATGTTTGGCACGGCCATCAATCGCGAGTTTGGAGATGTAGAAGAGAGTGGCATCCTATTGGCTGTCGACGAAATCCTTGAAGAGAAAAAAGAACGACATATCGGGACTTACAATGGCAAATAAAAGACTCCGACATATAATCTGCTTGGTGGTGGCAATGATTGTCGCCACGACCATACCGGCATCAGCCGAATACTCGCTCGACTGGGAGGCTTCGACTACGGTCAACCTCGGAACAGGCGACTTTGCACCTTACTACATCATGTCCAACAATGGCGGTGTAATCACTCAGCCTATGACCATCATGGAGCGTGGCAAACTTTATCGCGAACTGAAGACCGACAAACGCTTCGAGTATGGATTTGGCGTTGATGTGATTGCCAACTGGTCGAAAGCGACCGATTATAGCCGCTACGACCTCGGCACCGACAGCTACTATACCCACGCAGAACGTCCTGCTTACGCTTGGATTCAGCAATTGTGGGGCAGCATCAAGTATCGTGCTGTCTTCTTGACCATCGGCATGAAGGAGAACGACCGAAGCATCTTCAACATGCAACTCAGCAGCGGCAACTTGACAGAGAGCAACAATGCTCGACCTATCCCTCAAATCAGAGCCGGATTTCTTGACTTTGTCGACATTCCGTTCACCAACGGATGGGTAGAGATACAAGGCGAATTGGCCTATGGCAAGAATCTTGACAAAAAATGGATTGAAAATCACTACAACTACTACAACAATTTCATATCGACCGACTGGTGGTATCACTATGCTCGTTGCTATTTCCAATCAAAACCTGAGATGCCGTTTTCGGTCATTGCCGGTATGCAGCATGGCGCACAATTCGGTGGCACATACCAAAAGTATATCGATGGCAAACCTTATGGGGATCCTGTCACCCACAAAATTAAGCCATTGGACTTCTTCCACATCTTCTTCCCTACGCAATGGGGCAAGGGAGATGTTGCGGGTGACCAAGTCTACTACATGGGCAATCATATCGGCACTTGGGACCTTCGTCTGCGCTATAGATTCCGCGACAACTCCCAGTTGATAGGCTACATGCACTCGCTATGGGAAGATGGCTCGGGCATCGGCAAACTCAACGGATTTGACGGCGTGTGGGGGTTGGAATATAAGGCTCCGAAACCCGGTGTGGTCAGTGGCGTGGTGCTTGAATACATCGATTTCACCAACCAAAGCGGACATGTCCACTACAACAAAAACGACCACCCTGGCACTGAAATCAAGAATCACGCTCAAGGGGCCGACGACTATTATAACAACTACATGTATAACGGCTGGACCAACTATGGTATGAGCATCGGCTCTCCATTCATCACCTCAACCATCTACAACACAGATGGTTATATGCGTTATCGCGATAATCGCATTCGCGGATTCCACCTCGGAGTCAACGGCGAAGTCAATGAGCATCTGGACTATCGCGTGCTACTCTCACATCGCACGTCGTGGGGCACTCCGTTCATACCGGCACTTGAAAAACGCCACGACACATCGATGATGATCGAAGCCGACTACACATTCCCCCATCACCCCAACCTTCACTTGAAAGGACAGATTGCCTTCGATGCCGGCAACTTGATAGGCAACAATGTCGGAGCACTCGTCAGTTTGACCTATAAGGGTGACCTAACTTTTAAATCAAAGAAATAAGATGAAATCGACTATAGCACGCCTCAACGCCATATTGATTGTCGGCATCTGCTTGCTGACAGGTTGTACCCACAACAATGGCGACATCGGACCATTCTTCGGCAAATGGAAACTTGAGCGTATGACCATTAATTCAGAGGAAATCGCTGACTATGAAGGCAATATCTTCTGGTCGTATCAGTCGTCGACTATAAGCATGACACGAGTGATTGATCCTACATCGTCGTTTATCACCTACGGCAATTGGGAGGTCGACGAGGACTACACCGTGATGCACATATCGTTTCCCGACAAGATACACGCTCCGCTCCCCGAGACCTATTTGCTTAGAGAGTCGACGATAGACATCATAAAAATCAAGGGCTCTGAGATGATACTGCAATATGACTCGGCATCGAAAGGGCTCATCACATATTATTTCGTAAAATGGTAATAATACACACGACTATATGAAAAATGTTTTAATCACCGGAGCAGACGGATTTATCGGCTCCCACCTCACAGAGCTATTGCTCTCTGAAGGCTACAACGTCAGAGCATTAAGTCAGTACAACTCGTTCAACAACTGGGGTTGGCTTGAAGACATCAGTCACCCAAATTTGGAGGTGGTGTGCGGAGATGTGCGTGACGCCGACTATTGTCGACACATCACCAAGGGCATGGACACAGTCTTCCACCTTGCAGCTCTGATAGCGATTCCATATAGTTATGTCGCTCCCGACAGCTATGTCGACACCAACATCAAGGGCACGCTCAACATGTGTCAAGCAGCACGCGACTTAGGCGTAGGAAAACTGCTTGTAACCTCAACATCTGAGGTTTACGGCACAGCCCAGTATGTCCCAATCGACGAAAACCACCCTCGTCAGCCACAGTCGCCCTACTCAGCGACCAAGATTGGTGCCGACGCTATCGCCAAGAGTTTTTATAACGCATTTGACTTGCCGGTGACCATCGTGCGACCATTCAACACCTATGGTCCTCGCCAATCGGCTCGAGCAATCATTCCGACAATCATCTCGCAGATTGCCAACGGTGCGAAAGAGATTAAGGTCGGCGACCTCTCGCCTACTCGCGACTTCAACTATGTCAAGGACACATGCCGTGGCTTCCTCGCCATCGCACGCGCTGAAGGAGTGGCAGGTGAAGAGATCAACATCGCTACCGACACAGAAATTTCGATGCAGGACACGCTCAACCTCATCGCCGACATCATGGGTGCCGACATCAGTTGGGTAAAAGACCCTGAACGCTGTCGCCCATCAAAGAGCGAAGTCTTCCGTCTGCATGGTTGCAACAAGAAGATTACCGGTCTGACCGACTGGCGTCCACAATTCAGCCTGCGCGAAGGTCTTGCAGAGACAATCCAATGGTTTACCAACCCAGAAAACCTAAAGAAATATAAATCAAACATTTACAACCGATGAGTCAGAGCAAACGCATAGCCATACTGATGCTTGGCGGTGCACGTCGTGTCTCACTTGCAGAGCATCTCATCGCCGACGGCCGACGCATGGGCTACGAGGTCGAGATATTCAGCTACGAACTTAACGCCGAGGTGCCTATCGCATCTGTGGGCAAGATAGTCATCGGTCGACGCTGGAAAGATGCCGATGTGGTCGATCATCTTGTGCAGACCATTCGCGAGCATCGCATAGACATCGTCTTGCCGTTTGTCGATGGCGCCATCTCTATCGCATCGGAGTGCAAGCGACAGTTGCCGGAGGTGTTTATCCCTGTCAGTCCTGAGGAAATCGCCGTGGCGATGTACGACAAGGCATTGGCGGCAGAGATGTTTGCCCAAGCAGGCATAGCTATCCCGACTACCTACAACACCGAGCAGTGCAGTTACCCTGCGATTGCCAAGCCTCGTTTCGGCTCTGCATCCAAGGGCATCACAGTGCTTGAAAATGAGTCGCAACTGCGTGAGTTGTCCCATCCTGAGGACTACCTCATCCAAGAGTATATCGGCCACCGCGAGGAGTACACGGTCGACTGCTATGTGTCGCAAGCGGGTGAACCGCTCTACATTGTGCCACGCCTACGCATCGATGTAGTCGGAGGCGAAGTGGCTCAGACTCGCACATGTCGCATCGAGCAATTGATAGAGTCAAGTCGCGACATCATAATGGCTATCCCATTCAGAGGCCCTATCACCATACAGTTCATCCGCGACCTTGACAACGACCGCTACCTGCTGATGGAGATTAACCCTCGACTCGGTGGCGGAGTGGTCTGCTCAATGCATGCCGGTGCACCACTAAGCGAGTATCTCTTCAAGGAGTCGAAAGGCATCGGTGTCGAAGAATGCAAGGATTGGAAAGATAATTTGTTTATTACACGATACTTCAAGGAGGTAGTGTTTCATGGAAAATAAAGTAATCATCATAGCAGAAGCGGGCGTCAACCACAACGGTTGCATCGAACGTGCCCGCCAAATGGTCAAAGCCGCTAAAAAAGCCGGTGTCGACTATGTGAAATTTCAGACAGCAGTGCCGGAATTGGTCATCTCTTCAATCGCCCCAAAGGCTGAGTATCAGAAGCAGACGACCGGCGAAGAGCAGTCTCAACTCGAGATGTGCAAGGCTATCCACCTGCCGCTGTCGGACTACGCAGAGTTGAAGGCGCTGTGCGAGGCTGAAGGCGTGGGATTTATGAGCACGCCATTCGACTTGGTGTCAATCGACCTTCTCTGCGAGCTTGGACAGGACTGGATGAAGGTGCCATCGGGGGAAATTACCAACCTCCCTTACCTTCGCAAGATAGCCGCTGCCGGAATACCTGTCATTCTATCGACAGGAATGTCGACCATCGACGAAATCATCAATGCAGTCGAGATTCTGACAGGACAAAGCAAGAAATACCCTACCGAGTCGAAGTTGACCAAGGAGGATATCATCTTGCTTCACTGCAACACAGAGTATCCTACCCCATTCTGCGATGTCAATCTCTCGGCGATGCGTGCCATCCAAGAGGCTACCGGCATCCGTGTCGGCTATAGCGACCACACAGTGGGCATCGAGGTGCCTATCGCTGCCGTGGCTCAAGGAGCGTGCGTCATCGAGAAGCATTTCACGCTCGACCGCAATCTCCCGGGTCCCGATCATAAGGCTTCGCTCGAACCATCTGACCTTGCGGCTATGGTCAAGGCTATCCGCAACATCGAGCAAGCACTCGGCAACGGACGCAAGGAGGTGAGCCAAAGCGAACGCAAGAACATACCTATTGCACGCAAGAGCATCGTCGCTGCACGTGCTATCCGCAAAGGTGAGACATTGACCGAAGACAACATCACTGTCAAACGCCCGGGCGATGGTATTTCGCCAATGATGTGGGATAGCGTCATCGGCACCACTGCGACCAAAGACTTTGATTATGACCAACTTATCGAACTCTAAGGATATGATGAACAATCACCCGCTGAAGATAGCGATAGCCACCACAACACGCGCCGACTGGGGACTACTCAGTCCGATAGCCAAGGCATTGTCAAAGCTAGATGATGCCGAGGTGCATATCATCGCCGGCAATATGCACTTTGCCGACGAGTTTGGTCAGACATGGAGAGAAATAGTGGCCGACGGATTTGAGATAGCCGCTTCTGTCCCGACCTCAGGCGACACAGCCTCCATCATGGCTCAGTCGCTGACAGGTTGCGCTGAGGCATTGCAACGCCTCTCGCCCGACTGCATCATCATCTTGGGCGACCGATACGAAATGCTCGGCATGGCATCGGCTGCCGTGCTTACCCACACACCGATTGTCCACATAGCCGGGGGTGCGATATCGGAGGGTGCGTTTGACGACGCATTCCGTCACGCCATCTCTAAGTTGTCGACACTGCATCTCACTGAGACTGAGGAATATCGACAACGAGTGATTCAACTCGGAGAGAGTCCCGAAAGAGTCATCAACACCGGTGCAATCGGCGTCTACAACCTGCAGTCGGTGGAGTTATGGAGCAAAGAGCAATTGGAAGAGTCGATAGGTTTCAAGTTGGGTGACAAATCACTACTTGTTACCCTCCACCCTGCCACACTGGAGAAGATTTCACCTCAAGAGCAGATGCAAAACTTGCTTGATGCACTCGATAGTCTGCCTGACTACAAGATACTATTCACCCACCCCAACAATGACACTGATGCTCAGCCACTTATAGAGATGATAGAGCGTTACCGACAGGCTCGTCAGCAACGCGTCTGCGTCGTTCCGTCGCTGGGCAGAGTGAGATACCTATCGGCATTGCAATATGTGAGTGCCGTAGTGGGCAACTCCTCAAGTGGATTGGTGGAAGTGCCATCGGCGGGCATACCGACACTCGACATCGGCATCCGTCAGCAAGGACGCACTGCGGCTAAAAGCGTGGTGCACTGCGGAGCATCAGTCGACGAAATTGTAGCCGGTCTGCAAGAGGTCACATCTGAGCGTATACGCACCATCGCCGCTCGCAAAGACAACCCTTACGCCAAAACCGACACACTACAGTTGATGACCGACGCTATCATGGCGTATCCATGGCGTCAAAACGCACTCAAACGCTTCTACGACCTTCCTCATAAAGAGGCCGCAAAGAGATGTCAGCAGAGTAGTAAATCAACGACAGAAAACACTTCGAATGAGCGACTTTCGACACTCTTTGTCATTCCGGCACGAGGAGGCAGCAAAGGGATACCGGGCAAGAACATCAAGGACTTTGCAGGCAAGCCACTCATCTGTCACTCAATCGATTGCGCACGCCATTTCGCAGCTGATGACGACATCTGCCTGACTACCGACTCGCAGGAAATCATCAGCGTCGCTGAGGACTACGGACTAAAAGTGCCGTTTATCCGTCCCGACGAATTGGCATCCGACACGGCCGGCACTTATGAGGTGCTACTCCACGCCGTCGGATTCTACGAGCAGATGGGCCGACACTACGACCGCATGGTGCTACTGCAACCGACCTCACCACTACGCACAGCCGACGATGTCAAGGCATGCTTGGACCTCTACACTTCCGACATCGACATGGTGGTCAGCGTCAAAGAAGCGTCGACCAACCCCTACTATAACGCCTACGAACTCGACGACGAGGGTTTTCTATGCATCTCAAAGGGAGACGGGCTCTACACTCGTCGTCAAGATGTGCCCAAAGTGTGGGAATACAACGGTGCTGTCTATGTCATCAACATCGAGAGCCTCAAACGCTGCTCGTTGGGTCAATTCCGACGTCGCAGAATGGCAGAAATGCCTGCATCTCGATCCGTTGACCTCGACACGCCTCTTGACTGGCAGATAGCAGAAAACATCTATCGTCAGCAGAGCGAAGCGGAGTGAGGGCCAAGGAGGGCTGAAAGGGGCTAATGCATCAAAGGGCTAAAAGGCCCTAAAGGCAAGAGCTTTTGTCCCAAATCTTTGTCCCAGATCTTTGTCCCAAAGGTCTAAGTCGCTGATTTTTGTGATATGAATCACATAAGATTACCGAGTCGGCGAAAATGAGTTAATTCTCGTTTGGTAATACACCGAAAAAGTTTTATATTTGCAAAAATTCTAATTCCGAAGATATGTTTAATTTCAGAAGATTAACATTAGCATTGACAGTCGCTCTTTGTGGCGGTGTGGCAATGGCAGCCCCTGCAAGACCGGGCGTTATCGAAAAAGAGCTTCCTAACGGCACAACATTGTCGCTCAATCTTCGAGGCGACGAGGCTCATCATCAATATTTCAGCCTTGACGGCTACCCTGTGATTGAGGCGGCCGACGGCTTCTTCTACTACGGCACACTCTCTGAGCAAGGTCGCATCGAGAGTTCCGACATCCGTGTGAGCAACATCGAAAGTCGTGACAGCCAAGAGGCAGCTTTTGTCGCCGGTCTTGATCGTCAACTGATAGTTACGGCTCTCAACCACGACCGCAAGCATAACGCTGCAGCGAAGCATACGCCTCAACCGCAACGCGCTAAATACCCTACATTCGGTGAGCAACATGCGTTGGTGATCCTTGTGGAATACACCGACAGCAAATTCACAGTCAGCAACCCTCAAGAAGCGTTCTTCAATATGATGAATCAAGAGGGCTACAACCGCGACAATGCGACGGGTAGTGCACGAGAATATTTCGAACACGTCTCCGACGGCCAGTTCAAGCCGACGTTTGACGTTTACGGCCCTGTGACACTCGGTCACGAAGTGTCCTACTACGGTGGCAACACAGCCTATGGCGACGCGCGTCCTGAAGAGATGATTATCGAAGCGTGTCAACTTCTTGACGAAGAGATCGACTTCACCATCTACGACAACAACAGCGACGGATATATCGACAACGTCTATGTCTTCTATGCCGGTCAAGGCGAAGCGAGTGGTGGCGACAGCAATACCGTATGGCCTCACTCATGGGATATCTATGACGTACTCGGCAAGCGCTTTGAGTTTGACGGCCTTGTGCTCAACCACTATGCTTGCTCCAACGAGATTTACCAAGGCAAGATTGAGGGTATCGGCACATTCTGCCACGAGTTCTCTCACGTGCTCGGCCTTTGCGACGAATACTCTACAAGTTACACATCATCGTTCGTACCGGGCAACTACTCTACCCTCTGCTACGGCTGCTACAACAATGACAGCAAGACACCGGCATCCTACACACTCTATCAGCGTTACGCATTGGGCTGGACAGCACCTATCGAAATCGGCGAGCCTGCTCAACATGAGTTGCTACCTATCGGCGACTGCAACAGCGGCTACATCCTCCGCACAAGCAATCCCGACGAGTATTTCTTGCTCGAAAACCGTCAACTAAAGGATTGGGATGCATATATCCCGGGCCATGGTATGCTCATCTGGCACATCGACTACGATGCCAACGTGTGGTACCACAATCAGCCTAACGACAACCCTTCTCACCAACACATCGACATCGAAGAGGCCGACAACATCTTGACAGAAGATACTCGTGACGGCGACACATTCCCGGGCACTTACGGCATCACATCGTTTACCGACGAGACTCGTCCTTCGAGCATCTCTTGGGATTTCGAATATATGAACAAGCCTATCACCGACATTCGCGAGGTCGATGGTGTCATCTATTTCCAGATCAGTGGCGGCATCCCTATGGACAAGGTCGAAGGCTTGACAGTCAGCGACATCACCCCTGTCTCTGCCAAAGTCGAATGGAAGTCTATCGACATTGCCGACGGCTACTATCTCTGCTTGCAAGAGGTGACTGCTGAAGGCAACATCGCTGTAGAAGGTTACGAAAAGATGGATGTCGCAGATGCCAACTCAGTAGTGTTAAGCGACTTGCGACCAAGCACCGACTACTCGGTAAGCGTCATCGCCTACAACAAGTTCCAAGAAAACGAGCCGTGTGAGGCAGTAGTGTTCACAACGCTTGAGCCAACATTCGACATGTACATCCCTGTGGCTTTGGAAGCGACCGAAGTGGGTGAGACATCGTTCATCGCCAACTGGGAAACACTCGACAAGGCACAGACCTACTATCTGAACGTCTACAACAAGGATCGTGGCCAAGCAGAAGCATCTGTAGCAGACTTCACCGACGGCATCAAGGCTCTCCCTGAAGGCTTCGTCACTACATCATCGGCCACATATGCCAACGAAGCGTACTCAGGCGCAGCTGTCCCATCATTGAGAATGACCAACGACCGCGTATACATCGAGTCGCCAAAATTTGCCGACGACATTCGCTCATTCAGCTTCTGGCATCGCGGTGTAGGCAAGAGCGAAGAAAACTATATCGCTATCCATGTCTACCACGACAATCAATGGAAAGAATACGACCGCATCTCGGTATCGACCGACGAAGGTGGCGTGACATATAGCGTAGAGGAAGGCAAGTTGTTTAGCCACTACGGCTCCGACTGCCATGCCATCAAGCTCGAGTTTATCAAAAACAGCAACGGCTCGCTTGCTCTCGACGACTTCTGCATCAACCACGGTGGCGAGGTAATCCCACGCTATTTCGGAGACTTCGACGGCAAAGACATGGCATCAGCACTCACTGCAGAGGTGGCTGGTCTAGAGATGGACCAAGACTACTACTACACAGTATTCGCTTCCGACGGTCAACTTCGCTCATTGCTCTCCAACGAGGTGCGTGTCCACACGCTTGCCGACGCATCAGTCCAAACGATAGGCAGCTCTGCATTGCGCATCTCATCGGCCGACGGCATCATCAGCATCTGTGGCGACGAGGCTCTAGGCATGGTAAGCATCTTCGACATCGAAGGCCGACTCATCGCACGATTTGACACCCAAGTTGCAGAAGCATCGGTGGTTGTGGCTCAAGGTGGCGTCTACATCGTCTGCGTTGAAGGCAAGGCGCTGAAGGTGATGGTGAGATAAAGGACAGCAGGACGAAAAGGCCCTAAAGGCAAGAGCTTTTGTCCCAGAATTTTGTCCCAGACTCTTGTCCCACGACACTGTCCCTAGGTAGAGGGAAATAGCGAAGAGACTATAAAGACTATAATCACTATAGCCACTATAAAGACTGTAATCAAGAAAAACAATAACCATAAATAAAAACGATCTATGAAGAAATTTTTAATCTCATTGGCAATGGGAGTATGCACGTTGGCGACAGCATTGTTGGCGACAGCTCCTTATGCAAATGCCGACGAACAGCCGGTCAGAAAGAGTGTCTACACGACAGTCCACAAAGACCAGGCTAAAGCCGGTGAAAGAAATCTGTTCAGACAGCAACAGATGCGTGAACAATTGCGTCACAGCAAGTCGTTCCTCAACTATCGTCAATCGATGAATCCTGATCCTATCGCTCGTTTCATTCCTCAAGCGAGAGTGGCTGCTGAGTGCGAAATCATCGGTACGGTCATCAACGCTACCAACTGGGGCAGCGACGAATATGGCTACCCTGCTGTCAAGTATGGTATCTACTCCATGAAGCCTGCTTCTGACAACGCAATGACCGAACTTGCGTTGGACAAGAACATGTGTGCCAACGGTGGCGGTGTACTCGTCGGCGACAGCTACTATGTATTCAAGTACTACACCATCACAGGCGACTACTATCTGACTCGTCTCTACCAATACGATGCTACGACTTGGGAAGAACTCAGCATCGTAGAATCGGAAGTCAACCACGTCTCTAATGACATGACCTACGACCCTGTAACCAAGAAAGTCTATGGTTGCTTCTTCAGCGACGACATGACTCAATGCGTCTGGGCAACATTCGACCTCGCTACTGCTACTCGCACCATCATCGCTCCTTTGGCTGAGCCTATGAAGGCTGTCGCTGCCAATAAGCAAGGCGAAATCTACGCTATCGGTAATAGTGGTAACCTCTACAAGGTAGATAAAGCGACCGGTAATCTCACTACTATCGGCAACACCGGTGTCACTCCTTACTACCTCGGCTCAGGCGTTATCGACCACCGCACAGGCGTATTCTACTGGTTTGCATATCCGGAAGACAACACTGCCCACCTCTACACTGTCGACCTTAAGACAGCTGCCCTCACTGAAGTGTGCGAAATGGCCAACTACGAAGAAGTGGTCGGTGCTGTAATCCGCGACCCTCTCGCAGAAGACGGCGCTCCTGACTGGGTGACCAACCTCACTGCTAATTTCGAAGGCACATCTCACGAAGGTACTCTCACATTCACTATGCCTACCGTTACTTACGCAGGCACTCCTATGGAAAGCTTGCTCGACTACACTGTCTACCTCGACGACGAAATCTACGCTCGTGGTTATGGCTTTACAGGCATGGAAGTCGAAGTACCTGTCGAAATCGACAACGCTCCAAGAATGTGTGAATTCACAGTCTACGCTTCAAACGATGCCGGCGATGGCGTCAAGACATCTATCCAAAAATGGGTCGGCGCTGACGTGCCTAAGGCTGTCGAAAATATCCGCCTCCGTAAGGGTGCAGGCAACTTCGACCTCAGCCTCACATGGGATGCTCCATCTGCGACAGTCAACGATGGCGCTCTCGAAGGCAACCTCAACTACACTGTCGTTCGCTATCCTGGCGAAGTGATCGTGGCTCAAGGCTTGACCGAAACATCTTTCAGCGAAACAGTACAAGACAACGGCAACATCGTAAAATACTACTACGACGTCATCGCATACGGCGGTACACTCAAGGGTGAGACTGCTACATCTAATAAGGTGGCGCTCGGTATGACCGCTGTGCCTTACCTCGAAACATTCGACTCTGCAAGCGACCTCGATACATTCACTGTCGTAAACGCCAACGATGATGACCAGACATGGCAATGGTACGAAGGTTCCAACTGGATTGAAAAAATCTGCTACGTGCGCTGTAAATACAGCCTCGGCATGGAAACCCCTATGGACGACTGGTTGATTACTCCGGGTATCAAACTCCAAGCAGGCAAAATCTACGAATTCGGCTTCAAGGCACAGACACAATACTACGTACACGTCGAACGCCTCTGCGCATCATTCGGCACAGCTCCTGATCCTGAAGCAATGACTACTCAACTCCTCGCTCCGACCGACATTACTCTCGAAGAATTCGGCCACAAGTTCAACATCCAATTCCACGTTCCAGCCGATGGCGTTTACTATTTCGGTATCCACGGTTGTAGCGACGCCGACAAATACTTCCTCGGCGTAGACGACATCTTCGTCAACGAAGGTCCATCTACATCGGCTCCTGCTGCTATCACCGACCTCGTTGCCAAGGCTGACGAAAACGGCGAATACAAGGCTACCCTCACATTCACTGCCCCTGACAAAGACCTCATCGGAGGTGCATTGACAGCACTTGACGGCGTCGACATCTATCGTGGCGACAAAAAGATTGCTACCGTAACTCCACAGATGGGCAATGCTGTCACTTATGTCGACGAAAACCCTTCACACGGTTTCAATACGTATAAGGTAGTGCCATTCAACACCCACGACGAAGGCTTCTCTGCAGAGACTAAAGTCTTCGTAGGTTACGACGTGCCTAACTCGCCTACCGGTGTGTCAGCGACAACACAAGGCAACGACGTACTCATCACATGGAACGCCCCTACGACAGGTGCTAATGGTGGCTACATCAACCAAAATGCGATGACCTACACCATCAAGACCATCAAGGGCGTACTAGTAGCAGAAGGTCTCACTTCACTCAGCTACACCGACACTCCGATGATCGACAAGGCTCAAGACATCATCACATACTACGTCTACGCTGTGACATCGGCCGGAACAAGCCTTCCTGCTTCTGCCAACCGCGTAATTGTCGGCGACGCATACACACTCCCATTCAAGGAATCATTCCCTAATGCAGACGAGACATATTATCCTTGGACAGTAGAAAGCATCGAAGGTGGTGCATATGCTGCATGGTACACCACATTGGCAGGCGTCTATCCATCTGTAGCCGCACAAGACGGCGACAACGGCTTGGTATCATTCATTGCCAACGCGCCAGGCTACGAAGCACGCTACATGTCGCCACGCATCACTCTGGGCGGCGTAGAGCATCCGACACTTGAATTCTACTACTACTTCCTCCAAGGCTGCCAAGATTGTAGCCTCAAAGTCGAAGTATCAGCCAACGGTGGCGCTTGGGAACAGGTGTCAGCGATCGACATGAACCTCAACGAAGGTGGCACAGGATGGTACAAACATAGCGTCGGACTCGAAAAATACAAAGACGAAGAAAGCATTCGCATCGCATTGCGCGGACGCTGCGACGACCCTAACCCTCACTACACTCACGTCGACAACATTCAGGTCCGCAACGTCATCGAGCACGACCTCCGCATGACAAAATTTGACGTGCCTGTCAGAGTACAAGTAGGCAAGCAAAACATCATCAAAGTAGGCGTAGAAAACATCGGTGGCAACACTGCATCAGGCTACACAGTCGACCTCTACAGCGACGACAACCTCGTGGCTTCAGTGGCTGGTCCTGACCTCACTACAGACTACTACACTATCGTCGAAATCGACTATCAACCGACTATCGACAACGAAGAAGTGACCAAACTTCACGCCGTAATCAACTACGCAGCCGACCTCGACCTCAGCAACAACCGCTCGGCCGACCAATTCGCATTCGTCATCATGCCTGACTACCCTGCTGTCGACGACCTCACAGCATCGGCCGTAGGCAACGAAGTAGAACTCAACTGGAGCGAGCCTGACCCTGTGTCAGCCGAAGACGGTATCCGCGTGACAGACGACATGGAAGACTACGAGTCATTCATCATCGAAAACATCGGTAAATGGAGTCTCTACGATGGCAACGGCACAATGACTTATGGCATCAACAACGTGCTATATCCTCACATCAACGAGCCCGCAGCGTTCCAAGTATTCAACCCATCAGAAATCGGCCTTAGCGGCGAATATTGGGATGCATACTCAGGCGACCAAATGCTCGTGTCATGGGCAGTCGGTCCGTTGAGCGCAGAAAACCCAACAGTGCCTGCTACCGACCACTGGCTCATCTCGCCACTCCTCCCGGGCAACGCACAGACCATCTCATTCATGGTCAAGAGCCCGACCGACACCTATGGCCTCGAGTCATTCTCAGTCTACTACTCTACTACAGGTGTGGCTAAAGAAAACTTCTCTAAGATTGTGACTTCAGTCTCTAAGGCTCCATTGTCATGGACAGAAGTGACCATCGACCTCCCTGAAGGCGCTAAATACTTCGCTATCGTTCACGACTCACAAGACACCTACGCTCTTATGGTCGACGATATCACATACATCTCTGCAGCCGAACAAGCAGAAGAACTCGGCCTTATCGGCTACAACATCTACCGCAATGGCGTCAAAATCACAGCCGAGCCTATCGTCGAAAACTTCTACATCGACACCGTAGAAGACCCTACAGCTCGCTACGCCTACAAAGTGACCGTAGTCTACGACAAGGGTGAGTCTGCTTACTCCAACGAGGTAGTTATCAACCCTGCATCGGTGGGTGGCCTTGCGACCGACGACATCCGTGTCATCGCCGGCAACGGTCAAATCCGCATCGAGAACGCCGGTGGTCAACTCGTCAGAATCTACTCAGCCGACGGTAAGACAGTCTTCGCTGCAGCAGTAGAGACAAGAGAGATCAGCGTTGAAGCAGGCGTCTACGCAGTCACTATCGGCTCACAGACACTCAAAGTCAGAGTGAAATAACCTCAACTAAAGTGTCTGCAAGTCACCATCGACCCACAGACACTCAAAGCAGATAGAAACTATCTCACTCAACAATAAAAGATAGATATATACATAAGCAATTCATAATAAATTCGACTGTGCCTGGTCTGTGAAGATCGGGCATAGTTGTTTTATATAGGTTTAGTGTTTGATGTTTAGTGTTTAGTGTTTAGTGTTTAATGGGCAAAGCCTCGGTAACGTTTAGTGTTTGATAGAGCGATGGAGTGTCCCTCCCCGAGGGTATGGACAATGAGGATAGCAAGGGACAGCAGAGGGGACAATAGACTCCACATCGCGGTTTAGATGGGTGATGGAGTGTCCCTCCGTAGGGGTATAGACAGCGAGTGCAATCGTGGACAACAAAGGGACAACAAGGGCTGAATGTCGTGTCCCTCCGTAGGGGTGAGGACAATGAGTGCAGTAAGGGACAACGATGGTGGACAGCGAGGGTGGATAGCAGAGGGTGGATAGCAGAGGGGGTGAGGTTTATGGTTTAAGGGAGCTTCTATAAATTGCTTTGTGATGATTTATGATTTTTAGGCGAGCAGATTTTTGTTTTTAACGCAAGGAGTATAGCGAGCTATACGACTGAGTTAAAGGCGAAAAGATGCCGATTAAAAACATAGAGCACACA